>CALWGF010000006.1 GCA_944379995.1 uncultured Clostridia bacterium
TGCCCGAGTGGCGGAACTGGCAGACGCACAGGACTTAAAATCCTGCGGGGTAAAACCCGTACCGGTTCGATTCCGGTCTCGGGCAGTAAAAAAAGCATTGAATAATATATTCAATGCTTTTTTTTATGCGATTTATATTAATTTATATTTTATTTTGACGATATTATATTTAAAAATAATGTTAAATTTATACAATAAAAAGAAATAATGTATATATACTCAGTAAGATTAAGTTTTTTATATAATTTTGTATTAGTAGTTAGATAATATTTTCTAAATTATATTAAAGCAATAGAAATATTATGCGTAAGGAGGGGAAAAGTATGTTTTTAAATAGTATATTAAGTAACAATATAAATATTTTTACTAGAAATAGTTTATCAAATTATAATTCTGTTATAAATTCAAGTGCTGTAAATAGAAGTATAGCCAATAAAATAGGAAAAACAGAAAATAATATTAATGGTTCAAATAAGCAAAATGGTCAGATAAATAAAAGAAATGATAGAGATACTGTTTTAATATCAGCTCAAGGAAGAAAACAAAGTATTATTGAACAGTTAATGAAACAAAAACAAGATATAATTGAAAGAAAAAATGAAGTTAAAATTTCAGCAGATGAAAAAGGTTATGATGTAACAGAACAATTAAAGGCATATGAAGAACAAATAAAACAAATTGATGAACAGATTTCTCAAATTCAAAGTGAAGAAGCAAATGAAAGTAATGACAATAAAATTGATTTGAAATCTACATATAAACAAGAACAAAAAACTGAAGAAGAAATACAAAATGAAAATTTAACTAAAATATCAAATATTGCAATATCTAATGAACTCACAGAAATTGTTTCAAATGTAAAAAATCAAATTGATAATAGAGTTAATATACTTGAAACAGAATTGAAACTTGATGCTTCTAGAGGGTTGTTTTCAGAGGAAAAAATTGAAGAAATTTCTGAATTAAAAGCACAAAGTTCAAGTGTTTCTAATGATATAGGTGAAATGGTAAATGATACAAATAAATCATTAAATGAAATAAATAATGAATATAGTATAAATGATTATAGAATTAAACAAGAAAATGAAAATATTCAGGAGCAAATTATGAACAATAGATTTTATAGTGATGTAGATGAAAATATAATTCCAGAAATGTATAGAGATTTTGAATAAATTTATATAAACTTATATATTTCAAATAACTTTTTATATAATTGTATTTTAGTAATGTAAATTTAATTTTGTATAATTGTTTTTATTTTCTAAAATATTAATTTTAATAAAAATAACTGATAAAATATATTTTTATCAGTTATTTTTTTATATTATATTTAATTTTTCAGTTTATAAAAGTTTTTAATATGTCTTTAGCTTTTTAATTTTTTTTATTGCTAATATAATAAAAGAAATTCCTATTATATTTATTAAAAACATATTTATTGAATAGCTATTTATTTCTTTATCTAAAAATAAAACTAATGGAAATATTGTTAAAATAAAACCTAAAAATATTAATACTATTGAAATATAATATTTTTTCTGTATTAAAATTTGTTTTAATATAATTAGAAAACTTAAAAATATTCCTATAAAACTTAATCCAGGAGAATCATCTTTGTTACCAAGTATAAATAATGTCACTCCTATTATTATACCTAATATAATAAAAATTATATTTTTTAAATTATAATTAATATTCATATAGACTCAAACTCCTTTTATATATTTAATATAATTGAATTTAATATCTTATCATATCTTTTGTTATTTCATCTATTGAAAATGCTCCACACATAGCCATAGTATCTTTAAGTTCTGTTCCAAGCTTTTCAATATATAATTTTACACCTTCTTTATCTCCGCCATATACTGATGTTACAAATGGTCTGCATATAAGTACACCATCTGCACCCATTGCAAGTGCTTTGAATATATCTGTTCCTGAACGTATTCCGCCATCAACAAATACTTTCATACTTCCATCAACAGCTTCAACTATATCTCTTAAAACTTCTGCTGTTGCTGGACATTGGTCAAGAACACGTCCTCCATGATTAGAAACAACTATTGCTGATGCTCCTGCTTCTTTAGCTTTTATTGCTCCTTTTACTGTCATTATTCCTTTTACTATAAATGGAAGACCTGCTTCTTTTATTATTTCAGAAAGTTCTGATACAGATTTACTACCTGCTGGTGGTGTAAGGTTTTTAAGAAATGGAAGACCTGCTGCATCAATATCCATAGCAACTGCAAATGCTCCACTTTCTTTTACAAGATTGAATTTCTCTTTTATAGTTTCTATGTTCCAAGGCTTAACTGTTGGAATTCCAATACCATTTGAAGATTTTATTGCTTTTGTTGCTGCAATCATTACATTTGAATCTGTACCGTCTCCTGTAAATGCTGCTATACCATTTTCAGCACAAGCAGATACAAGTACATCATTATATGTAACATCATTATATTTATCACTATAATGAAGTGTTACAGCACCAACTGGTCCTGCAAAAAATGGATAATCAAATTTTTTACCGAAAATTTCAATGCTTGTATCAACAGGCTTATTTTCACATATAGTATCCATATTTACTCGTATATCTTGCCATTTTGAATAGTTTCTTATAGCAGTATCGCCTACACCTTTTGCACCCGGTCCAGGCATTTTATTTTTACAAGCTATACCATTACATATTGGACAGGCTTTACAAAGTTCTCCTATATCTTTTCTTGCAATTTCAAGTACTTCATTATAGTTCATAAAAAAATCCTCCTTTTAACATTAATTTAAAAATAATTATATCACTTTAATAATATTATTTATTAAGAATTTATTAAAATAATTTATTGTTTATAGAAATTTTTATTTATAAATTTTATAATTTAATTGGAACTAATATATATTAATTATAGTCTAAATTAATAAGGAGGGGATTTTTATGAAATATTATATTAGTAGAATTGTTTCATTTCTTTCAGCAGTAGTTCTTGCATTAGGTGCATTTAATGTGAATGCTTTTGCTTATACAGAAAACCATATTACAAATCAAGTTAGAGTTAAAACTGGAACAGAACTTAATGAAAGTACAGCTCCAAAACTTATTATAGAGTCAAGTAAAGACCATACAGATGATTTTAATTTTGAAGTTTATATTGATAATGCTAAATGGTCTGATAAATATTCAGATAAAGGAGATATTGAAACAGGTGTTAGTTATACAAAAATTTCTGATACAAGAATGATTTTCAATATTGATTTAGATACATTTGATGCTACATCAAAAGATATAGAAATACCACTTTATACTGTAATAGATGATTTTGGAGATGCAACTGTTGGTATAAATTCTAAAGGTTCAAGTGTATCAGAAGGAGAATTTGTATTTGCTACTGCTGGTGCAAGTGATATAAAAATATATAATGAACCTGTTGAAAATATGAAAGAAAATGGAACTATAAATGAAATATTAATTCAAGATGATTTTAATTCAAGTGTAAAAAGCGGCACAAAATATACTATAAAACTTAATGGTGGTTTTACATTTGCCCAACTTCCTAAAATGGATAATGATGGTAAATATTCTAATAAAACAGACATAGATTTTGTTGACAGCAGTAAAAAAGCTATTGTTATTACTGTTACAAAAACAACTGATGCTGGTAAAGGTAGTATTAAACTTACTGATATAAAACTTAATACTGAAAATGCTTCTTATGGAAATATAAAAGCTGATTTTACAAACAGTAATGGTGGAAGTGCAGAACTTAATTTTGGTACTTTTGGAACAGGTAATGAAACAGCTTCAGAAATAATGATAAATGATAATATAAACTATACTGATGATAAAGCGGTATTGACAGGAACAGCCACAAAAGGCAAATTTGTTGTTCTTAATATTGATAATAAAGAAATAGGAAAAATAAGAGTTGATAACAATGGAGCATGGCAGTTTGAATTTGATAAAACATTAATAAATGATGGCAATACTCATAATATTCAGTTGGGTTATTATAATACTGATACAAAAGACCTTTATTATGTAAAAACAATAGAATATAGCAAAAATAATAGTATTAATATAGTTTATGCAATAGGTGCAGAAGGATATGTATATAATGGAAAACAGGTTGTAACAGATGGAGTACCATATATTGATGAGTCTGGAAGAACAATGATACCATTAAGAACATTTTCAAATTCTATGGGTATATCTGATACAGATATAGCATGGAATGAAAAAACAGGTGAAATAACAATAAAAACAACTAATGGTAATATTTCGCTTAAAATAGGTGAAACAAAAATAACTTCACCTAATGGTGAAATAAATATTGATTGTCCTGCTGTAATAAAAGATAATCGTACTTATATACCTTTAAGAGGTGTTCTTAATGCTTATGGTATTTCAGACGAAAATATTGAATGGAGTCCAAGTGCAAAAACAATAACTATTTTTAAATAAATAGTATTATAGTAAAATTTAAGGGTTGTTTTTATTGCAACCCTTTTTTATATTGTCTTTATTTTATATATAGTCTATACTTTAATAAGGGTTTAGGATATACATAAGAAAGGTTGATTTTATGGAAAACAAAATGTATTTAAAACTTTCAAAAATGTATTTATTCTTTTTTATAATTTCTATTTTAGGCTGGATTTATGAAGTATTTCTTGATGTAGTTATATACAGGTGGGGATTTACAAATAGAGGTGTCTTAATAGGTCCATATTGCCCTGTATATGGTTGTGGAGCTATTGCTATATTATTTTGTTTAAAAAAGCTTATGAAAAAGAAAATAAGGCTTTTTAAGACTAATATTACACCTGCTATTGTATTTGTAGGTATTGTAGTTATTACAACTATAATAGAGCTTATTGCAAGTTATATTATGGAGTTTACAACAGGTTCATGGCTTTGGGATTATACAAGATTTAGTTTTAATTTTGAAGGTAGAATTGCACTTAATCCAAGTATACGTTTTGGTATTGGTGGTATGATTATACTATATGTGTTGTATCCTGTTTTTGAAAAATTTATAAAATCATTAGGTGAAAAAAGAACAGTTATATTTGCAATAATTACATCAATTATTATGCTTATAGATGCTTTATTTGTTTTTGTTATTTGAAATGTATAAAATTTTAAAAAATACTGATTTTAATTATATATTGTCTTTGTTGATTTTAATATTGAAATGTGATACAGTTTTTTATATTGAAAAATTTTAGTTTAATAGGGCTTTTTGCCATAGGAGGATATATAAAATGTGTGGTTTTTGTGGTTTTACAGGACACCTTATAAATAGTGAAGAAATTCTTACAAATATGATGAATAAAATAATTCATAGAGGTCCTGACAGTGAAGGAAAACATATAAATGATGATATTGCAATGGGCTTTCGACGTTTAAGTATCATAGACCTTGACCATGGTTCACAACCTATGTATAACGAAACTGACGATATTGTAATAACATTTAATGGTGAAATATATAATCATCAAGAACTTAGAGAAGAACTTATTGCAAAAGGTCATGTTTTTAAAAATAATGCAGATACAGAAGTTCTTATTCATGGATATGAAGAATATGGCGAAAAACTTCTTGGTAAAGTAAGAGGTATGTTTGCTTTTGTTATTTGGGATAGTAAAAATGAAACTCTTTTTGGAGCAAGGGACTTTTTTGGTATAAAACCTTTTTATTATGCAGAAATAGACGGACAGCTTGTATATGGTTCAGAAATTAAAAGTATACTTGAATATCCAGGGTATAAAAAAGCTGTAAATACTACAGCTCTTGAAAATTACCTTACATTCCAATATTCAGTTCTTGAAGAAACATTCTTTAAAGGTATATATAAACTTATGCCTGCTCATTGTTTTACATTTAAAAAAGGCAAAATGGAAATAAAAAGATATTGGGAACCTGTTTTTGAGGCTGATGAAAATAAAAATCTTGATGAGCTTGTTGATGAAATAGATAATGCAATGCAGGATTCTATTAAAAAACATAAAATAAGTGATGTTGAAGTTGGTTCTTTCCTTTCAAGTGGTGTTGATTCAAGTTATGTAGCTGCTTGTTTTAAAGGTGATAAAACATTCACAGTTGGTTTTGATTATGAAAAATATAATGAAATAGATTATGCAAAAGCTCTTTCAAAAAAAGTTGGTATAGATAATTATAGTAAACTTATAACAACAGAGGAATACTGGGAAGCTATACCTAAAGTACAATATCATATGGACGAGCCTCTTGCTGACCCTTCTGCTATTGCACTTTATTTTGTAAGTCAAACAGCAGCAAAACATGTTAAAGTTGCTCTTTCTGGTGAAGGTGCTGACGAGTTTTTTGGAGGGTATAATATATACAGAGAACCACATTCTCTTGAACCTATTACAAAACTTCCTATGCCAGTAAGAAAAGGTCTTGGAAAAATTGCTAAAGCTATACCTTTTAAAGTTAAAGGTAAAAACTATATTATAAGAGGTAGTAAAACTTTACAGGAAAGATTTATAGGTAATGCTTTTATGTTTAATGAGGAGGAAAGAGAAAAAATTCTTAAAAATCCTACTGGAAAATATAATCATACAGAGCTTACAAAGCCTTTCTATGATAAAGTTAAAAATCAAGATGAAGTTACTCAGATGCAGTATATAGACATTCATTTTTGGCTTATAGGAGATATTCTTTTAAAAGCTGATAAAATGAGTATGGCACATTCTCTTGAAGTTAGAGTTCCATTCCTTGATAAAGAAGTATTTAATGTTGCAAGAACAATACCTGTAAAATATAGAGTAAATAAAGAAAATACAAAATATGCAATGAGAATGGCTGCACATAGATACCTTCCGGATATGGTTGCTGAGAAAAAGAAACTTGGTTTCCCTGTACCTATTCGTATATGGCTTAAAGAAGATAAATATTATAATACAGTTAAAAAAGCATTTATGGGAACAGCTGCAAGAGAATTTTTCAATGTTGATGAAATAGTAAAACTTCTTGATGACCATAGAACAGGAAAAGTTGATAACAGTAGAAAAATTTGGACAATATTTATGTTTATACTTTGGCATAAAGAATATTTTGGTAAAAAATCAGCTTAAATAAAAATACGATACAGTTAAACTGTATCGTATTTTTTTATTTTTTTTAAGTTTTTTTTTAATACAATAAATATAAAGTATAGTTTATAATTATATTAATATTAAATTTTATATTAAAAGGAGATGTATATGAAAAAAACATACTACTTTTTTTTATTGGTATTTATGATTTTCATATTTGTAGGTTGTTCTAATGTAAATAATGCAAGTATAAATAGTGTAAAAAATGTTGAAGAAGGAATTTCAGAATTAAAATCATTTGAAATAGAAGAAAATAACTCTGAAAAAAATATAGAAGAAAATAATATAACAAAACAATATAATGATGGTGTAGTTGTTAATAGAGAAGGCATGTCTGATGAGTTTTATGCAATGACAAAACCTGTTGATGCTGTTATAAGATGTATGTATGAAAATAATATGGAATATGAACCCAAAAATCCCGAGTTTTTTTGGAGAGCAATATCTTATTTTGTAGGTAGTTATGGTATAAAACATGAACTTGCTGAAATTGAATATGATAAGGTTAAATTACCTAAAAATGTTGTCCAAGAGTTCGCAACTATACTTTTTTATGATTATGATGACCTTTTAGATATACCAGAAAGTATTGGTGATGAAGTAGCTTATGATGAGAACTATGGAGGATATATATTTAAAATAAATCCTGCAACACTTTCATATGCTACATTGGAAAGTGTAGAAACAGAAGAAAAAGAGTATACAGTTATTGCTGATTTTTATACAACCGGTAAAGAAAATGTAAAGTTAAGCAGTAAATGGGAAATAAAAATGGTTGATAACCCTTATATAAGTGGTATACAAGAACCAAAATATATTTATACAATAAAAAGTATAACAAAACAATAATAAAAAGGGTTGCTTAGCAACCCTTTATTTTGTATATTTTTTAATAATTTCCATTACACCATTTACACCATTTGAAGTATTGCTTTTTTCCATAGCATCAATAAAAGATTGTCTATTTTCATAAAGTTTTCTTATTGCTCTTTCAAGAGATGCATATGTCATATCTTCTTCTTTAAGTACCATTGAAAAACCTTGTTTTTCAAATGAAGCCGCATTTAATATTTGGTCACCTCTACTAGCATTTGCAGAAAGAGGGATTAAAAGATTTGGTTTTTTAAGTGCAAGAAATTCAGAAATAGAGTTTGAACCAGCTCTTGATACTATAATATCTGCTGCTGCCATTATATGAGGTAATTCTTCTGATACATATTCAAATTGTGTATAACCTTTTGTACCTTCAAGTGTTTTATCAACATTACCTTTTCCGCATATATGAACAAGGTCAAAGTCTTTTAATAATGTTTTTAGTGAACCTCTTAATTGTGTATTTATTTTTACAGAACCAAGACTTCCTCCCATCATCATTATTATTGGTCGTTCTCCAGTAAATTTACAAATTTCTCTACCTTTTTGTGGATTTCCGCAGAAAAGTTCATTTCTTATTGGTGTACCTGTATTTATACCTTTATTTTCTGGTATATATTTAAGAGTTTCAGGGAATGTTGTACATACACATTTTGCAAAAGGCATTGCTATTTTATTTGCAAGTCCTGGTGTTATATCAGACTCATGAACAACAACAGGTATTTTATTAAGTTTTGCACCAAGTACAACAGGAACAGCAACAAAACCACCTTTTGAAAATACAATATCTGGCTTAAGTTTTCTTAAAAGGAAGTATGATTCTTTTACTCCTTTTACTACTCTAAACATGTCTGTTATATTGTCTTTTGAAAGGTATCTTCTAAGTTTTCCAGTAGGTACTGAATAATAAGTAATATTTTCTTTTTCTATAAGATTTTTTTCTATACCGTCTTTTGTACCTATATATGATATTTCGAAGCCCTCTTCTTTTAAAGAAGGTAAAAGTGCAATATTAGGTGTTACATGACCTGCTGTTCCGCCACCTGTTAAAACTATTTTTTTCATTATTTTATCAACTCCGTATTATATAATTAATATTATATTTTATATTATAATATCAAAGTTTTAATATTAGTTCTATTAAAAAATAATATTTATATAAATGATTGTTCGTAGAAATATACAAATATTTTAATATTAGTGTATTTATGTTATAATAAAAAGAATATAAATATTTAAGTTGGGAGGTATTTTTATCAGATACAAAGTTTTTTTAATTTCTATATTGTCAGCATTACTTTTATTTTGTGGTTGTACAAAAAAGGAAACAGTACAGCCAGAAGATGAAAGTGTTAAGCAAGAGAATACAGAAGATACTCAAAAAGAGCCTGTTGAAGAAGAACAATATTATACAAATTATAACGCAACAATAGAGTTTGTTCCTGAAACATATTCTTTTAAAACAATAGAAAAAATAATGTATAAAAATACAACAGGTAAAAAACAAAATGAACTTTATATGAATGTATATGCAAATGCTTTTACAGAAAATGCAGAACAATTACCATATCTTTTGGAATATGAAAATGCTATTTTCAAAAATGGTAAAAGCTATATGGATTTTAATATAAGTTCTCTTACAGTTGGTGGTAAAGAGGTTACTTATAGTATAAACGGGACATCATTATGTATACAGCTTTCAGAGCCGCTTGAAAAAGATGCACAAACTGAAATAACAATTCAATTTGAAACATCAATACCAGATATGCATTATGATATAGGTAGAAATCAAAATGTAATATGGGCAGGAAATATTTTGCCTGTTATGGCTGTATATGATAATTCCGGTTGGAATAAAAGTGAGTATTATCCTTTAGGTGATAGTATATATAATGATATAGGAAATTATATGATAGCTGTAAAAACCCCTGAAAACTATGATGTAATAGCCACAGGAAGTGAAATTATAAATATAGACAATGGTGTTAAAACAACTGTTATAGAGGCTAAATTTACACGAGATTTTGCATTTGCTATTGGTAGTGGTATGCTTAATAAAAGTGTACAAACTGATGTAAGTGGTGTTAAAATAAATTTATACTATTATACTTATGATGATGAAAAAGCTAATGCAATATTAAATCGTGCAAAAGAAACTCTTGAATATTATATTGAAACACTTGGAAGCTATCCATATAGCCATATTGATATTGTTGAATGTAGTCTTTATGATAATAAAGATGTACAGTTTACAGGTATAGCATTTATTGATGAAAGCTGGTTTATGCCAGAAACTGATATAAATACAGCTATGTTAAACTTTAATCTTGGAAAACAATGGTTTTCTGAAATAATAGGTTCAAACGGTGTAAAAGAGCCTTGGCTTAGAGCAGGTTTTGAAAAATTCCTTCAAAGATTATTTGTATATGGTGAATATGGAATAGATGATGCTATGGAAATTGAATATGCATCATTAAAAACAGCACTTGCAAGTGAAAAACATATAGAACTTCATAATGGACTTGATACTTATAAAACAAAAGAGTCTTTCGAAAATATACAAGTTAGAAAAGCAGCTATGATGATGTATGCTCTTTATAAAGAAGTAGGTTCAGAAAAATTCCATGATATTATAAAAGAATATTGTTTAAAATACTCTTTTAAAAATATAACATCAAATGAATTTTTTAATCTTTCAGAAGATATATATGGAAAGAGCCTTTATTCTCTTTTTAATGACTGGGTAAATGGAAATAAACTTCCAAAAGTTAATTTTGAAAAAATAACAGATGCAACAGAAAATTTAGAGTAAAAAAACCGGCTTAAAGTCGGTTTTTTTATATTTTTCTTATTTTATTTTTGAAAAAAATAGCGGAAAGAATAAAGTAAGTTTTAAAAAAGTCCTGCATATACATAAAATAAAAAAGGAGTTTTCCAAATGTACCCATATAATATCACCTCAGACTATAAAAAAAATATTAATATAAATTCAATAGAAGGAGAAAGAGTTAAAAATACTAATGTCTTTCAAGATAAAAGACTTTTACAACTTATTGAACTTATAGTTTGTGAAACAAAATCATTATCAGAGTATTTTAATAATATTTATAAAAATATATCTGATACAAAGAATAAAGAGCTTATAAAATCAATATATCTTGATATTGTAAAATCACGAAAATATATTGAAGATATATATTTTAGAGCTTCTAATGAAAGAGTAAATTATAAAAATGATGATAATAAAAAAGTTATTGGAAACTTTGTAAAAGATATTGAAAACAGCATTATGTATCTTTATGATTACAGCAGAGATATAAGGTCTTTATATGTTCTTTTTGATGATTGTGAAATAAAAGATTTAATTATGGAAATACTTTCTGATATTCATGGAGATATGGCTATTCTCAATTTTATTTATATTAAAATATCTAATAACAAATAAAATTTTACATTTGTAAATTTATGCATACAACAAAAACAGTAATTCATTTTATTGCACTATTTACCTTTTTATAATACTTTTAATGTGTTATACTGTTTAAATGGAAATACTAATGAAAGGTAGTGTAAAAATATGAGCGATTGTATATTCTGTAAAATAATAAATGGTGAAATTCCTTCAGCAACTGTATTTGAAAATGATGAATTTAAAGTTATACTTGATAGATTTCCAAGCGGTGAGGGACACGTTCTTATTATACCTAAAAACCATGTAGCAAATATTTTTGAAATTGATGAAGAACAGGCAGGAAGACTTTTTGCTCTTGCTGTAAAAGTTTCAAAAGTAATGAAAGAAGTTTTTGGTTTTGAAAATATGAATGTTCTTCAAAATAATGGAGCTGTTGCAGGTC
This sequence comes from uncultured Clostridia bacterium, assembly GCA_944379995.1. GTDB lineage: Bacteria > Bacillota > Clostridia > Lachnospirales > Anaerotignaceae > Fimicola. Next base: position 11,850 of record CALWGF010000006.1, read on the forward strand.
AGAGTGTATTCCATTTCCATATGCACCTTATACCTAGATATGAAAATGATGGTATAAATATTAAATGGAACCCTACTGAGCCAACTGATGATGAAATAGAGGCTGTAAGAAAGAAACTTGCAGAGAAATTTTAATATAAAAAAACTGCTAAATTTATTTTAGCAGTTTTTTTATATTATTTTTTAATTTTGAAAATCTTCTTCTTTTTCTGCTTTAGCTAGTGAAAAATAACCATCTAAATTTCCTTGTGTAGCTGTAACAGTAAATTCATAGGAATTTTTAAATGTTCCTTTTTTCCATACTACTGAATTACTTGAATAAGGTTCAACTATTACAGGTTCTTTATCGTCAACTATTAATTTTGCACTGTAAGGGGAATTATTTGCATAGAAAATTTTCCCGTAAGGTTGACTACTGCTTAATTCAATATATGATGAGAAATGAGGGTGGTCTATTAAGTTATAATTAGCAAAAATGTGATAAATATTGCAACTTTCTATATCAGTAGAATTTTCCTTTGAAATGTTTTCTGTTAATATATTAGTTTTTTCTAATGGTTTATATTGAAAAAATAATATAATTAAAACTATAAAACAGATAAATATTATAATATTTAATAATTTTTTAAACTTCATATTTATCACTCCTATATTATTTTACATTATTTATGGTTTTATCATATAAACTTACATAAAATGTGTCAATATATATATTTAATAAAAAATTACATACCTTTTATGTTGTTGACAAATCTATATTAAAATAATAAAATAAGTAAATTGAAATACAGATGAAAGGATTGTTTATATGCTTAAAAAAATATTATTAGCTTGTATTATGGCTACTATGGTACTTTCAGGCTGTTCATCATCAAATGATGACAAAAATGCAGAAAACACAAATAAAACACAAAATGAAGAAAATACAAATAATGATACTGATGCTGAATATGAAGCATTAAAAGAAAAACTCCTTACAGGCGGAGAAAATTTCCCTCAGCTTGAAGAGCCAAAAGAAGGAGAAGAAATCGCCATTATTAAAACAAATATGGGTGATATAAAAGTTAAATTATGTAAAGATGAAGCACCTAAGGCTGTTGAAAACTTCGTTACACATGCAAAAGAAGGATATTATGACGGTCTTATATTTCATAGAGTTGTAAAAGATTTCGTTGTTCAAGGTGGTGACCCACAAGGAAACGGTACAGGTGGCGAAAGTATTTGGGGCGAACCATTTGAAGATGAATTTAGCCCTGATATGTATCATTTTAATGGTGCATTAGCTATGGCAAATAGTGGTGCAAATACAAATGGAAGTCAATTTTATATTGTTTCTTCACCAACTGTAAAACAAGGTTACTTTGACTATGTAAATCAAGTGAAAGAAGAAAATGGTGAAGATGAACTTCTTGTAAATGGTAATACAAATAAAATATTTAAGTTTAACTATTCAGATAAGGCAATAAATCATTATAATGAACTTGGTGGCTTACCAGAACTTGACTATGGATATTCTGTTTTTGGACAAGTATTTGAAGGTCTTGATGTTGTAAGTGTTATAAATTCAGTTGAAGTTGATGAGAATGATAAACCTTTAACTGATGTTGTTATAGAAACAATAGAAATAGTAAATTATACAAAATAATTTTTTAAATTTAATATAGGTCTGCAAAGGCGCAGATTTTTAAATTCTGTTTATTATAACAGGGTTTTAAAATCAGCTTTTGTAGACCTTTTTTGTTTGTTTAAACATATTTAATAGTGGAAAAATTAAATATATAAATTTATGTAAAAGAAAGGTGAGTAAAAAAATGGAAACAAAATATATTTTTGTAACAGGTGGAGTAGTTTCTGGACTTGGAAAAGGTATAACAGCAGCATCTTTAGGAAGACTTTTAAAATCAAGAGGTTATAGTGTAACAATACAAAAATTTGACCCATATATAAATATAGACCCAGGGACAATGAGTCCATATCAACATGGAGAAGTTTTTGTTACTGATGATGGTGCAGAAACAGACCTTGACATTGGGCATTATGAAAGATTTATTGATGAAAATCTTACTGTAAATAATAATACAACAACAGGAAAAATATATTGGTCTGTACTTAATAAAGAAAGAAAAGGGGAATATCTTGGTGCTACTGTTCAGGTTATACCACATATTACTAATGAAATAAAAGATAGAGTGTATAGAACAGCAAAAGCATCTCAAAGCGATATTGTAATTACAGAAATAGGTGGAACTGTTGGAGATATTGAAAGCACACCATTCCTTGAAGCTATAAGACAGGTAGGCAGAGAAAAAGGCAGAGAAAATGTAATGTATATACATGTTACACTTGTACCATATCTTTCAAAAGGCGGAGAAATGAAAACAAAGCCTACACAACACTCTGTTAAAGAACTTCTTTCAATAGGTATTCAACCAGATATTATTGTTTTAAGAACAGAACATCATATTTCAGATGATATAAAGAAAAAACTTGCTCTTTTTTGTAATGTTACTGATGATGCAATAATAGAAAATCTAGATGCAGAAAGTCTTTATGAATTACCTGTAATGCTTGAAAAAGAAGGACTTGCATCAATAACTTGTAGAAAACTTGGTATTGAAAATCGTAAGCCTGATATGACAGAATGGCTTGAAATACTTGAAAAAGAAAGAAATATTTCAAAAACAGTAAATATAGCTGTTGCTGGTAAATATATAGAACTTCATGATGCATATATATCAATAGTTGAAGCACTACACCATGCAGGAATACATCATGGTGCAGATGTAAATATAAAATGGATTAATACAGAAGAAGTTACAGATAAAAATGCAGCAGAAATTTTTAAAGATATAAATGGAATACTTGTACCGGGAGGTTTTGGTGACAGAGGTCTTGAAGGTAAAATTTCTGCTATTAAATATGCAAGAGAAAATAATATTCCTTTCTTTGGCATATGTCTTGGAATGCAATGTGCAGTTATAGAATATGCAAGAAATATTGCTGGTCTTAGTGGTGCTTTTACTGCTGAATGTGGGGAAACAGAATATCCTGTAATAGATATTATGCCAGAACAGAAAGATATTGATGATATGGGTGGAACAATGCGACTTGGTGCATATCCTTGTAAAGTTTCAAATAATTCATTTACTTATAATGCTTATGAAAGTGAAATAATATATGAACGTCATCGTCATCGTTATGAATTTAATAATGAATATAGAAAAATACTTACAGATGCAGGTCTTTTTATTGCAGGAACATCACCTGATGAAAGACTTGTTGAAATAGTTGAAGTTAAAAATCATAAATGGTTTGTAGGTGTACAATTCCACCCAGAATTTAAGTCAAGACCAAACAGACCACACCCATTATTTAAAGATTTTGTGGGTGCTGCTTTAAATCAATAATAAATTAATACCGTCTTTTATTAAAAGACGGTATTTTTATATGAATTTTATATTTTAAAAACGTATATTTATATAATTAAGAAATTTTTAATAATATGTACAATGAAAAATACTTTGTTTTATGTTATTCTTATAAATAGTTAGTTACATAGAGGAAGGTGAAATAAGTGGTTAGTGAAAATAAAATTGAAAAAATAGTTGTTTGTATTACTGCTCAAAGTAACTCAATAAGACTTATTGATAAAGCTTCGGAAGTGGCTGATAAATATAATGGAGAACTTCACATACTTCATGTTCTTCAGGGGAATAATGTATTTAATAACGAAAAAACTCTTGACCTTCTTAATGAATTATATATATATGGAGGAGGAAAAGGTGGAATAATACATGCATTCTGTAATGATGATGTATGTGGAAGTATTGGTGAATTTGTAAAAAATGAGTGTATGACAAAAATAGTACTTGGTGAGCCTCCTGTAAATCCTACCCAAACAGAGAGTTTTTTTGATAAAATAGTAAAAAATATTCCCGAAGATGTTGATATTGTAATTGTAGAAAAAGAAAATAAATAATAATTTTAATGCATTATATGTTGTATGTATTGCCAAAAGGGTAGATATTTCCTAATGTATTTTTAAATTTATATTGCAATAACGGAGAATATATATTATTATTTCAATTATGTGTAAGTTTAATTTTGTTTTAAAGGAGAGTAATAAAAATGAGTTTATATGAAAATTGGATGAGCAAAGCCTTTACTAAAGAAGGTAGAAGCGTTGACGCTGTTTGGGACCAGTATCTTCCAAGAGAACAGAAGATATATGAATATATTATAGGTGAAAAAGTTCAGACTATTGAAGGAAAAGTTGCTGAACTTGCTGCAAGATTTAATATGACAGCTGAAGAAATAGTTGCTTTCGTTGATGGTATCAATGAAGTTATACCTGAAAGCTATGATATTAATTCTCTTACAGAAAATTCAGATGTAAAACTTTATATTGATTTTGAAAAACTTTACAAAAAAATGGTTGAATATAAAGCAGAACATCTTTATACACTTCCACAGTGGGACGGTATTTTCAATTCACAGAAAAGACATGAACTCACAATGGAACAGAAAAAATCAAGAACTATCGTAAAAGGACTTAAAGTAGGACGTAATGACCCTTGTCCATGCGGTAGCGGTAAAAAATTCAAAAAATGTTGCGGGGCGTAATTTAATGGATACAATTTTGGCTAAAATCGATTATAATGACCCCGACTTGAGCCAGATTAAAAAAGCTGCCGACATTCTCAAAAGGGGAGGGTTGGTGGCTTTTCCTACAGAAACGGTTTATGGTCTTGGGGGAAACGGTCTTGATGTTTTGGCATGTAAAAAGATATATGAGGCTAAAGGTAGACCTTCTGATAATCCCCTTATACTTCATATTTCAGATATTTCCCAACTTGACCGTATTGTTTCAAATATACCTAAAAAGGCAGAGGCTATAATGAATAAATTTTGGCCAGGTCCTCTTACTATTGTTTTTCCAAAGGCGGATTGTGTGCCAAAAGAAATAACAGGTGGATTTGATACTGTTGCAGTAAGATTTCCTTATCATAAAATAGCACAAATGATTATAAGAGAAGCTGGTATTCCTATAGCTGCACCAAGTGCAAATTCATCAGGTAAGCCAAGCCCTACAAGAGCTTCACATGTTGAGTTTGACCTTTTTGGTAAAATAGATATGATTGTTGACGGTGGTCCTACAAAAGTAGGTCTTGAGTCAACTATTATTGATGTTACTGGAGAAACACCAATACTTTTAAGACCCGGTGCTATTACTCGTGAAATGATAGAAGAAGTTATAGGACATATAGATGTTGACCCTGCTGTATTTTCAAAACCAAATAAAGATATTGTGCCTAAGGCACCTGGTATGAAATATACACATTATTCTCCAAAGGCTTCTGTTATTCTTGTAAAAGGTAATATTGAAAATGTTATTGACGAGATAAACAGACGTGCGAAGGATAATGAGGAAAATGGTATTAAAGTCGGAATAATGGCAACACTTCAAACTAAAGATAGATATATTCATGGAACTGTACTTAGTGTAGGCGACAGAGAAAATATTGAAACAATAGGAAGTAATCTTTTTAAAATGCTTAGAAAATTTGATTTTTTAGGTGTTGATGTTGTATATTCAGAAGTTTTTGATGATATTGGTGAAGGTGCTGCTATTATGAATAGACTTAATAAAGCAGCAGGATATAATTATATTAATGTTTAAGTTTTAGAAAGGACGTGTTTTATTATGATAGCTTTAGGTTGTGACCATGGTGGATATGCACTTATGAAAGAGGTTATTGAATACCTTGAAAAAAATGGATTAGAGTATAAAAACTTTGGAACATATTCAGAAGAATCATGTGATTATCCTGTTTATGGTAAAGCTGTTGCAAATGCAGTTGCATCTGGTGAATGTGAAAAAGGAATTCTTATTTGTGGAACAGGTATAGGTATATCAATTTCAGCAAATAAAGTTAAAGGAATAAGAGCTGCTCTTTGTGGAGATTGTTTCTCAGCACAGGCTACAAGAGAACATAATGATGCAAATATACTTGCTCTTGGTGCTAGAGTTACAGGTGCTGGACTTGCACTTAAAATTGTTGATACATTCTTAAACACACCTTTTTCAAATGACGAAAGACATATAAGAAGAATAAATCAGATTGAAGACTAATAAGGAGGGGTTTTACTATGAGTAAATTATTTGTTTCTACACACCCTCTTATATCACATAAAATGGCTATGTTAAGAAATAAAGATACAGGAGCAAAAGAGTTCCGCGAACTTATTTCAGAAGTAGCAACACTTTTATGTTATGAAGCAACAAGAGATGTACCTCTTTGTGACTGTGAAATAACAACACCTATTACAACAACAACTTGTAAAGTTATAAGTACAGGATTTGCTGTTGTGCCTATACTTCGTGCAGGAATAGGAATGGTTGATGGAATGTTAAGCCTTATGCCAACTGCAAAAGTTGGACATATAGGTCTTTATAGAGACCCAGAAACTCTTGAACCTGTTGAATATTATTGTAAACTTCCTGCTGATATTGCAGAAAGAAAAGTTTTTCTCACAGACCCTATGCTTGCAACAGGTGGTACTGCTGATGCTGCTATTGGTTTTTTAAAGGATAAAGGTGTAAAAGATATAACTCTTTTATGTGTTCTTTCAGCTCCAGAAGGTGTTGAAAGAGTACAAAAAGCACACCCTGATGTTGATATATATACAGCAGCTTATGATGATAATCCTTTAAATGACCATGGATATATTGTTCCGGGACTTGGAGATGCCGGTGACAGAATTTTCGGTACAAAATAAGTACCGTAAGGAGTGGATAAAAATTGGTGCATAACTGGGTTTTATATATTGCAGCTTTTGCCAGTGCTTTTGCAATAACACTTGTTACAACACCGTTGGCAAAAAAGATTTCAATAAAATTAAAAGCAATTGATTACCCTAAAGACAGAGGAATGCATAAAAAACCTATGCCTCGTATGGGAGGTATAGCAATTGTACTTGGTTTTATGATTTCTGTACTTGTTCTTATGCAGTATATACCTGATATAGAAACAAGACAGTTTGCAGGATTTATGGTTGGGGCAGCTATTATAGTTGTACTTGGTATTTTTGATGATATATACAATCTTAAAGCACGTCTTAAGTTCTGTGTTCAGATTATAGCGGCTTTAGTTGTTGTATGTACCGGTACAAGAATAAATGTTGTACTTTGGCCATTTACAGCATATTTACAAACATTAAGCGGTCCTATAACTCTTATATGGATTATAGGTGTTACAAATGCTGTAAACCTTATTGATGGACTTGATGGGCTTGCTGCGGGAGTTTCTTCAATAGCATCGCTTTGTCTTATGGTTCTTTGTATACTTACAGGAAGTGAGTCAGCAGTTGTTCTTACAGCTGCTCTTGCAGGTGCTTGTCTTGGATTTCTTCCAAGAAACTTTAATCCTGCTGAAATATTTATGGGGGATACAGGAGCTACATTTTTAGGCTTTGTACTTGGTGTAACAAGTATTATGGGTGTATTTAAAGGATATGCAATACTTGCACTTATTGTAAGTATGCTTTCTTTAGGATTACCTGTATTTGACACACTTTTTGCAATGGGTAGAAGAGCTATACAGCATAAGCCTATAATGCAGGCGGATAGAGGTCATCTTCATCATAGACTTATAGACAGAGGATTTTCCCAGAAACAAGCTGTATTAATACTTTATGGAATAAGTTTCTGTTGTGGAATGATTGCCATATTCATATCTTTAAGAGATATAAGAACATTTGCAATAGTTGTTGCATCTGTTTTGGTTTTAAGTTTCGTAATATATTATTTTAATTCATACATAAATAATAAAAAAGACGAGTAAAAAAAGAGTGCTTTGCACTCTTTTTTTATTTAGTCATATTAAATTTCTTTATAATTCTTATATCATCACCAAAAAATTCAAGAGATGTATAATTACCTATAATTCTTGATACAATTCTATCGCTATATTGATTTATAATATCTTCCATAGAAAGATTTGTTGATATTATAACAGGTTTTTTGTGTAAAAGACGTGTGTTTATAATATTAAAAAGCTCTGCACTTGAAAGTATTGTTGAAAACTCTGTACCTAAATCATCAATTATAAAAAGGTCAACAGAAAGTATATCTTCCATATAATGAGAAGGTATATCATCTTCACTTATACGATTAAAACGGTCTTCTTCTATAAGTTTAAAAAGCTGTGATGCAGTAACATACATTACAGTTTTACCACTATCAAGTATTTCTTTAGCCATACAGTTACAAAGGAATGTTTTCCCTAGTCCTGTTTTACCATAAAGCAAAAGATTTTGGAATGACTTTCCGAAATCTTGTGTAAATTTCATACATATTGCAAGTATATCTTGAATATTCTCTCTTGGTGACATATTTTTTTCTGGATTTTTTTCGGTAGAATAATATCTAAGGTCAAAAAAGTCAAAGTTTTCAGTTTGTAATGTATCTTTTAAATTAGACTGGTCATATGCCTTATCAACAAGACGTTGTTTAAAACAAGAACATTCAACACCGTCAATAAATCCTGTATCATGGCATTTTTCGCAATCATATGAAAGTTCAAGAAAATCTTTTGTAATATGGTTTGCTTCCAATATTTCTTTTTTTTCTTTTTTAAGTAATGTAATATTTTCTCTAAGTCTTTGAGATTTTTCTATATAATCTTGATTACGTTCTAAAATAAGTCTTGTAAGGCGTACACCTATAATATTAATTTCCCTGTCTATTTCGGCAAGACGAGGAATTTTTGAATATAAATCAGTCTGTTTATCACGTAATACAGCTGAATTATAATTTCTTATTCTTTCCATATCCCTAAGAACTTCTCTGTAAATCTGGCTTTTTGTTGACATTTACAGTCACTTCCTTTCATTATTTTCTTCAAGCTGTTTTTTAATATGTTCTCTTTCAAGAGAGCGAAGTTTTTCAAAATCCCAGTTACGCTGTTCATAGTTTACAAAACGGTTCTTTTTGACAGTATTTGTATATGAATTTTGATTATAATTTGATTTTTCTTTTTTTGACTGAGAATATTGTTTATCAAGTCTGTCAATATCGGCTTTAGACTTAACATTTTGATTATACCAACCTGTAATAATTTTATCAGCATATGGGAAGCCGGCTTTTCCTGTTGATATAAGTGTTCTTTCACAAGCAATAGTTATAATATCAATATTCATTTTATATTCAAATAACCATTTTTGAATAAATTTTTCTTCCGCAGGAGTAGGCAAACGATTTGTAATACCAAAAGCCTTTAATATTGTTCTATATTCTTTATTATGCAATCTAATATAATCAACGGCTTTTTTTGGAGTTGTAATATCTTTTTCCGCCCAATCCAAAGCCACAGCCTCAATATATTTTAATGAATAATGATTGTTTTTTGTACAATAGGCAAATAAAATCTCTATAACATCAAGAGGAAGTCTAAGCCAGTCATAAAATCCTAATATAGTACTCATATCACTTTGAGTAAGCATTTTACCCAAATGACTTTGGGCAGTAGCAAAAAGGTTTTTGATATTATCATTTGTTTTTGAAAAAATATCAATTTCCTTAGGTGAATATTCAGGACGCTTTTGAGTAATAACTCTTTTATTTTCAGTAATTGATGGTATTTTAAAAAATTCATCATGAAAAGATATTGAAAAAGGATTTTCTGAAAAATCAACAACACCCTCAGCAGAAAAGTATTTCCAAGCATTTATAACATCAGAAATAGGCAAACGTAAAGCAGAGGCTATCTCCTCATTTGTAACTTTTTCACCACCGGATAATATACGACAAGCATATATATAAATAAGACAATATATATATGGTGCTTTATTAAAATAGGTATCTATAAAGGCGTTTGAAACAGCAGTTACACCGCCTTGTATTTTAAAAGACATAAAAAAACTCCTTTTATTATAATAGTATATACAGTTTAATTCATAGTAAAGACAATGTAAAGGGGAAGGGGGAATTGTTGATAAGTATGTTGATAACGTTGATAAGTATGTTGACAGCATATAATTTTCTGTGACATTGTTGTTGATTACTAATGAAATTTTACAAAAATGTTACAAATGCATATAAACCATTGAATTTTTTTAAAAGTCAAGCTATAATAATTTCAGCATAGAAAACCGTGGATATAACAAAAAAGGCTAACATTAATGTGGTTATATAAATATTACAGTAATGTTACATTTGATGAAAAAATATTGACCAACGGGGTTCGGGGTGCTATAATGCAGTTTGTGAATGAGGTTGTTAGCCGGAAACAAACTCATACAAAAATAATAAAGGTTTTGAATTTAAAAGGAGGAAATACAAAAATGAAGAAATTTATTTCTTTAGCTTTAGCAGCAGCTATGACACTTAGCTTAGTGCCAGTTTCAGCTTTTGCTTCAACAGACAACAGAATTTCAAATGTTGTAACAGTAGAAAAAGATACAGAACTTAAAGATGTTACAAGTATTCCAAAAATCCAGATTACAGACGACAAAGAGGACCTTAAAGATGCTCTTGAAGACGCTGAAGCAACAGTAGCATTTGAGTTAGTACTTGATGGTGCTGAATGGGTTGAAGATAATATGGATAATGAAGATGTTGTAGAAAACGCTGCACAGGTTGATGCAACATTTGAAAAGCTTACATCAACAAGAGCTCTTGTTACTCTTACATCAAAAGATGAAAGTGAAAAAAATGATTTTGATGGTGTATCAATTTCTCTTAAAGGTGTTAAAGTTACAAGCGATACAGCTAAAGTAACAATTGATCCTAAAAATACAACAGTATCAGCTAATACATTTACATTTGCTAAATCTGTAAATGGTGGTGCTATAATAACAGTTGATGGAACAAAAGATTTCTACGATGGTAACAAAGTAAATGCTATCGTTATTGAAGAAGTTGTTGCTGATACAATTAAATCTGGTGATAAAATTAAATTAAAACTTAATAGTGGTTTTACATTTAACGGAAAACCAACAGTAGAAGTTGTTTCAGGTGCTGGTACAACATCAACAATCCCAGCTGGCTCAGTAGAAGTTGATGGTAGAGATGTAGTAATTACTGTTGGTTCAGATAATCTTGATGCAGGAAAAGTTTCTATAATTAAGATTTCTGATATTGCAATAAATGAAGACGGTGCTGATTTTGGTAAAGCAGCTGAAATCACAGTATCAAGCAATAATTTTGATACAACAACTGTTGAAATGGGTAAATTAGTTGATTTTGGTGTAAGCATAACAGCTGAAGATAAAGACCTTCCAACAATCTACTCAGGTATGAAAGCTGAAGATGATGAAAATGAAACACTTGTTTTAACAGTTAAAGAAAATGTTGCAAATTCTTGGTTAGCAGGTAGTAGAAAAACAACTTTCACATTCCCAGAAGGTGTTAAAGTTAAAGGTGTAAAAGTTGATGATCATGAAAATTGTACAGAACCATCAGATTTAATAGGTTCTGCAGATTCTAATGATGATTTCGCTATTGATGGAAATGAAGTTACACTTAAATCATTATCAGGTATGGTTAATACAAAAAAAGCTTCATTATCATTAATCTTTGATGTAATTGTTGCTCCTGATTATACAGGTGATATTACTTGTACAGTAGGTGGTGCTGCTGTTGGTGAAGAAACAAAAGTAACACTTGCTAAAGCAGTTGCTCCTATTACAGTTGAAGCTGCTAAAACATCAGTTGCTATCGACTACAGAAATGTAAGCGTTGGTGATATTACAATTTCAGAAGCTAAAGCTGGTCTTTGGGATAAAAAGGATGTAATCGTTCTTGAAGCTGAAAACATGCAGTTTGAATCAGGTATGAAAGCTGAAGTTGTTGAAGGCGATGGAGAAATCAAAAAACTTGATGTTACTAAAGGTAGAATTACAATCACAGTTGATTCAGAAAGTTCAAAAACACCTATGAAAATTAAACTTTCAAATGCTTCTCTCTACTTAGACAGAAGTTTACCAGCTGGTGACTATGCCCTTAAATTAACAGACGGACTTATGTTCGAAACATACAATGAAAAAGATGGAAATAAACCAGCAACAACATCTGAATTTGGTTTTGATGTTGATGAAGTAACAGTTATGAAAGACTATGTAACAGTTGCTACAGCTGGTCGTGACCAGGGAACAACATTCACAACAGAAGTTGCTGTAACAATTGACTCAACAACAATGCTTGTTGATGGTAAAGAAAAGACTCTTGATGTACCTGCTTACCTTTCAGCTGAAGGTTGGACAATGCTTCCAGTTAGAGCCGTAACAGAAGCTCTTGCTACAACTTCAAACAGCCAGCCAATCGACTGGATCGCTGGTAACCCAGGAACAATCATGATTTACTACGGAGATAAAACAGTTGCTATGACACTTGGTTCAACAACAATGTACATCAATGGTACACCAGTTCCAATGTCAACAGCTCCAGTTATCGTTAACGATAGAGCATTCCTTCCAATGAGAGACCTTGGACGTGCTCTTGGTCTTAGCGATGACCAGATTAAATGGGATGCTACTACAAGAACAGCTACATTTAATCCAGCTGCTACAACAACTAAATAATTAAATTTATAAAATCACTACTGATATTCTATTCCGGCAGAACAAATGAATATTAGAGTTTGCAAGGGAGCCTCTTTTGAGGCTTCCTTTTTATATTTATAATAAAATAAGACTTTTCTGTTATAAAAAGTCTTGTTGACATCAAAATATAAAAATGATACTATAATAATACAAAGGGAGTTGTTTTTGACGGTTCCCGCAATAGTTGGTTAATAAAAAAATAACCGCTGTCCTGCTAAGATAGGCGGTTATTTTTTATTGCATATATTAATAATTAAAGTAGCAAAGGCTACAATAAATATAAGGAACTGAAAAAATTCCGAATATGTAATATAATTCATAAAAATCCCCCCTTTCCATGAGGGTAAGGGGAACCGCCAAGTCAAAAACAACTCCAATCTACATTATAATTTACATAGTATCATTTTTCAACATATATGAAATTTTGTATAATTTCATTCTTACAAAATCATTACAAAATGCTTAATTTCATTAATTTTGTAGCTTTTTTAGTGTATAATTGAAATATAAATTTATATGAAGATTTTTTTAATTTATTTCGTATAGTTATTAAGGAGGAATTTGTTATGAAAATAAAATCTGCTGTTTTTGGCTTTATTGCCGGTGCTTTATCTATGGCTACTATTGGTACTGTTATTGGTGCTGATACTGTTGTTGTTGGTACTTTAAAACCTGATATTTCTTTTAAAGTTGATGGTACTGTATCACAAGCTCCAAGAAGTATGTCACCTATTAATTATAATGGTTATACTTATGTTCCTGTTAGATATATAGGTGAAATGCTTGGTTGTAATGTAGAATGGAATGCTTATGGTAATATGGTTATTGTTGACTATCCAGAAGATAAAATAAAAGAAGTTGTAAGAGAAGTTGAAAAAATAGTTTATGTTGAAAAAGGCGAAAGTGTTGATGGTACTGTTTATTCAACACTTCCAGTAACAAAAAAGACTTCTGATTTTGATTTTGATGTTAGAAGTATTATAAGAGATACTACTGCTAATAAAACAACTGTTTATATTGAAATTGAAAATAAGCAAAATGAAAATATTCAGATTGACCAAGATGCTTCTGTTCTTGTTATTGATGGTAAAGAATATTCCGTTACAAATAGACATAGTCTTCTTGACCAAAGATGGTATAATAATATAACAAAAGATGATGGAGAAGTTGAAGGTTATCTTACATTTGACCTTATTCCAGAAGATGCAAAACAGTTTACTCTTAAACTTGTTACTAGAAAAGGTGCTGAAAAACCAGTTACTACTACTATTAACTTTACAAAATAATTATTTGAAAAGAGATGAATGTATAAATGAAACAAAGTATTAGAAATTTAAAATGTATTCTTTCAGGAATACTTATATCTGCTATTATGGCAGGAAATGTATTTGCAGCTGAAACAGTTAAAACTGATACTGAAAATGATACAAAAGTTATAACTTATGATGAGGCTATTGCTCTTGCAACAAAAGCAAATTCAAATTTAAAAGAAATTTCAGATACTCTTAAATATATTGATGATACAAAATCACTTATGTTTATGGGAAGTAATTATCCTGTACTTCCAGATGATGGAACAGCATATCTTGTTACTGCTGCAAGATTTCAACAGCTTACTTCTGTAAATAGTCTTGATACACAACAGAAAAATTTAAGAGTTAGTGAAGAACTTACTAAGCTTTCTATTGAAGCTGGTGTTAAAGGTGAAATGACTACAATAACTACACTTGAACAAAATTATGAGCTTGCAAAAGAAAGCCTTGAACTTGCAAAACAGCAACTTTCTCAAAAAAGTACAATGTATCGTATGGGAATGTTAAGCAAAAATGATTATGAAAAAGCTATGCAGGAAGTTGATAGTCAAGAAGAACAACTTAAACAGCTTGAAATGTCTATTACTCAGGAATATAATTCTTTCAAAAAACTCCTTGGGCTTAATGCTGACGAGCAATTTGAAATAGATTATAATGTTGAATATGAGCCTGTTGAAAAAGTTACTGATATGGACTTTTTCGTAAATTCAAAAATTCAATCTGACCTTGGTTTGAAAATAGAAAAACAAAATGTTGAGTCTTCTTCTTTTGGTCTTAACCTTTTTATTGATACTGGAAATGGAAGCAGTTATGAACAGCAGAAACTTAATGTTAAAAATGCTGAAAGAAATTATGCTGAGAATGTTAAGGCTAAAGAAAATAGTATTAAAAATGCATATATAGGCTTACAAAATACTGAATCACAAAGAGCTGTTCTTGAAAATGACCTTACACAGGCTAAGGCTGACCTTGAAACTGCAAAAGTAAACTATGAAGTTGGAAATATAACAAAAATTCAATTTGATGCAGCAGAACTTGCTGTTACAAAAGCTGAAACTGCTCTTTTACAAAATACACTTACACATGATATAAACAAATTTATGCTTGATAATACTTGCCTTCTTTCAGGAGCAACAACAACATCAACTAAATAAAAAATGAATAAAATCACTCTTTTGGAAAATAATATTTCTAAAGGAGTGATTTTTTTATGGAGGAAAAACTTTTATTATCGCTGAAAAATAATATTGATTATATTAAATATATATTTTCTGACTGTGGTGATATTATTTATAGAGAATTTTTTGCAGGTTGTAATATGTGCCTTGTATATATTGATAATATTACAAATAGTGTAGCAATAGAGGAGTCTATACTTACAAACCTTATGAATAGGTCTGATATGCATGGAGATGGTAATGAATTTATTGACAGAAGTCTTTTAGAAGTTGTATCTGTAAAAGATGTAAAAAAAATATATACATTTGAAGAAGTTATAAATGCAATACTTTCTGGTGATACAGTTATATTATGTGATGAGGCAGACTCTGCCTTGCAAGCTTCAACAAAGGGGTTTCCCACAAGAGGTGTTGGAAGTGTAAAAACAGAGGTTTCAGTACTTGGACCAAAAGATGCATTTAATGAGTCAATAGCAGTTAATATTGTACTTATAAGAAGAAGAATAAAAAATACTAAATTGAAACTTAAACGAATGAAAATAGGTACAGGAACAAAAACAGATATAGCTGTTATGTATATGGAGGGTATTGTCAACAATGAAATATTAAAAAATGTGGAAAAATCTCTTGAAAATGTGGATATAGATGGAGTTTATGACAGCGGATATATTGAACAGCTTATTGAAAAAGAGTTTACAAGTCCTTTTCCTCAAATTCAAATTACTGAAAGACCGGATAAAACTGCATCATCTCTTATGGAAGGAAGAATTGCTGTTGTAGTTGATAATTCACCATATGTAATACTTTTACCTGCACCATTAAACGAGTTTTTCCAATCTGCTGATGATTATTATGAACGTTGGGAAATTATGAGTTTTATAAGATTTATGAGATATGTGGGAGCATTTTTAGCTATATCACTTCCGGGACTTTTTATAGCTTTAGCAGTATATAACCCTTCTGTATTGCCTGTATCACTTGCTCTTAAAATTGCAGGCAGTAGACAAAATATACCTTTTCCCACAGCAGCAGAAATGCTTGTTATGGAAATTGCATTTGAGCTACTTATAGAGGCAGGTATAAGGCTACCTTCTCCGGTAAGCTCAACAATAGGTATTGCCGGAGGTATAATAATAGGTCAGGCAGCTGTTGAGGCAGGTATAGTAAGTCCTATGATAATAATAATATCAGCACTTACAGCTATATGCACATATGTTATACCTAATACATCAGTAACAGCAGGAATAAGAATATTTAAGTATATAATAATATTTACATCATCATTTTTTGGACTTTTTGGTTTCTGGATAGGTATACTTTTACTTTTAATACATCTTTCATCAATAAAAACATTTGGAATACCTTATTTATATCCTTTCTGTTCTGCTTCCGAAAATGGATACAGTGATTTAAAAGACAGTATTTTCAGATTACCTCTTTTTATGATAAAAAAACGTCCTGTATATGCCAATAAAGAAAACAGGAAAAAACAAGGAGGTAAATAAGTATGTTTTCATCAAATAACAGAATTTCAATAAGACAAATGCAAATACTTATGATAGTAAATTCATTTGCTTGTATATTTACTGTATTACCAAAATTCCTTGCAAGTACAGCCGGTAATATAGGTTTTATATTGATACTTTTATCAGGATTAATTATAGGTTTGTTTGTTTCTTTTTGTTTGGGAATGATTGAAAGATGTAATAAAAATACATTTAAAGAAACTGTTGAAAGTATTTTTGGTAAAAAAACAGGAGATTTTATATATTTTTTAATGACAATAAAAATGCTTGTTTCTGGTGGACTTATGTTAAGAATATTTTGTGAAGTTATAAGAGAAACAATACTTTTTAAAACACATGTAAGTATTACAGCATTTATATTGTTATTATGTTGTATTTATGCCCATAAAGGTGGTATGGAAGGATTTGCAAGAACTTCCGAAATATTATTCATTATAGGATTTATACCTCTTGTAGCTGTCTTTTTCTGGGCGATAGCCGATACTAATTATACAAATATATTACCTATTTTCGATTTTAGAAATCAAAATATATTATATGGATTTATTATAAGTCTTAGTGTATTTTTTGGTATTGAAAATATATTTGTTAATTATTCTTATGTAAATAAAAATCATAGACCTAAAGATGTGTTTATAACTATTATTTTCATTTCTATATGTGCATCAGTTGCTTATTTTTTTACTGTTGCAAGATTTGGGTATATTACTTCAGCGTCAAAACTTTTTCCTCTCATAACAATGCTTGATACTATTGAAATACCAGGAGCATTTATAGAACGACAATTTATATTTGTAATATGGTCTGTTATGGCATCAGTATTTGTATTTGTAAATTCAGCATTGAATTTTAGTAAAACATTTAATAGAAGTCGAAAAATGGCTATATTTTCATTAATTATAGTATATTTTTCTTGTATGCTTCCATCTGAAATATTAAATACATTTGAAATATTTTTTATTATAAATATTTTCGGAGGTATTGTATTTAGTATAATATTGCCTTTTATTATGGCTTTATATTGTATTGGTGGAGGTGCATATAAGAAATGAAAAAAGTATGTTTTATTGTTGTTATAATAAGTTTTATATTTTCGGGCTGTATGGATAAAATTGAAGCAGAAGAAAGAGGATATGTTATTACAATGGGAATTGATAAGGGTACTGAATATAAATATGATATTTCTTTTGTAGTAGCAAAACTTACCGATAAAGGAAACCAAAGTGAAGGTGAAGTTATAAATATATCTGCTGATAATATTGTAGAAGCACTTAATAAAGGTAATAGTCTTACAAATAAATTATTATATTTAGGACAGCTTAAAACGGTAATATTTGGAAAAAGTATTTTTGAAACAGATAATTATATTAGCGATATATTAAGTCAGCTTGAAAATAACAGAGATGTAAATATAAAAACAATAGTACTTGGAACAGAAGGTAAAGCGCTTGATATTAATACTGCCATTGGAAGTAATGACCTTTCAGCAGGCATATATATATATGATTTTTATAAAAATTCATCTGAAAAAACATCTTTTACAGAAAAAATAGAACTTGGAAAAATGATTTCGGATATTGATGTTAATGGTAGTACAGTAATTCCTCTTATATCATTGGAAGATGACAATATAAAAATATATAGTGGTGTTATTGTAGGTCAAAGCAATTTTAAAGATGTTATACCTGAAAAATATATGTTAAGTGATATATGGCTTAAAAATAATGGTGAAGGTTCTGTAATATCTGATGAGCAAGGTAGAGGGCTTACAATACTTGATAATTATTGTAAATATAGTTTTTCAAATAAAGATAATAAAGTGGTTTGTAATATAGAAATAGAAAGCAGAGGAAGTACAAATTTTGCTTTTGATAGAACAGAAAAATATGAAATTGAACAAAATTTTGAAAGTATAGTTGAAAACGATATAATTGAATATATTTATTTTTTAAGAGATACAGCCTCTTGTGATGCTTTAGGTTTTTCTAATAAGTTGAAAAAATATAAAACAAATCTTTATTATGAATATGGAGAGGAGCAATCTTTTTATAATATGGAATTTGAAGTTGATTGTAATATAAAAATAAAAAGTACTGGTTTAGGTGGTTAATGTATATAATTATTTTTTGTGTCAATACTCTTTATTGGGGTGATAGATATGGAAAATATAAGTATAATAAAATTATTTAGAAGAGAGAAAAAATATATTGTATGTTCACTTGTAATAGGATTTATTATTGCTTGTTTATTTTCGTTGTATAATTCATATACATACAGTAAAAATATACAAAAGGGAATAGCAGATAATGTTGTAAGATTTCATGTTCTTCCTAACAGTAATAGTCCTAGTGATATAATGCTTAAATATAAAGTAAGAGATGCTGTATTAGAATATACAAATGAATTTTCAAGTGAGTGTAATACAAGAAACGAATTTATAAATAAAATAAATGAAAATATTGAAAATATAAAAACTATTGCTAAAAATACATTAGTAGAAAATAATAGCGATTATGATGTTGATATATTTTTTAGTAATGATGTATTTCCTTATAAAGAATATGGAAAAGTTGCTTTTCCAGCAGGAGAATATCTTGGACTTAGAATAGAAATAGGACAGGCAGAAGGCAATAATTGGTGGTGTGTAATGTTCCCTTCAATGTGTTTTACAGATGAAAGCTGTACAGATATAAAAAATGAAGGTATTTATAATCTTGAAAATTGTCTTGATTATGAAGAATATGAAATAGTTACATCTAAAAATAGTGATAATATTGCACCAAAAATGAAATTTAAAGTGGTTGAATTATGGCAAGAAGTAAGATTTGGAGAAGATAAGTTTGTTACAAATAGTGATAAATGAATATATCAGTATATTTTTATTTAATTCTGTTGTCAAGAGATACCCAAGTGAATATAATAAAAATAATGGTTTTGAATTTCCATTTGAAAATTATAAGTTTTTTAATATAGAGAAAAGAGGGGATTCTTTTGAATAAAAAGACAGTAGCTGTACTTTTTGGGGGACAGTCATCAGAACATTCTGTTTCTAGAGTTTCTGCAACAACAATTATTTCTAATATGGATAGTGAAAAATATTTCATAATTCCAATAGGTATAACAAAAGAAGGTAAATGGCTTATGTATAATGGGCCTGTTGAAAATATTAAAAATGGTGATTGGGAAAAATTTGGTACACCTGCAATATTAAGTCCTGATGCAGGAATGAAAGGTATTATAAAAGTTGTAGGAGATAAAGCAAAAGTTATACCAGTTGATGTTGTTTTCCCTGTTCTTCATGGTGCTTGGGGAGAAGACGGAACAATACAAGGACTTCTTGAGCTTGCAAAAATTCCTTATGTAGGTTGTGGAGTTCTTACTTCTTCTGTAAGTATGGATAAAGTATATACAAAAATAATATGTAAAGATGCAGGCATACCACAGGCAAAATATACATGGATATTTACATCAGATATTGAAGATGAACAAAAAATATTAAATATAGAAAAAGAAATAGGTTATCCTTTATTTATTAAACCTTCAAATGCTGGTTCATCTGTTGGTATTTCAAAGGCTTTTAACAGAGAAGAACTTTTAAATGGTCTTAAAATTGCCGGTCAGTATGATAGAAAAATAGTTATTGAAGAATTTATAAATGCAAGAGAACTTGAGTGTGCAGTACTTGGTAATGAAAATATAGAAGTTACAAGAGTTGGAGAAGTTCTTTCTGCTGAAGATGCAGAGTTTTATGACTTTGATGCAAAATATAATAATCCTGACTCAAGAACAGTAATTCCTGCAAATATTCCTTCTGAAAAAGAAGAAGAAATAAGAAGTCTTGCAAAAAGAGTATTTAAAGCTGTTGACGGTTCAGGTCTTTCAAGAATAGATTTCTTTATGGAAAAAGAAAGTGGAAAAATAATATTTAATGAACTTAATACTCTTCCCGGATTTACATCAATAAGTATGTATCCAATGCTTTGGGAAGAAAAAGGCATTTCAAAAAAAGAACTTATAGATGAACTTATTTCCCTTGCACTTAAAAGAGATAACGGAATAAGAGGATAATTACTGGAGGTATTTTAATGGATAATAGACCGATAGGAATTTTCGATTCCGGTGTTGGTGGACTTACTGTTGCAAAACAAGTTATAAAAGTATTGGGAAATGAAAATATAGTTTATTTCGGAGATACTGCAAGACTTCCTTATGGTAGTAAATCAAAAGAAACAGTAACAAGATTTTCAAAACAAATAGTTAGATTTCTTCTTACAAAAGATGTTAAATCAGTTATAATAGCCTGCAATACAGCAAGTGCAAACAGTCTTGAAGAATTACAGAAAACATTTGATATACCTATATTTGGTGTTGTTGTTCCTGGTGCATCAGAAGCTGTAAAAGCTACAAAAAATAAAAAAGTTGGAATTATAGGTACTGTTGGAACAGTAAGAACAAATGCATATAAGAAACTTATATGTGATTATGATAGTAATATAGAGGTATTTTCAAAGGCTTGTCCTTTGTTTGTTCCTCTTGTTGAAGAAGACTGGACAAATAATGAAATTACAAGGCTTACTGCTGAAAAATATCTTAAAGAGCTTCTTGACGAGGGTATAGACTCTCTTGTTTTGGGTTGTACTCATTATCCTTTACTTAAACAATGTATAGGTGATGTTGTAGGTGAAAATGTTAAACTTGTTGACCCTGCAAAAGAAACTGCTCTTACTGTTAAAAAATTCCTTACAGAAAATAATATGCTTAATGATAGTAAAGAAGAAAATCATCATATATTCTATGTAAGTGATTATACAGAACAATTTGATGTCCTTTGTAAAAAAGCATTAAAAAAAGTATATAAACCACATGTTATTAATATTGAAAGTTATTAAATAATAATAATTATTATTAAATAACTGTTGTAATTCAAAAACATTAGTGGTATAATGTAACCATAAAAAGATAATGTTTGTATTTAATATATATAGAGAAATATGAGGAGGAATTACAATGCTTAATATAACATCTGAAAATTTTGAAAATGAAGTTTTAAAAAGTGATAAACTTGTAATGGTTGATTTTTATGCTGTATGGTGTGGACCTTGTAAAATGGTTGGTCCTGTTGTTGAACAGATTGGAGAAGAGTATAAAGACTCTTGTAAGGTTGTTAAAGTAAATATTGATGAAGCATCTGATATTGCTCAAAAATATAAAATTATGGCTGTACCTACAATAATGTTCTTTAAAAACGGAGAAGTTGTTGATACAACAGTAGGTGCTATTCCAAAATCAGAAATGGTTTCAAAAATAGAAAAACTTAAATAAATAAAAAGGGGGTGTTGACTTTGTCAACACCCTTTTTTATTTATTTATAAAGTCTTAATCCTTCGTTAGGCATATAGTTTACATATACATTATCAGGAAATACATCAGCATTAGCATCAATATATGATACACCATTAATAAGTGTTATATTTTCAACTTTTTCACCTGATACTGTTGCACCTGTTTCTGCTGTCCAGCCTATTTCTACTCCTAAAGCATCACAAACAGCTCTTAAAGGAATGAGAGTTTTGTTTTCTTCTTTAACAATTTTTTCTGAAAGTTCAAATGATTCACCATTTAAACGTGTATCTGAAAGACTTGTTCCTTTAATAATATTTGTATATATTTCAGGTTTTAATGCATCTTTTAATTCATCAACAGAAATATTAAATTTAGGTATACCTGCTGAATAAGGAGCTATTTCATAAGCTGAGAAATATATAACTATATTATTTCCGTCAATATAATAATCAAATGTATTTTTTGCATTTACAGTATTTTTTGCATCTTCAAAATATATTGAACTATTTTCATCAATTTTAGCATTTATTTTATCTTTTAATATTTTTATTCCATCAATACCATCTTTAAAAAGTTTATCAACGGTTATAGCTTCAGCTGAATTATTAAAACCTGTATATGAATTTAAAACTGTTAATCCATGAGCACCACCAGTATATACATAATTTGTTGTAACTACTGATGTTAAATCTCCAGCTTTATGAATATCATAAAATGATATATATTCTGCACTTAAAGATGTATCTTCTAATTCAGAAAGAGTTTTACCTGCTTCTTTTACTTCAGTAATACTTGAATTAGTTGATTGTGAAATTTGTGAATTTACATATTCAATAAATTTTGAATTTGAATTATCAGGTATTGCATATGTTATTGTATATTTATCACCCTTTTCGAACATTACTTTACCTACTGTTTGTGCGAATACAGGTACTGAAAAAATACATACAGCGAGAGTTGTGGCTATTAAAGTTTTAATATTTTTTTTCATGATAAACACCCATTTTTATTATAATTCTTTTTATTTTTATAGATTAGACTATTTGTAATAATAAAAAGTTTCAACAAAATAAAAAAAGCTAATTATATTTTAATATAATTAGCTCTTAATAAGTTTCGAATAATTATTTTACATCAAAACCTGCGAGTTTTGCCATTTCTAATATGGAAGCTTTTGAAACCTTTTTGCCTTTGTAGTCAATAAGGTCGTCCATACTTCCAGTGAAAATATCGGCTGGTTCATACTTTTTAAGTATTACTTTTTCATCATCAACAAAAATTTCAAGGGCGTCCTTTACATTAATGTTAAGATTTCTTCTGAGTTCGATTGGTAAAACAACTCTACCAAGCTCGTCTACCTTTCTTACAATACCGGTTGACTTCATAAAAAACCTCCTAAAAAATTTACCTAAAACCAATTAAACGCTATAAAGATAACATAAATTCTTTTAAAAGTCAATATTTAGGGAAAAATGTTAAAAAAATTTTATTATTTTAAGTATTAACACATGATAAGTTGCATAAATTTTAATTAAATTAAATTTGGAGTGATATAAATATGCTAAATTTTATATGGGGGAGTTTTATAATATGTGGTATAGTTTTTTCAGTAATAACAGGTAAAAGTGACACAGTAACAGACTCTTTATTGTCTGGAGGTAAAGAAGCAATTACTCTTTGTATTACAATGGCAGGGGTTATTTCAATATGGACAGGCATAATGGAGATTGCTGAAAAAAGTGGTATGATAAAAGGAATTGCAAAAAAAATGGACGGTATTATTACATATCTTTTTCCCAATATACCAAAAAGTAACATTGTTAGAGAGTATATAGCAACAAATTTTGCGGCGAATTTTTTTGGTCTTGGTTGGGCTGCCACACCAGCAGGACTTTTAGCAATGGAAGAACTTAATAATATGAATAAACATAAAGATGTAGCAAGCGACGATATGTGTATGTTTATGATAGTAAACACATCTTCATTACAACTTGTTACTATGAATATAATAGCATATAGAAGTCAATATATGTCAAAAAATCCTTCAGAAATTATTTTTGCAGGTATAGTAGCAACTGTTGTTTCTACATTTGCAGGAGTAGTTTTTGCAAAGATAATGGGAAGGAGAAATAAATATTGGAAAAATTCATTATAGTTTCTAATCTTATAATACCTGTAATAGTTTTTTCAACTGTTTTATTTGGTGCATCAAAAGGTATTTCAATATATGAAGTGTTTATTGAGGGTGTAAAAAAGGGAATAATGACAGTTTTTGATATTGCACCAACACTTATTGCACTTATGATGTCTGTTTATATATTAAGGTCATCGGGACTTCTTGAAATAATAGCAAAGGCATTTATGCCATTAACAGAAATAACAGGATTTCCAGCAGAGCTTATACCTCTTTGTCTTATGCGTCTTGTATCATCATCAGCAGCAACAGGACTACTTACAGACATATTTGCTACATATGGTCCAGACTCGTTTATAGGACGTCTTGCATCTGTTATGATGAGTTGTACAGAAACAGTTTTTTATACACTATCACTATATTTTTTGCATATAAATATAAGAAAAACAAGATATACACTTGCAGGTGCTCTTATTGCTAATTTTTTTGGTATAGTGGCTGCATTTTTTATAACAAAATTACTTTTTTAAAAAAATATGGCACAGTATATTTTTTATGCTATAATCAGTATATGAATTTTACTCTTTTTAGGGGTGCTGATTATTATGTATATTAAAAAAATATCTATTGTAATAGCATTAATATTGTTTATTACAGGTTGTAGCAGAGGTAATAATGATATTAATGATTTTACAATTACATTTGACCAAAAAACTAAATATAAAGAGCAGATATACAGTCTTATGTATGATTATTATTGGAAATATGATGATGCAACAGTAGAATTTTTTTCATCAACAGTACCAGAAAATACTGATGAAAATACTAAATTTTTTGAAGCATCTGAAGATGTTGGATTAAATCTTAAAAAATATGCTGGTAATACTTGTGTTGTTGCAACAGCTAATCTTCAACATTTTAATGGTGATTATGCAGGTAGAGGGTATTTTTATTTTAATAATGATAAACTTTCTGGTGCTTATTATACATCTGAAGATACAGATGATGTATATGGTTTTGAAACAAGAAATGTATTTTTAAATTCTCCAGCATTTAAAGGCTATGAAAGTAATTCTGATATGGGGGATTTTAAAGAATATAAATCTTATATAGACTCTATGGGATTTTCTGATACATCTCATAGCTCTGACGGAAGTTTTATAGCTTTGTCTGTAAATGAAAATAATATTAAAATATATAAGTATGTTAACAAAAGAATGATAATATATAAATCTGTATATGTTGCTTCTGGTGGTCTTGTTCCTCTTTCTGCTACTTTTATTGAAAATAATGATATTGTTTCTGGAGTTGCTGTTATTTTAGGGGAAAATGAAGAAAGCGAAGAAATAGAAGAAAATATATATGATGAAGAACATAATCATGATGAAGAAAAAAATATAAGTATTTCCAAAAAAGTTATATTCCTTGATGATAATTTTTCAAAAACAGGAGAAGAAATGGTTCTTGAAAATAGTAACTGCACATATATTTTTGATGATGACGGTCAAATGGCAATAGTAGCCGGTGAAAATATAGAATATTATTCAAAATCTGAAAATGGTTGGGAAAAAGTTGCAAAACACAGATTGGGACATTCAGCAAACCATGTTCATATAACAGATTTAGACAATGATGGAGTTAATGAATATATAATGACAGACGGTTTTGACCTTTATATGTATAGAAAAACATTAATGGGTTATATAAATATATGGCGTACACATATAACTGTTGAAAATTTCACAGGATATATATATTCAGGTGACCTTAATGATGATGGTATAAAAGAAATATATATAAGTGATATTACAGGAACAGCCGTAAGATATGTATTAACTGAAAAAGGTCTTATAACAAGAAATGAAGATATTGAATATGGTAATAATATATATTCTGGAGATTTTAATGGCGATGGAAAAGATGATTATATAAAAATGTTCTTTGGAGAAAAAGTAGAACAGACTATGTATATACAACAATAATTTTTGAGGTGTATTATGAATGATGAATATTATATGAGAGAGGCTTTAAAAGAGGCTAAAAAAGCCTATGATAAAGATGAAGTTCCAATAGGTGCTGTAATGGTGCGTAATGATGAAATCATAGCTAGAGGCTATAATAAAAGAAATACAATGAAAAATCCTCTTTATCATGCAGAAATAGAAATTATAAATGAAGCCTCAAAAAAAGTTAATGACTGGCGTCTTGAAGATTGTACACTTTATGTTACTGTTGAGCCTTGTCCTATGTGTGCAGGTGCTATTGTTCAAGCTAGAATTCCAAGAGTTGTTTTTGGTACAAGAAATAAAAAGGCGGGCTGTGCTGGTTCTGTGCTTGATGTTTTAAACGAGCCTATGCTTAATCATCAAGTTGATGTTACAAAGGGTATTCTTGAGTATGAATGTAGTGAAATTATGAGTACATTTTTTAGAGAATTCAGAAAAAGAATGAAAGAAAAGAAAGAGGGCGTAAGCTGTGGCTGTATTTAAAAAAATTGATTTTGATAATTGGGAAAGAAAAGAATATTATAATTACTATATAAATTTTTTAAAATGTAGATATAGTATGACTGTAAATATTGATGTAACAAAATTTATTGCTGTTTGTAAAGAAAGAAACATAAAATTTTTTAATGGCTTTATGTATAGCATATTAAAAGTCGTAAATAATCATAAAGAATTTAGAATGGCAACCGATAAAGAGGGAAATTTAGGTTATTGGGAAAGTGTTTTACCTTCTTATACAATATTTCATAAAGATACAGAAACATTTTCTGATATTTGGACTGAATATAATGAAGATTTTTCTGTGTTTTATAAAGATACATTAAATGATATGGAAAAATATAAAAATGTCCATAAAGTTAAAGCAAAAGAAAATTTTCCGCCTAATTGTTGCCCTATATCTTGTGTTCCTTGGATTTCTTTTTCAGGTTATGGCATAGATGTTCCTGTTGAATCACCTATGATTGTACCTATATTTACATTTGGAAAGTATTTTGAAGAAAACAGTAAAATAAAAGTTCCTCTTTCTGTTTATGTTCATCATGCAGTTGCTGATGGTTTCCATGTGTCAAGACTTTTCAATGAAATACAAGAATTATGTGATAATTGTGAAAATTGGCTTTATAAATAAGTATTAATTTGTCATTAACTGTAATATTAATATTATTGACAGAAAGGCTTAAAACAGTTATACTTATTAACGTTACTAAAGTTTATAAAATTTCTGTGCTAGCCGGGGCGGTAGCGGTGCCCTGTACTCTCAATCCGCTATAGTGAGGGTGACGCCTACTCTAGGCTTTTTCAGGTTAGAGCCTGCCCTTTTGCGGTGGCGTTGATGTCTGAGTCTTGTGCAACAGCAACCTGTGAACCGTGTCAGGTCCGGAAGGAAGCAGCACTAAGCAGCCCCTGTTGTGTGCCGCAAGGTCGCTTGGGCTGAGTCATCAAGATTGGTTACGTCTGGTTTGGACTGTCAAAAGTAGGTGCACAGATTTTTAATTATATAAAGAATATTTATTGCCATATGTTTGTGAAATATCATAAATATATGGCATTTTTAAAATTTAAAAGGAGTGTGAATATTTTTGGGAATAATAGAATTTATAAAAGCAATTATTCTTGGTATTGTTGAAGGTATTACAGAATGGTTACCAATAAGTAGTACAGGACATATGATACTTGTTGATGAGTTTCTTTCTCTTAATACAAGTGCTACATTTAAAGACTTATTTTTTGTAGTAATACAGCTTGGAGCAATTCTAGCAGTAGTTGTGATGTACTGGAAAAGACTTATTCCTTTTTCTTTTAAAAGAGGTTTTAAAATTGATAATGAAAAAATATCAATGTGGTTTAAAATACTTGTAGCATCAATACCTGCTGGTATTGTAGGTATACTTTTTGATGATATTTTTACAGCACTTTTTTATAATTATCAAACAGTAGCAATAATGCTTATTATATTTGGTATACTTTTTATTGTAATTGAAAATAAAAATAAACATCATCGTCCAAGAGTAAACAGTATATCAAAAATAAATTATCCACTTGCTTTTGCTATAGGTGTTTTTCAGCTTATAGCAGCTGTTTTTCCGGGAACATCACGTTCTGGTGCAACAATAGTAGGTGCACTTATGCTTGGAGTTTCAAGAACTGTTGCCGCTGAATTTACATTTTTCCTTGCTATACCTGCTATGTTTGGTGCAAGTGCATTAAAATTAGTTAAATTTTTTATGGCAGGTCAAGTTATGACAGGTGGCGAAATAGGTATATTAGTAGTTGGTATGGTTGTTGCTTTTATTGTTTCTATAATAGCTATACGCTTACTTATGAATTACATAAAGAAAAATGACTTTAAAGTTTTTGGTTGGTATAGAATAATACTTGGTATAATAGTACTTATTTATTTTGCAGCTACAAATTTTATAGCATAAAAAATGCCGGTTTTTAAACCGGCATTTTTGTTTTATCAAATTTTTATAAGTTCATATTCCTGTGTACCAAGTCCAAGTTTTTCAGCATGAGTAAGCTGTGATTTCCAGTTTGTTTCTGGGTGGTTATCACAGAAGTGGTCACCATGAATATGTTCTGAAATAGCAAGGCGACTTCCTGGTGTAATAGGTTGGTTATTTACAGCATCTGCACAGGCTTTATCAAGTGCAACAGGGTCAAATGATGCAAACATTCCGACATCAGGTACAATAGGAAGGTCATTTTCAGCATGACAATCACAATATGGAGAAACATCAATAACAAGACTTATATGGAAGTGTGGACGATTTCTTATAACTGCTGCTGTATATTCTGCCATTTTACAGTTTAATATATCATTTGATTCATCGTTTAATGTTTTTATTGCATCAACTGGACAGACACCTACACAACGACCACAACCAAGACATTTATCAGTATCAATAGAAGCCTTTTTATCTGTTATTGTTATTGCACTATGAGCACAGTTTTTTATACAAGAGCCACAACCGATACATTTGTTTTCTTTTACAAAAGGTTTTCCGGCATTATGCATTTCCATTTTACCAGCTCTAGAACCGCAACCCATACCGATATTTTTTATAGCACCACCAAAACCAGTTGCTTCATGTCCTTTAAAATGGTTAAGAGATATAATAATATCAGCGTCCATTATAGCACGACCAATTTTTGCTTCTTTAACATATTCTCCATCTGGTACAGGAACATATGCTTCATCAGTACCTTTTATACCGTCAGCAATAATTACATGACAACCTGTTGAAAATGGAGAATAACCATTTTCATAAGCTGCATCTAAATGGTCAAGAGCGTTTTTTCTTCTACCTACATAAAGAGTATTACAGTCTGTAAGGAATGGTTTTCCTCCAAGGTCTTTTATAACATCAATAACTGCTTTTGCATAGTTTGGACGAAGATATGCAAGATTTCCCGGTTCTCCAAAATGTATTTTTATAGCAACATATTTTTTATCAAAATCAATTGTTTCTATACCAGCTGCCTTAACAAGTCTTTGTATTTTTTGAAGAAGATTTTCTTTAAATGTTGTATGCATATCAGTATAATAAACTTTTGCTTTTTCCATTTTTATTACCCCCATATTATAATTTATGATATTATATTAATTATAAAATATTTAATATTTTAGGTCAATGAAAGAGGTGTTAATTTTGAAAATCACAGTTCTTACTGATAATTATGTACCATACAGCACTCCTTTTTGTGGTGAACATGGTGCTTCATATTTTGTAGAGGATAATGACGGTACAAAAATACTTATGGATATGGGAAAAACTGATGTATTTATACAGAATGCCTTAAAAATGGGTATTGATGTTACAGATGTTAATAAAATAACTTTTTCCCATGGACATTATGACCATACATGGGGACTTCAACATTTTATAGAAGCAGCAAAAGAAAAAACAAAAAATATTGAAATGGTTGTTCACCCATTACTTTTTGATGAAAAAAGTGAATATGGTAGGGATATTGGTATAAATACAACTATTCAAGATGTTAAAAAACATTTTAAACTTACACTTACAAGAGAACCTTATAAATTAAGTGTAAATATAACTTATCTTGGAGAAATAAAAAGAAGATTTGATTTTGAAAATAAAGTTCCTCTTGGGGAAACAGTTCATAATGGTGAAAAACATGATGACTTTATATATGATGACTCTGCTATGGTATATAAAAATAAAGAGGGTATATATATAATTACTGGTTGCTCTCATAGTGGTATATGTAATATTGTTGAACAAGCTAAGGAAGTTTCAGGAGAAGAAAATATTTTAGGTGTAATAGGTGGTTTTCATCTTATAGAGAAAAATGAACAGCTTTATAAAACAATAGAATATCTTGAAAAATGTAATATAAAAGAGTTTTATCCGGGACATTGTACATCATATGATGCACGTTTTGAAATGAGTAAAAAACTTGATGTAGGTGTTCTTTCTGTTGGTCTTGAAGTTTTTTGTAAGTAAGTAATTGACAAATGTATTTTTGGTGTGTATAATCAAACCAAACCGATGATTAAGAGTAGTAGATTTATTCTGATGTTAAAGAGAGCCGTTGATGATGGAAATACGGTACAAAGGGATATTTTGAATGGACTTATGAGGGCAGAGGCGAAATTTTTTTAAAGTAGTTTCTGACGGGAACTTCACCCGTTATAAAGGAAGTGCATTTTGTTGAATGTAGAGAAAGAGGGTTTTTTTAAAAACCAAGAAGAGTGGTACCGCAGAGGATAATGCCTTTGTCTCTTATATAGGGAGACAAAGGCTTTTTTTATTTTAAAATATAGTTTAGAGTATAAGAAAAGATGAGAGGAGAATTTATTTATGGCTAAAATTCCACACAGACTTTATTTATCAGAGGAGCAAATACCAAAACAATGGTATAATCTTAGAGCAGATATGAAAGAGCAACCAGAACCTCTTCTTAATCCTGCTACATTAAAGCCTGCAACAATAGATGACCTTACACCAGTTTTTTGTAAGGAGCTTGCAAAACAGGAACTTGACGCAACAACAAGATATATAGATATTCCAGAAGAAGTGCAAGAGATGTATAAAGTTTATCGTCCTTCACCTCTTATAAGAGCATATAATCTTGAAAAGGCTCTTGATACACCTGCAAAAATATATTACAAATTTGAAGGTAATAATACATCTGGAAGTCATAAACTTAATTCAGCAATAGCACAGGCTTATTATGCAAAAAAAGAAGGTCTTACATCAGTTACAACAGAAACAGGTGCAGGACAATGGGGAACAGCCCTTTCAGAGGCTTGTTCATATTTTGGTCTTGACCTTACTGTTTATATGGTTAAAGGCTCATATATACAAAAACCTTTTAGAAAAGCTGTTATGCAGACTTTTGGCGGAAATGTAATAGCTAGTCCAAGTAATACAACAGAAGCAGGAAGAAAAATTCTTGAAAAAAATCCTGATACAACAGGAAGCCTTGGTTGTGCTATTTCAGAAGCTGTTGAAACTGCTATTACAACTCCTAATTGTCGTTATGTTTTAGGTTCAGTATTAAATCAAGTACTTCTTCATCAGTCAATAATAGGACTTGAAACAAAATTAGCTATGGAAATACTTGGTGAATATCCTGATGTTGTAATAGGTTGTGCTGGTGGTGGCTCAAACCTTGGGGGACTTATAGGTCCATTTATGCAAGATAAATTAACAGGAAAAGCAAACCCTAGAATAGTTGCTGTTGAACCTGCATCTTGTCCTTCTCTTACAAGAGGTAAATATGCTTATGATTTCTGTGATACAGGTAGAATAACTCCTATGGCTAAAATGTATACTCTTGGCTGTGGATTTATACCTTCTGCAAATCATGCCGGAGGTCTTCGCTATCATGGTATGTCACCAATACTTTCAAAACTTTATCATGATGGATATATGGAAGCTGTTTCATATGAACAAACTAAAGTTTTTGAGGCTGCAACACTTTTTGCTAAAAAAGAAACAATACTTCCAGCTCCAGAGTCTGCCCATGCAATAAAAGGTGCTATTGATGAAGCATTAAGATGTAAAGAAACTGGAGAGGCAAAAACAATACTTTTTGGACTTACAGGAACAGGTTATTTTGATATGACAGCTTATGAAAGCTTTATGAATAAAACAATGACAGATTATATACCAACAGATGAAGACCTTGAAAGAGGTTTTGAAAGTCTTCCTAAAATATGATATTTGTATTAAAAGCAGTAATTTTATTACTGCTTTTATTTTTTTGTGGATTTATGAAATAAAACCATTATTAAGCTACTTAAAAAGCATTGACAAATAATATATAATATTATATATATTATTTAATTTATTTTAGATATTGAAATTATTAATATTTTATTTATAAAAGGAGATGGACTTGTGGGAGAAAATCTTGAAAAATTGAATGAGCTTTTTAACCGCAAAAGTATTATTAAAACAAGTAATAAAGAAGAATTTAAACTTACAGCAAGAGAGAGAATATTAAAACTTCTTGATGATAATTCTTTTGTGGAAAACGGTATTTTTGTAAAAAGCAGATTTAAAGAAAACACTTATTGTGATGGTGTTGTAACAGGATATGGAAATATTTTTGGTAGACTTGTATTTGTATATTCACAAGATAATACTGTTTTAAATGGCTCTGTTGGTGAAATGCATGCTAAAAAAATATGTGAAATATATGATAAAGCTTTAAAAATGGGTGCTCCTGTTATAGGTCTTATTAATTCTTGTGGTGCAAGAGAATGTGAAGGTTTAGATGCACTTTCTGCTTATGGTGATATTTTTAAGGCTATGACAAGTGCTTCTGGTATAATTCCTCAAATTACAGCTGTTATGGGTGACTGTGGTGGAAGTTCTTCAATAATTACAGGACTTTCTGATTTTACATTTACTGTTTGTGATAAATCTAAAATATATATGTATAATTCTGAAAATTCAAAAACAGATAGCAATTTAGTTCATTTTGTTTGTAAAGATGAAGAAAGCTGTATTTCAGAAATGAGAAAACTTATAGACATAATTCCTTCGAATAATATGGAAGATGCTCCTTTTTTTGGTACTGGAGATGATATAAGCAGAGTTGATGAGTTTTTAAATACAATAGTCCCTGAAAATAATGAAGATACTGTTGATATGGAAAAAATAATAAAAACTGTTGCTGATAATGGTGAATTTATTGAAGTACAGAAGCATTTTTCAGATGATATAAAAGAAGGTTTTATAAGAATAAATGGTTATACAGCCGGTGTTATTGCAAATAATAACTATGATATTACATATCATGGTAATGATAAAGTTTTAAAATTTGTTTCTTTCTGTGATGCATTTAATATACCTATAATTACATTTACAGATGCAGCAGGATATAATGAAAAATCTTCTCAAACTGCTATTATAAAAAGTACAGCAAAACTTATTGCATTATTTGCAAATGCAACATGTCCAAAAATAAATATTATAGTAAGAAAAGCTTTTGGAAATCCATATTTAGTTATGAATTCAAAACATATAGGTGCTGATATTGTTTTTGCTTGGCCAAATACAAATGTATCTTTTGATGAGTCAAATGATGAAGGTCTTTATACTGCCGCAGAAAAAGGCTATATAGATGATATTATAGAACCAGCATATACAAGAAAATATATTGCAGATGTTTTAGAAATGCTTTCAATGAAAAGAGAAGGTAAACCTTCAAGAAAACATTCTGCTTTTACAATTTAATATAAAAAATAAAAGACACTTTTTAGTGTCTTTTATTATTTTTCATTATTACAAATTTCAGAAGCCTCAAAAAATGCTTTTATTATAACAGCTACAACAGGTCCTATAATCATTCCTAAAACCCCAACGATTTTTAAACCTATATACATTGATATAAGTGCAATAAGAGGGTGTACACCTATTTGTGTTCCAAGTATTTTAGGTTGCATTATCTGTCGCATAATATTTATTATAATATATATTATTGTATATCCAACTGCTAAATAATATTCTCCTGAAAATAATGATATAGCTATTGCAGGCCATAATATAAAACCACTACCGAAAAAAGGTAGTGCATCTATTATACTTGTTACTACACTTAAAAGAAGTCCATAAGGTGATTTTATAATTAAAAATCCTATTGTACATATTATAAAAGTGTAACACATAAGTATAAGCTGTGTTTTAAAATATCCACCTAAAGAATTTAATAAATTTTGTTTTACTATAATCCAATGATTATTTTTTGATAAAGGTATATGTTTTTTAAAAAATTTTTTTATTTCATATTTATCTTTTGAAAAGAAATAAGAAGAAATAAGTGCCATTATTACTACCATTAAAAAATTAGGTATTGCTTTTACAGCATTAAAACTTCCGCTACCTCCTGTTTTTATTATTGGTGTAATTATATTTGAAAAATCTATTGGTGATTTATTAAAATCAAAAATATTACCAAAAGGAAGATTGCTTGCTATTTCTTCAATTTTATAAGATATTTCATTAATTATAATTTTTAAATTTTCTATATATAAAGGTAATCTATTTATAAATAATTCTGCTTCTGTAAAAAGTTTTGATAAAACAAGAGCAACAACTGATGATAAAAATCCTATAATCAAAACTATTGTAATAAGTGTTCCAAGCCACCTTTTTATATTAAATTTTTTTTCTAAAAAGTCTACAATAGGATTATATATAAGACTTATAACCCAACCTATTACAAAAGGAGCTATATATTTAAAAAGATAGTTAAAAAATATATATGAAAACAGTATAACAAAAAATATTATTGATATATTTATTATTATTTTTTTATTATTATTTAAAAATTCTGACATAAGCATTTCTCCTTTATTACGGTTGTCATAAATTTCTAATTATATTATAACTGTTTTATAAAATTATACGATTAAAAATATTGTTAGTTTTAATATATTTTATAATTAAAAAATATATTGTTACTTTTTATGTTTTATAGTAGAATTAAGATAGTATACAGTATTTAAAAAATTATTTTTTTGATTTTTGGAGGCTGTTTTGAAAGAGATAAAATTAAAAGCGAGAGCTAAAATCAATCTTACACTTGATGTTATAAAAAGACGTGATGACGGTTATCATGATTTAAAAATGATAATGCAAAGTCTTAGTCTTTATGATGGTGTATTAATTAAAAAAACTGAAAAAAACAGTATAAAATTAAAAAGTAATATTGATTGGCTGCCTTCTGATGAAAGAAATATAGCTTTTAAGGCTGCAAAAATTATGAAGGATAAATTCAATATAAAACAAGGTATATTTATAGAACTTGACAAAAGAATACCTGTTGCAGCTGGTCTTGCCGGTGGAAGCACTGATTGTGCAGCTGTACTTATAGGTATAAACAGACTTTTTGAATTAGGTCTTACAAAAAAAGAACTTATGGAAATAGGTGTAACTCTTGGTGCTGATGTACCTTATTGTATAATGAGAGGTACAGCTTTATCAGAAGGTATAGGTGATATTTTAACAAAATTACCACCATGTCCTGAAATGTATGTCATTCTTCTTAAACCTGCTGTAAGTGTTTCAACTGCACATGTATATAAAAATCTTAATTTAGATGAAATTGAAGAAAGACCAAATACTGAAGCTGTTATAAAAGCAATAGAGGACAATGATAAAGAAGGAGTTTCAAAAGGTCTTTCAAATGTTCTTGAAAATGTTACACTTAATATGTACCCTGAACTTATAGATTATAAAGTAAGACTTGTTAAAAAAGGTGCTTCTGCATCATTAATGAGTGGTAGTGGTCCAACTATATTCGGTCTTTTTTATAATAAGGAAGTTGCTGAAAAAGCGTATAAAGAATTTAAACTTGAAGGCGATATAAAACATGTTGTTTTGACTAAGATATATAATACAAGTAAAAGGAGTGGACATAAAAGATGGTAGATTATAAATTCAATATAAATGCAAATGAATATCTTCCATTAAGAGATGTTGTTTTTAACACCTTAAGAGATGCTATACTTACAGGAAAATTACAGCCGGGAGAAAGACTTATGGAAAATCAGCTTGCAGAAAAGCTTGGTGTAAGTCGTACTCCTATAAGAGAGGCTTTAAGAATGCTTGAACTTGAAAATCTTGTTGAGCTTGTTCCAAGAAAAGGAGCTCAAGTTCTTGATATGAGCGAAAAAGATATAATAGATGTTCTTGAATTAAGAGGGGCTTTGGAGGCTTTAGGTGTTAAACTTGCTTGTAAAAATATGTCTGATGAAGAAATATTGAAACTTAAAAAGGCACATGCTGATATGATGCAAATTTTTGAAAGTGGCGATGTTGAAAAAATGGCTGATGCAGATGAAAATTTCCATGATATTATTTTCAATGCAACAGGTAATGACAAACTTATACAGATTATAAGTAATTTAAGAATACAGCTTTATAGATATAGACTTGCACACCTTAAATCACCGGGACAAAAAGTTGTTATTGAGGAACAACATAATAAAATAATAAATGCTATTGAAAATAGAATACCTTCTGAAGGTTCAAAAGTTGCTTATGAACATGTTAAATATCATACAGAATATATATTAAATTCTCTTAATAAAGATTATTAAAAAAAGCATATCCTTTTGGATATGCTTTTTAAATTAATGTAATGAATTATTTTTTATTTTCTCCTCTTGCTGCAAGAGTAAGTTTTTCACGAATAGTTTTCTTTTTCTTGTCTGCAAGATTTACTCCTTTAATTCCTACAATATATATTCCAGCCATTTCAACTTTAACATTCTTTTTTACAGGAAGTATGTCATATACAGGCTTATCACACATAAGAGTAGTTATTTGAGGACCAACTTTTGCCTTAATTATAGCCATTTTTCTTAATTTAGAAGACTTAGGAAGTTTTTCGTATATATTTTTAGGTAAGTTTTTATCTGTTGGTCTTTCATATTTTTTATCAATAACAAAGATTTGAACTGTCATTTTATTTGCAGCAATAAAATCCTGTGATTCAATAACTTTTTTGTAATTCTTCCTATTGAAATAGTAAAGCCCTGCCATTATCAATGCTATGATAACAACAATGATGATAATATAGTCACTAATTTGTAACTGCACTTTTGTGTTCCTCCTTTATTTTAATGAAATATTAGCTATTTCATTGTATATATTCGATATATATTTTATCATTTATTTAACATTTAGTAAATAAATTTATATACATTAATTTCTGTATATGATGTATTATACATAATAAGAGGTGATAATATTGAGCAGTCTTTTTAAAATAATAATAATTATTGCTATACTTACAATGGCTATAAATGTTATGCTTGCAGTATTTGTTGTTTTTTCTGAAAGAAGAAAACCTTCAAGTACTTGGGCGTGGCTTTTGGTATTATTTTTTGTGCCTGTTTTTGGATTTATAATATACATGGTTTTTGGCAGAGATAGTAAAAGAGAAAAACTTTTTGCTGATAAAGACAAGTTTGATACAGAAGTGTATTTTAACTATCTTTTAAGAAATGAATATGCTATGAAAAAAGTTAAATGGCAAAAGTCTGCTATTGAAAATAAATATGATATAACAAAATTTAAGTACTTAAATGATTTTTTATATCTTAATGTAAATACAGGGAATTGGCTTACAGAAAATAATAGGGTTAAAAGATTTATTGATGGAAATGAAAAATTTGAAACACTTATAAATGATATTAAAAGAGCAAAAAGTTTTATTCATATAGAATATTATATAATGCGTAATGATAATCTTGGGAAAAGACTTGTTGATGAACTTACAAAAAAAGCTAAAGAAGGTGTAGAAATACGTATACTTTATGATGGAATGGGTTGTATGGAATTACCTTCTGATTTTTTTGATAAATTAAGAAAAGCGGGTGGTTATGCAGTTGCTTTTTTACCTCGTCTTATGATACGAATTAATTATAGAAATCATAGAAAAATATGTGTTATAGATGGGAAAATAGGATATATTGGTGGATTTAATATAGGTGATGAATATCTTGGAATTGTAAAAAGATATGGTAAATGGAGAGATACACATTTAAGAATAGAAGGAGATGCAGTAGACCATTTACAAATGCGTTTTATAATGGATTGGAATTTTACAGCAAAAGATTATAAAGTAGCTATTGATGATAAATATTTTCCTAAAAAAACAGATTTTCAAGGTGTTAAAATGCAAATTGTTTCCAGCGGACCAGATACTCAATGGAAGAATATAAGAAATGCATATTTTAAAATGATAAATGAGGCAGAAGACCATATTTATATTACAACACCATATTTTGTTCCAGATGATAGTATATTCACAGCATTAAAAGTAGCAGCACTTTCAGGTATAGATGTAAGAATAATTTTTCCGGGAAATCCTGACCACTTATTTGTATATTGGGCAAGTATGTCTTATTTAGGTTCACTTTTAGATGCAGGTGTTAAATGTTATCAGTATGAAAAAGGTTTTATACATTCAAAATTTATGTCTATTGATTGTATAGTTTCTACTGTTGGAACTGCAAATATGGATATAAGAAGTTTTGCTGTAAATTTCGAAACAAATGCATTTATATTTAATGAAGAAATTACTAAAACACTTGAATTGGATTTTGAAAAAGATTTGGAAAGTTGTCTTGAAATAACAACTAATTGGTATAATAACAGAAAATGGTGGTTTAGACTTAAAGAGTCTGTTGCAAGGCTTATATCACCTATACTTTAATAGGGAGGAAAAAATAATGCAAAAAGTTTTTGATATTGATTATACAATAGGATATTTTGAAGTTGATAATGATTTTTCTCTTACACCTTCAGGATTGGCAGTATATCTTCAAGATGCAGCAATACTTAATTCTGATGCAATAGGCTATACTATGGAATATTTTAATAATGAGAAAAAAGGCTGGGTTATAATAAATTGGCATATTGATATTTTAAGAATGCCTAAAAAAGGTGAAACAATAAAAATTTGTACATGGTGTGATGACTGTAAAAAAATGATAGCTGAAAGAAGTTTTGTTGTTTATGATATTAATGAAATACCTATTGTAAAAGCTATAAGCAAATGGGTTTATATGGACCTTGAAAAAAGAAGACCTGTAAAAATTGATGAAGATATGGCTAGTAAATATAATTCATTAAATGTTAAAGCTATTGAAAATGAAGATTATAAAATGTCTGATTTTTCAGATAGTGACTTTGTAGCTGAAAAATCTTTTAATGTTAGAAGAAGGGATACTGATACAAACGGTCATACAAATAATACAAAATATATAGAATGGGCAGTTGATAATGTGCCAGATGATATATATTATAATAAAAATATTTGTGATATAAAAGTTGTGTATAGAAAAGAATGTTATAAAAACTCAGGTATAAAAAGTAAATGTTATATAAAAGAATTGGAAAATGATAAAAAATGTGTAATATCTGTTTTTTGTGATATTGATGATGAAAAAACTATATTTGCAGAGGTTTCTACAATATGGTCATAATATAAAACTGTATTTTAAATATTATTTACAATTATTGAAAAATATGCTTTAATACAATAAAATATCTTTATGTTTTGATATGTTTATTTATTATAGGAGATTTGAAATGGCTGATATAAATAATAGAAATAATAACAGAAAGAGAAGAAATGCACCATACTTAAGAGATGTAAGTAAAAATACTTATAAACCTGTTGAAAGAGAACAACAAAATAGAAAAAGAAAAAGGAAAAATATTAAATTACAAAACAGACAAGGTATACTTATTTTTATAGGTTTTATTTTAATTGTTATTATTGCACTTATAATTGTATTTAGTAAAAATGCTTATGATGTAACAGTTGGTAATCAAAGTGTAGGAATAATAAAAAAGACAAGCATTGAAGCTGACGATATAAAAAATACTGTTGTTGCAGGTCTTGAAAAAAATGTAGGTTCTAAAATACAACTTAATGAGGAAATTTCTTTAAAAGCTATACGTGCATCTGAAAAAGATATGGTTACAACAGATTATGTAATATCTCAGGTTAAAAAAGTAGTAACATATAAAGTTGAAGCAGCAGTTATAACTGTTGATGGAACAGAAGTTGCTATAATTTCAAATCAAACAGAAGCACAAAAACTTCTTGATGAAATTAAAAATGAATATGTTCCAGAAGATAAAAAAGATAAAATGGAAGTAGGCTTTGTTGAAGATGTTCAGATTGTATCAAAATATGTTGACTCCAAAGAAATAATAAGTGCAGATGTAGCAAAAGAAAAGTTTCAACAAACAACAAAAGTTTCCAAAACATATACTGTACAATCAGGAGATAGTATTTCTAAAATAGCATCAACAGCTAGTATGACACTTGATGAATTTTATGCTGAAAATCCACAACTGTCAAAAGTTATAAAAGAAGGTGATGTTGTAAATATACTTGTTGATAAACCTTTTATTTCCGTAAAAACTGTTGAAACAAATGTGTTTACTGAAATAGCAAAAAAAGAAGTTAAATATCAAACAAATACATCAAAACCTTCATCATATCAAAAAGTTATACAACAAGGTAGTGATGGACAGAAGGAAGTTACTGTCCAAACAATACGTATAAATGGTTTTGAAGAAGAACAAGTTGTTTCTTCTGAAAAAATAACAAAAGAACCTGTTGATGAAATAATAGAAGTAGGAAGCAATTAAAATTAAAAAGCAGAAATATATAATAAATTATATTTCTGCTTTTTATTAAATATCTAAATTCTTGACAACTTATATTTTGTATAATATCATGATTAACAGTTTAAAATTTAATAAGCGGATATGGCGAAATTGGCAGACGCGCAAGATTCAGATTCTTGTACCTTTATGGTTGTGCAGGTTCAAGTCCTGTTATCCGCATTTTTAACAAAACTGTAACATATATTACAGTTTTTTATTTTTTATAAATGGTATATAATTAATAGTATAATATTTTTTATATATAAATATTTATTATATTTTTAAGGAGGAAAAAAGTATGGGATTTATGGATAAAATTGGTGGAAATATTGTAAATGGTGTTTTAGGAAATTTAAGTGAAGTATCTGTTGATGAACTTAATAATGAGTATGGTGGATACATTATGTCTAATGAAACAATACAGACTGGTTTTAAAATGGTAAGAGATGTAATGATATTAACAGATAAAAGAATTATCGAATTTGATAAACAAGGTGCTACTGGTCAAAAAATGAGTGTAGAGTCTATAAACTTAGATGCTATTATAAATGTTACTGCTGAAACATCAGGTTTTGGTGCTGATGATAGTGAAATAACAATTACATATATAACTTCACCTTATTTTAAAGTTTCTGGTGGAGCAGCTGTTTCAGAAAGTAAGTTTGAATTTCCTAAGAATTTTGATATAAAACCTCTTTATAAAACTTTACAAGAAATAGCATATAAAAACCATGAAAGAATAAATGGATAAATCACATTATATCACATTATAAGGAAGGCTGTGAGTTATATGGACAAAAATCAAATTTTTGATATTATAGAAAAAATTAAAAAAGATACTGAAAAAGATGTATTAAAGTTCACTTTAGAAGATGAAAGTGTAACAATTTTTGATAGTTTTGTTTATGGAACTCCTTATATACCTAAAAATGGAGAATGGCCAAAAGATAAAAAGGGAGATTGTTTAAATTTACTTGCTCAAATAAATTGTAAAGAATTTAAAAATATTGAAAATTTCCCTAAAGAAGGTATTCTTCAATTTTTTATAGCTGATGATGATATTTATGGAATGGATTTTGATAATGGTACAAATAATGATGGGTTTAGAGTTATATACTATAAAGATATAGATTATACTGTAACAGAAGAAGATGTACTTAAAAAAGGCAGTAATTATGCAGATGAAAATAATTATTTTCCTGTTTCAAAAACATTCAAAATAGTGTTTAAAGAACCTGAAAAAGAAGGTATTTCAATAGAAGATTATCGTTTCGGTAAAATGTTTGTTGATTTATATAATGAAAAATCTGAAGAAAAAATAGAAGCATTTTGGGATATTGATGATGAAATATTAGAAGAAATTTATGATAATGAAAATGAAACTTTAATTCATAAATTTGGAGGTTATCCTTCATTTACACAGGGTGACCCAAGAGAATATGGTAATTATGAAAATTATGATGTACTTCTTTTTCAGCTTGATAGTGATTTTGAAAATGGTTGTGACAAGGTTATGTGGGGAGATGCAGGTGTTGCAAATTTCTTTATAAATGAAAATGACCTTAAAAATCTTAATTTTGATAATGTTCTTTATAACTGGGATTGTTGTTAAAAATAAAAGCTGTCTTATTTAAAGACAGCTTTTTATTTTTTTACAAAAGATATTCCTAAAATTAATTATAATATGATATACTATAAATTAGCTTAAAATTTACGAGGAGGAAAAAACATGTCTTTAAACAGACAGGATAAAATAAGAAACTTTTGTATTGTTGCCCATATAGACCATGGCAAATCAACATTAGCAGACAGACTTATACAGAAAACAGGACTTTTGACAGAAAGAGAAATGCAAGAACAAGTTCTTGATAATATGGAACTTGAAAGAGAAAGAGGTATTACAATAAAAGCACAGGCTGTACGTCTTGTGTATAAAGCTTCAGATGGTGAAGAATATGTATTTAATCTTATAGATACACCGGGACATGTAGACTTTAATTATGAGGTTTCAAGAAGCCTTGCAGCTTGTGAAGGTGCTATACTTATTGTTGACGCTGCTCAAGGTGTTGAAGCTCAAACACTTGCAAATGTGTATCTTGCAATAGATAATAATCTTGAAATATTACCAGTTATAAATAAAATTGACCTTCCAAGTGCAAACCCTGAAATGGCAAAAAATGAAATTGAGGATATTATAGGTATACCAGCAGATGATGCACCTTTAATTTCTGCTAAAAATGGTATAAATATTGAAGAAGTTCTTGAAAGAATAGTAACTGATATACCTGCTCCAAATGGTGATGAAAATGCACCACTTAAAGCTCTTGTATTTGACTCTGTATATGACCCTTATAAAGGTGTTATAGTTATTATGAGAGTATTTGACGGAAGCATTAAAAAAGGTGATAAAGTAAGAATGATGGCTACAAAAAAAGAATTCGAAGTTGTTGAAACAGGGTTCTTTGGTCCGGGTAGATTTATACCTTGTGATGAGCTTAAGGCGGGAGATGTAGGTTATTTTACTGCAAGTATTAAAAATGTTGCTGATACACGTGTTGGTGATACAGTAACTTCTGTTGAAAACCCTACTGCCGAACCTCTTGCAGGTTATAAAAAAGTAAATCCTATGGTTTATTGTGGTATTTTCCCAACAGATGGTTCAAAATATCCAGACCTTAGAGATGCTCTTGAAAAACTTCAGCTTAATG
Source organism: uncultured Clostridia bacterium (assembly GCA_944379995.1). GTDB lineage: Bacteria > Bacillota > Clostridia > Lachnospirales > Anaerotignaceae > Fimicola. The sequence goes on from CALWGF010000006.1 coordinate 55,338, forward strand.
ATGCTTCACTTTTCTTTGAACCAGAAACATCTGTTGCATTAGGTTTTGGTTTTAGATGTGGTTTCTTAGGACTTCTTCATCTTGAAATTGTTCAGGAAAGACTTGAAAGAGAATATAATTTTGATGTTGTAACAACTGCACCAAGTGTTATATATAAAGTGCATCTTACAGATGGTACAGATATGGAAATATCAAACCCAAGTAATATGCCAGACCCTGCAAGAATACTTTCTATGGAAGAACCTATTGTACGTGCTGAAATTATGCTCCCTAAAGATTATATAGGTACAATTATGGAACTTTGTCAACAAAGAAGAGGAGAATATATAAGTATGGAATATCTTGATGATATAAGAGCCAGACTTGTTTATGAAATACCTCTCAATGAAATTATATATGACTTCTTTGATGTATTAAAATCAAGAAGTAGAGGATATGCTTCATTTGATTATTCACTTATAGGATATAAACAGTCAGACCTTACAAAACTTGATATTCTTGTTAATCGTGAAGTTGTTGATGCTCTTTCATTTATTGTGCATACTTCTTCTGCTGTTGAAAGAGGTAGAAAAATATGTGAAAAACTTAAAAAAGAAATTCCAAGACAGCTTTTTGAAATACCTATACAGGCAGCTATTGGAAGTAAAATTATAGCAAGAGAAACTGTAAGTGCTATGAGAAAAGACGTTCTTGCAAAATGTTATGGTGGTGACATTTCAAGAAAAAGAAAACTTCTTGAAAAACAAAAAGAAGGTAAAAAGAGAATGCGTCAGATTGGTAGCGTAGAAGTGCCACAGTCTGCATTTATGAGTGTTCTTAAATTAGAAGAAGAATAATTTTGGGTATCTAATAAAAAAGAAGGGATAAATTGTGAATAAAAAAAATATAGTATTAGCTTTAATAGTTATATTATCTATGTCAATTTCTGCTTGTGGTGAAAAGACAGAAAATACTACTGATACAAATAAAAGTGTTAATACAGAAGAAAATGTCACAAAAGAAGAAGGTACAGAAGAAAATTCAGTAAATGAAGAAACATATGAATATCCTTCAGAACAAGTTGAACCTATTGAATATGAAAGTGATATGGGATACAGCTTAATATATGACCCAAGTATAATTACATTAGATGATACAGGAGAAGGAGATAAATTTTCATATAATACATCTGAAAAACTTGATGCACCTGTATATATATCTGTTATGAATTATAGTGATATGGATATAGAAACTTTAACAGATGGAATTATTTTGCAGTCTGGTATAGATGGATTAAAAGCAGAAACCACATATTTTGGGGCAGACAATATTGAAACACAATGTATATACATTGAAAATGATGTTGATGGTGTTACTCAGATACAAATATTTTATGTAATACCTATGTCAGAAGGTTGTATGGTTGTTGAGATAGGTGGATATATTGGAGCACCTGCTAATGTAGATGCAACAATCAATGAAATGCTTGGTACATTCCGTTTAAAATGAAAATTTATTTTTAAATAACTATGTTATGATTTTGTATATAGATTATAGTATAAATATATTATCATAGTATATTGTAAATAAAAGGGGTGAAATAACATGGGGGTTATGTTTTTTCTTGGTATAATGGGTTTTATTCTGGTTGCATTAGTGATGATTATTTTGATATTTATTGGTACTTGTATTTTACAGGTATTTCTTAGTAAAACAAAAAATCCATGGATAGGACTTATTTTGCCTTCAATTTCCTTTATTGTTGTTTTGATTATAAGTATCAATACTATGATTAATGTTGATTTTTATACAGCTTGTATTACATTTGCTAAAGGAAATATTATTACACTTATTTATTTACTTATTTATTTCTTTGTTCGTAGAAGAAAGAAAAAATTAGATTTAGCTTCTAAAAATAATAATAAATAATAATAAAAAGTATAACATTATATTTTTTATGATGTTATGCTTTTTTTATGTATAAAAATATTAATATTTAATAAGTCATAAAGTATAATATAAAATTTAAAAAATATAATATTATGATAATATTGATTATGGTATTTATTAAATAATATTCATTTTCTATTGACAATAGATAAAAAATAAAGTATGCTATATTTAATAATTTGGTTAATTTTTATCTAGTTAATTATATTTAATGATATATTTAATTCAATATTTTTATTATATTTTAAGTGAGGCGATTGTATATGAAATATGAATTAACAAAGGACTTAGAAACAGGCAATTCTCTTATTGATAGAGAGCATCGTGAACTTTTTGCAGCAATCAATGATTTAATGGACGCTTGCTCAAAGGGAAAAGGTAGAGACCGTATTGCTGATACAACACGTTTTTTGAATGATTATGTTAGTAAACATTTTAGAGATGAGGAACAGTTACAAATACAAAGTAAATATCCAACATACTCTATGCATAGACAGTTTCATGAAAAATATAAAATGGATTTAGCACAAGTTGGAAATGAGTTAAATACCGCAGGACCTACATTAGCTGTGCTTAATAAGTTAAATCACGTTGTAGGTGTACTTATAACACATATTCGTATAGAAGATAAAAAACTTGCAGTACATGTCAAAAATTCAAAATAATATATAGAAGTGTGGTTTTAGATATATGCTCATTTATAATACCTGATATATTATAAATGGGCATATTTTATTATATTAATTTTTATAAAATTATTAAATATGTATTTTATGCATATTTTTATACATGCTGATTTTTTTAAAATATTGAACAGATAGATAAATTTTGATATAATATATAAAATTAAAAAGTATAAAAATTTATATATTTATAAATTTTTATACATAATAATTTAAGAAAAGGAGTTGGTTTTAATGTTTTTCTTAAATATGATTTTAGTATACAAAAAAATAAACACACAAATAAGAAAATGTTTTTTTTGCGTGCAATTAATAAATGGTGGGGAAGCGAATTAATGTATTTAATGCTTCCTTTTTTTGTTTTTTTATATAAAATAATTTATGAGATATATTTTTTAAGGGGAATTATTGAAAAGAGGGAAGGTATATGAAACTTTTTTGGGAGTATTATGAAAAATTAGATGAGATGGTATATGTTTCTGATACAGAAACTTATGAAATTATATATATGAATGAGTATTTACGCAATTCCTTAGGATTTAATAATATTGAAGATTATAAAGGTAAAAAATGTTATAAAGTTCTTCAAGGATTTGATAGCCCATGTTTTTTTTGTAATAATAAATCTATTAAAGAAGGCGAGTTTTTATCATGGACACATAAAAATCCAATACTTGATAAACGTTTTTTAATTAAAGATAGTATGATAAGTGTTGGAGATAGAAAATATAGAATAGAAGTTGCTATTGATATTGACTCTGAAGTTGCTTCCAGTACACCATATTATTATGCTCGTAGTGAAACAGTATTAAATGAGTGTTTACATCAAATTTTTTCAACAAATAATCCAGAGGAATCAACAGAAAGACTGTTGTCATATATAGGAAAAACATTTTTGTGTGATAGAGTATATATATTTGAAATTCATGATAATGATAGAACAAGTAATACATATGAATGGTGTGCAGACGGTGTTATTCCTCAAAAAGAAATACTTCAAAACGAACATATTTCATCAATAGATTGGTGGATTAAAGAGTTTGAAGAAAATAAAATAGTTGTAATAAATGATTTAGAAGACATAAGAACAAAATATCCTTCGGCATATGCATTATTAAAACCGCAAAATATATCAACTCTTGTTGTTGGACCTATAACAATAGAAGGTGAACTTGTTGGATTTATTGGTGTGGATAATCCAGAAGCACAAATGATGTCTATGATTAAACCTTTAATAAATGTAATAGGATATTTTACTTCTACTCTTATAAGAAGGCGAGATTTACTTAGACTTTTAAATAAGCTTAGCTATAATGACCAGTTGACAGGTGCTTTTAATAGAAATGCCTTTACAGAATATACTAAAAATTTTGTTGGAAAATCTATGGGGGTTATATTCTGTGATATTACAGGTTTAAAGCGTGTTAATGATACATTAGGTCATGAGGCAGGAGATAGACTTATTTGTGATTGTTTTAACTTAATTAAGTTGACATTAAATACAAATTTGATTTATAGAATTGGTGGAGATGAGTTTGTTGTATTTTATCCAGAATATGACAAATTAGAGTTTGATGATATAGTATCTAATCTTAGAAATGTTGTAAGTCATAATGAAAATCATATTGCAATAGGTTCAGTTTGGAGTAATATTGTACCTATAAGTTTAGAAAAGCTTATATCAAAAGCTGACCAAGAAATGTATGTTGATAAAAAAATATATTACAAAAAATATCCTAAATTTCATTCTGCAAAAGTTAGTAAGGAAACAATATCTGTTAAAGCTGAAACTGAATTTAATAAGTTTTTAAATACATCTTATTATGATGTAGAATCACTTTTTGAGTCTATATCTTATGAAAATCCATCAAGTTATTTTTATTTTGGTGATATGGAGAAAAATTTATTTTACATATCAGATAATTTAAAAGATGATTTTGGTTTTTCTAATAATGTTGTACCAGAACTTTTAAATCAATGGTCAAAAAGAATAAGTACACCAGAATTTTGTGATTTATATTGGCAAGATATTCATAGAATGCTTAGAGAAAAAGATACTATACATGACCTTAGATATCAAGTTAGAGATATAAAGGGTAGAAATATATGGATTAGATTTTATGGAATTTTAAAATGGAATGAAGATAAAAGTAAACCTTTATTTTTTTCAGGTCGTATAACGCATCAAGATGAGGATTTTGTAGTAGACCCTATTACAAACTTTCCTAGAGAACATACAGCATATTTAAAATTAAAAGAATTTGAAAAAAATCAAGAGAAAAAGACTATAATAGGTTTTACATTCAGTAATATTACAGAAATAAATGGGACAAGAGGTAGAAATTATGCAGATAAACTCATAAAAAATATTGCTGAAGAATTAACTAAAAATTTTTCAAATAAAATAGATTTTTATAGACTTGAAGGTATGCGTTGTATGGCTATTATTGATAATAAATATACATATAATGGTATTGAAGATATAATTAATCAGATTAAAGATGTTGTAAAATCTTGTTATCATAGATTTGGTATATATCTTCCTAATGTATGTTCATTTGGTGTTATAGAATATCCTTGTGACTCAATTGCAACAGAAGATATAGTCGAGATTATTATATCATTATTAAGATTAGCAAGACAAAATACAAAAGATTTATATATAGATTATTCAGAACAAAATATTTGTAAAATTAATCAAATATCAAATATATCTTTAACACTTATAAAAGATATTTTAAATGATATGAAAAATTTTAAAATTTTTGTTCAACCAATTGTTTTTGCAGAAAATGGTTCTATTGTTGGGGGAGAAGTTTTACTTAGATGGTCATTCAATGGTAAAAATATTTCTCCATCAGTATTTATTCCTATGATAGAAAAAGAAAATCTTATTAATATTGTAGGTAAATGGGTTTTTGAACAAGCTGTTATTGTATGTATGAGAGTTATTTCATATATTCCTAATTTCTATATTACATTTAATGTAAGTTTACAACAATTATATGATGAAACATTTTTAGATTTTATGCAAAAAACATTACAAAAATATAATATTGATGGTTCACATTTGGTTGCAGAATTAACTGAAAGTTGTATAGATGAACAACCAGAGAAACTAGAAATGTTTATAGAAGGCTGTAAAAAACTTAATATTCGTATAGCTTTAGATGATTTTGGAAGTGGATATTCATCTTTAAGAATGCTTTTACAATATCCATCAAATATTATAAAGCTTGATAAATCTTTACTTATGGAAATGAGTGCATCTGATAGGAAAAAAAGTTTTATTTCAAGTATTGTTTATGCCTGTCATGAGTTTGGAAAAAATGTATGTATGGAAGGTGTTGAAACAGAATTTCAAAATAAATTAATAAAAGAAACTAAATGTGATATGATACAGGGGTATTATTATTACAAACCTATGGAGATTAGAGAATTATATAAAATTGTTAGCAAGAATTGATTTTAAACATTGGGGGGAAATTTGAATGAAAAAGGTTAAAAACGATATTATGTTTTTTGATGAATCATCAAATATATATATGATATTAAATAAGTTTTTAAACTACTATTTTGTTCAAAGAGATAGTGAGGGGACATTATCTCTTCTTTCAGATAATGTTTTTATTATAGGGACTAAAAAAAATGATGTATTAATAGGAAAAGAAGCATTTAAAAATATTTTGTTAAATGAAATTAAAAAATTTCCAGAAGCAATATTTTATAAAATAATAGAGTTTTATCAAAAAGAAAAATTTGAGAATTGTTGGGAATGTTTTTGTAAATTAGAAATTAATATAAAAACACCTAACAAAACTCAAATTTTATATAATATATATTTAAATATTGGTATTCGTTATGAAGATGATAAATATTTAATTGATAATATTCATACATCAAAAACTAATGAACATGAAGAAAAAGAAGAACATTTTCCTTTGAAATTTATTTCAAGTGAAATTAAATCTGTAAATAAACAAACAAAAGAAGAACTTTTCGAAATAATAAGTCAAGTTATGCCAGGGGGAATTATAGGTGGCTATATGGAAGAAGGATTTCCTATTTATATAGCAAATGAAAGATTGATTTTTATGGCAGGGTACGACTCATATAAAGATTTTTATGATAGTATGCAAGGTCTTATTATAAATAGTATTCATGAAAATGATAAAATATATGTAAATTCTTTATTAAATGTTCTTACTAAGACAGGTGACCAATATGAACTTCAATATAGAATGAAAAAAAAGAGCGGAGATTATTTTTGGGTTCATGGTATAGGAAGACGAACAGTTGGCGAGAATGGCAGAGATGCCCTAATAAGCGTAATAATAGACATTTCAGAACAAGTAAATAGAAACAAAATGTTGAAAAAGGAAGCTGTTACTGACCCACTTACAGGTATATATAATAGAAAAGGTGGAATAAATGTAATTAAATCTCGTATTAAAGAATGTATAAGTTATATGTTTTTTATTGTGGATATAGATAATTTTAAAAAGGTAAACGATATTTATGGTCACAAACAAGGTGATGATGTTCTTTGTTTTTTATCAAAACAGATGTCTAAATTTTTTCGTAAATCAGTAGATGTAGTTTGTAGACTTGGTGGAGATGAATTTGTTATTTTTATTTCGAATTGTAATGATATACAAATTATCGAAAATAAAATAAATACTATTATAAAGGCTTATTCAGATATGATACAATTAAAATATCCTTTATCTAAGTCAACAATTTCTGTTGGAGGAATATATACAACTAAAAAATACTCTTTTTCTGATATATATCAGATGACTGATAAAGTTTTATATAAAATAAAAAATAACCAAAAAGGTAAATTAAATATAAGTTTTATTTAGTTTATATACAATTGAATATTAAATTAATTAAAAAAGAGTTCTGTATTATACAGAACTCTTTTTTAATTATAATATTTTTATAAAACAAAATATGCCCTAAAAATAGTAAAATTTTAGGGCATATAAAATATATTAATATTTACTTGAATAATCTAATTCTGATAAATCATTTCCAGAATAAATTAATTCGGAATTATTATCATCTAAAACTTCAGTTTCAGTTGATGGTGTTCTTAATTCATTTCTTAATTTAAACTTTTTAAATAAATTATCTAAAATATTAGCTAAACCAGAAAGTTCTTGGCTAGCAGCAGCACTTTCCTCAGCAGTAGCAGAATTTGTTTGGACAACAGATGATATTTGGTCTATTCCTACTGTAATTTGAGAAATTGAAACAGATTGTTCATTTGAAGCTTCTGAAATTTTATTAATAATTGTAGCGATTTCGTTTTTCTTTGCTAAAACAGAATTTAAAGCTTCAGCAGTATCGTTAGCTATATTTGCACCTTGTTCAACTGCTTTTATTGAATTTTCTATAAGAGTAGCAGTATTTTTTGAAGCCTCAGCACTTTTACTTGCTAAATTTCTTACTTCATCTGCAACAACAGCAAATCCTTTTCCAGCCATACCTGCACGGGCTGCTTCAACAGCTGCATTAAGAGCAAGTATATTTGTTTGGAATGCAATATCTTCAATAGTTTTTATTATTTTGTTTATTTCATTAGAACTATTAGAAATATTAGACATAGCCACTATTAAATCTTGCATTTTTGAATTACTAAGTTCCATATCATCACTTATTTCTTTTGTTTTGATATTTGCATTAGCAGCATTTTCAGCAGTATTTGAAATATGTTGAGAAATTTCATTTATTGTAGCTGCAAGTTCCTGTATAGAGCTTGCTTGCTCTGTTGCTCCTTGGCTTAAAGCTTGAGCTCCATTAGATACTTGTTCAGCACCACTTGCTACTTGTGCTGCAGTTTCATTAATTTTGTAAAGTGTTGAGTCAAGAGTTCTGTTTATATTTCTTATAGAAAGTATAATAGGTCTAAAATCTCCAACATATTCTTCTTCTATTGATGTAGCTATTGCAAAATTTCCATTAGCCATTTCTGTAAGAAGATATTTTTCATCATTTATAACTTTTGATAATTTATTAATAAGTTCTTGTGTTGAATGTGTTAATATACCTATTTCATCATTTGAATTAACAGTTTCAACAGGTGTGGATAAATCCCCAGCAACTATTGCTGTAATACGTTCTGTACAATTTTTGATAGGTGTAGAAATATTTTTTGAAAGATTTATTCCAAGAATAAAAGAAAATACAAATGCAATGACAAGTATAATTATCGCTATGATTAAAATTATATTTGTATAACTATTAATAGAATTTTGAACATCATATCCAGAAGTAGATATATTATTAATCAACGCTGTTAATGAATTATACATAGTATCATATAATGGGTCAACTTCTGATGTAAGTTTTGTTTCTAAATTTGCATTAGCTGAATTATATTGTGTAATTAATTCTGAAGATGCAGTTTTATATTTATTCCAAGTTTCTTTTGCTGTATCAAGGTATCCTTTTTCTTGAGTTGTATTAATATTAGGTTCTATTGTATTAAATAAACCTTCTATATTTTTTATATTATTTTCAAATTCGTTTTTTGCTTCAGATTTATTAGTAGTATTTGAATATGATATTGCATTATGTAAATTTAAGTTTACTTCTGAAAGTTCTGCAAGAAGTTTACCTGTATCACCCTGAGAAAATCCATATGATACAATAGCATCAGAATACTTAGATTGTATAGATTTTGTAAGGAATATACAGACGACGCTTGATATACTTGCAACAATACTTACAAGAAGAAAAGAAATAATTAGTTTTTTACCAAGTTTTAAGTGCTTTAACATAAGTTATACCTCCAGATGAATTTATAAGATAAAAAACAATTAATTATCAACATTTTATATGTTGATTTTAAAAGCCCTTTTATTATATCGTCTAAAATAAATTTTAATTAATATAAATTATATAAATTTACATGAAAAATTTTTAAATTACTTTAACATATATTTTTTTAGTTATATAATATAAAGATACAATATAAATTTATTATATTTATTATACATAACTTTTTTTATATCATAAAAAAATAGTGTAAACTTTTTGTAAATAAAATTAAATTAAAAAATAAAGTGTTATTTTGGTTGAAATAGTAGATATTTGTATATTATAATTACAAAAGAAAGAATAATTAATATGAATTTATTATAAGTATTTTTTGGTAATTAAATTTTTATAACTTAATATCATAATATTATAGGTAAAAAATTAACGTACAAAGTATATATATGATGGCATATATAATCAAATTTTTATTTAAAATAATATAAATTTTAATAAAAATTTTGTCGAATCGTAATGAATTTTTAAGATAAAAATGTATGCATGTATATATATTGATGATAATAATTTAAAAATATCAAAATTATTGAATTGTATAAAAAAAGAATGTATACTATTTAACAATAAAGAATGTTGAAAATATAGAGAAAATGTTACTTTTATTGGTTACATTTTAATATGATTTTTGGGGGGCATATAAATTGAATTTTTTAGATAATAACATGTTTGACTTATCAAGAAAAGTTTTAGATTTTGTTTGGCAAAAACAGACAGTAACAATGGACAATATTGCAAATGCTGAAACTCCTGGGTATAAGGCTAAATATGTAACTTTTGAAGATGAGTTAAAAAGCAAGCTTGATTATCAATCTGGAAAAACAGCAAGTGATATAAGAAGTACAATAAACTCTGTTGAGGCACAAGTTCATGAGTCTAATGACGAATCTACACGAGCTGATGGTAATAATGTAAATGTTGATGTTGAGAGTATGGAGCTTGCAAAAGCTGCCCTTCAATATGAATTTTTACTAAAATCTTATAATGATGATTTGACAAGACTTAGAACAGTTATTAAAGGGTGAAAGGAGAACTTTTAAATGGGCTTTTTAAATGCTTTAAATATTAGTGCTTCTGGAATGACAGCACAAAGAATGAGACTTGATGTTGCAGCTGCTAATATTACTAATATTAATACAACAAGAACAGAAAATGGAGAACCATACAGAAGAAAAATGGTTGTTTTTGAATCTATTGAAGGAAATAGTTTTGAAGATGCTTTTCGTTCAAAACTTTCAAAATCAAATCAATTACCAGGTGGTGTAAGAGTAGCTGAGATAGTTGAAGACCAAAGTGATTTCCGCTCAGTGTATAACCCTGAACACCCTGATGCTGATGAAAATGGTTATGTTCAAATGCCTAATGTTGATTTATTAAAAGAAACTGTGGATAGTATGGCAGCAAGTAGAGCTTATGAAGCAAATCTTACAGCTTTTAATACTGTAAAATCTATGGCAGTTAAAGCTCTTGAAATAGGTAAATAATATATATGTATAATTATTAAAGTTTATTGAATAAAAATTTTTAGAGGAGTGTTTTGGTTTTATGTTTATTTCACCAATGAATGAGATTACTTCATTTTCTTCACTTTTTAATGAAACACAAAATGAAGTAAAAAATATAGATAATTTTGGTTTTGGAGATATTTTTAAAAGTGCTATTGAGAATGTTTCAGAAAATGAAAATAGTCTTCAACAAGCACAATATTTATTGTCAACAGGTCAAATAGATGATGCACATACTGTTCCTATCGAATCTTCAATGGCACAACTTTCAGTTGATTTTTTAGTACAATTAAGAAATAAAGCTTTAGACTCATATAATGAATTAATGAGAATTAGTTTATAAATCATATTTTATAATTTAATATACTTAAAGAGGGATCTAAAGTGAATGAGCGAGTTATTTCGATATTAACGAAAGTAAAAGAAACAGTAAAAAATTTAAGTGCAAAAACTAAAAAAATAATTATTTTAGGTGTAACAATTTCAATAGTTTTATCGGTAGGTGTTGCTGTTTGGCTTAATAATCGTCCATATGTAACACTTTTTTCCGGACTTAGTAATGAAGAAGCTAGCGAGATTATGGGAAAACTTCAAGAAGATGGAGTTGACTACAAATATGAATCTTTGCCAGAAGGTAGTACAATACTTGTTCCTGAGGCAGAGGGAGAACAACTTAAGGCAGAACTTGTATATGAAGGTTATCCTAAAAGTGGTTTTACATATGATGTTTTTACAGAAAATGTTAGCTTAACATCTTCTGAATCTGAAAAACAGTATTATGAACGTCTTGGATTACAAGATAGAATGAGTGCTACAATATCAACATTTTTTCCAAATATCAAAGAAGCCACAGTTACAATAGCTTTTGGAGAAGATAGAAAATATGTACTTGATAGTGAGAATGCATCAAAAGCCACAGCGTCTGTTGCAGTTACAACAAAAGATGGTTCTGATATAACAGAAGATGACGTTAGAGCAATGCAAAGACTTGTTTCAAGAAGTATTCCAGAGCTTGAATTTGAGAGTGTAGCTATTATATGTAATGGAAAAGATTTAAGTACAACAGAAGAACAATCTGGAACAAATGCAAATCAGCTTAAATTAGAAATGGAAGAAGCTATTGATTTGAAAATTAAAAATAAGATACTTGATATACTTATGCCTATATATGGTAAAGAACACGTAAAAGTTTCAGTAAAAAGTGAAGTTGATATAAATAAAAAACTTAGAGAATTAACAAATTATACAGCTGAAAATCCAGATGATAATACTGGTGTAAAATCTTCTGAAACTGCACATCAAGAAGTTGGAAAAGATGGAGAAGGTACAGGAGGAGTTCCGGGAACAGAAACAAATGCTGATATACCTGTATATTCTGCAATAACACAAGATGGAAGCGAAAATTACATAGTAAGTGATGGAACTGCACAATATCTTGTTGACCAGATTAAGGAACAAGAACAAGTTGATGCAGGTGATGTAAAAGACTTAACTATTGCTGTTATAATTGATGATGAAAATTTAGACGAAGGTGTAAGAGCTGATTTGATTTCTCTTGTTGCAAAATCAGCGGGAATAAGCACTGAAGATAGTGAAGAAAAAATAGAACTTGTAGGAATGGCATTTAAGAATAATGATGAAGTTCAAGACGAAACAACAGAAAGTAGTGTTCCAGATAAAGAACAAATAAAACGTCTTGGTATTATTGGTGGTATAGCAATAGGTGCATTAATTATAATTTTAGCAATAGTTTTAATTGTACTTAAGATTATAAAGAAAAAGAGAAATAAGAAAAATAAAAATAGAAATGCTAATGTAATTATGCAGCAAGAGCCTATTATTTATAATGAACCAAAATCTGAAAAAGATAATTTAGATGCTGTTGCTGACTTAATTAATATTAAAAATGAAAAAAGTATGGAACTTAAAAACAAAATAAGAGAAATAACAGAAGAAAGTCCGGAGATATCCGCTCAAACTCTTAAATCATGGCTTAGAGGAGGAGATAAAGATGGAAAATAAAGAACTTACTCCTGAGCAAAAAGCAGCTGCGGTTATTATATCAATGGGAACAGATAAGGCTTCTCAGATTTATAAATACTTAACTGAGGAAGATATAGAAACACTTACTGTTGAAATAGCAAAAATGCGACATCTTTCACCAGAAGAAACAGAAGGTATACTTGATGATTTCTATAAAGAATGTATGACTCAGAAAGTAGTAACAGAAGGTGGCTTGGAATACGCTCGTTCTGTTTTGGAAAAAGCCTTTGGACAACAAACAGCTACAGTATTGCTTGAAAAGGTAGCAAAGTCATTAAAAACAATGCCATTTGCTTTCATAAGAAAGTTAAACAGTAAGAATTTGTTTTCTATACTTCAGCATGAAAGAGCACAGACAATAGCTCTTGTGTTATCATATGCAAACCCAGACCAAGCAGCAGATGTTATTATATCTTTACCAAAAGATAAAAAAATTAAGGTTGTTGAGTATATAGCAAAAATGGAAAGTGCTTCTCCAGAAGCTATAAAAATTGTTGAAGGACAAATAGAAAAGAAATTTTCAACAGTTCTTACAACAGATTATACTCAAGCAGGTGGTGTGGACTATATTGCTGATGTCATCAATTATATGGATAGAGGAAATGAAAAATATATATTTGATGAACTTTCAATTAAAAATGCAAAACTTACAGATGAAATCCGTAAAAGAATGTTTGTATTTGAAGATATTGTTACTATGGATAATCGTTCAATACAGAGATTTTTACGTGAATGTGACCCTAAAGATATTGTTCTTGCCCTTAAACAGGCTAATCCAGAGGTTGCTAATCTTATATTCGCAAATGTATCTACACGTATGGCAGAAACAATTAAGGCTGACTTGGAGATTACAGTAAATGTAAGAATAAGAGATGTAGAAGAAGCACAACAGAGAATAGTAAATATTATAAGGTCATTAGAAGAACAAGGACAGCTTGTTATTGTTAAAGGCGGAAAGGATGATATAATTGCGTAATTTAATTAAATTAAATGAACAGCAAGACCGCATTAAACAATATGAGTTTTTTGAAGAAACATCAGATTATCCAAAGTTTGATTTGGATAAAACAAAAAATGATGAAAAAGATAAAAATGTTATAAAAGAAAATAAATTAGATGAACAAAAATCTGAAGATGTAAAATCTGAAGAAACAAAAAAATCAAAAGAAAAGAAAAAAGAAGTAAATAAGCAGCAGGAAGACTTTGATAAAATTGCTCAAACAATAATAGATGATGCTAAAAAACAAGCAGATGAAATGCTTGAAAAAGCAAGATTAGATGCAGAAAAAATAAAAGAAGAAGCCTTTGAAGAGGGACATAAGAATGGTTATGAAATAGGATTTAATGAAGGTAAAGAAGATGTTTATAAAGAACTTAGAGGTAAAGAAGAACAAAAAACATTGGAATATCTTAATGAATTAAAAGAAGTTATTAATAATTTATCTCTTGAAAAAGATAAAATATTAGCAAATTATAAACTAAATCTTATAGATATAGCCATATCAGTAGCGGAAAAGATTGTTCAAGTAAGTCTTAAAACAAGTGGTGAAATAATTGAAAGAATGATATTATCTGCTACTGAAAGACTTGCATCAAAAGAATGGGTTAAAATCTACATATCAAGAACTGATGCAGAACTTATGATTGAAGGCGGAATAGATATAATTCAAGCATTATCTAATTTATCAGATAATATAAAAGTTATTCCTATGGAAAATGAAGGTCAGGGAACTTGTATAATAGAGTTTCCAGACGAAATTATAGATGCAAGTGCTAGTACTCAAGTTGAAAATATTAGAGATATTATTAGCAATTCGGCTGTATAAATAGGGGGAGTTTATACGATTAAAGGTGTAGTGGATTTAATTAAGCGTTCTGAAACAATAAGTCATATTGGAAAAATTGAAAATATTGTTGGAATGATGGTTGAGGCATCAGGTGGTAGCTGTGGTATAGGCGATATAAGTGCAATATACAGTCAAGATGCTAAAGGTCAGGTTCTTAGTGAAGTTATAGGATTTAAAGATGACAAAGTCCTTCTTATGCCTTATGAAAGTACAAATGGAATTAGGGCTGGAAGCTTTGTAAGAAATACAAGACAAAGGCTTAAAATACCTGTTGGAGATTTTTTGAGAGGAAGAATAATAAACGCATTAGGTCAGCCAATAGATGGACTTGGTGAGTTTGAACCTAAAGAATATTACACTGTTGATGATACATATATTAATCCTTTGGAAAGACCACCTATAAAAGAGCAAATGAGTTTTGGTGTAAAAGCCATTGATGGTATGCTTACAATAGGAAAAGGTCAAAGGGTTGGTATATTTGCTGGAAGTGGTGTTGGTAAAAGTACCCTTTTGGGTATGATAGCAAAAAATGTTAAAGCAGATATAAATGTAATAGCTCTTGTTGGTGAACGTGGTAGGGAAGTTTTAGAGTTTGTTCAAAAAGATTTGGGTGAAGAAGGACTTGCTCGTTCAGTATTAGTTGTTGCTACTAGTGACCAATCTCCTATGCTTAGAATGAAATGTCCTATTGTAGCAACAGCCATAGCTGAATATTTCAAAAATCAAGGTAATGATGTGCTTCTTATGATGGACTCTCTTACAAGATTTGCGATGGCACAAAGGGAAATAGGTCTTGCTGTTGGAGAACCGCCAATAGCAAGAGGTTATACACCATCTATATATTCTAAATTACCAAAGCTTTTGGAAAGAAGCGGTAATTTTAAAGAGGGCTCTATAACAGGAATATATACAGTTCTTGTTGAAGGTGATGATACAAATGAACCAATAGCAGATACTGTTAGAGGTATTTTAGATGGTCATATTGTATTATCAAGGAAGCTTGCAAATTCTAACCATTTTCCTGCAATAGATATTAATGCCAGTATTTCTCGTCTTATGTCAACAATTGTTTCAGATGAACATAAGCGTTTAGCTTCAAAATTTAGAGATATACTTAGTGTATATAATAAGAATGAAGATTTAATATCTATTGGTGCTTATAAAGCAGGAACAAATGGAAGCCTTGATTATGCTGTATCAAAAATTGATAGTATTAATAAATTTTTGACACAAGGAATTAATGAGGCTTTTTCTTATGAAGAAATAATAAAAAAAATGGAAGAAATTTTGAAGGATTAAATTTAGGTGATAATTATGAAAAAATTTACTTTTCGTTTGGAACCTGTTTTAAAGTACAAAAGCGATATATTAGAAGCACTTAAGAATGAGTATGCTGAAGCTGCAAAAAATGTATTTGAACAGATGGAAATTGTAAACTCTCTTAAAAATGAAGAAGAATTATTAGTTTTAAAATTCAATTCAAAAAAGATAGAGGGATTGACTATTGCTGAAGCTACTATATATGAAAGTTTTATAATAAAACAAAACAAACAAATAAAACTTGAAACATCTAAGTTAGACCATTTAAGAAAAATAGAAGATGAAAAAAGAGAAAAAATGATTGAAGCAAAAAAAGAAATGCTTTCAATAGAAAAATTAAAAGATATTAAAGTTGAAGAATATAAGAAAGAAGTTCAAAAACAAAGTGAGCTTTTTATTGAAGAATTTGTATCAAGTGAAAGTTTAAAGCATAA
Source organism: uncultured Clostridia bacterium (assembly GCA_944379995.1). Classification (GTDB taxonomy): domain Bacteria; phylum Bacillota; class Clostridia; order Lachnospirales; family Anaerotignaceae; genus Fimicola. Next base: position 71,939 of record CALWGF010000006.1, read on the forward strand.
AAATAATTAATATTGAAAGGAGGTGAGAAAATGGCAGGAGGTTCAGTAAATTTAAGTCCTAACGTACAAATATCAGATAGTATTTCTTCCGCAAATACTCAAATAAAAAATGAGTCTGCAACAAATAATTTTAAAGATATTATGAAAAATGAAGCAGATAAAAATAATCAGAGTGTTGATGAAACAACAAGGGAAATAAAAACTGATGAAACAACAGAAGGTTCAACAGAAAATATAACTGATGATAAAGAAAAGTTTTTAAATGAAGTTGTAGCCTTAGCTCAAAATCAAATTATTTATAGTAATTTTATTATTAATAATGATACTATAATATCAAATGTTAATGAACAAGGTATTAATGATGAAACAAATATTTTGCCTATACAGCAAGATAATATATTGATTGATGTAAATAAAACGACAACTCAATCAAATGTTAAACTTTTAAATGATACTGTTGATGTAACAAGTGATAATAATGTATTTGTTGATAAAAGTGCTACAAATAAAGGCAATATTGTTTTAAATTCTAAAGATGTAATTACTGTTGAGAATAATCAAGAATTTAAAAATAATATGACAGTTGTTGAAAATAATAGTACATCTGAAAAAATATTAGATAATAATAATACATTAAAAGATATTTCTATGAATAAAAATGTTTTAAGTAATATTGATAATAATACAAATAGTAATATCGAAAAAAATGTTATTGTTGAAAAAAAATCTAATAATGAATTTGTAAAAGAAAATAATGAATTTATATTTTCAGATATTCAACCAGAGTTGCAAACACTTCAGAAAACTTCTCAAGGCGATGTAATTCAATTTAAAGTATCAGATTCAAAATTAATTAATGCAGATACTGTTGTTGATAACTTAGCTGATAAGATTATAATGAGAAATAATAATGAATTTGATTTGCAATTAAATCCTAAAGAGCTTGGGAAAATACATATAAATGTTGTTTTTGAAAATGGAGAAACAAAAGTTTCTATATTATGTACAACACAACAAGCTATGGACGCATTAGCAGGAAATACTGATAAATTAGCAGCTTTACTTGAAAATAGAACAGGCAATACAACTTTTGTTCAAGTTTCAAATGAAGAAAATCAGTTATATAATCAAAATTATCAGCAACAAGAACAAGATGGAAGAAATAATGGAAGAAATTCTGATGCAGAAAAAAGAAACAAAAATACAAAAACAGAAAATTCTGTTGACTTTTTAGAACAAATGCGTTTAGGTCTTATTTAGTTTTTTAATAGGGGGTGCTTTTTTTGGGAAATCAATATATAGATTCAGTTTCAAGAGCTTCTACTTATAACCAAACAACAAAAGCAGCAAGCCAGACTAAATCGTCAAATACATTATCCATGGATAGTTTTCTTATTCTTATGGCACAGCAGCTTCAGAACCAAGACCCAATGAATCCTACAAGTCAGGATAATTATATGATGCAGTTAGCTCAAATGGCAGTTGTTGAGGCTATGTCAAGTATGACACAGGTTTCTATAAGTACATATGCATCTTCAATGGTTGGAAAAGAAGTTACAGTAGCCGACTATGATTCAAAAGGAAACATAGAAACAGTTACAGGTACAGTTACAGGTATATCTTTCTATTATGGTGAACCTATTATATATATTGGGGATAAAGGATATACAATGTCTCAAATAATGTCTGTTGGAACTGTACCAGATAGTTCTGATTCTGAAGGTGATGGTTCAGATACAGGAGAAGTAAAACCAACAGACCCTGATGAAGGCGAAGGTTCAGGTACAACAGAAGAAACAAAGCCAGTAGGATAAAATAATTTATTTATTAAATTTAAACTGGGGGTGTAAATTATTGCTAATATCAATGATTTAAAAATTCGTCAGTTACAAACAGAACCGTTTTTAAAAGAAAAAAATACGGTTAAAAAAGAAAATATAAAAAGTGATTTTTCTACTGTTTTAAAAGAAAAAATCGAAAAATCAAATTCATTGCAATTTTCAAAACATTCAAAACAAAGGATAGAACAAAGAGGCATTGAGATGACAGACACATTAATTGATAAGCTTAATACAGCGGCAGATAATGCACGAGATAAAGGTGCAAAAGATGTTGTTATGATAGGCTCTGATGCCGCATTTATTGTTAATATTCCTAATAATATTGTTATAACAGCAATGAATGGAAATGAAATGAAAAATAGTATTTTTACAAATATTGATAGTGCTGTACTTTTATAAAATTATAAAGCTGGACCCGAAAGGGAAGCTTTTGGGTATGTCTGAAGAACATATTCTTTTGTACAGTTTATGAGGAGGACTAAAAAAGATGTTAAGATCAATGTTTTCAGGAGTTTCAGGACTTCGTACACACCAGAATAAAATGGACGTTATTGGTAACAATATAGCTAACGTAAATACAGTAGGTTTTAAATCTGGTAGAGTTACTTTTAAAGATTCTATTTATCAAAATATATACAGTTCAAGTGAAGGTAATAATGTATATGGTGGTTCTAATCCTAGCCAAGTTGGTTACGGAAGCCAAGTTTCAGCAGTTAGTGTAAACTTTGGAACAGGAAGCTATGAACCAACAGGATATGGTACAGACTGTATGATTAATGGTAGTGGATTTTTTATTGTTGGACCTAAGCTTGAAGATATGGATACTGGATTAAATAATGCAATTGATGGAAATCAAATTTCACAAATGTATTTAACAAGAGTTGGTGAATTTACAATAGATGGTGATGGATATCTTGTAGATGCCAATAAAAATGTTGTATATGGTTTTGTTCCAAAAAATGCAGCTATTGGTACAGATAATATGAATTTAGGAACAGCAATAGGAGAAGGTGGAAATTTAACTTATGATAGACTTAAACCTATAAGAATTCCTATACAACCAGATGATGATACAGAGTCTCCAGAAATTAGTTATAAAGATGACGTAGAATTAATGAACTTCACAAGTATAAGTATTGATGCAAATGGTGTTATAAGTGGAAAATCATCTAATGGAAATACATATAAATTTGGTGTTGTTGGTGTAGCTAGTGTAACAAATCCAAATGCTCTTGAAAATTCAGGAAATTCATATTACAAAGCTGTGAGTAACACAGGTGACATACAAGCTTTTGAACCAGGTAAAGGAGCAACTGGAGTATTACAATCTGGTTGTCTTGAAATGTCAAATGTTGATTTAGCAACAGAATTTTCAAATATGATTACTACACAAAGAGGTTTCCAAGCTTGTTCAAAAATGATAACTGTATCAGACGAAATGCTTCAAGAACTTGTAAACCTTAAGAGATAATATAATTTAATAAAATATAACACAGAAAGAATATATAAATTCTTTCTGTGTTATATAAATGTATTCTAAGTTGTTATATATTTTAAAGGTAGTGGTGGTGGTAGTATATGATTAAATTAAAAAAACTTAATAATGAAAATTTTGTAATTAATGAAAGTCAAATTGAATGTATTGAGTCAATACCAGATACAAAAGTTATAATGATGAATAGAGAATTCTTTTTAGTAAAAGAAACACCAGAAGAAATTATAGAAAAAACTATTAAATTTAAGGCACGTATTTTTAGCGAGTATAAAAATATATGTGTTGATAAAAACGATTAAAAAGGGTGTGACGTTTTTATGGATATTACAACAGTAGTTGGGATTATATTAGGAACAATACTTGTTATATTTGGTATTATTTTTGATTTAGAAGATCCAGCTTTGTTTGTTTTTAAAAACTTAGGAAACTTTATAGATCTACCAAGTATATTTATTGTATTAGGTGGTACTTTATCCGCCGTTATAGCATCATATCCTTTAAATGCTTTAAAACAGATACCAAAACATTTTAAAATATTGATTAGTGGAAATAAATACAACCCAATGGAATATATAGATTTATTGGTTGAGTTTTCACAAGTTGCCAGAAAAAATGGACTTTTAGCATTAGAGGAAATGGCAAATAAACAAACAGAACCATTTTTTAAACAAAGTATTATGCTTATAGTTGATGCAACAGACCCAGAAAAAGTTAAATCTATGCTTAATAACGATTTAGATTATTTAGCAGAAAGACATTCGGACTCTGTTGGAATATATGAAAAAGCCTCAGCAGTTGCTCCGGCTTTTGGTATGATAGGAACATTGATAGGTCTTGTTAATATGCTTAAAAATATGAACCTTGAAAGTGGTTCTGGTGGAAGTTCATCACTTGGTGCTGACATGTCTGTTGCACTTATAACAACATTTTATGGCTGTGTACTTGCAAACTTAATTTTTTCACCAATAGCTAAAAAATTAAGTATAAGAAATGATGAAGAATATCTTTGTAAACAAATTATAATAGAAGGTGTATTATCTATACAGTCTGGAGAAAATCCTAAGTTTATGAAAGAAAAACTTATATCTTATCTTTCACAGAGAGAAAGAGAATTAGCACTTAATGGTTCTGCAAATAACACTAAAGGAAACGAAAAAAATAAAGATTAAATTTTATTTTAAAAAATGGAAGTGTATTTATGGCGGGTAAAAAGAAAAAACGTAGTGAAGGTGGAGCAAATTGGATGGATACATATGGAGATATGGTAACATTGTTATTATGTTTCTTTGTATTATTGTATTCCATGTCAAGTATAGATAGTGATAAATGGGAACTCTTAGTTAAGAGTTTTAATCCTGATGCCCAATATTTAGCAAAAAGTAATACAGATAATGAAGAAAGTGAATATGAATATTATACTGATGGAAATACATTACCAAATGAACAAATGGACGAATTTGATAAAATATATTATGAATTATCTAAATATATAACTGAGAATAATCTTCAGACAGATATTGAAATTTCAAAAGGTGATGGATTTACATTTATAACTTTTAGAGATAATGTATTTTTTGATGGTGATAGTTATGTTCTTAAAAATGATGGGAAAGTAATTCTTGATGAATTTAGCAATGCTATAATTAATGCCGCTGATTCAATACAGGAAATTCAGATTTTAGGACATACTTCTCAAGCTAGACCAGAAGTTCCTAATGAACCTATTACAGATAGATTTTTATCATCAAATAGAGCAACAGAGGTACTTTTGTATATTCAACAAAAAAATATTATTGAGCCATCAAAACTTGTTTCTTGTGGCTATGGTCAATTTAGACCTATAAGTTCTTTTGATACAAAAGAAGCACGTGCTAAAAATAGACGTGTTGAAATACTTATAACAAAAACAGATAGTGTTGTTAAGAGCCTTGACGAATACTATACAGAAGTTTATGGTATAACATATTAAAAAAATAATTTACATTGAGAGGGGGGAAGCTAAAATATGTCAGAGGTATTATCTCAAAGTCAGATAGATGCCCTTATTAATTCTATGAAAAGTGGCACAGCAGATAATAGCAGTACTGAAAATAAAGAAAATAAATATAAAAAATATGATTTTTATAGTCCTAAAAAATTTACAAAGGATAAACTTAAACTTTTATCTAATGTATATGAAAATTATGCTCGATTATGTTCTTCGAGAATAAATAGTCTTGTTCGTATATCTAGTTTTGTTAATCTATTGGGGGTTGAAGAACAAAGGTATTATGAATTTAGCAACGCCCTTAATGATAATGATACCCTTGCTCTCATAAATATAAAATTACCTAATGGTATGGTTCAAGGGCCTATAATTTTACATTGTACAAATCAACTTATACTTTGTATGGTGGATAGAATGATAGGAGGAACAGGTGAAGATGCAAAAAATATATCTGCATCTTATGTTTGTACAGATATAGAGATATTACTTTATAAAAATATAGTAAAATATCTTGTATCAATAATGGCAGATACCTGGGTTGATTATATAGATTTGGAATTTTCATTAGACAAAATTGAAACCAATCCTGGAATGATGCAAAAAATTGGTAGAGATGAAACAACAATTATAGTTGTCTTAGAAACCGAAATAGATGGTATAACTGGCAAAATTAATATATGTTTGCCAAGTAATATTATTACAAGTATTTTTAATACATTTGAAAATAAAGCAGAAAGAACAGAACCAGAAGACGAAAACTCAAAAGAAATATTTGATGGTATTAAAAATACGTCTATGGAAATGTATGCTGAGCTTGGAAAATCAACACTTTTACTTAAAGATTTATACACTTTACAAGTTGGAGATGTAATAAATCTAAATAAACCAAAAGATTCAGATGTATCTGTTTATATTGGTGGAGAGTTATGGTTTAAAGGTGAGCTTGGAAAATACAATAAAAATATGGCGGTTAAGATAAATGAAGTTTTAGAAAAAAAGTTAGTTTCATCAAAAGGAGAATAGAAAAAAATGGATTCAAATATTTTTAATTCTATGGAAATAGATGCAATTGGTGAAATATTAAACATCAGTTTAGGTGCATCAGCAACAGCAGTTTCCACGATGCTTGGAAAGAGGGTTGACATTACTACTCCCAATGTAGAAGTTATTTCCTTTGATGAATTTGAATATTCAGATTTGGAGCCTGCCATAGGTATTGAAATTACCTATATTTCCGGTTTAAGTGGAAGCAATATAATGATACTCAAAAGACAAGATGTAAAAATGATTGTTGAACTTCTTATGGGATATGAAATTCCAGAAGAAGAATTTGAGTTTAATGAAATAAATATGAGTGCTATTTGTGAAGTTATGAACCAGATGATGGGTGCTTCATCAACAGCCCTTTCCGAATTTTTAGGAGAAGTTGTAAATATTTCTACACCAGTTTCTTTTGAAGTTAAAGACGAAGAAAGTTTTAAGAAAAAATGCTTTAATAATGAAAAAGAAATGGTTGTTGTAAATTTTAAACTTAAAATTGAAGACCTTGTTGAAAGTCGTTTTATGAACCTTATGCCTCTTAATCTTGCTAAAAAGCTTATATCTGTTTTTGGGCTTGGCTTTGGTATAGAAGGTTTAGGTGAATTATATCAAGAAGAACCAGAAGTTGTTAAAGAAGAACCAAAAGAAACTCCTGCTTCATCTGGAAAAGTTCTCTCTCAAGAAGAAATAGAGAAACTTTTAAGTGGAGGAGGTTTAGCTCAAGAAGAAAAACCAGAAGCTAAACAAGAAAATATTGTTAAAAACGAAACTAAGGATATTGGTATAAATACTGGAGAAGCAATGCAAAGAAATATGGGAGCAGAAAATTTACAAATGCAAAATGCATATAATCAAGCTCCGGCTCAAGCAGCATATAATCAAGCTGCAACTCAAGCAGCATATAGTCAAGCTCCGGCTCAAGCAGCATATAATCAAACTCCAGCTCCGGCAACATATAATCAAGGTCAAGCTCCGTATTTTGGATATGAACAAAATGCTAATATGACACCTGTTTATGTTCAACCTCAGCCAAAAATGATTAATGCACAACCTTTATCACCAAAACAATTTGATATAGCAGAAACAATAGGTGAGGAACAGGCTGAAAACTTAGCTTTGATTATGGATGTTCCATTAGAAATATCCGTTGAAATAGGTAGAACAAGAAAAGTAGTTAAAGATATTTTAGAGTTTACATCAGGTTCCCTTATTGTTCTTGATAAGCTTGCAGGTGACCAAGTTGATATTTATGCAAATGGTCAATGTATAGCAAAAGGTGATGTTGTAGTAGTTGATGATAGTTTTGGAGTTAGAATTACTGAAATTATTAAACAAGATGAAATTTTAAAAAAATAAAAAATAAAAAAAGGATGGTATAAGAAATGGCAAAAATTATGTTGGTTGATGATGCAGCGTTTATGAGAATGATGGAGAAAGATGTTTTAGTTAAAAATGGTTATGATGATATTGTTGAAGCTTGTGATGGAGCAGAAGCAGTTCAAAAGTATACTGAATTAAAACCAGACCTTGTTATTATGGATATTACAATGCCTAATATGGACGGTTTGGAAGCACTTAAAACAATAAAAGCAAATGACCCTAATGCAGTTGTAGTTATGTGTTCTGCTATGGGACAGGAAGCAATGGTAATAGATGCATTAAAGTCAGGAGCAAAAGACTTTATTGTTAAACCTTTTAAACCAGATAGATTTTTAAAAACAGTATCAACATTACTTGGATAATGATGATATAAAAGGGACGTGGTTAAAATTTTGGATTATATTTTAACTTTTCTTGGATTAATTATTGCTATTGGTGTGATACTTTTATTAAGTTATATTTTTTCAAAATACATAGGACATAAAGTTATGGGATATAGCAATTCTGCCAATATTAAAATTATTGACAGAATTGCTATTGGTCAAGATAAGAGCTTAGCAATAGTTGAGGTTGGAAAAAAATATTATTTAATAGGTATATCTTCTTCAAATATCAATATGTTAAATGAGTTATCTTTAGATGACTTAGATAATATCCAAGGATTTAATAAAAAAGGTGAGGAAGATTTGCCTCAATTTAAGTCTGTTTTCACAGATATATTATCAAAAGTGAAACGTTAAGTTTTAATTGGAGAGTAACAATATGAGTGATGCAATTGTTAATATAAATGGAAGTAATGTTCAAACATTAGAATTATTTTTTATTCTTACAGTTATGATGCTTTTGCCGTCAATCATAATTATGATGACATCATTTACAAGAATTATAATTGTATTGTCATTTACAAGAACGGCACTTGGAACACAACAAACACCACCTAATATGGTTTTAATAGGTATTGCATTATTTTTATCTCTCTTTATAATGTCGCCTGTAATAGATGAAATTAATGAACAGGCATATGTGCCTTATAAAAATGAGCAGATAACCCAAGAAGAGGCATTAGATAGGGCGGAAAAGCCTTTAAGAAATTTTATGCTTAGACAGACAGAAACGGATTCTCTTAATATGTATCTTGATTTTGCTAATGAAGAAATGCCAGAAAATATTGATGATTTACCAATGCGTGTTGTAATACCTGCATTTATGACAAGCGAATTAAAAAGAGGTTTTACAATAGGATTTTTACTATTTATTCCGTTTTTACTTATTGACATGATTGTGTCAAGTACATTGATGTCTATGGGTATGATAATGTTACCACCAGCAACAATATCGCTTCCGTTTAAACTATTACTATTTGTTACAGTTGACGGTTGGCAGTTGCTATTCTCTACTCTTGTAAAAGGATTTAGTTAATTTTAGGGGGGAGAAACATTGGATAATATGCAGGTGCTTGATATTATGCGTTCAGCACTTTTAATAGGAGTTAAACTTAGTGCCCCAACATTATTAATGAGTATGGCTGTTGGAATACTTATATCTATTATTCAAGCTGCAACACAAATTCATGAACAAACAATTACATTTGTACCAAAGCTTATAGTTATAGCTATAGTATTACTTGTTGGTGGTTCATGGATGTTAACTGTTTTGCAAGACTTTACAAGAGAATTATTTGTTATTATGCAGGGGTAAATAATTTATAGAGGGCGCATTTATATGTTTGAAATGAATAATATTTTGTTATTTTCACTTATAGCTATGCGTATAAGCGGTTTTATATTATTTAATCCTATACTTGGAAGACGTAATATACCTGCTATTGTAAAAGCTGGAATTATACTTGTTCTCAGTTATATAGTCATTGCTCAAGATACAAGTGATATTGTAGAAGCAGAAAATACAATTGTTTATGCAGTATTACTTTTAAAAGAGTTTGGCGTAGGTTTAGTTATAGGAACGATAACAAATTTATTTTTATATATAATTATTTTATCCGGTGAGGTTATGGATTTACAACTTGGGCTTTCTATGTCAAAAATATATGATGCTCAAAGTAATATTTCACTCTCACTTACATCAACTTTTTTTAATATTTTATTTATGCTTTTATTTTTTAGTTCAAATGCACATTTAGCGTTAATTAGGTTAATATTAAATTCTGGAGAAATAGTACCTTATGGCGGTGTTGTATTTGATAAAGTTATAAGTTCAGCTATAATTACAATATTTTGTGATTGTACTGTATTGGCATTAAAATTTGCAATGCCTATACTTGCTGCTGAAATTATTACAGAAATAGGTGTTGGAATAATGATGAAAGCTATTCCACAAATAGATGTGTTTTCTGTAAATATACAGGCTAAAGTTATTTTGGGGCTTATATTGCTTTTAATATTATTTACGCCTATGTCTGATTTTATTGAAAATCTAGTTGAAATGATGTTTCAGTATATACAAGAAGCAATATCTCTTATGGCATAAAAGGGGGGATAGTTTGTGGCCGGAGAATCAAAGACCGAAAAGGCCACGGACAAAAAGCGACGCGATGAGCGAAAAAAGGGAAATATATTTTTAAGTAAAGATATTATTACACTTGTATCCCTTTTAGGTATGTTTTTTGTTATGAAATTATATTTCTCGCAAATGTATGCGGGAATAAAAAAATATTTAATAGATTACATAAATTATACCGTTATAAAAAATGACATTACAAATGATGCTGTATTAAATATGAGTATTGATTTTGTTATGACATTTATAAGAATTGCAATGCCTTTACTGATAACTTCTTGTTTACTTGCTATAATAGCAACCGTATTTCAAACTAAACTTTTGTTTTCAGTAGAGAGTCTTAAGCCGAATTTTGGTAGATTAAATCCTATACAAGGTATAAAAAGACTTTTTTCAGTTAGAAGTATAGTTGAAGTTTTTAAAGGTATTATAAAGATAACTATACTTTTAGTTATTTTATATAATTTTGTTGAAAAGCATTTAACTAATTTTTCAAAACTTATGTCTATTGATTTAATAGCATCATGTACTTTTATACTGGATTTAATTATTGATATGGTGATTAATATTGGGATTGCATTTGCAGCTGTTTCTATATTAGATTATTTTTATCAATGGTGGGAATATGAACGCCAATTAAAAATGTCTAAAGAAGAAATAAAAGAAGAATATAAACAGCTTGAAGGTGACCCTAAAGTTAAAGGAAAGATTAAAGAAAATCAAAGAAAAATGGCAATGTCAAGAATGATGCAAGCTGTTCCTACGGCTGACGTTGTTGTAAAAAACCCTACACATTTTGCCGTTGCTCTTAAATATGATATGAATAAAGGTGGTGCTCCTATTGTTGTTGCAAAAGGACAAGATGAAGTTGCTTTAAGAATAATTAAAGTAGCCGAAGAAAATGGAGTTTATGTTGTTGAAAACAGACCTTTAGCAAGAGCACTTTATTCATCTGTTGAGTTAAATCAAGAAATATCCGCAGACTATTATGGTGCAATAGCGGAAATATTGGTTTATGTTTATAAACTTAAGAAGAAATTATAATTTTTTAAAAATGGAGAATTGGGAATGAAGAGTATATTTAATAATGCAATTTCATTATTTGTTATAGTAATTGTTCTTTTAATAATCATACCTTTGAATCCTTTTGTAATAGACATATTTTTTATACTTAATATATCATTATCATTAATTATATTATTGATAACAATGGATATTAAGGAAGCTCTTGAATTTTCTATTTTTCCATCTTTGCTTTTGATAACAACTTTATTTAGACTTGGATTAAATATATCTTCAACAAGACTTATACTTACTCGTCAGGGTGAAGCTGGAGCTGTAATATCAGCTGTTGGTAACTTTGTTCTTCAAGGAAACATTGTTGTTGGTGTTATCATATTCCTTATAATTGTATTAGTACAGTTTATTGTTATATCAAAAGGTGCAGAGAGGGTTGCAGAGGTTGCAGCAAGATTTACACTTGATGCTATGCCGGGAAAACAGATGGCTATTGATGCTGATTTAAGTTCCGGTTTAATAAATGAGGAAGAAGCAAGAATGCGTCGTTATAAAATACAAAAAGAATCTGATTTTTACGGCGCAATGGATGGTGCTACAAAAATAGTAAAAGGCGATGCAATAATGTCTATCATTATAACATGTATTAACTTTATTGCAGGAACAATAATAGGTGTTGTTCAATCAGATATGCCTTTTAGTGAGGTTTTAAAAGTTTATTCAATAGCAACTATTGGTGATGGTCTTGTTTCACAGATACCTGCACTTTTAATTTCTACTGCAACAGGTATGATTGTTACAAGAGCTGTATCAGATGGAAGTTTGAATAAAGATGTTGCTGGTCAGTTTTTAGCACAACCTAGAGCTATATTAATAGCAGGTGGTATATTAGGTATTGCAGCAGTCTTACCAGGAATGCCACATATTCAGCTTATTATAATATCAGCAGCTTTAATTTCATTAGGATATACAATATCTAAGAATATGAAATTAGCAGCAGAAGGTGCTGAATATATTGAAGAAACACCAGTACAAGAAGAAACAGCAGAAGATAATGGATATAAAGATATAAATAGTGTTTATTCTCTTTTAAATGTTGAACCGATAGAAATGGAATTTGGATACAGTCTTATACCATTGGCAGATGAGTCTAGTGGAGGAAAACTTATAAATAGAATTATAATATTCAGAAGACAGTTTGCACAGGAAATGGGACTTGTTATACCATCTATACGATTAAGAGACAGTTCTAGTCTTAATACAAATCAATATGTTATAAAAATAAAAGGTGAAGAGGTTGCACAAGGTGAAATATTAATGGATTATTATTTAGCACTTGAGCCACCAAATCCAGCTGGAGATATAGACGGTATTGAAACAATAGAACCGGCCTATGGTATACCAAGTAAATGGATTACACCAGATTTAAAAGAAACAGCGGAAATATATGGCTATACAGTAATTGACCCATTATCTGTTGTTGTTACACATCTTTCTGAAGTAATAAGACAACATTCATATGAACTTTTAACAAGAAATGAAACAATGCAGCTTATTGAAAATCTTAAAAAATTATCAAGTGAACTTGTGGAAGAAGCTTTTCCAAATATTATTTCCTATGGAGCTTTTCAAAAAATACTTGCAAGTCTTTTAAAAGAAGGTATTCCTATAAAAGACTTAAATACAATAGTGGAATGTATTGTAGATTCTTCTTCTGATACAAGAGATATAGATACATTAATAGGAAATATTAGAGTTGAACTTAAGAGAACAATAACAAGAAAGTTCTGTGATAATGGTCAGATGAAAGTAATGACTTTAGATGGAGAAGCTGAAAGAATTATTGCATCAAATCTTATTAAGGGTGAAAGAGGAGTTTATCTTGCTTTAAGCCCAGATATAATGCAGAAATTTATAAGTAAACTTTCTGAAAATGTCAAGAAGTTTAATGAGCTTTCACAGCCTCCTATATTGCTTACAAGTCATGTTATAAGACTTTATGTATATCGTCTTATTGAACAATTTTTCCCGAATATTTATGTTTTATCTTTTAATGAAATTGCGAATAACGTACAAATTCAAGCCGTTGGTAATATTACGTTTGATAATAAACAATGATTGGGGACACTTTTATGATTGGTCGTGAAGAATTTGAGGGGAAAAGTAATGAAGAATTACTTGAAGAATACAGCCAAACGAAAAATCATGCTATAAAACAAGAGATAGTATTAAGATATGTATATCTTGTTAAAAGTATAGCCATTCAGTTTCGTAACATATATTCAAATTTTACACAAATTGAAGATATAGTTGATGAAGGCATTATTGCTCTTATGAAAGCTGTTGATAAATATGACCCTAGTATGAATACTAAATTTGAAACGTTTGTTTCTAAGAGGTTAAAAGGGCTTATTATTGATATTGTAAGAAAGCAAGATTGGGTACCAAGAACAGTAAGAAAAGACCTTAAAGATATAGATGAAGCAACAAAAGTACTTTATGAAAAATTAGGAAGGTATCCTAAAGACCAAGAGATGGCTGATTACTTAAATATAAGTATTGAAAAGTATTTAAAAATAGTGGGAAAATCTAATATTTATAATTTAGTTTCTTTAGACTATTTTTTAGACGAACAGGTTAGAGAAGGCGTAGTAGAAAAAAGGCTTATTAGTAGAGAGAAACTTCCAGAAGAATATCTTGAAAGTCAAGAAATGAAACAAGTTTTAAAAGAAGGGCTTTTAAGTTTGAAAAAAAATGAGCAGATAGTTTTATCTCTTTATTATAGAAAAGAACTTACAATGAGAGAAATTGCTGAAGTTATGAATTTAAGTAAACCAAGAATTTCTCAAATACATGCAAATGCACTTAGAAAATTAAGAATATATATTGAAAAAAATTATTCAATGGAGGGGATTAATAGTGTTTCAAGGATTTTATAATCTTGCTTCAGGCATGATTACACAAAATAAAAATCTTGATGTCATAAGTAATAATATTACTAACTCAATTACTCCGGGTTTTAAAAAGGATACAATGACTTCAAGTACATTTAAAGAAGAGCTTATGGCTAGAAGTGGTAATCTAGATAAAAGCTCTCCTCAGGATTTGAATAATGTTGCAATGTTACGTGTTTCAACAGGAACTGTTACTAATTTTGAGCAAGGTCAGTTTGAAGAAACAGGAAATCCTTTAGATGTGGCACTTGCAACTGATGGATTTTTTCAAATACAAACACAAAATGGGTTGGTGTATACAAGAAATGGAGCATTTTCTATTGATGATGAAGGATATCTTGCTTTATTAGAAGTTGGAAGAGTTATGGGTACAAATGGTCCTATATATTTAGGAACAGATGATATAGAAATTAATAATTCAGGAACTGTATATTTTTCTGATGATAGAATTGCTGGAAATATATCAGTAGTTGATTTTGCTGATAGAACACAACTTGAAAAGGCGGAAAATGGCATATTTACGACTAATGCTCAAGGTAATAATACTAATGCTAAAATGATACAAGGATACATTGAACAATCAAATGTTAATTCAGTAGATGAAATGGTAAGTATGATGGAAAGCCAAAGAGCTCTTCAAAGTGCTGCACAGGTTTTAAAAATATATGACCAGTTAATGAGTAAAGCTGTAAATAATATTGGACAGATTTAATTTTTGGAGGGCTAAAATATGAATTTTTCTTTCTATTCAAGTGCTGTTGGAGCACAAGCAATGCAAAATAAGCTTGATGTAGTATCAAATAATTTATCTAATTTGAATACAACAGGTTATAAAGCAAAAAATGGATATTTCACAGATTTAATATATAAAAATATAAAAAATGTTGAAGGTGACAATGGTAATGTTATATATGGTGCAGGGACAAGACTTAAAAAAGTAGACACAAACTTTGAACAGGGAAGTTTTACATTAACAGATATGCCTTTAGATTATGCAATAAATGGAGATGGTTTTTTTGCATTATATGACCCTGCAACACAAACAAGAACTTATACAAGAGATGGTAGTTTTCAATTATCACTTCAACAAAATGGACAATTTTATATAACAAATAGTGATGGAAAATGGGTTTTAGACCAAAATGGAAATCCTATTGTAGCAAATGATGTTGAAGCAGAACACCCAATAGGAGTTTTTGTTTTCCAACAAAAAAATGGTATGGTTAGTGTTGGAAATAATGAGTTTATGGCTATTGATAAAAATGGAACACCAATAGCTTCAAATGGTAATGATGGACTTCTTGTAAGAGGAGCTATTGAAGATTCTAATGTTGATTTTACAAAAGAAATAGCAGATATGTTACAGATACAAAATGTATATCAAATGTCATTGAAAATGGTTCAGACAACAGATGAAATTGAAAATACAGTTAATAGTCTTAGATGATAAGTAGGTGAAGTAAATATGTCTATTTTAAAGTACGAAGATATAAATAATTTTGAGCTTGATATTTTAAAAGAATTGGGTAGTATTGGAACAGGAAATGCAGCAACAGCACTTTCAGGTGTTCTTTCAAAAAAAGTTAAAATGTCTTTACCAGAAGTAAAAATTATGGATTTTAATAAAGCTATATATGAGTTTGGTGGACCAGAAACAGTTGTTGCAGGAGTATTAGTTAATTTTAGTGGTGAAATAAAAGGTATGATGCTCTATATTCAAGAACTTAATTCTACCAATACTGTTTTAGAATGTCTTTTGGGTAAAAATATAGACAATTTTATGGACTTAGATGATATAGAAATATCTGCACTTATAGAAGTTGGAAATATTATAATTTCTTCATATATGAGTGCAATATCATCTCTTACAGGAATAAAAATAAACTTATCAGTTCCAGAAGTATCTGTAAATATGCTTGGTGGTATTATGAACGTACCAATAGCAGAATATGGTTATAAAACAGATAAGCTTATGACAATAGGTGGAAAGTTTATGTATGAAGAACAAGAAATTTGTAGCAATTTAATACTTATGCCAGAAGTAGAAAGTTTAAATTATTTAATTAAGAAGTTAGGTGTTTCATGTGAATAAAGCTTATACAGTAGGTATTGCTGATATGAAAATATGTCGTGCACCAGGAGTACTTGTTACATATGCATTAGGTTCTTGTGTCGGAATTTGTATATATGACCCTGTAATAAGACTTGCAGGGCTTATTCATATCATGCTACCTAATATGAATAAAAATATGCAAGATAAAAATATACTTAAATATGCCGATGTAGGCATACCAGAAATGATAAGAAAAATGATAGCTTTTGGTGCTGTACAACAAAGACTTGTTGCCAAAATAGCTGGCGGAGCAAAAATGTTTGAGTTGAGTGGCGGAAATAGTTCTATTGATAATATAGGTGCAAGAAATGTAGAAAGTGTAAAAGATGTACTTAGAAGAGAAAGAATACGAATATTAAAAGAAGATGTTGGAAGCAATTATGCAAGAACAGTATATTTTTATTCTGAAACAGGTGAAGTAATTGTAAAAACATTTGGAAAAGGAGAAATAAAATTATAATAGTTTTATATAAGTTAAAATTAAACTTGATTTTTTTATTATCCTTATTTTTTTTGTCGTAATGACGATATTGAAGGTGAAGGGGGTTTTGCCATGAGTGATCAAATATCTAATACAGGAATTTTATTAGAATCTGGAACAAATGAAATAGAAATTATGGAATTTACTATTGATGGAAATCTTTATGGTATAAATGTTGCTAAAGTAAGAGAAATCATTATGTCCGATAAAGTAAATCCTATGCCACATACTCACCCAGCAGTAGAAGGTGTTTTTAAGCCAAGGGATACTTTACTTACAGTTATTGATTTACCTATGTATTTAACAGGTGTACCATCTGATAAAAAAGATAGAGATTTATTTATAATTACAAATTTTAACAATTTATTTATGGCATTTCGTGTTCATACAGTAGAAGGAATATATCGTATTTCTTGGCAATCAATTCAAAAGCCAGATAAAATAATTACTGGTGGAGATGATGGTGTTGCAACAGGAATAGCACAGTGTGGAAAAGACTTTGTAACAATACTTGATTTCGAAAAAATAGTAGCTGAAATTTCACCAGAAACAAGTATAAAACTTGAAGAAATTGAAAAAATGGGTCATAGAGAAAGAAATAATTCTCATATTGTTATTGCTGAAGATTCAATATTACTTTCAAAAATGCTTACTTTGGCTTTATCTAAAGCTGGATATAATAATGTTACAAAATTTAATAATGGTCAAGAAACTTGGGATTATTTTAATACATTAAAAAATGAAGAAGGTGCAGATAAAAAAGTAGACCTTGTTATAACAGATATTGAAATGCCTATGATGGATGGTCACAGACTTACAAAACTTATAAAATCTGATGATGAATTAAAAGATATACCTGTTGTAATATTTTCTTCATTAATTAATGAAGAAATGCAGATTAAAGGAAAAGAAGTCGGCGCTGACGAACAGTTATCAAAGCCTGAAATAGGTCATTTGGTTGAAGTAATAGACCATTTATTATCTAATGGTAAATAAACTTAAGTTGTCAGTGTAAAAGGAGAGGTATCAATGCATAAGTTTATAGTAAGACAACCGATTAAAGATATTGTAGGTACAACTTTTGGATATGAAATATTATTTCATGTTGATGATGAACATGATAAATTAATGAAGGAGTATGCTGCAGCAGATACTATATTTTCTTTTTTGTTGCAAAATAGTGAAAAACTTTTATCAACAGGAAAAGTTTTTATTACTTTCACTATGAATTTATTATTAAAAAATACTCCAAAGTTATTTAAGCCAGATAATTTGATAATACAGATTGATGATAGTGTTATAGTACACCCTTTGGCTGAAAATGTTATAAAGAGATACAGAGAAGAAGGATATAAATTTTGTATAAATGATTTTCAGTATTCACCAAGATATTTTGGATTTTTAGAACTTGTTGATTATTTAAAAATAGATGTTGGTGTTGTTACAAATGAAATAACTATGAATAATTTGTTACAATTAGGAAATGGTTTTAATAAAAAATGTATTATAACAGGAATAAATGACGAGTCTACTTATAATAGTATAAAAGAAATTAATGCGGACTATTATCAAGGTGGTTATATTGCAGAGGCTATGTCTGTAAAAGCTAATAAGGCTGAGTTTATGCAAAGTAACTTTTTTGAATTACTTGTTGCAGTTACAAGTGATGAACCTAATTTAGACGAAGTTGAAGAAATAATTACAAGAGATGCAACACTTACATATGCATTATTAAAAATGGTTAACTCTGTTCATTTTGCATTAAGACATAGAACAGCATCTATAAAACAAGCATTAACAATACTTGGTTTAAATCAGCTTAAACAATGGGTATATTTGCTTAGTTTTGAACAAAAAGAACCAGCAAGTACATCATCTGAAGAAATATTAAAAATTTCATTCCAAAGAGCAAATTTCTGTCATCAATTATATAAATATATAAAAGATTTAGGTATAACTAAATCAGATGCTTATATTTTAGGTATGTTTTCTACAATAGAGGCTCTTGTAGATGCACCAGCGGAAGAAGTTATAAATGAAATTCCTATTGTAGATGATGTTAAAAAGGCTATTATATCACAAGAAGGAAAATGTGGAACACTTCTTAAACTTGTATTAAGTTATGAAAAAGCCGATTGGAAAAACATAGCTTTATATGCAAATAGTCTTGATATACCTATGGACATATTAGCTCAAGTTTATTTTGATTGTATAGAACGTGTTAATGTAATTTGGGATAATATAATGAAACAAGAAGAGCAATAATAAATAAAAAATACAGGTGTATATAACCTGTATTTTTTTATTAAATATTATGTCTTGGAGACTCAATTATTTTAAGACAAGCTTTAGTAAGTTCAGTCATAAGTAATATTCTATATTTATTTTCATAGAAACTTAGAAAAGGTACAGCACTTGTATCATTTACAACAATATATTTTGGCGGCAGATTTGAAAGAGCAAGTGCCATAGCATCTGCTGCACATCTTTTACACTTACAAACATTAAATCTATTTATATATTCATCTATATTCTCTTTAACTAATTCTTCACATACATTTATAAATAAAAATTCTTTATCATTATCTTTTGAAGAATTTTCTTCAATATTTTTAATAGTATTATGTTCTATATCATTTTCAGAAACTTCATTATTTATATATAAATCATCTTTTGTTTCAATATTTTCAGATACATTATCAATAGTATTTTCATATATATTTTGAGATTTTTCGGTTGTTTTATTAGCTGTATTAATTTTATTATCTATTCCATTAGTATTTGTATTATTAAATTCTTTTTCAAGACTATCTTTTATTGCATTTGATAAAGCTTCACTTTTGGCAGCTTTTTCTAAGCTTTGTTTGATAGTAGGATTTATTTCTGGTGGAATATTTATTTCTTTAGTGTTATTATTTTCGACAGAATTGTCTATTTCTTCAGAAGAATTAGTATTTTCTGATGATGTTTCAGACTCAACAGATGCATGTTTTGGATTAGATATAAGATTAAGTACATGAGCTGTTTTACTACTTTTTTTAGCCATAATTTTTACCTCCAATTATTAGCTGTTAGACTCTATCTTTTTAAGTAACTCGTCTAAAAAAGAGTTATAATCAAAAGAAGGTTTTGATTTTGGAGAATATGTAATTATGCTTTCACCATGAGCAGGAGCTTCAGCAACAGAAACACCGGTTCTTATTTTTGTATCAAAAACATGTGTATATAATTGATTAGCTATATTTTCAGCCATTTCATTTACTTCTTTTGCAAGATTGAGTCTTGAATTATATTTTGTAAGAAGTATACCCATAACTTGTAAGTTTTGGTTATAAAACTTCTTAACCGTATCGATAGTTTCTTTTATTTGACTTACACCTAAAAGACTTAATATTTCTGGAATCATTGGTATAATTAATGCATTAGCAACTACATATGCATTTACTGTAAGTATATTCAATGCAGGAGGTGTATCTACAATTATATAGTCATAATCATTTTCAATATTTGAAATTAGATTTTTAAGTAAAAATTCACGTCCGGAACGATTAAATTCAAGCTCTGCACCACTAAGAAGTATATTTGAAGGTATAATATCTCCAAATTCTGTATGTTGTATTACTTCTGTTAAATCTAAACGATTTTTGAAAATATCATATACAGTAGGACAATCATCAATTTCTATTCCTAAGCTAAATCCTAAATTTCCTTGTGGGTCAAGGTCTATACCTAAAACTTTTTTGCCTCTGGCAGTAAGACCGCTTATTAAAGCACAAGAAGTTGTGGTTTTTCCAACGCCTCCTTTTTGATTTGTAATAGCAATTATATATGCCAAAGAAAATACCTCCTAACAAAAATATATAATTATTTTTAATATATTTATTAATTAAACAATGATATATGTCGATAACTAATTATAGATTAAATTTCATGTAAATGCAAATTTTTATAAATGAAATTTTATATAAGAATAGTATAAATTATACTTATATTTAAACTACAATATGCTCTTATAACTATTTGTAAATTAAAACTATTGTAAATGTAAAATGTTTGTGTATAAATTTAAAAAGGAGTGAATGATTATGTCATCAGTAGGTAGCCTTAGTTCAAGTACAAGTAGTAGTATATTTAATTCAAGCAATCGTATTACAGGTCTTGCCAGTGGTCTTGATACAGATGCTTTAATAGAAAGTATGACAGCGGCAACACGTGCCAAAATAGCAAAACAAAATCAGGATAAACAACTTCTTCAATGGAAAATGGACGATTATAGGTCTATAAGTTCAAAATTAATAGATTTTCAGAATAAATATTTATCATACAGTTCATCAACTAATTTAAGAAGTCCAAGTTTCTTTGATAAAAGTATTCTTTCTGTTCTTGGAGAAAATAGTAAATATGTAAGTGTAAGTGGAACTTCAAGTAATATTGATAATATTTCTATTGCAGCAGTAGAACAGCTTGCTAAAAATTCAAGCTATGTTTCATCAAACCCAGTTTCAAATCAAACTCTTATTGGAGATGAAGTAAAAGCTGAATCTGTATCAACAGAACTTGAAGGAACAAGTATTAAAATTTCTTACGGAAATAAAACTTATACATTATCAATTTCAGATTTAAAAACTTCAGATGAAGTTGAAGGGGATAATACAATAACAAAAGATTTAGTTGAAAAATTAAATGCTGAATTGGCTGATATAGACTATTCTGGTGGTGGAAAACTTTCTGAAAAAATTAAATTTGAGATAGATGAGAGTAGTAATAAAATTTCCCTTAAAGAACTTGGAACAGCTGGGAATTCAATGGAAATAAAAGGTGGTAGCGAAGAACTTTTAGAAGCATTAGGATTTGAAGAAGGTTCTAAAGCAAGTGGTGGTAAAATTGAAGGTGGCGTAGTAACAGATGATGTTTTAGAAAAATATGAAGAAAGTATTTCTTTCGGTAAAATGGTATCTGGTGCAGGAAAAACATTATCATTTACATACAATGGAACAACTAAAAAAATAGAACTTCCAGAGTCAAGTGTAGAATTAAAAGATTTTGATGGTGCAAATGATATGGAGAAGTTTGCAAATTATTTGGAAAAAGAACTTGGAAAAGCTTTTGGTTCTGGGAGAATAGATGTTGATTTTACAGATAATAAGTTTGAATTTAGAACAGTATTAGCAGGTACAGGAACAAGTGTAGATGATGCTAAAATTGATACAAGTTCTGTTTTAAAATTTAATTATGGTGACACAAATGCAACAAAAGCTCTTGGACTTACAGATGGTGACTCTAACAGAGTTAATATGAATGCTTCTGTTGCAGAGTCAGGTTTAAAAACATATTTTGATGTTTCTAATCTTGAAAATAAAGATGGTGAAAACGGAAATAAGTATGTAATTAGAATTAAAAATGATACAACAGGAGAGATTATAACAATTGATAAAACTGTAAGTGGAGATAAATTTGATAAAGATACTTCATTATCTGATATTATAAAAGCTATTAATGCAAGTGATGCTAATGTAGAAGTTACATATTCAGAAATATCAGATAAATTTACACTTACTTCAAAAGAACCTGGAGCAAGTGGTAAATTCTCAATTGTAAGTGGAAATATAAAAGAATATGATGAAGAAGGAAATCCTGTATTTCAAAGTGGAGGTAATTTAGGTACTGCTATATTTGGAGGAAATGTTAATCCTAATAAACAAGATAACAAAGATTATACATATACAAAAGGTCAAGATGCTATTATTTGGGTAGACTATGATGGCGAAGGTGGAGCAGGTCCTGTTCAAGTAACACGTTCTTCAAATACATTTAATATTGATGGTTTAAATGTTACTGTAAACGGTACTTTTGGTATGCAAAAAGATGACAATGGTGCAATAAAACCAGGTCAACCTGACCCGAATGCAGAAGCTGTTACATTTAGTGGTAAAGTTGATACAGAAAAAGTTACAGAAGCTGTTAAGGCTATGATTGAGGCTTTTAATGAAATTATAAAACTTTCAAATGATGAAGTTTCAGAAAAGAAAAATAGAGATTATCCTCCTTTAACAGATGAACAAAAAGAAGAAATGACAGAAGACCAAATTAAAGCGTGGGAAGAAAAAGCAAAAGCTGGTATGCTTTTTAATGATTCTGATTTAAGAAACTTTACATCAAGTATACGTTTTATATTCTCAGGAGATTCTGAAACTATGAAACTTCTTTCAGATATGGGAATAGAAACTTCTTCAAATTTCTCTGACCATGGTAAAATCAATTTTGATGAAACAAAATTTAAGGCAGCACTTGAAACAAATCCAGATATAATTTCTGATTTATTTACAAGAACAGGAGAAACAACAGTAGATAGTGAAGGAAATACTGTTACAAAAAGTGCAGGTTTAATGAACCAAATAAAAACTGTTTTTGATAAATATGCTTCTACAACAGGTGCTACAAAAGGTATATTTGTTCAAATGGCAGGTGCTACTGAATCACCATTATCAATGCTTGATAATTTTATACTTGACCAAATGAACGATATTGATGATGAAATAGAAAAGTTACAAGACAAACTTGAAATGGAAACAGAAAGATATTATAAACAATTTACTTCTCTTGAAACTTTTATTTCACAAATGAATAGCCAGAGTAGTTGGTTATCATCTCAATTTTCTTATTAAAATAGTGGAAGGAAATAGTATATATTATGAATATTAATGGATACCAACAATATAAACAACAATCAATTTCAACTATGACAAATGCAGAAATGCTTATACTTTTATATGATGAAAGTATAAAAAGACTTACAATGGCACAGTTTGCACTTGATAAAAAAGATTATGCACAGTTTGAAGAATGTATTGAAAGAACAGAAAAAATAATAAGATATTTAAGCTCTATACTTGATAGAAAGTATGATATAAGTTCTAATTTATATAGACTTTATGATTATTTTTTATTTCAACTTGGAAGACTTCGTGCAGGTAGAGATAAAGAAATATTAATAGATTTAAAAGGAAAAATAACTGAAATTAGAGATACTTTTAAAGAGGCAGACAAAATAAGTAGTTAAATTTTTTAAAAACATTTAAAATGAGGTATGTTATATGCAGGATAATAATTATTTTGAACAGTTAGCATTAAAACTTGAAAAAAAATATAGTGGATATATTGAAATATATCGTTTAACAAAAGAACTTGATGATGTTCTAAAAAGAAATGATAGAGAAAGTGTAAAAATAGTTATGAGAATGCGTGTAGAAGAAATGGATAAAATAAATGCTGTAAATGAAGAAATAGAAGAACTATTCAGTTTATTACCTAAAGATAAAGTTGAGGTTATAAAGAATTATCAAAAATATAATGAATATCCTCAAGAGGTTCAAAAAATTATTGAGCTTAAAAAACGTAATAATATGGTTTTAGAAAAAACCATAGAAATAGATAAGGTGTTAAACAATCGTATTTCAGGTAGAAAGTCATTTTATGGTGGGATTTGATATTAACCACATTGGTCCATTGTTTCCACACTGATATTTAGCCTCATTTATAATTATATCAGGACTCCATTCTTTTTGGGAGTTATCAAAACTTGCAGGGTCAGCAACAATAATATTACCTTCAAGAGATACACCACATAATATAATAAAATGGCCATTTTCTGTAAAATGGCCCTTTCCCATTAATACAACGATTAAATTTCCGTTAGAAAGAAGGTTTATTATATTATTTTTTGAATAATCATAAATAGGAGTTACATTTAAGCCCCACTTAGTTGGGGCTTCTGATATGATTGAATGATATGAACCACTGTTTTTACAAAAATAACCATTATCATATGCCCATTGAGCCATCTCATCAGGCATAATTTTTTTTTCTGTAAGGCTTGAAATAAGCATTGATAATACTGTTGGACCACAACCATATATAGATATTGTATTATCATAACCATAAATCTTATTTCCTCATCTATCATCTTTTTGGTTATAATAAGTAACATTTATACCACTACCTATAATAGTGGATATATTGTTAGTATTTGAAGTGTTTTCAATATTCTGCTGTACTGGTATATTAAAAGGACTATAATATGATAAAACAGTAGGATTTAATATTATTATTAATAAAATTATAAATGTGCATAAAAATAATTTGAAAACATGTTTCATTTTAATATATCGCCTCCTATGGTAATTATAACATAGACATAAAAAATATGTACTTTTTATTTTAATTTTAAAGAAAGGGATTTTGTTATGTATTCCGTTGTTCTCGAAAATATAAGTCATGTATATCCTGATGGGACAGAGGGGCTTAAAAATATTAATTTGAATATAAAATCAGGAGATTTTGTTTTTTTACTTGGTAGAAGTGGTTCAGGGAAAAGTACATTGTTAAATTTATTAACTAAAGAATTTAATCCAACAAAAGGTAAAATTTATTTTGGACAAGAAGACATAACTACCATGGAAAAAAAACGAATTCCTTTTTATAGAAGAAAAATAGGTATTATAAAAGAAGATACTATGCTTCTTGAAAATAAAACTATATACGACAATATTAAAATAGCACTTTTAGCAACAGAAAAAATAAATTCTAATACAGATTATAATATTATGTCGGCTTTAGGTGTTGTTGGTATGAGAAAAAAATGGGATTCATTCCCTAGTGAACTTTCTAAAGGGGAAAGGTCAAGAGTAGCTTTAGCAAGAGCTATAATAAATAATCCTTGTGTTATAGTAGCTGATGAACCTACGGCAGGTCTTGATAATGATGCGTCTTGGGATATTATGAATTTATTTGATGAAATAAATAGAAGAAAAGTAACCATAATTATGGCTACTCACGAAAAAGACCTTGTTACAATTATGAAAAAAAGAGTTGTAACTTTATATAATGGAAGTTTATTGGGCGATGTTAAAAATGGAAGGTATGGAGATTTAATATAATTTAATAAATAGAATTAAATTGTTACTTTTTTTAATAATGTGACGATATAAAATATATATAAATAGAAAATAATAATTAAAAATATTTTCTTGTGGGAGATGATTATATGAAAATAACTCCAGACTCAAATTTAAAATATTGTAATAATATCAATACAAATATAAATCGTCAAACAAACTATATTGATAAATATTCAAATGTAAAAAACTTTGATGAAATATTAATTAATAAAGGTAGAGATATTCCAGAAGATAAATTTGTAAACGAGTTAAAGAATGAAATAATGAATGATATAAAAAAACCTCATTCTGAAAAATATTTAGAAGAATTGAAATTACAAGTTCAAGAAGGAAGTTATCAAATTGGAATTGATGAGATTATAAGAAAGATTATTTTATAACTCTATTTACTTATAGGAGTTGGAAAAATGGAAGAATTTATAAAAATTTGCTTAGAAATATCTAATTTTATTGAAGAACTTACAGAAGTAGAAAATAAAAAATTTCAAGCGGCTTTACAAAATAATATATATATAGTAAATGAATGTATGAAGAAGGAACAGGCTTTTTTAATGAAACTTAAGGGTATTGATAAAAAGCGTGAAGCATTACAAAAAAAACTTGGATATGAAAATTTAAGCTTTACAGAAATAATTGAAAAAGCTCCTTCAAATGAAAAAGATAAATTAAAAGAAGTTTTTAATAAAGTTCAAAATAACTATAAAGTTTATAAAGAAATTTTTTCAAATGCTCAAAATGCATTAGAAGTAAATTTATATAAAATAAATAAAAAACTTGAAGAATTAAACGCTGTTGATAAGTTAAATAAAACATATAAAGAAGATGGCGAAGTTATTATGTCAAAAGAAAGTTTTACAAGTAGAAAAGTATAATATTTCTTAAGGAGGTATTTTTGTGATTAATTCAACGTTTGGTAGCTTTGTAATAGCAAGGCTTGGAATGAGTGCCAGTCAAAAAGCTCTTAGTGTTGTAGGGCAAAATATATCAAATATAAGTACACCTGGATATACACGTCAAAGAGTTGACCAAGTAAGTATAAATGTTGGTGGTATAGGTGATAAATATGCAGCAAATCCTTTAACCAATATAGGTAATGGTGTTATGGTTACAGGTGTTTCTCAGTTAAGAGACCCATTTTTAGATAGACGTTTCAGAACAGAAATGGGGCAAGTTGGAGAATATGATGTTTGGGTTTCAGGATTAGATGAATTGGCTAAATTTTTAGATGAAACATCTATGAAAGAAGATGGAGGCGGAATAAATAATCAGTTAGGAGATTTATTAAGTAAATTAAATGACCTTTCAAATAATGTTGGAAGTAATGAATATGATAATATGGTTAAATCTTCTGCAAATGTATTAGTTAAGCTTTTTAATTCATATGCTAAACAAATAGATACTGTAAGAAATAATCTTGAAACCGATTTAAAAGATGTTGATATAGAAGCTGTAAATAATATATTAAAAAATATTCAAGAATTAAATGTTTCTATAAAAAATAGTCAAATGCATGGTGATGATGCATTAGAACTTCAAGACCAAAGAAATACATTAATAGATGAACTTTCTACATATGTTAATATAAATGTTAAATATGACACAGTAAAAGTTACTGATTCAACAAGTGTTGAAGAACTTAAAATAGAACTTGTAGGAAATGGACAAAAAATTGACCTTATAAATGATGACCAAATACGTCAGTTTACAGTTTCAAAAGATAAGAACACTGGTGAGTGGTCAATAGGTTTAACAAAACTTCCTGTTGATAAAGAACTTCAAGTTGCTCTTAATAATGCTGAAAAAGCATATATTAAGGCACAGCAAGCAGCTGATGCTGACCCAACAGATGTTGATTTAAAAGATGCTGAACAAAAAGCTTTAGATGCATTGACTAAAGCTCAAGATGCTGTAACAGCAGCTGAAACAGAAGGAGCAGAAAAACCTAATATTAATGGTGAGCTTACAACAGGTTCTTTAAAAAGTTCTTTAAATTTACTTAATGGTAAAGGTGAATTTGACCCTGGTAATCTAAATGGACCAAAAGGTATAGCATATTATGAACAATCTCTTGATTTATTAGCAAATAAATTTGCTGAAGCTTTTAATAATGCAAATACATTAAACAAAACAGGTGCTGTTGCAAATAATGTTTTATTTGAAACAAATGATAAAAGTACAAAGATAACAGCAGAGAATATTAAAATTGCTGATGGTTGGGCTAATAATGATTATGGTATAACAACTTCAAAGGAAGTTAATCCTGATGATGGTACACCAACTGTAGTAGGTGCAAATGATAATATAGTAGATATGATTGCTATGATGAAAGAGTCTATGAAATATACAACAGATGGTACAGAAACTGGAGAAAAAATATTTGAAGGTACTTTTCAGGAGTATTTTGTAAATATAGGTACTGTTTTAGGACTTGATATTTCTTCAGGTACTCAAATATTAAATAATCACACAACTCTTGCTTCTGATATAAATCAAAGTAGAGATAATGTTTCTGGAGTTTCTCTTGACGAAGAAGGTATGAATATGATTCAATTTTCACAAGCATATAATGCTTCTGCAAGATTTATGACTGTACTAGATGAAGCTCTTGATACATTGATTAATAATATGGGTGTAGTTGGAAGATAAAAAGTGAGGTGGTATTAATATGCGTGTAAGCACAAGAGCAATAATGAGTGGATATAATAGAAATCTCAATAAAACTCTTAATAATCTTTATTCATCACAAAATAGAGTATTAACACAACGTAATTTTAATTCCATAGCAGAAGACCCTTCTTCAGCAGCAAGGTCTTTTAAGCTTTGGAGAGAATATAGTCAAAATGCTGACTATATAGAAAATACAAAAACAACACAAGAATTATTTGACAGTGTAGCATCAAGTGCACTTCAGATAAGTAAAGTTTTATCTGAACAAGTAAATGAAGATGCTCTTAAAGCTGTAAATGGTGCAACAAGTCAGGAAGCTAGAGAAACTTATGCTACAACATTAAGAGGTATGCAAGAAACTATTGTATTAAGTATGAATTCTTCATACGGTGATAGATTTTTATTTGGCGGGGCATCTACAAAAGAAGCACCTTTTGAGCTTAGTGATGATGGAAAATTATTATATCGTAATGTTGATGTTGATAATCCAGAAAATAAGGAAGTACTAGAAGGTTTCATGGAAGAAACTCTTTATATTGACTTAGGTTTTGGTATGCAAAAAACAAATGATGGTAGTATAAACAGTGAAAGTGTTTTTAATACAGCTATTTGTGGTTTAGATGTTGTTGGATATGGTCAAACAGATGATGGTATAAGTAAAAATGTTGTTACACTTTTAGGGCAGATGGCTGATGTGCTTGATGATGAAAATTTTGATGAAGATAAGTTTAAGAAACTTTTTACTCAGTTTACAGAGTGTAAAAATGATGTTGCAGATTTTGCAGCAGAAATAGGAACAGATTGTGAGTTTTTAGAAAATACAGTAACAAAATTAGAAAGTAATCAAGATATTTTAAACACACAAATTATAAGTCTAGACCAAGTTGATATGCCAGCAGCTATAACAGATTATATATGGCAAGAATATGCTTATAATGCAGCTTTAAAAGTTGGAAACAGTTTATTATCACAGTCATTTATTGACTTTATGAGATAATTTTTTGGGGCATATTTGTTTTTATGGTAATTTAGGGGGCGATTAAATGGAATCTTTATTAAAGATTACAAATATACCAATTGTATTTGAGATGAAGATAAATAAGGCTCGTCTTGAATATAAAAATGGAACTGCTGATTTGGAGATAAGTAGAAATAAAGGACAAATGAAAATAAGTAGTAGTCCTATACGTGTAAATATTGATACATTTGAGGCAAGAAATTCAGTTTCTCCTGCATCTGTATCAAGTAGTCTACAAAAGTATGCTGAAAGTGGAAAGTCAGCAGTTTATCAAGCAATGGCAACAAGTATGCAACATGGAAAACTTATGCTTAAAGCAAAATTGGGTGAAGATGCCATAGGACAAATAATACAAGATAAAACAGATAAATATTTTGTTCCACCAAATATAGGAATTGATTTTATACCAAGTACACAAGCAGAACTTAACTGGTCAAAACCAGATGTTACAATAGAGTATCAAATGGATAAAATGAATTTTGACTGGAGAATATTAAAGGGTGATTTTGAATTTATTCCAGGAGATATTGAATTTAATATAACACAATATCCAGATGTTATGATAGAATATATAGGTGGTCCTATATATGTTCCACCAAGTTCAGACCCTGAAAGCCAAAATATAGATGTAAAGGCTTAATTATAATTGGAGGATAATTTTATGGAAATAATGACAAAATACTTTGGAAAACTTTGTTTTGATGAGAGTGAAGTTCTAAATTTTGAAAATGGATTATTTGGTTTTGAAGCATATAAAAAATTTAGTCTTATAAGATTTGATAATGAAAATGGAAATATTCTTTGTTTGCAAAGCCTTGAAGAAAGTGAAATAGCATTTCCTGTTATAAATCCTTTTTCATTTATTCCAGATTATTCTCCTTTGTTAAATGATGAAAGTTTAAAAAAACTTAACTTGAATAATGAAAAAGAAGCTTTATTTTATAATATTTGTGTAATTAGACCTGTTCTTAAAGATAGTACAGTAAATTTAAGATGTCCAATAGTTGTAAATCCTGAAAGTAGAAATGCTATGCAAGTAATATTGGATAATAATCAGTACTCTTTTAAGTATGAATTTGGAAATATGATAAAGGAGGGCTGATGTTTATGCTTATATTACAGAGAAAAGAAGGAGAATCAATTAAAATAGGCGATGATATTGAAGTTCGAATTGCTGAAATAGGAAGTGGAATTGTCAAAATTGCAATAGATGCACCAAAAAGTATTAATATATTTAGAACAGAACTTCTTACAGCAGCAAATATAAATAAAGAAGCAGTAGTTAAGTCTTCAGACTTTAATTTATTAAAAAAGTTTGCTAAAAATGGTATTTTATCAGAAAATGAAAAATAATTTTTATAAAAAAATACCTATCTATTGTATTTTTCAATAGATAGGTATTTTTTATTTTAATTTTTGTATAATTAAATCTGCAATATTTTCGCAAGCAGCTTGTATACATACTCCACCAATATTATAGGCTACCATAGGCATACCATAAACAACACAAGTTTCTTTATTTTGTCCTATTGTATAAGCTCCTTTTTTACGCATATTTAAAAGACCAGCTGCACCATCTTTACCCATACCAGTAAGTATAACACCAATAGCATTATTTCCCACAGCTTCTGCAACAGAGTTAAATAAAACATCTACTGATGGCATATGTCCACTTACTTTTTCACCATCATAACAACTAACAGTATAAGTACTACCCATTTTTACAACTTTCATCTGTTTATCACCTGGAGCAATCAAAGCTTGTCCGGGAAGTATTTTATCTCCATTTACTGCCTCTTTTACAGATATACGACATATTTTGTTAAGTCGTTCAGCATACATTTTTGTAAATCCTGGAGGCATGTGTTGAGTTATAACTATTCCCGGAATGGTTTCTGGAAGTTCTTTTAATATTGTTAATATTGCTTCTGTACCACCTGTTGAAGCACCTATTGCAATAACTGTAGAATCAAGTGTTGATTTTGATAAAGATAAATTGCTTTTAAAAATATCTCTATTTATTTTATAAGGCGTATGTATTTTTATTTTTGAGCAAGAAGCTATAGAGATTTTTCTGCTTATTTCAGCAATAAATAAATCTACACTATTTTTTGAATTCATATCTGGTTTTTTTACAAAATCTACTGCACCTGCTGAGAGTGCATCAAAAACACTTATATTAAGTGATGATACAAGGAGAACAGGAATTGGATTTTCCACCATAAGTTTTTTTAAAAAATCTATACCATTCATACCAGGCATTTCTACATCAAGAGTAACAACATCTGGTTTTAATATAGGTATTTTATTTTTTGCATCATATGCATTTATTGCATAACCCACTACATCAATATTTTCATGTTTTAAAAGATTATCTATAAGAAATTTTCTAAAGAAAACAGAATCATCTACAACAAGAACCTTAATTTTTTTTGATGGGTACATTTTATATCACTTCCTTAAAATATATATTTTAGCAAGTTATTAAATAGGTTTTCTATATGTTGACGGCATTACATACTGAAAAGATGTAGCTGTTTTTGTAATATTTTCGGAATGACCAATAAGTAAATATCCTCCCGGATTTGTTGCATTATAAAATCTCTGTATAAGAGCATCTTTTGTAGCTTGGTCAAAATAAATCATTACATTTCTACAAAATATAACATCAAATGGTATTTTAAAACGTATTGG
Source organism: uncultured Clostridia bacterium (assembly GCA_944379995.1). GTDB lineage: Bacteria > Bacillota > Clostridia > Lachnospirales > Anaerotignaceae > Fimicola. The sequence goes on from CALWGF010000006.1 coordinate 104,101, forward strand.
ATCCATCAAATTAAATGTACGAAATATAACATTATTTTTTACTTCTTTACTTACTGAAATTTTAGAACTATTCATAGATTTTTCAAAATATAGATTTCTCCATTTTGAAGGAATATTATCAATTGATTCTATAGGATATTCACCATTCATAGCTATATTAAGAACCCTTTGGGATATATCAGTAGCAAGTACACGTGTATCCCATTTAGATGCTTGAGAACCAAGATAATCTTTTATAAACATAGTTATTGTATATGGCTCTTCTCCTGTTGAACAACCAGCGCTCCATATGCTTAATACTTTATTTTTTTTTGTAGATACTAAATATGGTAGTATTGTATTTGAGAAAAAATCAAAATGTGTTTTTTCTCTTAAAAAATAAGTATAGTTTGTTGTAAGCTTATTAAGCATAATATCTATATCTGTTTTACTAGCGTTAGAAGTTATATAACGTACATATTCTGAAAAATCAGTATAGCCGCTTGTCTGCAATGTAGAGGCAAGACGACTTTCTATAAGTTGTTTCTTTTTTGAAAGGTCAATACCAAAATTTTGATGTACAAAGCTTACCAGTTTTAAAAAATCTCCTTGTGATATTTTGTACATACCAACAACTCCTTATATTTTTTTTATAGCGTTACAGTCTAATATAAGAACTGTTGAATTATCGTTTATGGTTATCATTCCATTAACTAATTCTACGCAATTATTAACGGTTGGAGGTGATATTTTTTTTGTATCTACATCAAGAACTTGATTTACAGTATCAACCATAATACCAAGCATTGTAGAATCAATATTTAATACTATAATACAATTTGAACCGTCTTCTCTTATATATTCCTCTTTCCCCATTTTAAGACGAATGTCTATTATAGGTATAATTTGTCCTCTTAAGTTTATAATACCTTTTATATAATAAGGTACAATAGGCAAAAATGTAATATTATGATTTATTATAATTTCTGTAACATAAGAAGCATCAATACCAAAAGTAAGTTTGTCAGAAATAAAAGTAAGAAATTTTTTTATATTATCATTTTGAACCAATTCATTAGTTTGGTCTTGATTTGAATCTGAAATATTTATATTATTAGACATTAATTTTATCTCCTTAATATTAATATATATTTTGTGCCTTAAGATAGAGATTTGCAACATCAAGAATTATACTGATATTTCCATCTCCAAGTATTGTACAACCTGCAATTCCTGAATCTTTTATATTAAAATCATTCAAATATGTTGGTAAAGGTTTTACAACTACTTGTTGTCCACCTAAAAGCTCATCAACAAAAAGACAATATGATTTATCTCCTGATTCCACCCATATAATTATTCCATCTTCTATATTTGTAATATCTGTTTCCAATCCATATAATTCATAAAGTCGGAACACAGGATAAAATTCGTCCATTCTTTTTATAACTTCACTATTATCTACATTATGTATTATTTCAGATGCAGATATTTTGAATGATTGACGTATATTATGTATTGGTATTGTAAATATTGAATTTCCAACAGCTATTTCCATTCCATCAACAATAGCCATTGTAAGTGGAATTTTTAATGTAGTACAAGTTCCTTCTCCAAGTTCACTTGATATTGAAACTACACCACCAACTTGTTCTATATTCTTTTTAACAACGTCCATTCCAACACCACGTCCAGAGAATTCTGTTACTGTTTCATTTGTAGAAAATCCTGGAACTAAAGTAAGGTTTAAAATTTCTTTTTTAGTATATTCTGATTCAGGCTTTGTAAGAATACCATTTCTTGCAGCTTTACTTAATATTGCATTATGGTCCATACCTTTTCCGTCATCTGTTATAGATATTATAACTTCACTTCCTGTATGTTCTGCTTTTAAAGTAATTCTACCTTTAGGGTCTTTGCCATTATGAATTCTTTCTTCAACAGTTTCTTCAATTCCATGGTCCATAGAATTTCTTACAATGTGCATTATAGGGTCACCTATACAGTCAACAATAGCTTTATCAACTTCAGTATCTTCTCCTACAAGAACAAGTTCAACATCTTTATTAAGTTTTTGTCCCATATCACGAACAATTCTATTCATTTTTTGGAATACACCAGAAATAGGAACCATTCTTATTGACATTGTTATATCTTGTAATTCATCTGTAAGTTTACGAAGTTGACGAGCAGATTTAGTAAAGTTATCAAGCTTTAATCCTGCAAGTTCTGGGCAAGATGTTACCATAGATTCTGTAATAACTATTTCACCGACAATTGCCATAAGATTATCAAGTTTAGAAAGATTTACACTTATAAGGCTTTGTTTATTTTGTGAAGAATGATTTGAGCTTGATGATGTAGCTGCTGCTGAAGAAGAAGTTTGTTTTTTAACTGTTTTTTGAGTTTCAACTGTAACTTCATCTACATTATCATTACTTTCAACCTTTGGATTATTATTTTCTATTACTTCATAAGTATATATGTTGCTTTGGTTTTTTAAAAGAGCTACGGATTTATCAACATCATCTTTTGTTTTAAATCCAACAAAGAAACCATTATCGATAATTTCTTGTGCTGTTTCAGAATTTATTTCTATATCTGTTGGATAGAATGTGAAGTTTTCACATATATCTCTTACGCTTGTAATAAACATAAAAGCTCTTAAATTTTCCATTCCACAGCCTTCATCAAAAAATATTTTGATAAAATATGGTGAATTATCAGGTAGATTTTTGCATGCATCTTTATCAGATTTTTCAGTTTCTTCTGAATTATCACTTTCTGTTGTACCACCTAAATGAACAATTATTTTATCAATAAAATCCTTAATTTTTTGAAGTTCGTTGTCGATATTATCTGTAAGAGGTTCATCATTTTCTATTTTTTCTATTTCTGAACGCATAAAATCAATTGCGTCAAAAACAAGATTAAAAAGTTCATGATGGTCTTCTTCACTGCATACACTATCAAAAGTTTCAACACCTTTATCTCTTATTATAAAAAAGAGGTCTTCGGTTTTATGGGCTATTTTCATTAATGATGAGAATTCCATCATAGCAGATGAACCTTTTATTGTATGCATAATACGGAAAATTTCATTAACATCATCTACTGTGAATACTTTTGATTTTTCCGCATTAAGTAAGATACTATCAAGTTGCTCTAAAAGAGAATTTGTTTCGAATAAATACATATCAAGCATGTTATCCATACTATTATCCATATTGTATGCACCACCTCAATAAATTTATAAAAATAAGCTTTGTATTTTATATCGTCATAAAAATAAAAAAAATAATAGTAATTAAGATAGAAGGTGAATTTTGTGTCAGAAATATTAAAAGTTAATACACCCACATCAGGGTATGAAAATGCATCAAGAACGCAGCCTATATCTGTAAATAATACAAATGTACAAAATGTAGTCGATATGACAAAAGTTACAAGAAGTGATGGTAAAAGCGGAAATGCTGAAAAAGAACTTGGACTTAAATATGATTCTAATTTTGGTACATTTTTAGAAATATTAAGAAATACACCTAATATAACAGAAATACTATCTGAAATGCTTTTTCAAATGGGTGGAGATATTGATATAAATTCAAAAAGCAATTTTATGCTCGAAATATCAAACTTATTAAATGGAATGAATTTTACTGAAGAAAGTCTTTTAAATTTTATTAAAGAACAATCGGTAGCATCAGGAAAATTTAATAATAATTTTTTTCAAAATATACAGAATATATTGGAAAATACAAAGTCAATAGACCTTCAATTGGAAATAATGAATTTTGTAAAAACATATAATGATGTTTCATCAAGTCAATCAACATTAAAAAATATACAGTCTTTGTTGAAAAATATATCTTCTTATATGACTAGTAATTACAAGCAACCTTTTGAAAATATTATTGATAAATTTATTGAGCTTAACAAATTTAATACAGTTAATACAACTGATATAGCTAATACATATGGACAGCAAACAGAATTAACTAATATTTTAAAAAATGAGATTATACCTTTTTTAGGAAATTATATAAAGAATACTAATAATATGGGTAAGGTTAGAGATTTAATAACAATATTAACATTAAATATAGTTAAGTATGAAAATGGCAATATTGATAAACTTGAAACAAGTTTTAATCGTCTTATGGATTTTAGAGATTTTAAACAAGTTTTTTCTGATATAAGTGTTGACGATTTGAAAAGAATGATTACAATGGAAACAGGAACAGATTTTTCCAAACAATTTGTTGAACTTATTAAAAGCGGAATTAAAGGCGAAGGAGGTTGGGAAACAAAATCTGCTTTTCAAGAGATAATGCAATCTATACTTGTAAATGAAAGTGTCTATATGCCGCTTTCTCATTTTTTAGTTCCCGCAAATATTGCAGGTAGAACAATGTTCTCAGAGATATGGGTTGACCCTAATCATAAAGAAAAAAATGAAAAAGGTCAAAAAGAAAATTGTAAAAGACTTCTTATAAAATTTAATATAAAAGATATTGGCTTTTTCGATTTAGTAATAACTCAAAAACAAAGTGGTATAGATTTACAACTTTATTATCCAGAAAAATTAAAGAAAAATGAAAATTTGATAAAAAAGGATATTAGTAATATAATTGAAAAAAATGGAATGTCTTTGAAAACATTTTCTCTTAATGTATTGTTAAAACAAAAAAAATTGGAAGAGATTTTTCCACAAATTTATGAAAGGATTAATACAGTAGATGTTAAAATCTAATCTAAGTAAACGTGCAGTAGCACTAAAATATGATGGTGATAGTATAGCCCCTGTAATAATTGCTACCGGAATGGGAGATTTGGCTGAAAAAATTGTTGAAACAGCAATAGAAAATAATGTTCCTATTTTTGAAGATAATTCTTTGGCAACACTTTTATCAAGATTGGAACTTGGAGAAGCAATACCAGAAGAGTTATACAAAGCAGTTGTTGATATATATGTATATTTTTTAAATTTTTCATTAAATGATAATGAAAAAGAAGGGGTTAATAAATAAAATAAAATTTAAACATATTCTTATAAAAGGAGGTTTGGTAAAATATGAAGAGGTTTATTGCACTTGCTTTATCATCAATTCTCTTTTTGGGTTCTCTTACTACAACAGTACAAACAGTACAAGCTGAGAATGGCTTTACATCTAATCATTGGGCAAGTGAATACTTGGAAAATCTTTATAATTATGGAGTAATGAGAGGAGATTTATTTGGAAACTTTAATCCAGATAAATACATAACAAGAGCAGAATGTATTTCTATGATAAATAGAGCTCTTGGATATAATGAATTTCAAAGAGGAAAACTTCCTTTTAATGATATTAAAGGGACAGAATGGTATGCAGATGATATTGCAATAGCTTATGAAAGAGGTTATTTTTCAGGAACATCAAAAAATACTGCTGGTGCAGAAGGTAATCTAACAAGAGAACAGGCAGCAAGTCTTATTTGTAGAAATATAAAATTAGAAGAAAAAATTGGTGAAGTTATGAACTTCATTGATAGCCGTTCATTTAGTAATTGGAGTAAAGGAGCAATCGGAGCAGGTGCCGAAAAAGGCTTTATAAATGGTTATTCTGATGGTTCTTTTAAACCTTTTAATTATATTACAAGAGGAGAGTTTGCCAAAATGCTCTCTGATGTAATAGGTACATTGATTTCTGATAATTCATATTATGCATATGGATATCTTGACGGAAATGTTACTATTTCTTCTTCCGGTTGTACATTAGCAAATACAATTATTAATGGTGACTTATACATTACAGCTGGTGTAGGAACAGGTTTTGTTAATATTGAAAATGTTACTGTAATGGGAGAAGTAATAATAAGTGGCGGTGGAGAAAGTAATAAAAGCCAAAATAGTATAAACTTTAAAAATTGTAGTATAAATAAACTTATTGTTGATGGAGATACAGATAAAGTTGTATCTGTTGATGCAATAGGAGCAACAAGAATACAAACAACAATAGTTAAAACAGATGCTTATTTTGAAGATTTTGAAGATAGAAATAAAGGTTTTATAAATATAGAAGTTTCTGGAGAGCCTGAAACAATGCTTACTCTTTCAGGAGACTTTAATAATGTTTCTTTAATGAAACCTGAAAATTATCTTACACTTGGAAAAGGAAGTATATACAATTTGGTTGTTGATGAAGATGCTTCTGAAAGTCAGATTATTCTTGATAGGAATGCATATGTAATAAATGCAAGTTTGGAAGCACCTTGTTTAGTATCCGGTGAAGGTGATATAGGAAGTGTTTCAATAACATCTTTTGGTGTTGAAGTAACAATGCTTCCAGATGAAATTGTTATACGTCCAGGTATTACAGCTACAATAAATGGCGAAACAATGACAAGTGTTGATGCTGAAGAATCTTCAGCAAATCCAAGAATTATTGCTGGTTATCCTATGGAAGAAGAACTTGGACCTACTAATGCATCATTTATCTATGAAACAAATAAACCAGGAAGGGTTTATTGGGTTGTTACACTTGAAGATGAAGATGATTTAGATGAAGATGAAATTATTAAACCAACAAATATTAAAAGTGTTATAACTTCAGGTTCATTTGATGTTAAATCATCAAATACAGATGTTTTAAGTAAAATAACTGGACTTAAAGCTGCTACTGATTACGTAGTTTCAGCAGTTCTTCAAGATGAAAGAGGAAATATAAGTTATATAAAATCAGAAGAATTTACAACAGTTGATAATACTATACCTGAATTTTTAAGTGGATACCCTAAAGCATCTTCAAGAGATAGTACAACTATGGATATTACTGTAAATATGTCTAAACAATGTACTGTATATTGGGCTATATTCCCTAAGGGAAGTACTGCACCAACTGCTGATGAACTTAAAAAAGATAAAATTGAGGGAGAAATAGATAGCGGTAAAGAAAAAAGATGTTATAAAAATCAAGAGAAAGTATTTACTGCAACGGGTTTAAAAGAAGAAACATATTATGATGTTTATTTATTAGCAACTGATGGAACAAATGACTCAAAATTAACAAAAATAACAGCAGCAACAAAAGATACAACTCCACCAGAGTTTATTTCTGGATATCCAAAACAATATAAAATGACTGACAAAACTATTGATGTTAATGTAAAAGTTAATGAAGATTGTACTGTATATTATGTTGTTTGTAAAAGAGGAACAGAATTCCCAGCACCTATTCCTCCTTCAACAACACCTCCTAGCTTAGACTCACAAGAAGGAATAGAAGCTATTATAACTGGTAATAATACTGAAATAAATGGTAAGAGTAGTGTAAAAGAAAATACTGAAACCACAATAAAAATAAGTAAACTTGAACCAGAAACAACATATGACCTTTATATGGTTGCACAGGATAAATCAGGTAATAATTCAAAAGGAGTTTATAAACAAATAAAAACAACTGATATTATTCCACCTACTGCAACACAAGAGTTTTCTGCTGATGTAAATGGTGAACCAAAAGTTGAGTCAGATATAAAAATACTTTTTAGTGAAGAAGTACTTAACAAAAACACTATGCAACCATTGGAAAAGGAAAAACTAAAAGATAATATAGTTTTATACCATATTATTGATAGTGAAGAAGAAATTGTTGATATAGATTATACAAAGGCAGAAATTGGCATAAATGATGAAGGAAAAACATATGTTAAATTTCCTGCCGGAACTATTGCTTTGAATAGTGGTGAGAAATATCAGTTTGAACTTAATTATATAGTGGATACATCTAATAATAGAATGAAAGATGGAACTCGTCTTGATATGTTTAAAACACTTTCACCTCAAGTTCAGCTTTCAAGAACAGAATCACCACAAAATTTAGATATGACATTTTCACTTGACCCTCAGGCTATACAAACATCAGACACAACTCTTTTTGATATGATTTTTGAGTCAGACACAACAGTTGAGTTTAAGCTTTATGAGAAAAATGAAGCAGGTGAGTTTAAGGAAATTGAAGGGTATAATCCTTTAATATATGAAAATGGTGCTATGACATTGCATTATATTTTAGACAGAAAGGTAAATAATCAAGAAGATTATACTTTTGAACCTTTTAATAAACTTGAACCAAGAGAATATGGTATAAGATTTACTAATGTAGATGGAAATGCTGAAAGAGAAAGTTGGAATAAAACAATTAAATTTAATATAAAATGTGTTATTGGTTCAAAAACTGTACTTAGTGCTCTTGCAGGAAATCCTAAAGATGGATTTAATACAGCAATAGAAGCAGGAGCTTCACAAGTTAATTCACCAATAAAATTTGAAATGTCAGTATCATTTACAGATACAGTGATACCACATTTTATTAATGAAGGAGATTTAAAATATCCTAAACTTGAAAAACAAGGTGATGTTGCTTCAGAATATGGTCAAATTGGTGACACATTAATAAGACCTCTTGTTATGACAAACAAAAAATGTGATTTATACTATCTTGTAGCACCTAAAAATACTGTTAAAGACCCTACTCCGTTACAGATTATGACAGGTGCATTAAAACCAAATGGTGGAGTTTGGGGAAAATATACAATAGATAGTGGATATGTTGAATATCCTGTACTTATAGAAGGTCTTAAACCAGAAACAGAGTATGATGTATTCTTTGTCCTTAAAGGTATTCCACCAGAACCTTCTGATATTTGGCAAAAACCATTTACAACATTAAAAGTTGCACCTCCTGTTCTTAGTCTTCAGGTAACTAATAGGGCAGAAGATAGTGCAAGTGTAAGGATTACATCTGACAAAAATGCAACCATAGATTGGATACTTCTTCCTAATACTAGTTGTGCAGGTTGGTTCAATGAAGATGGTACATTAAAAGTAGGCGAAGATTTTATTGCTCAAATTATACGTAACGGAAGTGAAAATGAAGATTATAGACCGGTTGATTTTGGTACTATAAAAACAAAATATAATAGTACTGATGTTAAGTATACAGCTGATGTAACGGTTTCCGGACTTGAAAGAGATATTTATTATACATTCTTTGCTATTGCAAAAGCAACTCTTGATAGTGGTCAAACAAATGTTGGTGGAGATTCAAAAATAGTTTTTGAACGTGATATAACACCAGCAGACGTTACACCTCCAAAAGCAGATGCAAAAACTGTTATAACAAACTATGCTCCTTCGCAAAAAGGTAACCCATATCATGGACAGTTATTAATTACATTTACTGAAGAAGTTTATTACCTTCCGGGAGAAAATCAAGAAATGCAACCACTTGATGCACAATTCTTTGCTCAAAATATGGAAGTAATCGGAAGTGAGATAGATGAAAAAGATGTTAAACTTAAAACTTATACTACAACAGCTTCTGAATATTCAAATACAAGAGCATTAAAGAGTATCACACTTACATTTAAAAATGCTCACCATGGTGCAACTATTTACTTCCCATATGAAATTTGTGATAGAAATGGTAATGTAGCAGGTGCAATGGAAATTAAATTTGTTGATATGGAAAGTGGTGAAACAGGAAGAAGAGATTCCCGTTGGGAAATTAGTTTTGTGACAAAATAATTTAATCATTAAAAATTCCGGATACTATTTATATTTTATAAAAAAGTGCCGGAATTTTTTGGATAATTATTTTTAGGGTGGAGAAATATGAGGAAAAAAAATAAAAATATAAAACTAAAGTCTACAAAAAAATTTAATCGAAAAAAAATTATAATTATAGTATTATTAGCTTTTATATTTGTGCTTTCTGCTTTTATAGGTTTTTCAGCTTTTAAAGGTGAAGAGCCTTTAGTAGCAGATAATTATACAATAGAAAATGACACTGTTGAATCTATTACTACTGTAACAGAAAGAGGAAATCTTATAGCAATAAATCCTTATCAAGAAGAAGGCAAAAATATAATTGAATATGTTTATGAAAGTGAAGAAGATTTTCAAACGGCAATAGATGATTATAAAAAATATCTTTTAGAAGAAAAAGAGTTTATGGAATTAGAAAGTGATGAGAGTGAAGAAAATTCTGTATTTGCCATAAAATCTTCAGAACCTGATAAAATTTTTAAATTATCAATAGTACAAAAAGAAAGTGATTATTCCATTACTGTTTCAAGAGAAGATGGAGAACTTCCACAGAAAGTTGATGCAGAAGAATTAGTTTTTACAAGAGATGATGCAAGAAACTATTTAAAGAATTTTATAAATAATTCAAAAGAACTTCCGTTAGCATTTGATAGTTATACAAATATATTTGATGTTGGACGTTCTTTTATAAATGGTGAAGAATGTTATGGTATGAACATTTATCAAAAAGGTCAAAGTAATTGTAATGAATTTGTAGGTAAATATTATATCTCTCTTATGGATAAAAATATTTATAAATACAGTTCCGAAACAGGTCAATCAGTAGCTTTAAACTGATAATATTGATATAAGGGGGGAGTAAAGTATATGTATCAATATAGAATTATGTTTGAGTTATCACAACAACAAATAAAAAAATATGTAAAAATATATCATAGAAAAATGGATTGGCCTATTAGCCTTTTTATAGCTTTATGTGCAGTCATATTTTTAGTTTTAACATGGGTTTTTAATATAATTAATGATTTATCACTTAAAATAATAGTATCTGTTTTTATTATAGTTATATTCTTAATTATATTTAGTATATTCAAAGCAATAAGGATTAGATACTTAATAAAAAAACCTCCTTTTGCTATTGGACCTCATATATTAATGGAAATAAGAGATGGCTATTTCAATGTTAATTGTTGTGGATTTATGAAAGGATTTCCTAAAAAATATCTTAATGGGAAAATAACCAGAAATGGTGATTATATACTTACAAATAGAAGAGATATGATTGTTATTCCTAAATCGGAAATAACTCCTAATATGGCTGATGAAATAAAAGAATATTTTAAATTAAAAAAATAAAAAAATTTTTTATAAAAAAATAAAAAAAACTATTATCATATATTTTTTTTAACCGATTATATATTTGTAAACAGAAATATTTATTATTCAAAAAAAGGTACCGTTTTGAATATAAATATTATATTTACTTAATACTATTTAGTTTATAGAAAAGAAAGGATTCTTTTCTTAAAAAACAAGGAGGTAAAATTTTATGAGAATTCAACATAATATTGCAGCTTTAAATTCTTACAGACAATTAGGAACAAACAATAGTGCAATTTCAAAAAACCTTGAAAAACTTTCATCAGGTTATAAAATTAACCGTGCTGGTGATGACGCAGCAGGTCTTGCAATTTCAGAAAAAATGAGAGCACAGATTACAGGACTTGAAACAGCACAGAAAAATGCTAATGATGGTATATCACTTGTACAGACAGCAGAAGGTGCATTAACAGAAGTACATAGTATGCTTAACCGTATGGTAGAACTTGCAACACAGTCATCAAACGGAACATACGATAACGAAGTAGACCGTGCAAACCTTCAGGCAGAAATCGAATCACTTACATCAGAAATCGACCGTATCGCAGACAGTACAAACTTCAACGGTATCAATCTTCTTGATGGTAGCTTAAGTGAAAACCCAGCTACATTTGAAATTGACCTTAAGAGTATTGATTTTGAAGGTACAGTAAAAGCGGGAGATACATTTAAACTTGAAATAGGCGGCGGTGCAGCAGCTAAAGCAGCCGGTGGAAGTACTGAAAGTATTGTACTTGAAAGTAGAGAAGCATATGGTGACGAAACAAGTGCAAAAGATATAGCAAAACTCTTTGATGGACAGTCAGTTACAATAAATGGAGAAAAATATACAGCTAAAGTTGGCGATAATGGTATATTAAAATTCACATCAAAAACAAGAGGCGAATTAACACAGTTACCAACAGAGGGTTCAATAGTTAAAATTAGTTCAACTAATAAAAATATAACATTTAAAAATGATAGTACTACTATTTTAAGTGTTGTAAATGGTGGTCCAGGTACTGTAGCGGGCACAGACAATGGTAGCGATGATACAGAACCAACACCAGCTACAGCTACTACATTCAAACTTGATATTACAGGCTTAACAGGTAGTGGTGTAACTAGTGGTGATATATTTAGAATTGCTTTTACAAATGGAACTCTTGAAAGCAAAGCAGCGTCTGGTGGTGAGTCTGATGCACAAAGCATAGCAGCACTTTTCAATGGTACAACACTTACTATGAATGGTGTTGATTATGATGTTACAGTAGATGGTAGTAGCACAGAGTTAGTATTTACAGCTAAAACAGCAGGTGCACCAGAATCTAATCAAGCTCCAAGTGAGAGTGAAAGTGTTACAATTAGTATTAATGACAAGGATTCAAGTAGTAGTACTGTAGGTGGTACTACTAGTGCAACAGTTACAGATTATGTAGCAGGTACAGACGGAACAGAAGAAGTAGTTGCAACAGCATCAATACAGTCAAGAGCAGGAGCAGATGAAGGTATAAAAGCTAGCTTTAAAATCGACCTTGCTAGTGTTACAACAGTTAATTTACAAAGAGGTGATAAAGCTGAACTTACTATTGGTTCTACTAAACTTGTAAGTAATGCAGCTGGTTCTACAGTAAATACTGCAAATAATTTAGCTAAGATGTTTGATGGTACAACATTCAAAATGGGTGATGTTGAATATGATGTTACAGTAAGTGGAACTGAATTAACATTTACAGCTAAAGAAGCTGGAAAACAGACTTCAGCAACTTTACCAGATGATAATACAAATGTAACAATAGCAAAAGAGAATAGTGCTACTGGTAGTGTTACTAACCCAGGCGGTCTTAAAACAACAGGTAAAGTTGAAGGTACAGACCCAGTAGGTGATGGTGCTACAACAGGTAGTCCAGCTTCATTTGATATTGACCTTAGTGGTTTAACAACTATTAATGCAGCTCAGAATGATACATTTAAACTTACAATAGATGGTGTAGATGTTGAAAGTAATGGTGCTGGTGTTGGTGGTATATCTAATGATGCAGATAAATTAGCAGAACTTTTTAAAGGTAAAACAATTACAATAGATGGTACAACATATGATATCACATCAAATGGATCAAAATTAACATTTACAGCACAAGAAAACGGTAAAGTAGCTGACTTAAGTGGTAAGACTGTTTCAATTGGTAAAGGTAATACAGGTACTGGTTCAGCTACTGGTGGTACACTTGCTATATCAAATATGAACGTTGGTGAAGATGCTGCACCAGCAGGCGGTAATGGTGATAATACAGAAGGAACAACAACAAATAAATCACTTACACTCCAGATTGGTGACACAGCTGACTCATTTAACAAAATTACTGTAAGTATAGGTTCAATGAGTGCAGAATCACTTAATATTGCTAATATTGATATTAGTACACCAAAGGGTGCAGAATTCGCTATTAAAAATATTAAAGATGCTATAAATGTAGTATCATCACAGCGTGGTGAACTTGGTGCTATACAGAACAGACTTGAACACACAATCAACAACCTTGGTGTTACAACAGAAAACATCACATCAGCTGAAAGCCGTATAAGAGATACAGACATGGCAGAAGAAATGATGGCATATACAAAGAACAATATACTTGTACAGGCTTCTCAGGCTATGCTTGCTCAGGCAAACACACTTCCACAGGGTGTTCTTCAGTTATTACAGTAATTTCATATTACTTATTAAAAGAGGGTTTTTATACCCTCTTTTTTTATTTGAAAAGAGTATGTGTTTTTGATAAACTTTATTTGGGAACGCTGTTCCCAAACCCTTGCAAGCCTTTAAAAAGGCTTGACCTAAACTTTTTTAAGTAAAACTATCGTTTTACTGATATTTAATTTTATTATTTATATAATTTTGACAAAGTTATAATATTTTTAATATATTCAAATAAGGAGTGTTTTTTTTGAAACATTTAAGTTTATATATACATATACCTTTTTGTATAAAAAAGTGTCTTTATTGTGATTTCCCTTCATATGGTGGTTGTGAAAGTATATTTGATGACTATGTAAATGCACTTATAAATGAAATTAGAGAAACAAAAGAGAGTTTTTCAGATTATAATATAAAATCCATATTTTTAGGCGGTGGAACGCCTTCTATACTTTCTCCAAAACTTACAGGGAAAATTATGGATACTGTTTTTAATTGTTTTAATATTGATAGTAATTGTGAAATTACAACAGAGGCAAACCCTAAAACTGTTGATGAGTTTAAACTTAGAGAATATAAAGCTATGGATATAAACCGTATAAGTTTTGGTGTGCAGGCTTGGCAGAATAATATTTTAAAATCACTTGGCAGAGTTCATACAATAGATGATTTTATTAAAAATATTGCTCAAGCAAGAGATATTGGATTTAAAAATATAAATGCTGATATTATGTTTGCACTTCCAAATCAGACTTTATATGATTGGGAGGAAACTTTGGAAAAAATAATAAAACTTAATCCTACCCATATTTCCGCTTATAGCCTTATTATAGAAGATGGTACTGTTTTTGGCAAAATGTATGACGAAGGTAATTTAAAGCCTTGTGACGAAGTATTAGACCGAAAAATGTACTATATGGCTAAAGAGATGTTAAGTGATAAGGGATATAATCAATATGAAATATCAAACTTTGCTAAAGAAGGCTTTGAATGTTATCATAATAAGGTTTATTGGAGATGTGATGAGTATATTGGTTATGGTATAGGTTCTCATTCATATTTTAATGGAGAAAGATTTAATAATACATATGATATTGAAAAATATATAAGCTCTAAAGGTAAATATTCTGTTATAAAGGAAAATATCGAAAAATTAAAAACAGAAGATATGTATGCTGAATTTATGTTTATGGGGCTTAGAATGACTAAGGGTATTGAAAAACAAAGATTTTTTGAAAGATTTAATAAATCTGTTTTTGATGTGTATGGTAATGAAATAAAACATCTTAAAGAATTAAATCTTATAAATGAAACTGATACAAATATAATGCTTACTGAAAAGGGCGTTGATGTTTCTAATACTGTTTTTGAAAAATTTATAATATGAGGGTGTCGAAAACAACACCCTCTCGTCAAAATCAGGATTTTGACGAAAATTACTGTTGGTATAAACAGACCTTTCAGCACTTTGCTTTGCAAAGTCAGCTACGCTGCCCCACATGTCTTTGTGGGTGCGTGTTCCAGCGTCATAAATTCCTTGAAACTCGCTGTTTTCCTCAACGGAAGTCAATTCCGTTTGCGGATTAAAATAGGGAAACTCTTTGTTTCCCTATACCCTTCAGCGGTATGTAAAATTAAAAAAATAAATTTATTATGAATATTTTATAGCATTTTTGCGTATATAATAATATAAAAAGAATAAAAAATTAAAAAATCACTTGACATATAAGCCGTCAAGTGATATTTTAAGAGTATGAGTTAGCACTCAAATAAAGTGAGTGCTAACAAAGAATAAAAAAGGGGGTTTGGATATGGCTTTAAATGATAGAAAAATACAGATTTTAAAAGCTATTATAAATGACTATATAGCAACAGCCGAGCCAGTAGGTTCCAGAACCCTTGCAAAAAAATATGATTTGGGAGTTAGCTCGGCTACCATAAGAAATGAAATGAGCGACCTTGAAGATATGGGACTTATAATTCAACCTCATACTTCAGCAGGAAGAATACCTTCTGAATTAGGATATAGACTTTATGTTGATAGACTTATGAATACAAGTGAGCTTACACCTAAAGAGCAAGAGTTTCTTCATAGTGTTGTTTCTGGTAATATTACAAAAATAGAATATCTTATGGAAGAAACAGCAAAAGCTATTTCAATGCTTACAAATTATACAACTATTATTTCAGAGCCTATTCTTAAAAGAACTGCTCTAAAACAAATAAGACTTATGCCTCTTGATGAGTCCGCTATAATGTTAATAATAGTTACAGAAGGAAATTTTGTTAAAAACCATATAATAAGAGTTAATATAGCACCAAGTGATGAAGATTTATTTTCCGTTTCGGTTAAAATAAATAATATACTTAAAGGTCATACGCTTGAAGATATAAACGAACATACAATAATGGCTTTACAAAAAGAGCTTAAAGAATATAGCGGACTTTTAAAACCTGTTCTTAAAGCAGTTCAAAAAACAATACGTTCTGCAGAAAATGTTCATCTTCATATGAGTGGTGCTAAAAATATTCTTACTTTCCCTGAATTTAGCGATATTTCCAAAGCCACAGAAATTTTTAGGGCATTTGAAGAAAAAAACAATCTTGTAAGTCTTCTTGAAGATGCTAAAAGTAATGATATAAGAATACTTATAGGAAATGAAATAAATATAAAAGAAATGAAAGATTGTAGTGTTATCACAACAACATACAATATGGGTGAAAACACTAAGGGCAGTATAGGTATTATTGGTCCTACAAGAATGAATTATAATCAGGTTGTATCAGTACTTAACGAAATGGTTAAAAATATCGAAAATGTATTGAAAACCGTACCTGACGGTAAAAATACATAGGGAGGGTTTTTTAGATGGAAGAAAATCAGAAAGATAAAGAAATAGATGAAACAACAATTGATGAATGTGAAGAAACTATTGAAAAAATAGATGATGAAGTTATAGAAGAAATATCGGAAGAGGAAAAGAAACTTAAAGAAGCTACTGAAAAAGCTGATGAATATCTTGATAAATATCAGCGTACACTTGCTGAATTTGATAATTTCAGAAAAAGAACATCAAAAGAAAAAGCAAGTATGTATGATGATGGTATAAGAGATACTGTTTCAAAACTTCTCCCTGTTGTTGATAACTTTGAAAGAGCTATTATGTCTTGTCAAAACACAGATGATAGTTTCTATAAAGGTATTGAAATGATACTTAAACAGATTAAAGAAATATTTACATCAATGGGTGTTGAAGAAATACCTGCTGTTGGTGAAAAATTTGACCCAAATCTTCATGCGGCTATTGCTCACGAAGATAACGAAGAATATGGCGAAAATGAAATTATGATTGAAATGCTTAAAGGTTATAAACATAAAGACAAAGTAATTCGTCATAGTATGGTAAAGGTTGCAAACTAATATTTTAATATATATTTTAATTTTGTAAATTTTCATTTTTTTAAAATACAGTATATGTTTTTAGGAGGAATTAATTATGGGTAAAATAATCGGTATTGACTTAGGAACAACAAACTCTTGTGTAGCAGTTATGGAAGGCGGTCAGCCTGTTGTAATCGTAAATTCAGATGGTGGAAGAACAACTCCTTCAGTTGTTGGTTTTGCTAAAAATGGTGAAAGACTTGTTGGGGAAACAGCTAAACGTCAGGCTATTACAAATCCTGATAATACAATAAGCTCTATTAAACGTCATATGGGTGACAACTATAAAGTAACTATCGAAGGAAAAGGATATTCTCCACAGGAAATTTCAGCTATGATACTTCAGAAACTTAAAGCAGATGCAGAAAGCTATCTTGGAGAAACAGTTTCAGAAGCTGTTATTACAGTTCCTGCTTACTTCAATGATGCTCAGCGTCAGGCTACAAAAGATGCTGGTAAAATCGCTGGTCTTGATGTAAAACGTATTATCAACGAACCAACAGCAGCAGCTCTTGCTTATGGTCTTGATAATGAAAATGAACAGAAAATAATGGTATACGACCTTGGTGGTGGTACATTCGACGTTTCTATTATTGAAATTGGTGATGGTGTTATTGAAGTTCTTTCAACAAATGGTGATACACGTCTTGGTGGTGACGACTTTGACCAGAGAGTTATTGATTTCCTTGTTTCTGAATTCAAAAAAGCAGAAGGAATGGATTTAAGTTCAGATAAAATGGCTATGCAGAGACTTAAAGAAGCTGCCGAAAAAGCTAAAAAAGAACTTTCAACAGTAACATCAACAAATATTAACCTTCCTTTCATTACAATGAACCAAGATGGACCAAAACATCTTGATGTTACTCTTACAAGAGCTAAATTTGATGAACTTACAGCTGACCTTGTAGACAGAACAATGGAACCTGTTAGAGTTGCTCTTAAAGATGCAGATTTACAGCCATCAGAACTTGACAAAGTTCTTCTTGTAGGTGGTTCAACAAGAATTCCAGCTGTTCAGGAAGCTGTTAAGAAATATACAGGAAAAGAACCTTTCAAAGGTATTAACCCAGATGAATGTGTAGCTATCGGTGCTTCAATTCAGGGCGGTAAACTTGCAGGAGATGCAGGTGCAGGTAGCGTTCTTCTTCTTGACGTAACACCACTTTCACTTGGTATCGAAACATTAGGCGGTGTTGCTACAAAACTTATTGATAGAAATACAACAATACCTACAAGCAAAAAACAGGTATTCTCAACAGCAGAAGATAATCAGACAGCAGTTGATATTCATGTAGTACAGGGTGAAAGACCTCTTGCTAAAGATAATAAAACATTAGGACAGTTCAGACTTGATGGTATTGCACCAGCAAGAAGAGGTGTTCCACAGATTGAAGTTTCATTCGATATTGATGCTAATGGTATCGTAAATGTTTCTGCAAAAGACCTTGGAACAGGTAAAGAACAGAAAATCACTATTACAGCAGGTTCTAACTTAAGTGATGAAGAAATCGACAGAGCTGTAAAAGAAGCTGAACAGTATGCAGAAGCTGACAAAAAACGTAAAGAAGCTATTGATGCTAAAAATGAAGCTGACTCTCTTGTATTCCAGACAGAAAAAGCTCTTGAAGAACTTGGAGATAAAGTTGATGCAGGCGAAAAAGCAGGTGTTGAAGCTGAACTTACAAAACTTAAAGATGCTATAAAAGATAAAGATGTTGAAACAATGAGCGATAGTGACGTTGAAAGCATTAAATCAGCAACAGAAAGCCTTAGAAATGAATTCTACAAAATTTCTGAAAAATTATATCAGCAGGCACAGGCTGCTCAGGGTGCAGAAGCTCCAAACGGTGACCCTAATGTTGTTGACGGAGAAGGAAAAGAGTTATAAAATAAAGCGTGGCTTTTAAAACATTTAAAAGCGTGACCCTATAAATAAAAAAGGGGCAGGTATATTTGCCTGTTCCCTTTTTTTAAGTAGTAATTAAAATTTATATGTATAGTAATATACATAATTCCAATTATTAAGGCTGGTGAGAATTTTGGCAACTAAACGTGATTATTATGAAGTCCTCGGTATTGCTAAGGGTGCGAGTGATGCAGAGATTAAAAAAGCATATAGAAAACTTGCAAAAAAATATCACCCAGATGCTAATCCGGGAAATAAAGAAGCAGAAGAAAAATTTAAAGAATTAGGCGAAGCCTATGAAGTTTTAAGTGACCCTCAGAAAAAAGCTCAGTATGACCAGTTCGGACACGCTGCATTTGAACAAGGCGGCGGTTTCGGAGGCGGTGGCGGCTTCTATGGCGGTGGAATGAATTTCGATATGGGCGATATATTTGATATGTTTGGTTTTGGTGGTTTCGGAGGCGGCGGAAGCCAAAGAAGAAATGGTCCAAGACGTGGTTCTGATATAAACGTTTCAATATCAATTTCATTTGAAGAAGCTGTTTTCGGAACAAAGAAAGAAATTCAGATAAGTGTTACAGATAAATGTGAAACTTGTGGCGGAAGTGGTTCTAAACCGGGAAGTCATGCTGAAACATGTAAGAGATGTAATGGTACAGGTCAAGAAAGAGTTGTACAGCAGTCAATGTTTGGTTCAGTTACAAGTGTAAGAACATGTTCTGCTTGTGGTGGTACAGGTAAAACTATAAAAGACCCATGTACATCATGTAATGGTACAGGAAAAGTTAAAAAGACTAAGAAATTTGAAGTTAATATTCCTAAGGGTATTGATAATGGTCAGACAATTCGTCTTGCTGGTAAAGGTAATGCTGGAGAACTTGGCGGAGAAAACGGTGACCTTCTTGTAACAGTATATGTACAACCACATAGAATATTTAAAAGACAAGGAAATAATGTTTACAGTAATGTAGAAATAAACTTTGTTCAGGCTGCTCTTGGTGGTGAAATAAAAGTAACTACTCTTGATGGTGAAGAAACTTATACTGTTAAAGCTGGTACACAGCCAGAAACTGTTGTAACTCTTAAAGGTAAAGGCGTTCCTTATATAAGAAATAATAAAGTAAGAGGCGACCATATTATAACATTTAAAGTTAAAATACCTACTGATATGTCAGAAAGACAAAAAGACCTTCTTCGTCAGTTCTATGGTACACCTGTTGATGGTATGAACTTTGAGAAAAAAGACGAAGAGAAAAAAGGTTTTTGGGATAAAGTAAAGGATTCTTTTAAAGAATAATATTTTTTGGAGGAAATAATGGTACACGAATATAAAACAAGAGGAACATGTTCAGCCAAAATAGATTTTGAAGTTGAAGATAATAAACTTAAAAATGTTGTTTATTATGGTGGCTGTAATGGAAATCTTAAAGGAATTTCAAGCCTTCTTGAAGGTATGAATATTGATGATGTAATATCTAAACTTGAAGGTGTTACATGTGGAATGAAAAAAACAAGTTGTCCAGACCAACTTGCACAGGCTTTAAAGGCTTATAAAAACGGAGAAATCTAAAAAAAACGCACCAAAAGGTGCGTTTTTCTATTTTATTTTATAATATTCATTCCATAAATTTTCGAATAATATTGATTGTGCTGTGTAATAATAAGGTTGAAAGAATATATCGCCTAGAGATAATGTTAAAATATTTGAGAGCAATCTCCAACCTATAAATGAAAGATCAAAAAGGAATATATCCATTTTTCTTTTCTTTGTAATATTAAAAGATAGTTTTAATGCATCAAAAGCATCTAACTCTGGATTTTTAATTAATATAAAAGATGTCATAGAGAAAGCATAAGATAATATTATTCCAGGAATTATAAATAATATAAGACCTATTACAATAATTAGATTTAAAATAATACCTGTTATTAATGTTTTTTTGTATATTTTAAAACCATAAAATATATCTTTGAAACTTTCATTTTTATTTTTTATGTTTGTACAATAATTGAAAATTCCTACTTCAAAAGGAATTGCAAGAAAAAATAATGATATACCTAAAATTATAATAGATATTACCTGAAATCTAAAAGGTATATTTATTTCTATAATATATTTGAACATAAATGAATTTAATATATCTGATATAAATGCTAAACTTAATATTTTTATAACAAAAAATACTAAAAATGAACTTATCCATTTTCCTTTTAAATGTTTTATAGCAATTTCTTTATAATTATTAGGTTCGGTGTTATAAAAACTAAAATCTAAATCTAAATTTTCGGGTTGTAAGTTGTTATTTATGTTATAATCATTATTCATAAAAACACCACCTTAAAAATATGAAATATTAAGTGACATATTAAATTATATAAATATTATACCATAAAGCCATAAGTATTTATATAATTTATATCAAATTGTAAAAGTTTAAATAAATCTGTTTACATAATCGTCATTATGCGTTATTATAATTAAGCTGAAATGCTGATTTTATGGTATAAATTTGTATTGACAAAACACTGTTACTGTGATAAATTTATTGATAGAAAGACGTAAGTCTTTTTTTTATGCAAAAATTTGTATTAATCGGAGGTGGAAGTGTTGAGAACAAGAATTACCTTAGCTTGCACAGAATGTAAGCAGAGAAACTACAGCACAACTAAAGACAAAAAAACTATGCCAGACAGAATGGAAATGAAAAAATATTGTAAATTCTGTAAGGCTCACACATTACACAAAGAAACTAAGTAATGTGCCTACAACCTGAGAGGGAAGTGAAAACAATGCAAGAACAGAACACCACAAACCCAAATGAGAAAAACGAATTAAAAAAAGTACAGTCTAAAGCTAAAAAAAGCGATAAAAAGAAAAGTGATAAACCTTCTTTTGCTGAAACAGTTGCAGACTATAAGGCTGAATTCAAAAAAATCATATGGCCTAATCGCAGTGAAACAGTAAAAAACACAATTACGGTCATCGTTACATCCTTACTTATAGGTGCCATAATCTTCTGCATGGATACAGTTTTTGCCGGAGGTTATAACTTTATATTAGGTCTTTTAGGCTAATGTTAAATGGTATATTAAGTATATAAGAAAAAAGGATGGTATTATGTCTGAAGAATTAAATAAATCAGAAGAAAACAAACTTGCGACCGAATCAAGATGGTATGTTGTTCATACTTATTCAGGTTATGAAAACAAAGTAAAAGCCAATATTGAAAAAATTATCGAAAACAGAGGAATGCAGGACCAAATACATCAAGTTATTGTTCCTGTTCAGGACTGTGTTGAGATTAAAAACGGTCAGAAAAAAAATGTTCAGCGAAAAGTTTTTCCGGGCTATGTTCTCCTTAAGATGTTTATGAATGATGATACTTGGTACGTTGTTAGAAACACAAGAGGTGTTACAAGCTTTGTTGGACCGGGTTCTAAACCTGTTCCGCTCACTGATGATGAAGTAAGAGCTATGGGTATTGGCGATACTGTTGAAGAACTTGACATTGAGCTTGACGACACTGTAAGAGTTGCAAGCGGACCTTTCGCAGAGTCTGTGGGTCAGATTAAAGAAATCAATGCAAATAAGAGAACAGTCATTGTTAAGCTGTCTATTTTCGGCAGAGAAACACCTGTCGAGCTTGACTTCAATCAGATTGAGAAGTTATAAGTAAATTAAATTATTCGTTTTTTAGTAGTGTGCGGAGATTTTAACCCGCACGTGGGAGGGAAAATCCCCGTTAATTACCACATTTATTAGGAGGTGCCGAAATGGCAAAGAAAGTTACAGGTTATATTAAATTACAAATTCCAGCTGGAAAGGCAACACCAGCACCACCTGTTGGTCCAGCTCTTGGTCAGCACGGTGTAAACATTATGGGCTTCTGTAAAGAGTTCAATGAAAAAACAGCACAGCAGGCAGGTCTTATTATCCCTGTTGTTATTACAGTTTATGCTGACAGAAGCTTCAGCTTCATAACAAAGACTCCACCAGCTGCAGTTTTATTAAAGAAAGCTTGCAAAATTGAGTCAGGTTCTGGCGTACCAAACAAAACAAAGGTAGCTACAATCTCTAAAGAAGAAGTTATGAAAATCGCTGAAACAAAAATGCCAGACTTAAATGCTGCTACTATCGAAGCTGCTTACAGCATGATTTGTGGTACAGCTAGAAGTATGGGTATCGTTGTTAAGGAATAATTGATGACTGAAAATAAATAACTGTCGTCACAATAGTGGGAGGGAAGCACTCCCGATATTACCACATAAGGAGGTCACGAAAGTGAAAAGAGGAAAGAAATATATTGAAAAAGCAAAGCTTGTAGATTCTGCAATGCTTTACGATACAAAAGACGCTATTGATTTAATTGAAAAAACAACAGTTGCTAAATTTGATGAAACTGTTGAAGCTCACATTCGTTTAGGTGTTGACAGCAGACATGCTGACCAACAGGTTCGTGGTGCCGTTGTACTTCCACACGGTACAGGTAAAACAGTTCGTGTTTTAGTGTTCGCTAAAGGTGATAAAGCTGAAGAAGCTTTAGCTGCAGGTGCTGACTTTGTAGGTGCAGAAGACCTTATTCCAAAAATCCAGAACGATAACTGGTTCGGATTTGACGTAGCTGTTGCTACACCAGATATGATGGGTGTTGTTGGTCGTCTTGGTCGTGTACTTGGACCAAAAGGATTAATGCCAAACCCAAAAGCTGGTACTGTAACAATGGACGTAACAAAAGCTATCAATGATATCAAAGCTGGTAAAATTGAATACCGTCTTGATAAAACAAACATTATCCATGTTCCAGTAGGTAAGGTTTCATTCGGTCCTGAGAAGCTTGCTGAAAACTTCCAGACTCTTATGAGTGCTATTATCAAAGCTAAACCAGCTGCTGCAAAAGGCCAGTACCTTAAGAGCGTTGTTATCTCAACAACAATGGGTCCTGGAATTAAAATCAACACAGCTAAAATCTCTGAGTAATTTTTATTAAAATAATTAAGCAATTAAAAAGGAAGGCTATTGCCTTCCTTTTTTAGTTATTAAATTGTTGTACATTAACTGTTATGTCTATATTATCTCCGTTATCATCATAATCTGTTGTATGTACTTTAAATTTTTCCCATATACCACCTATTAAAGTATCATTTTTATATGTAAAACTATAACTTTCATTAGGTTCTATTGTTTTTGTTATATCTTTTGATTTTGATTTATATATTGTAGCTCTTACAGGAATACTGTCACTATTATTTTTAATATTTATGATTAAAGTGTTTCCATTAGATTTTTCTGTATTAAATTCCTTTTCATAAGAAAGTCCGTTGTATATATCATTATTTATTATATTGTATGAATTTTCAGGAATATTATTTATTGCTATATTTGTATTTGTAGTCGAAATAGTTTTTATTACAATATATATAATAGTAATTATTAAAATAATTGATATGAATAAATATAGTAATATCTTTTTCATTTAACCACTCCTTTTTAAAATAATATTTTATTAATAAATTATTTATTTATAAAAAAGTCGAATATAATAAATATTAAAAGTATTAATATTGATATAATAATTGATAATATGTAGTGTTTAATTAATTTGTTATAGTCTTGTTTTTCAACTTCATTTATATATTCCGATTTTTGTTTTTTAATATATAAAAATATAAGAGATATAACTAAATAGCCTATTATACCTATATATCTACTTGCAAAAAGAAATATAAAAAGGAATATAACAGTAAATATTCTTTCGGTTTTTGTTCGTTCTTTCAATGCTTTTTCCTCCTATAAATTTATATTTTATAAGTAGTATAGCATTGATTTTTTATACCAACAATACAATTAATTTACAATAAAAATATTTAAAAAAATATATTGACATATTATAGCTTGTATTGTATAATACAGTAGTTGTTTGAAATGAATACAGCCGTAGACAGCAGGTCCTTTTAGGATAAAATTTTTAATAAATTGCCTGCCGAGGAAGTTCTTTTATATAATAGAGATTACGCCTCTTTGTCTATGGACATAAGAGGCTTTTTTTACGGCATTTCATTTATATTTACAAGGAGGTGTAAAGAATGGCAAAAATCGAACAGAAACAAGTTATTGTTAATGAAATTAAGGAAAAACTTGAAAAAGCTACTTCAGTAGTTTTAGTTGACCCAAGAGGATTAACAGTTGAACAGGACACAATTCTCAGAAAAAAATTAAGAGAAGCAGGTGTTGAATATAAAGTTTACAAAAACACTATGGTGAACTTTGCTATTCAGGGAACACAGTTTGAAGGATTAGCTCCATACTTAGAAGGACCTAGTGCAGTAGCATTCAGCTATGAAGATGCAACAGCTGGCCCAAGCGTTATCAGCAAAGAAGCTAAAAACTTT
The DNA here is from genome assembly GCA_944379995.1 of uncultured Clostridia bacterium. Classification (GTDB taxonomy): domain Bacteria; phylum Bacillota; class Clostridia; order Lachnospirales; family Anaerotignaceae; genus Fimicola. The sequence continues at coordinate 129,464 of CALWGF010000006.1, forward strand.
AAAGCATTAGAGTTTAAAGCTGGTGTTGTTGAAAGCACAGTATACGATGCTGAAGGTATGAAAGTTATCGCTGAAATTCCTTCAAGAGATGTTCTTCTTTCCAAATTACTTGGAAGCTTCAAGAGCCCAATGTCTACATTTGCTCGTGTTATTAATCAGATTGCTGAAAGCAAAGCTGAATAATTTGAAGTTTAACTTAAAAATTAATTTGATTACTATTTAAAAAATATTTCGGAGGTGCTTAATAATGGCAAAATTATCAATCCAGGAAATCATTGATGCAGTAAAAGAGCTCACAGTTATCGAGCTTAACGATTTAGTAAAAGCAGCAGAGGAAGAATTCGGTGTATCAGCAGCAGCAGGTGTTGCAGTAGTAGCAGCTGGTCCAGCAGCAGCAGCTGAAGAAAAAACAGAATTCGACGTTGAATTAACAGAAGTTGGTTCAGAAAAAATCAAAGTTATCAAAGTTGTTAGAGAAGCTACAGGTCTTGGACTTAAAGAAGCTAAAGAAGTTGTTGACGGAGCTCCTAAAGTTCTTAAAGAAGGCGCTTCTAAAGAAGAAGCTGAAGCTATCAAAGCTAAACTTGAAGAAGTTGGCGCTAAAGTTACACTTAAGTAATTTTGACAATAGCTTAAATTTTTACACCACAAATTACCGCCCGCTTATTTTGTTGGGCGGTTTTTTTATGCTTATTAAGAATTTATTAATATTGTTTAAAAAAGATTTATATTGTTTGACACCTGTCCTTTGTAGGGTTAAAATGATATAAGTGTTATTATGTTTATGAATAATACTTTTTTGTATTAAATTAAAAATTTAGGACAGGAGGATTAATATGCAAGATAGCAGTAAAAAAAATGCAAATACGAATAATACTGAAAAACTTGATGATACTGCATACTATGATGAGCTTTATAATGATTTTCCTGAAGATATAAAAGATATTCTTATGGAAACACACCCTTTAAGAGGTAAAGATTTAAACTCTGAAACAGCTTCATATAGAACTAGAAAAAGACAAATTTCTGAAGTTGAAGCAGTAAAAGAAGCTCATAGTAAAAAAATAAAAGAAGAAATAAATAATATTACATCAGAGAATAATAACTCTAAAAATACAAATAATGTTAATATGTCAAAAAGTGTCGATAAAAACAGGAATAAAACAAAGTCTAAAAATAATAAAATAAAAAATGATGATGAATATACAGAAATACAAACTGTTAAAATAAAACAATCATCAAAGAAAAGTGCACAAAACAAACCTATCCAAGCTCCTAAAAATAAAAGTAAAAACAATAATACAATTCCACAAAAAAAATCAATAAAACAACAAAATAATGAATATGATGAAGATATTGAAAAAATTGTGAAGAATGCAAGTATTGATAAACTTTATGGTAAAGAAGATTATGAATATGATGACGATGACAAAATTAATCTTCCAGAAGCTAAAAAGGTTATTGTTGCTGGTGGTGCTATATTTATAATATTATTTTTATTCTTTGCTTTTAAAACAATTACATTAAGTAGTAAACTTCAAAAAGCTAATACAGAACTTCAAACAATGACTGAAACACAAGAAGAAAATGAAAAACTTAAAATGGAAGTTCTTTCTTTACAAGAAGAACTTTATAAATATACTGGAAGTACAGAAATACCAAAAAATGATGCTGTATCAACAGATAATTTTGATACATATACAGTTGTTGCAGGAGATACTATCGGTTCTATTGCTACAAAGGTTTATGGTGATTTTGGTAGTTATACAAAAATTCTTGAGGCTAATGGCCTTACAGAAAATTCGAATATTCAAATAGGTCAGGTTCTTAAAATACCTAAATAATTTTTTGTTTATGTTTTAGGAGGAATTATGGAAGATTCTTTAGAAAGTAAAAATTTGCAAGAGCTTAGAACTATTGCAAAAGAAATAGGTATAAAATCTGTAACATCTTTTAAAAAACAGGAACTTATTGAAAAAATAGTTCAGGTACAGAATGAAATGAAATCTAATGCCGAAGAAAAAGATGAAAATCCTGTTGTAACGACATATGGCTTTACTCTTAAAGAAAAAAATCAAGATAAAAATTCAGTTAATGTAGACATAAAACAAGAGTATAAAGAAAGAAAATATACTGACAATAAAAATATAGAAAATCAACATAATGAACATAAACATCAAGAGGTTCAACAAATACTTGATGATAGTAATATGGGAGAAGGAATACTTGAGGTAATGGCAGATGGCTATGGATTTTTAAGAACAGAAAACTTTCTTCCGGGTGCAAATGATATATATATTTCACCTTCTCAAATAAGACGTTTTAATCTTAAAACAGGTGATTGTGTAAGAGGTAATATACGTCTTGCTAAAGAAAATGAAAAGTTTAATGCTCTTTTATATGTAAAGTCTGTTAATGGCGATAATCCAGAAAAAGCATCAAAAAGACCTAATTTTGAGGACCTTACACCTATATATCCAACAGAAAGACTTACTCTTGAAACAACAAGATATGAGGTTTCAACAAGACTTATAGACCTTATGTCACCTATTGGTAAAGGTCAAAGAGGTATGATAGTTGCTCCGCCAAAAGTTGGAAAAACTATGCTTTTAACAAAAATGGCAAATGCTATTACAAAAAATCATAAAGATATAAATCTTATTGTTCTTCTTATAGATGAACGTCCAGAAGAAGTTACTGATATTCAGCGTTCAATAGAAGGTGAAAATCTTGAAATAGTGTATTCAACATTTGATGAACAGCCAGAACATCATAAAAGAGTTGCTGAAATGGTACTTGAAAGAGCTAAAAGACTTGTTGAGCAAGGAAAAGACCTTGTAATACTTCTTGATAGTATTACACGTCTTGCAAGAGCTTATAATCTTACAATACCACCAAGTGGCAGAACTCTTTCTGGTGGTCTTGACCCAGCCGCTTTATATATGCCTAAAAAATTCTTTGGTGCTGCAAGAAATATAGAAAATGGTGGAAGTCTTACTATACTTGCAACAGCTCTTATAGATACAGGAAGTAAAATGGACGAAGTTATATTTGAAGAATTTAAGGGTACTGGTAATATGGAACTCGTTCTTGATAGAAAACTTTCTGAAAGACGTATTTATCCGGCTGTTGATATATATAAATCAGGTACACGTAGAGATGATATGCTTTTAACTAAGAAAGAAATGGAAAGTGTTTATATATTGAGAAAAATTATGGGTAATGTTTCAAGTGTTGAAACAACACAAAATATACTTGAACAAATATCAAAAACAAATACAAATGCAGAGTTTGTTGATATGATACCACATATAAAAATATAATTTCAACAGAGGTAAAATCTATTGCAAAAATCAATAAAATATGCTATAATACCAATGTTGTCTTTAAATAATCAAAGGAATTATTGATCAACAGAGAGAGGTGAAAGAAATGAGAGAAGGAATACATCCAGAATATCATCAGGTAACAGTAAAATGTAACTGTGGTAATGAATTCGTAACTGGTTCAACAAAAGAAGAAATCAGAGTCGAAGTTTGTTCAAAATGCCACCCATTCTACACAGGAAGCCAGAAACTTCTTCTTGAAGCAGGCGGTAGAGTTGAAAAATTCAACAAAAAATACGGCAGAAAATAATATTGAAACTCAAAGGGTTGGTTTTACCGACCCTTTTTTTCTATTAAAAATCTTTTATTAAAGAGGTGAATTTAATGAGAAAAACAAATATAGGCGGTCAGGCTGTTATTGAAGGCGTTATGATGCGTGGTAAAAAAGTATATGCTATGGCTGTAAGAAATCCAGAAGGTGGAATTACAACTGAAAAAAATCAGGTCAAAGACCTTTCAAATAAATGTTCTTTGTTTAAACTTCCAATACTTAGAGGTGTTTCTGCTTTTGTAGACTCTCTTGTAATGGGAACAAAAATACTTATGAGAAGTGCCGAAATTGCCGGAGAAGGTTTACAAGATGAAGGAGAACCTTCAAAATTTGAAAAATTTCTTATGGATAAATTCGGTGAAAAACTTAATGATTATATAATATATATTAGTGTAACTATTTCAATGATTGTTGCTATTGCACTATTTTTTATACTTCCTGTTTTTCTTGGTGGCTTTTTCAAAAGTTATGTTGAAACTTGGGCTTTGGGAATAATAGAAGGTTTTATAAGAATAGCAATATTCCTTGGTTATCTTTTTCTTATATCAAGAATGAAAGATATACAAAGAGTTTTTCAATATCATGGAGCAGAACATAAAACAATTAATTGTTTTGAAAGTGGTGATGAACTTACTGTTGAAAATGTAATGAAACATACAAGACTTCATAAAAGATGTGGAACAAGTTTCCTTTTTCTTGTAATGATTATAAGTATGATTATATTTTTCTTTGTAAGAACAGATGTATTATGGCTTAGAATGGTTTCAAGAATACTTCTTGTACCTGTTGTTGCAGGTGTATCTTATGAGGTTTTAAGATGGGCAGGGAAAAGTAATTCTGTATTTGTAAAAATGGTAAGTTATCCGGGGCTTTGCCTTCAAAAAGTAACAACTGCTGAACCTGATGGAAGTCAAATAGAAACAGCTATTATGGCTATGAAAAGTGTTTTGGAGGACGAGCCAGATGAATAATACTGTTGAAAAATCACTTTTATGGGCGAAAAATATACTTAAAGAAAATAATTGTGAAGCATATGCACTTGATGCAGAACTTCTTATTATGGAAGTCCTTAAAATTTCAAGAGTTAAACTTTTTATGGAGCAAAAAAGAATTTTATCAACAGAAGAATATGAAAAGTTTAAAGAATTTGTGGATAAAAGAGCAAGTGGTGTTCCTACACAATATATTTTAGGTACTTGTGAATTTATGTCACTTGATTTTAATGTTAATCCATATACACTTATACCAAGAAATGATACTGAAATTCTTGTTGAAACTGCTATTGATGAATTTAAAAAAAATAATGTTAAAAGTTTTATTGATATAGGTACAGGCTCAGGCTGTATAGGAATAAGTCTTGCCTATTATACAGAAGCAGAAGGAACTTGTGTTGATATAAGTGAAGGTGCTTTGGAAACTGCAAAAATAAATGCAAAAAATAATAATGTTTATAATAAACTTGATTTTGTATTAAGTAATATTTTTGAAAATATAAATGAAAAATATGATGCTATTGTTTCAAATCCGCCTTATATACGTACAGATGTTATAGAAGGACTTATGAGAGAAGTAAAAGAACATGAGCCTTATAACGCCCTTGATGGTGGAGAAGATGGTCTTTATTTTTATAGAGAAATAGTAGATAAATCTTATAAATATCTTAATGAAAAAGGTTTTATATTCTTTGAAATAGGATATGACCAAGGTGAAGATGTTAAAAATATATTAGAGTCTAATGGTTTTTGTGATGTAAAAGTTATAAAAGACCTTGCAGGACTTGATAGAGTTGTAACCGGAAGAAAAATATGATAAGAGGTGTTTTATGTTAGACCGTTTACAGGAGATAGAAAGTAAATATGAAAATTTAGGGGAAAGCATAAATGACCCTGATGTTATTGCAAATCAAGATGAATGGCGAAAACTTATGAAAGAATATAGTGATATGACTCCTATAATAGAAAAATATAGAGAGTACAAAAAACTTTCAGAAGAAATAGAAGATGCCCTTGAAATGCTTAAAGATAAACTTGATGATGATTTTAGAGAAATGGTAAAAGAAGAACTTTCTGAAAATAAAGAAAAAATTGAGTTTGTTAAAAATGAACTTACAATACTTCTTATACCAAAAGACCCTAATGATGACAAAAATGTTATTGTTGAAATAAGGGGTGGAGCAGGTGGTGACGAAGCAGCACTTTTTGCTGGTGACCTTTTCAGAATGTATTCAAGATATGCTGAAAGACAAAAATGGAAAGTTGAAATAATGAATACAAATGAAAATGACCTTGGAGGTTTTAAAGAAATTTCATTTATGATAAAAGGTAGTGGTGCTTATTCACGTCTTAAATTTGAAAGTGGTGTTCATAGAGTACAAAGAATACCAGCTACTGAAAGTGGTGGAAGAATACATACTTCAACAGTTACTGTTGCAGTACTTCCAGAAGCTGAAGAAGTTGATGTTAATATTGATATGAATGATGTTCGTGTAGATGTTTTCAGAGCATCAGGAAATGGTGGACAATGTGTTAATACAACTGACTCTGCTGTTAGGGTAACACATATTCCAACAGGTATTGTTGTTTCTTGTCAGAATGAAAAATCACAGCTTAAAAATAAAGCACAAGCTCTTAAAGTTCTTTATGCAAGAATTTATGAAATGGAACAAGAAAAACATAATGCAGAAATTTCTGCTGAAAGAAAAGCTCAAGTTGGTACAGGAAACAGAAATGAGCGTATAAGAACTTATAATTTCCCTCAGGGACGTGTTACAGACCATAGAGTAGGACTTACACTTCATAGACTTGATACAATTCTTGATGGGGATTTAGACGAAATAATGGATACTCTTATAACTACTGATAGAGCAGAAAAAATGGGAAGTAGCGAAGAATAATATATTTTAATAGTAATTAAAATCACCTCATATAATTTACAATAATGTATTTTTATATGGGGTGATTTTTTTGAAAAGTTTAATAATATTTGCACTAATTATTTTTATTTTGGGAACTATATCAGGAATTTTTATTTTAAAGTATTTTAAAGATAATGTGGTATATAAATTTTTATACAGTTTTTGGGGCGGAGCATTACTTTCCTATATGTGCTTTGGTTTTATATCAGATATATTTTATAAAGGAGGTATAATATATTCTCTTATATTTATATTTAGTGGTATAGGATTTTCACTTATTTATGAAAAATATGAGTATAAAATAATATTAAATTGTATTTTATGTTTTTTAATGGGTATTGTTTTAAGTAGTATATATTTTGTGGATAATGATATTTTTATATGTTCATCGTTTTTAACATCAATTTATTTTTTATGTGCAATAAAAAATAAAAATATTTACAATAATATATTATATTCTGCAATTATAGTGGCTAGTGGTATTTTAGGTGTATATTTTGAGTTTAATTATAATAAAAATGCTGAATTTATATTTTCTGTTGCGGGGGGAACTATATTATATGTGATATGCAGAGAAGTTTTGCCAGAAAAAATATTATGTTTTAGTGATGTTTTTATATCTATTTTAGCTGTTTTTGGTTTTTTGTATGGTATTAAACTATTTGCTATAATAATATAGATAAAATCTTTTATGCATAATTTCGAGGTAAATATTTACAAAAAAAATCTAACTATCGGCATAATGCATTAAAAAATATATTGATTTTTGTATAAAATACTTAAAATACATTAAAAAATATATTAAAATAATACCGTATTTTTGATAAGTGATGTTTTTCATAAATTGCACCACGATTTGAGGATAATTATTCAGCTTAATTCATTTGCAAAATTCAATTAAAATATGTTATATTAGTCATGGTTAAAACAACCATATAAAATAACTTTTATAAATTTAATTTATTGTAGTTACAATATCTTTTTTATTGGGGGGTTCACTATGAACTATAACATTAGCAAAGACGAATTGAAAGGACTTATTGTTGACAATGTAAAAAATCTTTACAGAAAAACTGTTGACAGTGCTTCTAAAGAGGAGCTTTATCAGGCTGCTGTTTTTGCAGTTCGAGATGTTATAACAGATAAATGGATTAAAACACATAATGATTATGCAGAAAAAGATGTAAAGGTTGTTTACTATCTTTCAATGGAATTCCTTATGGGAAGATTTTTAGGAAATGCGGTATTAAACCTTATGATGGACGATGAGGTAAGAGCTGCTTTTACTGAACTTGGTATTGATTATAATACCATAGAAGAAACAGAACGTGACCCAGGACTTGGAAATGGTGGTCTTGGAAGACTTGCAGCATGTTTTCTTGATTCTCTTTCAACACTTGAGCTTCCAGCTTATGGTTGTGGTATACGTTATCACTATGGAATTTTTGAACAGAGAATTGAAAATGGTGAACAGGTTGAATATCCTGATAACTGGCTTGAAAATGGTGACCCATGGTCTGTAAGACGTAATGAATATGCTGTTGAAGTAAAATTTGGTGGAAATGTAAAAGCTGTTCCTAAAGGAAATGGAGAATATCGTTTTGTACAGGAAAATTATCAGTCAGTAATTGCTGTTCCTTATGATTATCCTGTTGTAGGTTATAATAATAATACAGTAAATACACTTCGTCTTTGGGACGCAAAACCAAAAAATGAATTTGACCTTAAAAAATTTAATGAAGGAAAACATGAACAGGCTGTTGCAGAAAAAAATCTTGCAAGTACTCTTACAGAAGTACTTTACCCTGCTGATGATAACTATTCAGGAAAAGAACTTCGTTTAAAACAGCAGTATTTCTTTATTTCAGCTACTGTTCAAAGAGTAATAGAAAGATTTAAGAAAAAACATACTGACTTTAGTTTACTTCCAGAAAAAGTTGCATTCCAGCTTAATGATACACACCCAACTGTTGCAGTTGCAGAACTTATGAGAGTTCTTGTTGATGAAAATGATGTACCTTGGAATGATGCTTGGGAAATTACAAGAAAAGTATGTGCATATACAAACCATACAATAATGTCAGAAGCTCTTGAAAAATGGCCACTTGACCTTTTCTCAAGACTCCTTCCTCGTATTTATCAGATAGTAGAAGAAATTAACAGACGTTATTGTGCTGCATTAATTGAAAGATATGGTAATGACCATGAAAAAATAAGAAAAATGGCTATTATTGCTGATGGTCAAATAAGAATGGCATATCTTGCTATTGTTGGAAGTCATTCTGTAAATGGTGTTGCTGCACTTCATACAGAAATTCTTAAAAATCAAGAACTTAAAGATTTTTATGAAATTTATCCAGAAAAATTTAATAATAAAACAAATGGTATTACACAGAGAAGATGGCTTCTTCATGCTAATCCAAAACTTGCTAAACTTATTACAGAAAAAATTGGCGATGGTTGGACAACAGAACTTTCAGAGCTTGAAGGAATTCTTAAATATGCAAAAGATGCAGATTTCCAGAAAAAATTTATGGATATAAAGAAAGAAAATAAAATTGCACTTGCTGAATTTATTAAAGAAAGAAAAGGCATTGAAATAAATCCTGACTCTATATTTGATATACAAGTTAAAAGATTACATGAATATAAAAGACAGCTTTTAAATGTATTCCATATAATATATCTTTATAATCAGCTTAAAATGAACCCAGGTCTTGACATTGTTCCAAGAACATTTATATTTGGAGCAAAAGCAGCAGCAAGTTATAGAAAAGCAAAACTTATTATAAAACTTATTAATTCTGTTGCTGATGTTATCAACAATGATGAGTCAATAAATGGCAAAATTAAAGTTGTATTTATGGAAAATTACAGCGTTTCACTTGCAGAAAAACTTATTCCTGCTGCCGATGTAAGTGAACAGATTTCAACTGCAAGTAAAGAGGCTTCTGGTACAGGTAATATGAAATTTATGCTTAATGGTGCTCTTACAATAGGTACTATGGACGGTGCTAACGTTGAAATTTGTGAAGAAGTAGGAAAAGATAATATATTTATATTTGGTATGTCTTCAGAAGAAGTTATTGCTAAATATAAAGATAATTCATATGACCCTTGGTTTATTTATAATATGAACCAAGATGCAAGAACTGTTCTTAATGAACTTATAAATGGAACATTCTCACCAGAAAATCCTGATATGTTTAGAGAACTTTATGATTCTCTCTTAAATGGATATGGTGGAAGAGCAGATGAGTATTTTGTTCTTGCCGACTTTGAAGATTATATAAGAGCTCAAAAAGACGTTGACTCTGTATATAAAGATAGTAAAAAATGGGCAGAAATGGCTATTATTAATACAGCTAAAAGTGGTAAGTTCTCAAGTGATAGAACAATTAAACAATATGCTGATGAAATTTGGAACCTTAAACCTGTTCATATTGAAATGTAATAATATAAGAAATTTTGGCGTACCTATGGTACGCCTTTTTTAATTGACATATATAAAATTAAATTGTAAAATATTAAACAGTGTGCTTCCTTCGCTTAGTGGTTAAAGCATTCGGCTCCGAACCGAAAGAGGCGGGTTCAATTCCCGTAGGAGGCTTATATATAAATTTTTAATCATATATTAATATTTTATGGACATAATAATCTAAAACCTATTTAAAAAGGAGAATTGTTATGTCCTCATTTATTATATCAAAAAGTCCGGCTCTTTGTGGCACAGTAAAAATAAGTGGTGCAAAGAATTCGGCATTACCTATACTTGCTGCTTGTATACTTACTGATGAACCTTGTATAATCTCTTCTGTTCCACATTTGAATGATGTTAAAGTTATGTTTGAAATATTAAAAAAATTAGGTGCAGATGTTGAATATGATGAAAAAAAAGAAAAAGCCTCAATATGTTGCAAAAATATAAATTCTTGTGAAGAAGATATTGAAGATGCTAAAAGACTTAGAGCATCTTTTATTGTTATGGGACCTCTGCTTTCAAGAATAAATAAAGCAAAAATTCCTATGCCGGGTGGTTGTCCAATAGGAAGTAGACCTATTGACCTTCATTTAAAGGGTTTTCAGTCTATGGGAGCCGAAATTGAACAAGATAAGGGTTTTGTATGTGCATATGCTAAAGAGCTTGTAGGAAGCAGTATTTACTTGGATTTTCCTAGTGTAGGGGCTACCGAAAATATAATGATGGCAGCTGTAAAATCTAAAGGTATAACAATAATAGAAAATGCAGCAGCAGAACCAGAAATATGTGATTTAGCAAAATTTTTATGTAAAATGGGAGCTAAAATAACAGGTGCTGGAACAGATACTATAAAAATAGAAGGTGTTGAAAATCTTAAGGGGGTAAAATATAAAGTTATGCCTGATAGAATAGAGGCAGGAACTTTTATGGTTGCCTCTGCAATAACTGGTGGTAATATTATACTTGAAAATATTATAAGTGACCATTTAAAACCTGTAATAGCAAAACTTGCAGAATGTAATGTATCAATAGAGGAGATTGAAGATAATAAAATACAAGTAAAATCAACAGAAGAATTAAAACCAATAACAATAAAAACAATGCCTTTTCCCGGTTTTCCAACAGATATGCAAGCCCAATTTATGAGCCTTATGACTGTTATAAAAGGTACAAGTACTATTACAGAAACTGTATTTGAGAATAGATTTATTCATGCAGGTGAGCTTAGAAGAATGGGAGCAGATATAAAAATAGATAGTAGAAGTGCTGTTATAGAAGGTGTTAAAAATCTTACAGGAACACAGGTTAAAGCAACAGACCTTAGAGGTGGTGCTGCTCTTATACTTTCAGCACTTGCTGCACAGGGAGAAACTGAAATAAGTGATATTTATCATATAGAAAGAGGTTATTGTAATATAGAAAAAAAACTTCAAAACTTAGGTGCAATTATAAAAAGAAAAGAATAAAAGGGTGTTATATACACCCTTATTTTTATATATTTTTATTTTTTGAAGTTTTAAGTATTAAAAGTTTTTCGCCTACTAAAAGTTTTTCAGGATTTTCTATTGTATTTAAAGATAATATTTCTTCTGTTGTTGTATGGTATCTTTTTGCTATATTCCATAAACTATCATTTTTTTGAACAATATATATTATTATACCTGCATTATTTTCAAAATCGCTTTCATCGTTTATTATGTCTGTTATAAAATCTGATTTACAATTTTCAAAAACTAAAACATCAAATACACAAGTTATTTTTAATTCTGTTTCATTTTCTGAAAGCATATCAAATGATATATTGTCAATATATCCATTTATAATATAAAATATATCTTCATTATTGCATTTTGTTTCTATTTCTTGAGTAAAAGGAATATTATAAGGTATTACAGCAACAGGTTCTCTGTCATTTTGAGCTGTATAAAGTATATTACCACTTATTACACCTTCAACAGTTACTTTGTTTTCTGAATAATTTTTATCTGTTATATCCATTTTACCATAAACATTTTCTATACGTAACATATCAGGATATTTTTTATCTGCTGTTATAGTATCTCTAAATGAGGATTTTGTACTGTTTTTCATTAAAAAACAAGGATATTCTGCTGTTGTAAACTGTGGTTTTATATTTTCACTTATACTATAAATATCTTCTGCAATGTCTTTTTCTTCATTTCCATATACACTTAAGAAAATATTTATTGATATATCAGCGTTTATTTTTCTTTCTTCACCATCTTCATCAAGTTCTGTTTTACAATTTATTTGATATATATCCATAATTGCATTAGCAATCATTTCTTCACTTGCTTCTCTGCAATCTTCCATAATATTAAAAGGAATATCAAAAAATACAGTTTCAATAGGAGAGTCTACTGTTTCAGAAGTATATATTACTGTAAGATATAATGTACCTTTTATATTTACTTTGCCATTAAATACTTTTATATCTCTGTCACCTATGTATCCTGTACATTCTGTTATTATACCTATATTAGGCTTGCTTGAAGGTAAAGAAAGACTTTCGTTTAGATTTATAATATCTTTTTTTCTTTCATAACAATTACAAATATTTATGTTTTTTTCTTTTATCATTATATCGTTTTTATTTTCTATATTTTTTAACACACTTATTTCTTCTGATAATACAGTTTCTGTTTTTACAGTTATTGTACAACGTATATTTATTTTTCTATCATTTATAATTTTATGATTTATACTTTCAATATTAAAAAATATATTTGTTGTAGAATTTTTATCAGTTTCAGGAAGAGGTATAACATCATCAAAAGGTATTGTGGCTGTCATTCCATATATACCATTTTCACCTGTTTTTCCAATATACATTATTGAACATATAGCTTCACCACTAAAAAAAACTCTGTTATCAGATATTTTTTCTTCATTTTGATTTATTTTTCCACAAATAGTAAGTATTTTATCAATATCAGGTTTTATGTCTGGTACTATTGCATCTCCTTCGGCTATAACTTGTATTGTTCTTTCAAATATTTTTGATTGTGTTTTTAGATTTGTATTTTGTGTTTCAATAGACATAAAAAAAACCTCCTTATTGTTATATATAAAAATATAGTTTGTAAGTAGGTATTTTATGAATGAAAAATACAATTTTTTTTAGAGTAATACAATTTTAATATAATTGAATTTCATCAAAAGGATATATTTTAAATATAACTTTACCTGTTATATCGTTTTTTGATATTGTACCTAAATGTCTACTATCTATACTATCTTCTCTATTATCTCCTAAAACAAAAAAACTATTTTCAGGAACAGTAATTTCTATATGTCCCATTGTCATACCTGTTGTATAATCCTCTATAATTTCTTCAGAGTTTACATATACTTTACCTCTATCTATTTTTACTGTATCACCTTCTTTAGCGATAACTCTTTTAATAAGTTCTTTTTTTTCACCATTAAGTGTTTCTGAAAATACTATTATATCTCCTGTTTCTATATCATTTATATATTTACTTATTCTTGATATACATACACGATTTTTATCATAAAATGTATGCTCCATAGAAATACCATTTATTTTTACTGGCCAACAAAATAAAAAAAGCAATATAATTATTATTGCTGCTTCTATAATTGCGTCACGCCATTCTTTTATTCTCATTATATTAAATCACCTACCAAATACATATATATATTAAAGTATAGATGTTTTTGTGGAAAAAACAAGGCTGTATGGTAAAAAACATTATATTTTATAAATGTAAATTTTACCTTTACAAAAAAAAGTGTATTATTTGACAAAGATATGTAATTTTATTAATATAAATATAAGGGGTGAGGTTAATGGCTACAATAAAAGATGTGGCAAAACTTTCGGGAGTTTCTGTGTCCACAGTTTCTATAATTCTTAATGGTCAAGCAAAAGCTAGAAAAATTTCCGAAAAAACACAAAAAAATGTTCTTGAAGCAATAAAGGAACTTAATTATAATCCTAGTGTTTCTGCAAGAAGATTAAGAAGTAGTGACAAAGAAAAATATACAGTTGGGGTATATTGGGCAATAGATTTTACAACAGGATTTCTTGCAAGATTTATAGAAGGTTTACAAATGGAACTTTTAAAATCAAAACTTCCTGTTTCGACAGTTATATGTCCTTTTGAAAATAATAAACTTGAAAATGAAAGTGGTCTTAAAAATATGAGTACATATAATGCTGTAATTATAGCTAATACAAATACTAAAGACCAAGAATTTTTAAATGATAATCCTTTACCTATACCTGCTGTTTTAATAAACAGACATTCAGATAAATATCATACAGTAAGAATTGATAATGTTAAAGCAGGAGAGATAGCAGCAGAACATATATATAATAAAGGTATAACAGATATAGGTATGGTTATACAGCAAAACTCTTTTTATGGTATGCAAGAAAGAGGACAAAGTTTTCTTAATTTCTTTAAAAGAAAAGGTATTGAGATTACAAAAGAGCGTATTATATCAAGTAAAAATTCTGTACTAGGTGGAACAGAGGCAGGAGAAATTTTATTAAAAAGTGGTAAAATACCACGTGCTGTATTTGTGGACTCTGATGTAATGGCACAGGGACTTATTCATTTCTTTAATAAAAATGGAATAAAAGTACCTGAGGAATGTGAAGTTATATCTGTTGGTATTGGTCCTACTGAAATTTCAAAATATTTTATGCCTTCAATAACAGTTGTTGATATGCCTCTTGAAGAAATGGCAGCAGAATGTATTAAACTTATATCTGAAATACTTGAACATAATATTGATAGCAAAAAAGATATTCTTCTTGAAACAAAACTTATGCCAAGAGAGTCATCGCCGCTTTAATAAAATATAAAAGCACAGTATGTTAATACTGTGCTTTTATATTTTATTTATTAAACATTAAATCTGAAAAGTATAACATCTCCGTCTTTAACAACATATTCTTTACCTTCAGAACGAACAAGACCTTGTTCTCTTGCAAGGTTGTATGAACCTAAACGAATAAGGTCGTCATATGCAACAACTTCTGCACGAATAAATCCTCTTTCAAAGTCTGAATGGATTTTTCCGGCTGCCTGTGGTGCTTTTGTACCTAATGTTATTGTCCAAGCTCTTGTTTCTTGTTCTCCACTTGTAATATAACTTATAAGTCCAAGAAGTTTGTAGCTTGCTGCAATAAGTCTATCAAGTCCGCTTCCTTCAACACCAAGGTCTGCAAGAAATTCTTTTTTATCTTCTTCATCAAGGTCAGATATTTCTTCTTCTATTTTTGCACAGAGAACAAATACTTCTGAACCTTCTTCTTTAGCAAATTCACGAACTTTTGATACAAATTCATTTGATGCACCATCATCTGCAAGGTCATCTTCTGTTACATTGGCAGCATAGAGTACAGGTTTTCTTGTAAGAAGTGTAAGACTATCAACAAATGCTCTATCATCAGCATCATCAAATTCTACTGCTCTTGCACATTTTCCGCCCTCAAGAGCTGTTTTTAATGTTTCAAGTATATCAAGTTCTTTTTGGAGAGATTTGTCTGCTTTTGCCATTTTTGTTGTTTTTGCTATTCTTCTTTCAATAATTTCTATATCAGAGAATATAAGCTCAAGATTTATTGTTTCAATATCTCTTATTGGGTCAACACTTCCGTCTACATGAACAACATTTGAGTCTTCAAAACAACGTACAACATGAACAATAGCATCTACTTCACGTATATGTGATAAGAATTTATTTCCAAGTCCTTCACCTTTGCTTGCACCTCTAACAAGTCCAGCAATATCAACAAATTCTATTACAGCAGGTACAACTTTTTTTGAATTATACATTTCCTGAAGTTTTGTAAGTCTTTCGTCAGGTACAGTAACAATACCTACATTAGGGTCTATTGTACAGAAAGGGTAGTTTGCTGCTTCTGCTTTTCCTAAAGTCATAGAGTTAAATAATGTACTTTTTCCCACATTGGGAAGTCCTACAATACCAAGTTTCATATATATATTTCTTCCTTTCGAGTATAATATAATTATCTTTTGATATTATACTTTATAGATGTTTATTTATCAATAATATAAAATTTTATATACTAAAAAATATATAAATAATTTATAATAATATTGGGTAAAAATAGATTGTTTTTTTTTAGACAATATGGTATAATCAAGACAAATTTAGTCGAGTATGTTAAGTGTGTTAATTTAATGTATATTTTATATAAAGGAGATGTTATAAATGCAAACACTTGAACTTAAAAATGGTCTTTATTGGACAGGAGTTCTTGACCCTAATCTTAGAGTATTTGACATTGTAATGGAAACAGAGTTTGGTACAACATATAATTCATATATACTTAAAGGAAGCGAAAAAACAGCCCTTTTTGAAACAGCAAAACTTAAATTTTTTGATGAATATTTAGAAGCTTTAAAATCAATAGTAGATATAAATAATATTGACTATATTGTGATGAACCATACAGAGCCAGACCATGCAGGAAGTATTGAAAAACTTATTGAATTAAACCCTAATATTAAAGTTGTAGGAACAGCTTGTGCAATAAGTTTTCTTAAAAATATTGTAAATAGAGATTTTTATAGTATTACAGTAAAAGAAAATGATACACTTTCTCTTGGAAATAAAACTCTTAACTTTATGAT
This sequence comes from uncultured Clostridia bacterium, assembly GCA_944379995.1. Classification (GTDB taxonomy): domain Bacteria; phylum Bacillota; class Clostridia; order Lachnospirales; family Anaerotignaceae; genus Fimicola. The sequence continues at coordinate 146,172 of CALWGF010000006.1, forward strand.
GCTTCCAAACCTTCATTGGCCAGATTCAATGTACACATATGTAGAAGAAGATAAAACACTTTTTACATGTGACTCTTTTGGTGCACATTATAGCTTTGACGGAATTGTTTTAAGTAAAGTTACAGATAATGATGGATATATGAAGGCTGCAAAATATTATTTTGATAATATTATAGGACCTTTTAAACCATTTATGTTAAAAGCACTTGACAGAATAAATGAACTTGATATTGAAATGATTTGTGTTGGACATGGTCCTGTTGTTGATTGTCGTATAGATGAAATAAAAGAAACATATAAAAATTGGTGTACAGTTGTAAATCCTAATAAGAAAAAAACTATTGTAATGCCTTATGTAAGTGCTTATGGTTATACAAAAGAACTTGGAGAAGAAATAGCAAGAGGTATTAAAGATAGTGGAGATATAGATGTAAAAGCATATGATATGGTTACTGCTGATGTATCAGAAGTTTTAACAGAAATTGGATATGCTGATGGTATACTTCTTGGTTCACCAACAATTCTTGGTGCTGCATTAAAACCTATATGGGACCTTACAACATCAATGTTTGCTGCTATACATGGTGGAAAGCTTGCTTCTGCTTTCGGAAGTTATGGTTGGAGTGGAGAGGCTGTTCCTCATCTTGTAGAAAGACTTAAACAGCTTAAAATGAAAGTTGTTGATAATGGTCTTAGAATAAAATTTAAACCGGGTGAAAATGACCTTCAAGAAGCATATGAATATGGTTATGATTTTGGTTGTACTCTTTTAAAGAAAGAAAACCCAAGAAAATCAGGAAGACGTCAACTTGTTAAATGTGTTGTATGTGGTGCAATATTTGATGCTTCAAAAGAAGTTTGTCCAGTATGTGGTGTTGGTGCTAGTAACTTTATTGAGGTTGATGAAGATGAAGTTACATTTGTAAATAATACAGAAGAAAAATTCCTTATACTTGGAAATGGTATAGCAGGACTTTCAGCAGCAGAAGCTATAAGAGCAAGAAATAAAACATGTTCAATAGTTATGGTTACAAATGAAGACTATTTAACATATAACAGACCAATGCTTACAAAATCACTTCTTGCAGGATTTACATCAGAACAGATTGCTGTATATGATAAAAAATGGTACGAAGAAAATAATATTTATGTTGTTACAGGAAAAACTGTTGAAAAAATAGATACAGCAAATAAAGAAGTGTTTGCAAATGATGGATTTACTCTTAAATATGACAAGCTTATATATGCAATGGGTTCTGAATGTTTTATACCACCTATAAAAGGTGTGGATAAAGAAAATGTTGTATCTATAAGAAGACTTAGTGATACAGATAATATTAAAGAGAAAATAAAATCAGTTAAAAATATTGCTGTTATAGGTGGTGGAGTGCTTGGTCTTGAGGCAGCTTGGGAATTAAGTAAATCAAAAGCTAATGTAACAGTTATAGAAATAGCAGACAGAATTATGCCAAGACAACTTGATGAAAAAGCATCTGAAATACTTCTTGAAAAAATAAATAAAGTTGGAATTGATGTTAAACTTGGAGCTTCTATTGAATGTATAGAAGGAAATGAAAAAGTAACAGGTGTTAAACTTGCAACAGGAGAAGTTATTTTGGCAGAACTTGTTATTGTATCAAGTGGTGTAAGAGCAAATATTGCTGTTGCAAAAGATGCAGGTATAGAAACAGACAGAGCAATTATAGTTGATAGTTCAATGAGAACAAATGTTGAAGATGTATTTGCTTGTGGTGACTGTGCACAATATGAAGGTATAAACTATGCAGTATGGGCAGAAGCTCTTGAAATGGGTAAAGTTGCAGGTACTGTTGCTTGTGGAGATACTGCAAGTTATGAAAATATTATTCCTTCACTTGCATTTAATGGTATGGCAACATCTGTATTCTCAATAGGAGATAATGGAACAAATAATAATCTTAAATATAAAACAGCTGAATTCCATGATAAAGCTAAAGGAACATATGAAAAATATTACTTTGTAAATAACCTCTTACGTGGTGGAATATTAATTGGAGATGTTAGAGGAATTGTTAAACTTACTGAAGCAGTTTCAAAGAATATGAAATTTTCTGAATTTTTTGAATAATTAACACATAATTAGACAATAATATTATTGATTTTTTTGCTCAAAGGTTGTAAAATTGTATTGCAAATATCTTGCTTAAGTAAGTAAACATTATAAAGGAGAGGGTAAAAAATGGTATCATCAAAAGTAACAATAACAAATCCTACTGGAATTCATGCACGTCCAGCATCAAATCTTTTAAACTTTACAAAAAAATTCAAATGTACAGTAACACTTAAGACAGAAAACAAAACAGCTAACTGTGCTAGTATAATAAGTCTTCTTGCTCTTGGTGCAAAAAGCGGTACAGAAATAGAAGTAGTATGCGATGGCGAAGATGAAGCAACAGCATTACCAGAAATCGTTAAATTCATTAAAGAACTTAAAGACTGATTTCAAAACACAAAAGAGTGCTTAAAAGCACTCTTTTTTATTGTTTATCAATAAAACCTCCGGCTAGGCCGGTGGTCAGTACAAGCTTTAGCGGAGTGATAATGCAAAA
>CALWGF010000007.1 GCA_944379995.1 uncultured Clostridia bacterium
CATTAGGAATGTGGGTTTTTACTTATATAATGCTTAACTTTGCAGAATTTTATATAAAATAAAAGAGGGTGTATACCCTCTAAGTGTGTCGAAAAAGTCGACACACTCTCGTCAAAATCATGATTTTGACGAATTTACTGTAGGTATAAACAGACGAGTTCCATCATCATAAATTCCTTGAAACCCGCTGTTTTCCTCAACGGAAGTCAATTCCGTTTGCGGATTAAAAAAGGGAAACTCTTTGTTTCCCTTTACCCTTCAGCGGTATCTAAAATTTTAAAAAATAGATTTTTTGATAGTATGATAGGGTGTATACCCTCTTTATTTTTTCTTTTTTGTATTTTTTCTTCCTGTTTTTCTCCAACGTTCTTTTTTTGGAGGGTTTTCTTTTTTATTATCTTGTTTTTTTACTGAATATCCAAATGTTCCAAGTTGCTTTCCAAGTCCAAAATATCCACCATGAGAATAACATATAGGTTTTGATTTATTAAAATGGAATTTTCCTGTTTCGTCCATGTATTCATCACTTACACTTACAGAAACAACTTCTCCTATAAACATATGATGACTACCTAATTCAATAATATCTTTTACTTTACATTCTATATTAACAGGTGACTCATATATTAAAGGTGCCAAAACTTCATTTCCTTTTACAGCAGTAAGTTTCATTTCTTTGAATTTATCAATATCTTTTCCAGAACGTACTCCACAATAATCACAAGCATAAGCAAGTTTTTCTGTTACAAGATTTATTACAAATTCCCCGCTTTTTTTAATCATTTCATATGAGTGTCTTTCAGGTCTTATTGATACATATGTCATAGGTGGATTAGTATTTATTGTGCCTGTCCAAGCAACAGTTATTATGTTTTTTTCTCCGTCTATATTTCCACAAGATACCATTACCGCAGGAACAGGATATACAACTGTACCAGGTTTCCATACTGATTTGCCCATTGTATTTTCTCCCTTCATTTTTTATTGTGAATATATTATATTAAGTTTTTGATTTTGTAAAGGTAATGATATAAAATAATATTGTAATAGTAAAGTTTTTTATGTAAAATTAAATGTCAGACTAATATTGTTTAAGGAGAGTAGAAATATGAATCTGCCTTTGGAATTTGTTGAAAAAATGAAAAATATGCTTGGTGATGAATATGAAGCATATGAAAAGTCTTTTGGTGATAAACGCTTATATGGACTTAGAATAAATACAATGAAAATTTCAAGAGAGGAATTTTTAGAAAAAAATATATTTGAAACAGAAGATGTACATTGGTGTAAAGAAGGTTTTTATTATAAAGAAGGAGAAAGACCTTCAAAACACCCATATTATCATGCAGGTATGTATTATCTTCAAGAGCCAAGTGCTATGTCACCGGGGGCAGTTATAGATATAGAAGAAGGTGACAGAGTACTTGATATTTGTGCTGCACCAGGAGGAAAAAGTACACAGGTTGGAGCAAGACTTAATAATACAGGAGTTCTTGTTTCAAATGATATTAGTACAAGTCGTATAAAAGCACTTGTAAAAAATATTGAAATATTCGGCATTAGAAATACTATAATAACAAATGAATCACCTAAAAAACTTCGTACAAAGTTTGAGGGATATTTTGATAAAATAATTATAGATGCTCCTTGTTCTGGTGAGGGTATGTTTAGAAAAGAGCCTGATGTTATAAAAGCTTGGGGCGAAAGTATGAGTAAATTCTGTGTTGAACAACAAGCAGATATACTTGAACATGCAGCGGCTATGCTCAAAAGTGGTGGTGTGATACTTTATTCAACATGTACATTTGCACCAGAGGAAAATGAAAAAAGTGTAAACGATTTCCTTAATAAACATGATGAATTTGAAGTTGTTAAAATATCAGATGAATATGGATTTGAGCCAGGTCACCCAGAATGGATTGAAAATGGCAGAGAAGAACTTAAAGGCTGTGCAAGACTTTTCCCTCATAAAATAAAGGGAGAAGGTCATTTCCTTGCACTTTTAAGACATAAAGGTGAAAAATATCAATCATCTGTACTTTTTGCAGAAGAAAAAAGCGACAATGATAAAAGAATAGAATTTTTCTATGAATTTTGCGATAAATACTTAAATATACGTCCTGAAGGCGTATTTAAAATTTATGGTACATACCTTTATTTATTACCTAAAGGTGTTCCAGCACTTAAAGGGCTTAGAGTAATAAGAAGTGGTTGGCTTCTTGGTGAACTTAAAAAGAATAGATTTGAACCTTCACAGGCTTTTGTAATGGGACTTAAAAAAGAAGATATAAAAATTGCTGTTGACCTTCCACTTTCAGACCCTAATGTTATAAAATATCTTAAAGGTGAAACTATTGATGTTGATTGTGACGGCGAAGGCTGGTGTGTAGTGCTTGTTGACGGAAATCCTCTTGGCTGGGGTAAAATAAAAAATGGTAGAATAAAAAATAAGTATTTTGTAAGTTGGAAATGGGAATAAAAATATATAAAAATAGAAAAGAGGAATGTTATGCCTTTCTTACCTGTAACAATGGAAGAAATGAAAGAAAGAGGTTGGGAGCAGGCTGACTTTATATATGTATGTGGTGATGCATACGTTGACCACCCTTCTTTTGGTGCTGCTATAATATGTAGAGTTCTTGAAAGTAAAGGATATAAAGTAGGCTTTATTGCTCAACCAGATTGGAATAAAAAAGAAGAATTTATGAAACTTGGAAAACCTCGTCTTGGTTTTCTTGTAAGTAGTGGTAATATAGATTCAATGGTAAATCATTATAGTGTTGCTAAAAAAAGACGACAGAAAGACGCTTATTCTCCAGGAGGGAAAATGGGGCTTCGTCCTGATAGAGCAACTATTGTATATTCAAATAAAATCAGAGAAGTTTATAAAGATGTTCCAATAATACTTGGTGGAATAGAGGCAAGTCTTAGAAGACTTTCTCATTATGATTATTGGGATAATAAAGTAAGACGTTCAATACTTCTTGATAGTGGTGCTGATATTGTACTTTATGGAATGGGAGAACATCAAATTGTTGAAGTTGCAGAGGCTTTGGATAGTGGTATTCCTGTAAGCGAAATTACTTTTATAAAAGGCTCTGTTTATAAAACAAAAGATGAGTCAAGACCATACGATTTTATAAAACTTCCTAAGTATAAAGATGTTTTAAAATCTAAAAAAGAGTATTCAAAAAGTTTTATGATACAGTATGAAAATACTGATGCAATAACTGCAAAAACTCTTGTAGAAGAATATGACGAGTGGCTTGTAGTACAAAATCCACCTTCTCCACCACTTAAAATGAATGAACTTGATAGTGTATATGCTCTTGATTATATGAGAACATATCACCCTATGTATGAAAAAGACGGTGGTATTCCTGCTATTGAAGAAGTTAAATTCAGTCTTATAAGTAATAGAGGTTGTTTTGGAAGTTGCAATTTCTGTGCTTTGGCATTTCATCAAGGACGAGTTGTTACTGCAAGAAGTCATAGTTCAATTATAAGAGAAGCTGAAAAAATAGTTTGGGAGCCTGATTTTAAAGGTTATATTCATGACGTTGGAGGACCAACTGCAAACTTTAGAGGTTCGGCTTGTAAGAAACAAGAAACAGAAGGTGTTTGTAAACATAGACAATGTCTTTTCCCAACACCATGTAAAAATCTTAAAATAGACCATAAAGATTATGTATCACTTTTAAGAAAACTAAGAGAAATTCCAAGAGTTAAAAAAGTTTTTGTTCGTTCCGGTATACGTTATGATTACCTTATTTATGATAAAGATGAAACATTCTTTAAAGAACTTTGTAAATATCATGTAAGTGGACAGCTTAAAGTTGCCCCAGAACATGTATCTCCTAGAGTTCTTGCAAAAATGGGTAAACCTACAAGAGAAGTTTACGATAAATTTTATAAGAGATATTATGAAATAAATAAAAATATAGGTAAAGAACAATATCTTGTTCCATATCTTATGAGTTCTCACCCAGGAAGTGATATTGATGCAGCAATAGAGCTTGCAGAATATTTAAGAGATATTGGACATATGCCAGAACAGGTTCAAGACTTTTATCCTACACCAGGAACACTTTCAACTTGTATGTATTATACAGAAGAAGACCCAAGAACAGGAGAAAAAGTATATGTTCCAAAAACTCCTCATGAAAAAGCTATGCAAAGAGCATTAATGCAGTATAGAAATCCTAATAACTATGACCTTGTTATGGAAGCACTTAAAAAGGCTCATAGAGAAGACCTTATAGGATTTGATAAACATTGTCTTATACGTCCAAGAAATTTTGGTGGAGTAGCTTTTAGAGGTTCAAAAACAGATAGGTCAAAACAGAAACAGAGTGGTTTTTCAAATACAAAGAAACAATCTAATTTTAAAAATTCATCAAAATCAAAAGTTGATAAGCCTAAAAAGAAAACAATAAGAAATGTTCATAAGAAAAAAAGCTGATAATAGGGGGATAATTAAATGGTTAAATTTAATGAAGAAAAGTGTATCGGTTGTGGATTATGTAGTCAGGAATGTCCTTTTGGTATAATATCAATAAGAAATGGAAAAGCAAATAATCATAATATACAATGTATGCAATGTGGACATTGTATAGCTGTCTGTCCTGCTGATGCAGTTGAAATTGATAATTATAATAAAGAAGGTATTGTTGAATGTGATAAAAATATTACTTTAACTGCTGACGATTATCTTTATATGATAAAATCAAGAAGAAGTATAAGAAAATATAAAAATATTCAGGTAGAAAAAGAAAAACTTGAAAATATAATTGAAGCAGGAAGATATACAGCAACTGCAAAAAATACTCAAAGCAATCAGTTTATAGTTATTCAAAATGATATTGAAGAATTAAAAAATGTTTTTTGGAAAGGTCTTGAAAAACTTTTACAAGATGAAGAAAAAGGAAAATTTGTGCCAAAAGAAATACACATGTTCCTTAAAAATAAACTAAAAAACCCTGAAAATGATTTTATATTTAGAAATGCACCAGTTGTAATATTTGTTGCAAATGATAAAGTTGTTGATGGTGGTCTTGCAGCTCAAAATATGGAAAATATGGCCGTTGTACAAAATTTAGGTGTACTTTATAATGGATATCTTTCAGCACTTACAGAAGCAATACCAGAAGTTAAAGAATATATTGGCGTAAAAAAAGGCAAAAATATTGTTATGGCAATGCTTGTTGGATATCCTGATGTTAATTTTAAAAGAACTGTTCCAAGAAGAAATGCAGATGTTTCTTGGAGATAATAAAAAGCCCATATGGGCTTTTTTTGTTAAAATATTTCGTCAGTGAAGGACAAATGTATTTTTATGCTTGACATTTTTAAGATTTTCTGTAAATATATATCTATGTTGTTTATTTCAAATATTATAATTTTACATAGAGAGAAGGAAAGTTTTATGAAGTATGTAGGAACAAGAAATCAAAATATAACATCAGATGCATCAAAAGCTGTTTTAAAAGGTATATGTGAAGACGGCGGTCTTTTTATGCCAGATGAAATACCTGTAATGGATAAGAGTCTTGATGAACTTGTAAATTTAAGTTATCAAGAACTTGCTTATGAAGTTATGAAACTTTATATGAATGACTATACAGAAGAAGAACTTAAATATTGTATAAATAACGCTTATGACAGTAAATTTGATACAGATGTTATTGCACCACTTGTAAAACAGAATGATGTATCAATTCTTGAACTTTTCCATGGAAGAACACTTGCCTTTAAAGATATGGCACTTTCAATACTTCCATACCTTATGAAAACTGCTGCAAAGAAAAATGGAATTGATAAAGAAATAGTTATACTTACAGCTACATCAGGAGATACAGGAAAAGCTGCTCTTGAAGGTTTTGCTGATGTTTCTGGTACAAGAATAATGGTATTTTTCCCAGAAGATGGTGTAAGTCCTGTTCAAAAACTTCAAATGGTTACACAGGAAGGAAAAAATACTTGTGTTGTTGGTATAAAAGGTAATTTTGATGATGCTCAGTCTGCTGTTAAAAGTATATTTACAGACCCAGAACTTATTAAAGAACTTGATGACAAAGGATTTATGTTTTCATCAGCAAATTCAATAAATATAGGTCGTCTTGTACCACAGGTTGTATATTATTTCTATGCATATATGCAAATGGTAAGAAGTGGAGAAATTAAAGTTGGTGAAAAAATAAACTTTACTGTTCCAACAGGTAATTTCGGAAATATACTTGCTGGATATTATGCAAAATGTATGGGACTTCCAGTAAATAAATTTATATGTGCGTCAAATGATAATAAAGTTCTTTATGATTTCTTTAAAACAGGTACATATGATAAAAACAGAGAATTTATGGTAACAGTATCACCTTCAATGGATATACTTATTTCAAGCAACCTTGAAAGACTTCTTTGTAAACTTACATCACAGGAAAAAACAAAAGAACTTATGGCTTATCTTTCAAAAGAAGGTAAATACAGTGTTGACATAAAAAATGATGAGATTGTTGGAGAATTTGCAACTAAAGACGAAACATTTGCAGCAATAAAAGATATGTATGAAAAAACAGGATATGTACTTGATACTCATACAGCTGTTGCATATGCTGCATATGAAAAATATAAAAATGAAACAAAAGATGAAACAAAAACAGTTATTGTTTCAACAGCAAGTCCATATAAATTTACAAAAGATGTTCTTTGTGCAATAGATAGTAAATATGAAAGCAAAGATGCTATTGAACTTATGAAAGAACTTGAAGAAATTTCAAAAGTAGCTATTCCTGAAACAATAAAAGGTATAGAAAAAAGACCTATTCTTCATAAGAATATTTGTGAAAGAGATGGAATTAAGGATTTTGTAAGAGAAAAACTTAAATAAAATATATTTTAAAAGGGGTTTTTTAAATCCCTTTTTTATTTTATAATTATTATAAATTTCAAAGGGTTAGGCTTATGCATAACCCTTTTTTATATGAAGGAAGGTATGTTTATGAGAGTATTTATGGCGATAGATTTTTCTGAAGAAATTAAAGAATATATTTCTAAAGTTCAGGAAAATGTGAAAACAGCAACAAAAAAAGGAAACTTTGTTCCTAAAGATAATTTTCATATTACACTTCATTTTATTGGTGAAGTAGAAAGAAATGAAATAGATGGACTTTGTACAGCTTTATATACTGGTGCATCACAGAATAAAGAATTTACAATTAAACTTGATGAACTTGGAACATTTAACAGAGGTAATAGTAGTATATTATGGCTTGGCACAGAGGAGTGCAAACCTCTTTTTAGACTTTATAACAGTCTTTCAAAGGCTCTTTCAAGAGAAGGATATTCAACAGGTAGACAAGGTTTAAAACCACATATAACTCTTGGTAGAGAAGTTGAGTTTTATAATAATTTTAAAAATCTTAGAGGTAAATTCCCAGTTGAACATAAAGAAATAAAAGTTGAAAAAATAACACTTATGGAAAGTGTGAGAAAAGGTCCTAAGCTTATTTATAAGCCTTTATTTACTGCTGAACTTAAAAAGATTAATAAAAAATTAACACAATAAAAGTTGAAAAATAATTCAAAAAAGTGAATAATTCAACAAATTGCTAAAAATATTGTATTTTTTTAAGTAAATATGATGAAAAACTTGACAAATAATCAACGATTATATAACATAAATACTAGATATATCAAATGCTTTTTGGTAATCAAAGTTTTAGCATCTGTTTTAAGGAGGAAATATCATGGATTTTACTTTGACAAAAGAACAGATTTTGATGCAGGAACTTTATAGAAAGTTTGCTGAAACTGAAGTTAAACCTCTCGCAGAAATAATTGATGAAGAGGAAAGATTTCCTGAGGAAAATCTGAAAAAATTTGCAGCTTGTGGTTTTATGGGTATACCTTTTCCTAAAGAATATGGCGGACAAGGTGCTGATAATATTGCATATTCTATGTGTGTTGAGGAAATAGCTAAAGTTTGTGCAACATCAGCTGTAATTATTTCTGCCCATACATCTTTATGTTGTCAGCCTATTTTCCAGTTTGGTACAGAAGAACAAAAACAAAAATATCTTGTTCCTCTTGCAAAAGGTGAAAAATTAGGTGCTTTTGGTCTTACTGAACCGGGAGCAGGTACAGACTCATCTATGCAACAAACAACAGCTGTTCTTGATGGTGATGAATATGTTCTTAATGGAACAAAAGTATTTATAACAAATGGTGGATATGCTGATATATATGTTGTAATAGCTATGACTGACAAATCAAAAGGTAATAGAGGAATTTCTGCATTCATAGTTGAAAAAGGAACGGAAGGTTTCAAATTTGGTAAAAAAGAAAGAAAAATGGGTATAAAAGGCTCTGCTACATGTGACCTTATATTTGAAAATTGTCGTATACCTAAAGAAAATCTTCTTGGAAAAGAAGGACAAGGTTTTAAAGTAGCTATGCAAACACTTGATGGAGGTCGTATAGGTATTGCTTCTCAGGCTCTTGGTATTGCAGAAGGTGCTTTAAATGAGTGTATTGCTTATACAAAAGAAAGAAAGCAGTTTGGAAAAACTATTGCTCAGTTCCAAAATACACAGTTTGAAATTGCAGAAATGGCTGCAAAGATAGAATCCTGTCAGCTTTTATTAAGAAAGGCTGCTTCTGAAAAAGATGCACATCGTCCATATGGACATCTTTCAGCAATGGCAAAACTTTTATGTGCTGAACTCGCAAGTGATGTTACAAGAAGATGTTTACAGCTTTTCGGAGGATATGGTTATACAAGAGATTATCCTATGGAAAGAATGATGAGAGATGCTAAAATAACAGAAATTTATGAAGGTACATCAGAAGTACAAAAAATAGTTATTGCTAATTGGTTAAAACTTGGCAAATAATGTAAAATAAAATTTGTTTTGTGATATTCATTTCACAATAAATGATTTTGTGAAATTTTAGATAATATATCAAATTTATGTTTTAAAGGCTAAATAAGGCTTTTATAAATATGATTTTTAAAAAGTGATGCACTATAAATGTATATTTTGACATAAAATAACTTTACACTTTTGTTTTTTATATAGAATTTTTATAAAACATATTGACATATTATAGACAAGGGTGTAAAGTGTAAGTATACATATAAAGAATAGATGCACGCTGAGTGTGTCGTTTTTTAGGTCATATATTTTGCATACTAAATATTTGGTCTAAATGCCTAGCGGCCTTTGATGAGTATCGTCCTTTTATGTATTAATCCACGCAGATGCATCGGTTTCATTTACCGTTGCGGTTATGACGGCGGAAAGGTTATGCATTTGTAATTTAATAATCGGTCACACACCCACCGGTTATTTTAATTTTTTATTATTATAATAGGAGGAATAAAAAATGGATTTCAAATTAACAAAAACACAGTTGCTTTGTCAAGAGTTATTCAGAAAATTTGCAGAAACAGAAATCAAACCAATTGCAAAGGATATGGACGAAGCTGAAGAGTACTCAATGGAGCTTGTAGAAAAACTTCAGAAAGCTGGTATTTTTGGTATACCTTATTCAAGAGAGTACGGCGGACAGGGAGCTGACAACCTTACATACACATTAGCTATGGAAGAAATGTCAAAAATCGATGCTTCAACAGGTATCACAATCTCTGTTCATACATCACTCTGCTGTGCTTGTATCAATGAATTTGGTACAGAAGAGCAGAAACAGAAATTCTTAAGACCTCTTGTAGACGGAAGCAAAATTGGCTGTTTCGGACTTACAGAGCCTAATGCTGGTACAGATGCTTCAGGTGTTCAGACAGAAGCTGTTTTATCAGAAGACGGTACATACTACACAATCAATGGTACAAAAATATTCACAACAAACTCAGGATTTGCTGATACATTCATAGTATTTGCTCTTACAGATAAATCAAAAGGACAGAAAGGTATGTCAGCTTTCATTCTTGATAAAGAAATGGAAGGACTTACAGTAGGAACAAACATTGAACGTATGGGTATCAGAGCTGCTTCTAACTGTGAAGTTGCTTATGAAAACGTAAAAGTTCCTGCAGACAGACTTCTTGCTAAAGAAGGAAACGGATTTAAAATCGCTATGACAGCTCTTAATGGTGGTCGTATCGGTATCGGTGCTCAGTCAGTAGGTATTGCTCAGGGTGCTCTTAACGAAACAATCAAATACGTTAAAGAAAGAAAACAGTTTGGAAAACCAATCTCAAAATTCCAGAATACACAGTTCAAACTTGCTGAAATGCAGACAAAAGTTGATGCAGCTAGACTTATGGTTTGGAGAGCAGCTGTTGCTAAAGACAACCATGAAAACTATGCTCCATTAGCAGCTATGTGTAAATTATTCGCATCAGACGTTGCTAACGAAGTAACAAGAGGATGCGTTCAGTTAATGGGTGGTTACGGATACTCAAGAGAATATCCAGTTGAAAGAGCAATGAGAGATGCTAAGATTACTGAAATCTATGAAGGTACATCTGAAGCTATGAAGATGGTTATCTCTGGCTCAATGAAGCTCTAATAAAACCTATAATCTAGAAAAATAAATTTCGGAAGGAGAACTAAGATGAAAATCGTTGTATGTATTAAACAGGTTCCAGATACAGTAGAAGTAAAAATCGATCCAAAAACTGGTACACTTATCAGAGATGGTGTACCAAGTATCATAAATCATGACGACAAAACAGGTATTGAGGCTGCTTTAAGAATTAAAGAGCAGACAGGTGCAACAGTAACAGTTGTATCTATGGGACCTCCACAGGCAGATGTTGCTTTAAGAGAAGCTTTAGCTATGGGTTGTGACGAAGCTTACCTCGTATCAGGTAGAGAATTCGGTGGTTCTGATACATATGCTACATCAGGAATTCTTGCTGCAGCATTAAAGAAAATCGGATACGATTTAATTATCACAGGACGTCAGGCTATTGACGGTGACACAGCTCAGGTTGGACCACAGATTGGTGAAAAACTTGGTCTTCCACAGGTTTCTTATGTAGAAGAAATCCAGGAAGTAGCTGAAGACCACCTTATAGTTAAGAGACAGTTTGAAGATGGATACCACATCATCAAAATCAAAACTCCTTGCTTACTTACAGCTATTGCTGAGCTTGCTACACCAAGATACATGTCAGTTAGAGGTATCGTAGAAGCTTATGAAAAAGAAATCAAAATCATCGGTTTTGAAGACTTAAAAGATGACCTTGAACTTGATATGATCGGATTAAAGGGTTCACCTACAAACGTTTACAAATCATTCACTAAAGAAGTTAAAGGTGCAGGTACAATCCTTAAAGATGTTTCTGCAGAACAGGCTGTTGCAGCTATTATTGAAAAACTTGATGCTAAACACATTATCTAATTTTAATTTTAGTTGAAATATATTAATTAAGGAGGAGAACCCTACAATGAGTAAAGGAATTTATGTAGTAGTAGAACAGAGAAGCGGTAAAGTTCAGAACGTTGGACTTGAGCTTATTGGAGAAGCTACAAGATTAAAAGAAGATTTAGGCGACGACGTAGTTGCTGTATTATTAGGTAGCGAAATTGAAGACCAGGTTGAAAGATTATATCACTATGGTGCAGATAAAGTTGTATTAATCGACAACCCACTTCTTAAAGAATATGCTACAGAGCCATATACAAAAGCTCTTGCAGCAGTTGTTAAAGAATATGACCCAGAAATCATGCTCTTTGGTGCATCTTCAATCGGTAGAGACGTTGCTCCAAGACTTGCTAGCCGTGTAAGAACAGGTCTTGTTGCTGACTGTACAGGTTTAAGAATGGCTAAAACAGAAGAAGAAATAGCTAAAGAAGAAGCTATGGGTTGTGCAGATGGTACAAGAGCATTACTTATGACTCGTCCAGCTTTCGGTGGTAACATCATGGCTACACTTATGTGCCCAAGAACAAAACCACAGATGGCTACTGTAAGACCTGGTGTTATGAAAAGAATTGCTAAAGATACAACAAGAACTGGCGAACTTATCAGATTTGATGCAGGTTTAACAGATGCAGATATGAACATCGAAATTCTTGAAGTAGTTAAAGCTACAAAGAAAGCTGTTGACCTTACAGAAGCTAAACTTATCGTTTCTGGTGGACGTGGTATCGGCGGACCAGAAGGATTTGATATGCTTAGAGACCTTGCTGATGTACTTGGTGCAGAAGTTGGTTCTTCAAGAGCTTGTGTTGACGCTGGCTGGATTGAAAAAGAACGTCAGGTTGGACAGACAGGTAAAACAGTTAGACCAGAACTTTATGTTGCTTGTGGTATCTCAGGTGCTATCCAGCACGTTGCAGGTATGGAAGGTTCTGAATTTATCGTTGCTATCAACAAAAATGATACAGCTGCAATCTTCCAGGTTGCTGACCTTGGTATCGTAGGTGACGTTAAAGTTATCGTTCCTAAACTTGCTGATGCTCTTAGAAAATACAAAGAAGAAAAAGCTAATCAGTAATTAGAATATTTTCTTTAATTTATAAATTAATTGTGTTGTGAAGATAAAAGGCATTTCCTTTGGGAAATGCCTTTTTTGTTTTATATATTTTATTATTGAAATAAAAAAGCTGTGTATATAATACACAGCCTTTTATTATTTTTTTGTTTTATATTCTTCTTTTTCTTCAGCAACTTTAAGATACATATCTTCTTTTACAGAAAGATATTTCATATAAAGAAGTAATTCCTCTTTACCTTCATCATTTAATTTTGAAAATAGATTTTTAAATTCCATAAAACTTTCAGAAGACTCTTCTTGAAGATATGGGTTTCTTATATCGTTTACACAAAGAAGATAATCAACTGAAACATCAAAAAATTTTGCTATTTTCTTGATATCAGAAATAGAGGGTTCATTTCTTCCGCTTTCATAGTTTGAAATTGCTGTGTATCCATAATTGAGTATTTCACCGAGTTTTTTTTGTGTATGATGTTTTTCTTTTCTTAAAAATCTAAGTCTGTCTTTGAATTCCATAAATACCCTCTCCCTGTTATATTATATGCCGAGATGTATATTGTCATACATATTATAAATATTATATTTTTATTTTGTATACAAAAAAAGTATCTATCACAGAATGGGAAAATATTATTTTTAAAACCACAATATGTGACGGGATAAATTGTACTTAAAAAAATCCTATAATTTTACTAGGATTTTTTTGAAATCTATTGACAATGATAATCAGAAGTGATATTTTTATATATGTAAATTCCCAGTAAACAACTCGGAATTTAAGAGAGGTGATAAAATGAAGATTTCCACAAAAGGAAAATATGGTCTTAAAGCTATGATAGATATAGCGGTTTTTGGAAAAGATAATTGTATAAGTATAAAAAGTATTGCTGAAAGACAGCATATATCTGAAAGCTATCTTGAACAACTTATACCTCCTCTTAAAAAAGCAGGTCTTGTAAAAAGTGTTAGGGGTGCTGGAGGAGGATATAGAATAGCTATGAACCCGAAAGATATAAAAGTAGGCAGTATCCTTAGAGCTTTGGAAGACTCTTTTTCACAGGACTGTTGTAATGAAAAAACAGCAGCCTGTCCAGATACATGTACTTGTTGCGTATCAAAAGGTGTATGGGAGAAAATGCAAGCAAGCCTTAATGAAGCTGCTGATTCTATAAATCTTGAAGAACTTGCAACAGAATATAAAGAAATTAATAATATAGAATAGATATAAAATTTTAATAATGAGGGAGTAGTTAGTTATGGATAAATTAATATATTTTGATAATGCTGCAACAACACCTGTAAGAAAAGAAGTTCTTGATACAATATTACCATATTTTAGTGAACATTATGGTAATGCTTCAAGTGTTTATAGTATAGCAAGAGAAAGCAAAAAAGCAATAGATAAAGCAAGAGAACAAGTTGCAAATGCTCTTGGTGCAGAACCTGCTGAAATATTCTTTACAGCTGGTGGTTCTGAAAGTGATAATTGGGCTTTAAAAGGAATTGCAGAGTCAATGTCTTCTAAAGGAAAACACATTATAACATCAGTTATTGAACATCATGCTATACTTCATACTTGTGAATATCTTGAGTCAAAAGGATTTGAAGTAACATATCTTCCTGTTGATGAATATGGAAAAGTAAGAATTGAAGATTTAAAGGCTGCTATAAGACCAGATACAATTCTTATATCAATTATGTTTGCTAATAATGAAATTGGTACAATAGAACCTATTGCTGAAATCGGAAAAATAGCAAAAGAAAATGGTATTTATTTCCACACAGATGCTGTTCAGGCAGTAGGTCATGTTAAAATAGATGTAAAAGAAATGAATATTGATATGCTTTCTCTTTCAGGACATAAACTTGGTGCTCCTAAGGGAATAGGTGCTTTATATATAAGAAAAGGTGTTAAATTAAAATCATTTATACATGGCGGTGCTCAAGAAAGAGGAAGACGTGCTGGTACTGAAAATGTTCCGGGTATAGTTGGACTTGGAAAAGCTATTGAAATAGCTGTAAATGAAATGGACGAAGTAACACCAAAACTTATTAAAATGAGAGATAAACTTATTACAGAACTTACTTCAAAAATAAGCCATACAAAACTTAATGGACACCCTGTTGATAGACTTCCGGGAAATGTAAATCTTTCATTTGAATTTATTGAAGGTGAATCAATGTTACTTTTCCTTGATATGAATGGAATTTGTGCTTCAAGTGGTTCTGCTTGTACTTCTGGTTCACTTGACCCATCACATGTTCTTCTTTCAATAGGTCTTCCACATGAAAAAGCACATGGTTCATTAAGACTTACTCTTGGACATATGAATACAGAAGAAGAAGTTGATTATATTATAGAAAAACTTCCACCTATTGTTCAAAGACTTAGAGATATGTCTCCACTTTATGAAGAATATATAAAAAACAATAAATAATAATACAAAAATAATTCAATAATATATATGATTAACTAGGAGGATAAAATTTATGGAATACAGTGCAAAAGTTATGGACCATTTTATGAACCCAAGAAATGTTGGAGAAATAGAAGATGCAAGTGGTGTTGGTACAGTTGGAAATGCTAAATGTGGCGATATAATGAAAGTATATCTTAAAATAGAAAATGGCATTATTGAAGATGCAAAATTTAAAACATTTGGTTGTGGAGCAGCTGTTGCAACAAGTAGTATGGCAACAGAACTTGTAAAAGGTAAAACAATTCAAGAAGCTCTTGAAATTACAAATAAAGCTGTTATGGAAGCTCTTGACGGACTTCCACCAGTAAAAGTGCATTGTTCATGTCTTGCAGAAGAAGCTCTTCATGCAGCTCTTTGGGATTATGCAGAAAAAAATAATATAGTTATAGAAGGTCTTGAAAAACCAGTAGATGATATTGATGAACTTCATAATCTTCCAGAAGAATAAAAAATAAGAACTCCGGATACTTTCCGGAGTTCTTTTATACCTTTATAATAATTTTAATATAAATAATGATACACAGTTTTCATATGGTTTTTTAGTTTTTAAATATAAATCTTTATCTGATTTTAATGATATAACAGTATCTTTATCTATTTTGCAAATTGTTTGAGCACCATAATATAATGAATTTTCAGTACTTTTTTTATTTACATTTATAATAGTACCTTCTATTGCAGAGTTTTCATTGTATATTGCAAAATTAGATGAAATACTAGCTTCTGAAGGTATATTTAATACATATTGAATATAATACCAACCATCAGCTTTAACTTTGATATAACCATTATCAATATCAAAAATATCTGTAATAACAGGTGTATCATTAAATTCTATTATACCACTTTTGGTATTAATTTCTTTTGAGTTTGAAAAATAACCAAAACCAAAAATTTTGTCTTGGCAATTATCTTGGAGTATACAACATGGGTTTTTAATATATTGATTGTCCATAAAAATCCTCTTTTTTATTTATTTTACTATATTATATGTATAAAAAGGACAAGTGTTAAAAAAATAAGTATATTGAATTTATTCAATATACTTATTTTTGCTGTATTATTTACATTTTTGTAGCAAATGATTCGCAGTCAGTACATTCTTTTTTTGTTGGATTAATTTCATGTGTTCCTACTTGAATTGTATCAAGAGAGCAGTATCCTTTATCTCCGCAATGATATGCACACTGGCTTACTGAACATTTAATAGATTTGTTTACTTTATCCATAATTAGTACCTCCAAATTTTTTATATTTTTTATTGCATTTATATTATTGTCTGTTTTTTAAAAAATATTTATAATTTTTAAAATAATTTTTAATTTCCATTTATATATAGTTAAAAAGTCAATAAATTAATCTATATTAATATATAATTTTTTAATTTTTAAAATCCATAAGGCTTTGTTGATTATGCTAAAAATATATTTTGGTCTATCTAAATAGCAATATATGTGTTATAGTATTATGCAGACAACAATATGTTGTGTTTTTTATTATTTAAAAAGGAGGCAGGAAATATGATAAGAGTTATTAAAAAAGACAATACTCTTGAAGCGTTTAATTCTCAGAAGATTGCAAATGCAGTTAATAAATCAGCTGAGCGTGTTATGATAAAACTTACATCAGAAAATTTAGAGGAGATTTGCAAATATGTAGAGGAACATATTAAAGATGAAAAACTTACACTTATTCCTATACAGACAATGCACAATCTTGTAGAAAGTGCTCTTGAAAAAGTAAATCCTGCCGTTGCTAAAAGTTATAGAGATTATAGAAACTATAAACAGGATTTTGTACATATGCTTGATGGTGTATATAAAAAAGCACAATCAATAATGTACATAGGAGATAAAGATAATGCAAACACAGATAGTGCTCTTGTTGCTACAAAAAGAAGTCTTATATTTAATCAGTTAAATAAAGAACTTTATCAGAAATTTTCACTTAATGTTGAAGAGCTTCAGGCTTGTCGTGATGGATATATTTATATTCATGATATGTCTGCAAGACGTGATACAATGAATTGCTGTCTTTTTGACATGGCTAATGTTTTAAGAGGCGGTTTCGAAATGGGGAATCTTTGGTATAATGAGCCTAAAACACTTGATGTTGCATTTGATGTTATAGGAGATGTTATACTTTCAACAGCGGCACAACAGTATGGAGGTTTTACTGTTCCGCAGATTGATAATATACTTGAACCATATGCTGAATTAAGCTATAAAAAATATCATGAAGAAGAAATTGAAAAACAGAAATATTATGGTGTTAATGACCCTGAATATGCAGAAGAAATTGCAATTAAAAAACTTAAAAGAGATTTTGAGCAGGGATTTCAGGGGCTTGAATATAAACTCAATTCAGTAGGTTCTTCAAGAGGGGATTATCCTTTTGTTACAATGACAGTAGGTCTTGGAAGAAGTAGATTTGCAAAAATGGCTGCAATAACAATGCTTGAAGTACATAGACATGGTCAAGGTAAAGCAGGAAATAAAAAACCTGTATTATTCCCTAAAATAGTATTTTTATATGATGAAAATCTTCATGGAGAAGGTTGTGAACTTGAAGATGTATTCAATGAGGGTGTTGAATGTTCAAGAAAAACAATGTATCCTGACTGGCTTAGTCTTACAGGTGAAGGCTATGTTTCTGAGATGTATAAAAAATATGGTGAAGTTATAAGTCCTATGGGTTGTAGAGCATTCCTTTCACCTTGGTATGAAAGAGGTGGTATAAAACCTGCTGACGAAAATGATAAACCTGTTTTTGTTGGAAGATTTAATATTGGTGCTGTTTCACTTCATCTTCCTATGATTTATGCAAAAGCAGATTATGAAAGCCGTGATTTTTATGAAGTTCTTGATTATTATCTTGAAATGATTAGAAAAATACATTTAAAAACATATGATTATCTTGGAGAAATGAGAGCATCAACAAATCCTATGGCATATTGTGAAGGAGGTTTCTATGGTGGACACCTTAAACCAAATGATAAAATTAAACCTCTTTTAAAAGCTGCAACTGCTTCATTTGGAATTACAGCTCTTAATGAACTTCAAGAATTACACAATAAAAAATCTCTTGTGGAAGACGGAAATTTTGCTATTGAAGTTATGGAATATATAAATAAAAAAGTTGCTCAATTTAAAGAAGAAGACGGAAAACTTTATGCTCTTTATGGTACACCTGCTGAAAGTCTTTGCGGTTTACAGGTAGAGCAATTTAGAAAAAAATTCGGAATTATTGAAAATGTTTCTGATAGAGCATATGTATCAAATTCATTCCATTGCCATGTAACAGAAGATATTTCACCAATACAAAAACAGGATTTAGAAAAAAGATTTTGGGACTTAATGAATGGTGGTAAAATACAGTATGTTAAATATCCTATTGACTATAATAAAGAAGCTGTAAAAGTTCTTATTAGACGTGCTATGAAAATGGGATTTTATGAAGGCGTAAATCTTTCACTTGCATATTGTGACGATTGTGGACATCAAGAGCTTGAAATGGATGTTTGTCCAAAATGTGGAAGCAAGAACCTTACAAAAATAGATAGAATGAATGGTTATCTTTCTTATTCAAGAGTTAAAGGTGATACTCGTTTGAATAAAGCAAAAATGGCAGAGATTGCAGAAAGGAAATCTATGTAAAATGAAATTTCATAACATAACAAAAGATGACATGCTTAACGGTGAAGGCTTAAGAGTTGTACTTTGGGTTTCAGGTTGTACACACCATTGTAAAGACTGCCATAACCCAATTACTTGGGATATTGATAGTGGTGTTATATTTGATGAAGCTGCAAAAAGTGAAATTTATGAACAGCTTGATAAAGATTATATAAATGGTATAACTCTTTCAGGCGGTGACCCACTTCACCCTTGTAATGTTGATGATATAGGGAAGCTTGTATATGATATAAAAGAAAAATATCCTAATAAAACAATATGGCTTTATACAGGTTTTCTTTGGGAAGAAGTAAGAAGGCTTCCTTTTATGAAAAATATAGATGTTCTTGTTGATGGTAAATTTGTAAACGAACTTAAAAGTGCTAAATATCATTGGGCAGGAAGTACAAATCAAAGAATAATAGATGTAAAAAATAGTCTTAAATCAGAAGAAGTTGTTCTTTATGATAATAAGTAATAATGGAGAATTAAAATGATTATTAATTTAAAAAAAGTAAATGAAAATGCAGTTATTCCTACAAGAGGAAGTGACTTTGCAGCAGGATATGATTTATATGCTTGTATAGATGAAGATATAGTTGTTAAAGCTGGTGAAACAGTTAAAATACCAACAGGTATAGCTGTTGAAATTCCAGAAGGCTATGCAGGTCTTGTATATGCAAGAAGTGGTCTTGCTACAAAAAAAGGTCTTGCACCTGCAAACAAAGTAGGTGTTGTTGATGCAGATTATAGGGGAGAAATACTTGTATTTTTACATAATCATAGTAACAATGATGCTATAATAGAGGTAAAAGAAAGAATAGCACAGCTTGTTGTAACACCTTTCTTATCAGTAGAGTTTAATGAAGTTTCTGAACTTTCTGAAACAGTAAGAGGCGAAGGCGGTTTCGGTTCAACAGGAAGAAAATAATTATATTAATAAAAAGCTAAATAACAATATTGTTATTTAGCTTTTTTATTGTAAATAATTTTGTAAGTAAAATTTAATATATAATATATAAGTTTTAATATATTTAATGAATTTTTATGCTATAATATATTCTAACTAAAAAATAGAAGGGGGATTTTTATGCAAGACAAAGCTAAAAAACGAGAAGCTTTCAGTTCTCGTATAGGATTTATACTTGCATGTATCGGTTCTGCCGTAGGAATGGGTAATATATGGATGTTTCCTTATCGTGCTGGACAGTATGGAGGAGGAGCATTTCTTATACCTTATTTTATTTTTGTTATATTCCTTGGTTTTACAGGTGTTGCTGGTGAAATGGCATTTGGTAGAGCTATGGGAACAGGTCCTCTTGGTGCATTTAAAAAAGCATCAATGAGAAGAGGTGGAAAATGGGGAGAATTTGTTGGAATTATACCTGTTATAGGTTCTCTTGGTATAGCAATAGGTTATGCAGTTGTTGTTGGTTGGATAATAAATTTTCTTATAGGTTCAATAACAGGTTCAGTATTTACAAGTGACTCTGTAAAATATTTTGTTGACCTTTCTGAAAACTTTGGAAGTATTGGTTGGCATATAGCAGGAATTATAATAGTATTTTTAATGATGGTAATGGGTGTTTCAAAAGGTATAGAAAGAATTAATAAAGTTCTTATGCCAGCATTTTTCTTTCTTTTTATAATACTTGCAATAAGAGTTTTTACTCTTGATGGAGCACAAAAAGGTTATGAATATCTTTTAAATCCTGACTGGGAACTTTTAAAAAATCCTGATACTTGGGTTTATGCACTGGGACAAGCCTTTTTCTCATTATCTGTTGCCGGTTCTGGTACAATAGTATATGGAAGTTATCTTAAAAAAGATGAAGATATAATAAATTGTGCTAAAAATGTAGCTTTCTTTGATACTTGTGCAGCACTTCTTGCAGGTCTTGTAATAATACCAGCTGTTTTTGCATTTGGATTTGACCCTGCATCTGGACCTCCACTTATGTTTATTACTATGCCAAGTGTATTTAAACTTATGCCTATGGGACAACTTTTTGCAATAATATTTTTTGTTGCTGTTCTTTTTGCGGCTGTTACATCTCTTATGAACCTTTTTGAAACTCCTGTTGAAGCATTACAAGAGAAATTTGGTTTATCAAGATTTTTTGCATCATTAATTGTTGCTGCTACTGCTATTTTAGTAGGTGTATTTATAGAAAGTGGAGATGCAGTTGGTGCTTGGATGGACGGTGTTTCAATATATATAATTCCTCTTGGAGCACTTCTTGCTGGAATAATGTTTTATTGGGTTTGTGAAAAGGGTTATGCAAGAGAACAAGTACAACTTGGAAGAAATAAGAAAATTGGAAAATGGTTTGAACCTGCTTCAAAATATCTTTTTGTGGGTATAACTCTTATTGTATATATACTTAATATTATATTTAAAGGTATAGGATAATTATGCATATTATGCATAAATTATCATTTTTAAAATTGCAAATAATAAAAAAAATGATATAATATAAGTTGTAGTATGTATAAAATTATTTGCAACACGAATATACTTTATTTTATATAAAGAGATTGTCAGGAGGTAAATATATGACTGAAAATAATACATCTATTGGACAAATTCAGATAGCAGATGAAGTTATTGCAATTATTGCTGGAACAGCTTCACGTGAAGTTGAAGGTGTTTATTCTGCGTCAGGAAATGCAACAGATACTTTTGTTGAACTCTTTGGTAAAAAAAGTCAGTCAAAAGGTGTTAAAGTATGTGCTGATGGTGGAGAAGTAAGTGTTGAAGTTGATATTATAGTTGAATTCGGCTTTAAAGTACAAAATGTTGCACTTGAGGTACAGAAAAAGATTAAAAACGCTGTTGAAACAATGACAGGACTTGAAGTTATGCTTGTAAATGTAAATATTACAGGTATAGCTACTAATAATAAAAAACCAAAGACAGAAGAGGAAGAATAAAAATTTTCAATTGGGCGGAGGTTTTACTTCCGCCTTTTATAGTTAAATATCAGGAGGATAATATATGCGTCGTAGAGATGTTAGAAGAAATGCGTTTACATTACTTTTTCAGCTTGGGTTTACAGATAATGAAGAAGAAGCAAAAAGAATATTTTTTGAAGAAGCTGAAATGGAACTTACACAGAGTGAAAAAGACTTCATTCTTAAAACTGTAATGGGTGTAAGAGAAAATACTGAAAAAATAGATGAGTTTATTAATAGTGTTGCAAAAAAATGGGATACAAAAAGAATGGCAAATGTAGACCTTGCAATATTAAGACTTGCTGTATATGAACTTAAATTTGATACAGAAACACCAGCAAGTGTTGTTATAAATGAAGCTGTTGAACTTGCAAAAGAATATAGTTCAGATGGTTCACCTGCATTTGTAAATGGTATTCTTGGAAAACTTGTATAAAATTTTTAAAAATATGGAGATATGTAATGATAGAGCCTAAAATTTTTTCTGTTGGACAGATAAACCATTATATTAAAAACCTAATTGAAAATGATTTTATATTAAATAGTCTTTGGGTTAAAGGTGAAATTTCTAATTTTAAATACCATTCAACAGGTCATATGTATTTTACACTTAAAGATAATAATGCAGCTATTAATTGTGTTATGTTTAAAGGAAGTGCAGATATATTACCGTTTATTCCTGAAAATGGTATGTCTGTTGTAATATGCGGTTATATTTCCATATATGAAAAAACAGGTCAGTATCAGCTTTATGCAGAACTTATGGAGCCTCTTGGGGCAGGGGCTCTTAATACTGCCTTTGAACAGTTAAAAGCAAAACTTGATTTGGAAGGTCTTTTTGATGATGACTATAAAAGAGAAATATGTAAATATCCTAAATGTATAGGCGTTATAACATCTCCTGTTGGTGCAGCAATAAGAGATATTATAAATATATCAAAGAGAAGAAACAGTAGTGTTAAAATAGTTGTTATACCTGCTCTTGTGCAAGGTGAAAATGCTGTTGCTTCAATAGTTTCTGCAATAAAACTTGCCAATGAATGGGGAAAGTGTGACACTTTAATTTTAGGACGTGGTGGAGGTTCTATGGAGGACCTTCAAGCATTTAATGATGAAAAAGTAGCAAGAGCAGTTTTTGCTTCTGAAATTCCTGTTATATCTGCTGTTGGACATGAAACTGATTTTACAATAGTAGATTTTGTTGCTGATTTGAGAGCACCAACACCTTCGGCAGCTGCGGAACTTGCAGTAAATAACAGAGAATTTGATAATGAAAGACTTGATAATATTATTGAAAGTCTTAATTCAAATATAAATTCTAGAATTTCATATGAAAAAAATAGACTTGAAAATCTTATGGAAAGAAGATTTTTTAAAAGACCTATGGATAATATTACTGATAATGAAATTTATATCAGTAATTTAGAAAAACAAATGAATAATATTATAAAATCAAAATT
This sequence comes from uncultured Clostridia bacterium, assembly GCA_944379995.1. GTDB lineage: Bacteria > Bacillota > Clostridia > Lachnospirales > Anaerotignaceae > Fimicola. The sequence continues at coordinate 23,036 of CALWGF010000007.1, forward strand.
GACTGAAAAAAATATTGTTTTTGAAAGATTGCTAAGTAAAATGGAATTGCTTTCGCCTTTTGCAATGTTAAAAAAAGGCTATACTATAATTGAAAATAACAGGGGTAAAAATATAAAAACCATTGATGATATAGATTTATATGATAATATAAAAATATTATTTAAAGACGGTGAAGTTAAAGCAGAAGTTAAAGATATTGTAAAAAGAGAGTGGTGATATTTTGGCTAAAAAAAATATTTCTTTTGAGGAGGCACTTTCTAAAATAGAAAACATAGTGTATGACCTTGAAAATAATGATATACCTCTCGAAAAGTCCATACAGCTTTATAAACAAGGAATGGAACTTTCGCTTATATGTAGAGAAAAACTTAATGGAATGGAAGAAGAAGTTAAAATTCTTCAGAAAGATATAAACGGAAGATTTTCACAAAAAACCTTTGAAGCTGTAAAGGAGGAATAATACTTATGGATTTTAAAAGTGATTTAAAACAGAGAATAGAATATTGCGAAAATGTACTTGAAAAATTTATACCAAAAGAAACGGAATATCCAAATATTATTTTTGAAGCAATGAGATATAGTGTATTTGCAGGTGGTAAAAGACTTAGACCTATTATGCTTATGGCAGCTTGTGAAATATTTGATGGAAATACAAAAAATGCGGAACCTTTTGCAGCCGCTATTGAAATGATACACACATATTCACTTATACATGATGACCTTCCAGCTATGGATAATGATGATTATAGAAGAGGAAGACTTACAAGTCATAAAAAATTTGGTGAAGATATAGCAATACTTGCAGGTGACGGACTTCTTCATCATGCTATGGAAACAATGGCTAATGCTTGTGTTAAACAAAATAGTATTGAGTCTGTAAAAGCTATGCAAGCTATAAGCCATGGGGCAGGAGTTTATGGAATGCTTTCTGGACAAGTTGTTGATGTTTGTAGTGAAGGCAAAGAAATAGATGGTGAAACTCTTAATTTTATACACAAAAATAAAACAGCTGCAATGATTGAAGGAGCTTTAAAAGCTGGTGCCTGTATTGCAGGAGCTAGTGACAAATTTGTTGAACTTATTGGAAAAGCTGGAGAAAAAATAGGTATCGCTTTTCAGATACAAGATGATATTCTTGATGTTATAAGTACAACAGAGGTTCTTGGAAAACCTGTTGGAAGTGATGAAAAAAATAATAAAGTCACATATGTTTCTATGTATGGTTTAGAAAAATCAAAAGAACAAGTTGAAAAGCTTTCTAATGAAGCAATAGAAATAATAGAAAACTTTGGAGAAAAATCAGAGTTTCTTTCATCACTTACAAAATACCTTATAAAAAGAAGTTTTTAAAAGTTGAAACAGAAAAGAGGTATATAATGATAAACGAATTTTTAAGTAATAGTCCTATATGGGCAGGTTTTATTGCTTGGCTTGCTGCACAGGTTATAAAAGTAATACTTACACTTTTTTCTGAAAGAAAGCTTGACTTAACAAGAATGTATGGTTCAGGTGGTATGCCTAGTTCACACACAGCATTTGTTATGGCTCTAACTTTTAATATAGGAAGAATATATGGATTTAATGTTCCATCTTTTGCTGTTGCACTTGTTTTTTCATTTGTTGTAATGTATGATGCAGCAAATGTAAGACTTGAGGCAGGAAAACAAGCAGCTATGCTTAATAAATTACTTTTTCATAGTGGGCTTAAACCGGAAGAACAATTAAAAGAACTTTTGGGACATACTCCTATACAAGTTATGGCTGGAGCTGTTCTTGGTATAGTTGTAGGTATGTTATTTTAGTTAATAAAAATAAATTTATATATAGAGGAATAAAGTATGGCAGATAAAGAAAGACTTGATGTACTTCTTGTCAAAAATAATCTTGTTAATTCCAGAGAACTTGCAAAAGCAGTTATTATGGCTGGTAATGTATATGTTGATGGAATGAAAGAGGACAAGGCAGGTACTAAAATAGATATAAATGCAAAAATAGAAGTTAAAGGCGGCGAAATGAAATATGTTAGCCGTGGAGGATATAAACTTGAAAAAGCCATAAATGAATTTGGTGTTAACCTTCAAGATAAAATTTGTATGGATATAGGTGCATCAACAGGTGGTTTTACTGATTGTATGCTTCAAAACGGTGCAAAAAAAGTATATTCAATAGATGTTGGATATGGTCAGTTTGCTTGGAAATTAAGAAATGACCCAAGGGTTGTATGTATGGAAAAAACAAATATGAGATATGTAACTCATGAACAAATACCAGAAGAAGCAGATTTTGCTTCTGTTGATGTTTCTTTTATATCTCTTACAAAAATTATTCCAGCAGCTCTTGGAATACTTGGCGAGGCAGGACAACTTGTATGCCTTATAAAACCACAATTTGAGGCAGGCAGAGAAAAAGTTGGTAAAAAAGGTGTTGTTAAAGATATAAGCGTTCATAAAGAGGTTATACTTAAAATTATGGACTTTGCTTTTGAAAATGGACTTAATATTATAAATTTAAGTTTTTCACCTATAAAAGGACCAGAGGGAAATATAGAATATCTTATATATCTTGATAGAAAAAATAGTGGTCTTACAAAAGAAGAAGCATATGCTCTTGCAAACGAAATAACAGATACATCACATGATGTACTTGATTAATATTTATTAATATTGGGTGGTGGAATTATGGTTATTGCAGGAATAATGCCTAATATTGAAAAGGACCCTGATTTAGCTGTTACAAAAAGACTTATATATTTTCTTGAAACAAAAAATTGTTGTCCTTATATACCATATAATATTGCAAAAAAATACAATATGGATAAATATGGAATAGAAGAGAACAGGCTTTTTTCAATAGCTGATTTTCTTATTGTTCTTGGTGGTGACGGTACACTTTTAGGAATAGGAAGAAAAACAGCAGAATATAATACACCTCTTTTAGGTATAAATCTTGGAAATCTTGGTTTTCTTACAGCAGCGGATAATGAAGGTGCTGAAAAAGCTATTGAAAAATTACTTAATAAAGACTATAAAATTGAAAAACGTCTTATGATAGAAGCATATATTAATTCATACAGTAAAAATAAAAAAAGTGAATTGGCACTTAATGATATATGTATAACAAGAGGTATGTTTTCAAAACTTGTTGAAATAGATGTATATGTAAATAAAGAATATCTTGATACAATACGAGCCGATGGAATAATAATATCAACTCCAACAGGTTCAACAGCATATAATCTTTCGGCTGGAGGTCCAATATTAAAACCAGATACACAAATTGTTTCAATAACTCCTATATGTCCTCATAATATGTATTCTCGTTCAATAGTTGTTTCTGCTGATGATGTTATAACTATGGCTATGAAAGGTCAGTATGACGATAGTGAATTTATATTAAGTGCAGATGGTCAAGATGGTATAAAACTTAAAAAAAATGATGTTGTTAAAATAAAAAAATCGAATTATTGTACTACTATTATAAAAACAGAAATGAAAAGTTTTTATGATATACTTAGAGAAAAACTGTAAAATGGAGGTAAGTTTATGAAGATAGCAAGACAGGCAAAAATTTTAGACCTTATAGAAAAAAACTCTATTGAAACACAGGACGAGCTTGCTCAAAAGCTTAAAGAAGCTGGATTTGATGTAACACAAGCTACTGTTTCTCGTGATATTAGAGAAATGAAGCTTACAAAAATAGCTACCGAAAATGGAAGACAAAAATATTCTGTATTATCAAATACAGATAATGAACTTTCTGAAAGACTTATAAGAGTTTTTAAAGAAGCTGTTATAAAAATGGATTATTCTCAAAATATGATAGTAATAAAAACTCTTAATGGAATGGGTATGGCAGTTGCAGTTGCTCTTGATAGTATGCAAAATAGTGAAATACTTGGTACAATAGCTGGTGATGATACTGTATTTTGCGTTGCTAGAGGAACACAACAGGCAGTTACTATAATAGAGAAGCTTTATAAAGTAATACGTACTGAATAAGGGAGGTAAACCTCTATGCTAGAAAATATACGCATAAAGAATGTAGCACTCATAGAGGAAAGCGAAATAAAATTTAAAGAAGGTCTTAATATACTTTCCGGAGAAACAGGTGCAGGAAAATCAATGGTTATTGGTTCTATAAATTTTGCTTTAGGTGGGAGAGTTAATAGAGATTTTCTTAGAAAAGATACTGATAGTGCAAGAGTTGAACTTCTCTTTTCAGGAAATAAAAATATAAATTCATTGCTTTTGGAAAATGGTATAGAAACGGAAGAAGATGGTTCTGTAATAATTACAAGAACATTTAATACAGCAGGGAAATCTGTTTGTAGAATAAATAGTACTATTGTTACAGCAAGTACTGTAAAAAATATATCTGAGGCACTTATAGATGTTCATGGACAACATGAACACCAATCTCTTTTAAATCCTAAAAAGCATATATATTTACTTGATAAGTTTTGTGGTCAAATTCTTGAAGAAAAACTTTCTGTTTTAGGTGAGTTATATCATAAATATAAAGATATAATAAAATCTATTAATAATTTAAACGGAAATGAAATGGAAAGAGCACAAAGAATGGATATGCTTTATTTTCAAAAAGAAGATATTGAAAATGCTAAATTAAAAAGAGGTGAGGAAGAAGAACTTGTTGAAAGAAAAAAAATACTTTCTAATCTTGAAAAAATAGTTCGTCTTTCTGGTACAAGCCTTGAACTTTTGTATGAAGGTTCACAAAATGGTTATTCTGCATCAGATAATATATCAGATGCACTTTATAATATAAATACACTTAAAGAAATAGACCCAACAGTTTCTTCTATGGCAGAAAATCTTGAAACAGTTTCAGCTTTACTTGATGATGTATGTCATGAATTAAAATCATATTTTAGGGGTATTGACTCTGACCCTGATGAATTAATAAGTATAGATGAAAGACTTAATACAATTTATGGTCTTAAAAGAAAGTATGGAAAAACAATAGATGATATACTTGATTTTTATGACAAAATAGTCAAAGAACTTGAGTTTATGGAAAATAGTGAAGAAATACTTTCAAAACTTTATAATGATAGAGATAATATAGAAAAAGAAATAAATAAAATATGTGATGAAATAAGTGTCATAAGAAAAGGTAAAGCAGAAATAATTGAAAAAGCAATAGAAAATGAACTTAAAGACCTTGAAATGAAAAATGCTTCTTTTAAAATAAATATAACAGATAAAAATACATTTACCTCAAATGGTCGTGATAATGTTGAATTTCTTATATCTGCAAATATGGGTGAAGAATTAAAACCACTTGCAAAAATTGCTTCTGGTGGTGAAATGTCAAGAGTAATGCTTGCATTAAAATCAATACTTTCAGAAGTTGATACTATTGATACATTTATATTTGACGAAATTGATACAGGTGTAAGTGGAAGAACAGCACAAAAAGTAGCAGAGAAAATGTCAAAAGTAAGTCTTAAAAATCAAATTATATGTATAACACATCTTCCTCAAATTGCTGCTATGGCAGATAATCATTTTCTTATTGAAAAACATTCTGATAATAATAAAACAACAACAAATGTTATATGTCTTACAAAAGAAGACTCAATAAATGAAATAGGTCGTCTTATGGGTGGTGTATCTATAACTGATGCTACTATACAAGCTGCTAAAGATATGAAAATACAAGCTGATAATTTCAAAAAGTCAGAGTAAAAACGGGATTGAATATTCCGTTTTTTATTTTATAAATTTAACTTGCAATAGTTATTTTTTGTAGTAGAATTGTATGTATACAACTTGTTTGGAGGGAGTTTATTTTGAATATAAGAGATAAAATTAAAGAAAGTAAAAGAATAGTTATTAAAGTAGGTACATCAACTATTACATATCCTCATAATGGAAGAATAAATCTTAAAAGAGTTGAAAAACTTGCATGGGTTCTTTCTGATATTGTTAATGAAGGTAAAGATGTTGTACTTGTTTCATCAGGTGCTATTGGTGTAGGTTCTGTAAGACTTAATTTTACTGAAAGACCAAAAGAAATTAAGAAAAAACAGGCAGCGGCAGCTGTTGGGCAAGCTGTTCTTATGCAGATTTATCAGAATTTCTTTATGGAATATAATCATAGCGTAGCACAAATTCTTTTAACAAAAGATGATGTTGAAATTGAAAAAAGAAGATATAATATTGAAAATACATTTGAAACACTTTTTGAAATGGGTATAATCCCTATTGTAAATGCAAATGACACAATATCAACAGAAGAAATCGAATTTAGTGATAATGATAGACTTTCTGCTCTTGTTGCTGAAATTACAAAAGCTGACTTGCTTATAATACTTACTGATATAGATGCACTTTATGATGATGACCCTAAATCAAATCCTAATGCAAAAAGAGTTTCATATGTTGAAAAAATAACAGATGAAATAATGTCTATGGCGGGTACTAATGGTTCAAAATATAGTGTTGGTGGAATGGCAACAAAACTTGAAGCTGCAAAAATGTGTAGTGAAAATAATATACATATGGTAATTGCGCAAGGAGATGACCCTAAAATAATAGATAATATTATGGAGGGAATGGATATAGGAACATTTTTTGATGGTAAATAATAATTAATTATAGGAGGTTTGTATGATTTGTAAAAAATGCAAAAAGGAATATGATAATTCTTTTCATTTTTGTCCTATATGCGGAAATAAAACAGATAAATCACCTAAAATTTCAACAGAAGCAACTCTTACTAATATAGTAAAAGTTTTGATTGTTGTTGCAGTATGTATTATTCCTTTTTTTGGTATGATAGGCGGTATTATTGCTGGAATTATATTTATGGATAATGATAGTGAAGATACAAAATCATTTGGTAAAGCTCTTATTATACTTGGAATTATATTAGTTTTATTAGGTATTTTATGCTGTGTTGGAAGTTTATTTCTTAATTCACATTCAATGAACTCTATTGATAAATTACCTCATGAATATAACTATTATTTTGATGAATTTATATAATTTATAGGAGGTGTATTTTATGTATTGTCCTAAATGTGGTGTTCTTATGAATGATACAGAGAATGTTTGTCATAAGTGCGGATATGTAAATGATAATATTATTGATGGTGAATGTACAGAAGAAACAGTTAAAGAAGAAACTATAAATATAAATGAAAATAAATATAATAATACAGAAGAAATTCAGCTTGGAAATATTGCTAAAGTTTTTCTTGTTGCGATAACTGTTCTTATTGGTGGAATTGGACCTATTATAGGTATTATTTCTGGTATAGTTCTTATGAATAAGCCATATCAAGATTATCGTTCTTTTGGTAAAATACTTGTAATACTTGGTATAGTTTTTCTTTCAATATCATTACTTTGTTGCTGTCTTGGAGGTATTCTTGATACATTTGCATATTATATCAGATATAATTTTTAATATAGGTAGCACAGTTTGTCATCAAATGAGTGAAAGAAGTATATGTATGGGTGGAAATTACTTACCAGTATGTGCCAGATGTACAGGTATATATATAGGTTTTGCAGTTTCTGCCCTTTATTTATTTATAACTAAAGGTTATAAAGGAAATAAACCATTTAATTTATTACAGACAGCATTTATGGTTTTATGTATATTACCACTTATGATAGACGGTGTTGGAAGTTATATAGGATTATGGAATTCAAATAATTTACTTAGAATATTTACAGGTTCATTATGTGGTTTTGTAATATTGCCTTTTATTGTACTTGTATGTAATTTTTCGGTAAAAGGAAATAATGATATTTTTATATTTAAAAAAATTTATCATACTTTTATTATTCCTATTTTGTGTATTATAATAGGTTTAATTATTTATTTTAATATATTTACCGAACTTTATTTTTTATATTCTTTGTTAATATGTCTTGGTATATTTATATATTATTTTGGAATATTTACACTTATATTTAAACTTGTATTTTCAAATAAAAATAATAGGTTTATATTTACTCTTTCTATTTTATGCAGTATATTTATTATTATAATTGTTTCTTTTATAAGAGGGTGGTAAAATATGTGTAAAGAATTAAGAAATGATATGCTTAAAAAAAGAAAACATATGTTACAAAGTGATATAGAAGAAAAAAGTAATATAATTTCAAAAAAGCTTTTTGATTTTAATGAATATAAAAATGCAAAAACATTATTTTTATATATAAATTTTGGTAGTGAGGTTATTACTAAAAATATAATTGAAAAAGCATGGTGTGATGGTAAAAAAGTTGCTGTCCCTATAAGTCTTGGGAATAGAGATATGTATTTTGTTGAAATAAAAGATTTTTCAAATATGATAAGAAAAAAAATAGGTACACTTGAGCCAAATTTAGATAGGTCATTTGAGATTGTACCTGATGAAAATACACTATTTATAGTTCCCGGTTCTGTTTTTGATGAAAAATGTAATAGATGGGGCTATGGTGGCGGATACTATGATACATATTTAGAAAAGTATAATGTAAAAAATACAATAGGTTTATGTTATGATTTTCAAGTTGTAAAAAAACTTAATATAGAGCCACATGATAAAAAAATGAAATATGTATTAACAGAAAAAAGAATGATAGGTGGGGAAAAAATGAGTAATATTATTGAAATGGGTATAAAAGCAAAAGATGCTTCTGTTGAACTTGCAAGACTTTCAACAGGAGAAAAAAACAGAGCTTTAAATGCAGCAGCAGATGCTCTTATTGAAGATATGGCAAAAATCATTGAAATAAATAAAGAAGATGTTAAAAAAGCCATAGAAAATGGAATAAAAGGTGCTTTTATTGATAGACTTACTCTTACAAAAGACAGAATAAAGGGTATGGCTGACGGACTTAGAGATGTTGCGGCTTTACCTGACCCAGTTGGTGAAGTAATATCTATGAAAACTCTTGATAATGGTCTTATAATTGGTCAGAAAAGAGTTCCTATGGGTGTTATTGGTATAATATTTGAAGCAAGACCAAATGTAACAGCAGATGCTTTTGGACTTTGTTTAAAAGCAGGTAGTGCCACTATATTAAGAGGTGGAAAAGAGGCTATTGGTTCAAATACAGCTATTGTAAAATCAATACAAAAAGCATTAAAATCACAAGGTATTTCAGAATATGCAGTACAAATTGTTGAAGACACAAGCAGAGAAACAGCAAAAGAAATGATGCGTCTTAATGGTTATATAGATGTACTTATACCTCGTGGTGGTGCAGGTCTTATAAATTCTGTTATACAAAATTCAACAGTACCTGTAATACAGACAGGTGTAGGAAATTGCCATATTTTTGTTGACGAAACAGCAAAACAGGAAGATGCTGTAAGAATAGTTCTTAATGCAAAAACACAACGTCCGGGAGTATGTAATGCAGCAGAAAAACTTCTTGTTCATGAAAATATTGCAAAAGAATTTATGCCTAAAGTTTGTGAAGCTCTTAAACAAAAAAATGTTGAATTAAGGGGAGATATAAAAACTAGAGAAATTGCAGAAGGAATTAATGAAGCTACTGATGAAGATTGGTCAACAGAATATGAAGACCTTATTATGTCATTAAAGGTTGTAAAAAATGTTGATGAAGCTATTGAACATATAAGAAAATATACAACACATCATTCAGAAGCAATAATTACAGAAAATTATTCAAATGCACAAAAATTCCTTAATGAAGTTGATGCAGCGGCAGTATATGTAAATGCTTCTACAAGATTTACAGATGGTGGACAGTTTGGATTTGGTGCAGAAATAGGTATAAGCACACAAAAACTTCATGCAAGAGGTCCAATGGGACTTAAAGAACTTACAACAACAAAATACATTATATATGGAAATGGTCAAATAAGAGAATAATAAAAAATAAAGCTGTCTTTTTTTAAAGATAGCTTTTATTTTTGTAAATATTATTTTTTAAAAGTTATATTTTTGACAATATTTAGTATTTATAATTACTATTTAGTAGAAAAAAAGGAAAAAAATACTTAGAATATATCATTTTATTTAAGGCATAATACTATTGTAACACAAAAGTATTTAATTTTTAGGAGGAATTTATTATGTCAAACAATTCTAGTTCAACATCAAACAAAGTGAATGTACCAGAGGCAAGAGCTGCTCTTGAAAAATTCAAATACGAAGTTGCAAATGAAATAGGTGTGCCTTTAAAACAAGGATATAACGGAGACCTCACATCTGCACAGAATGGTTATGTAGGTGGATATATGGTTAAAAAAATGATTGAAGCACAGGAAAAATCAATGGCAGAAAAAGGTACAAAATAATTGTGCTAAACATTTAATGAAAAAGCTGTCTTTTTTAAAGACAGCTTTTTTGTATTTTTTTGAATGTATATAATATTGTTATTTTTTTAATTATCTAGTATAATTATAACAGAGTGTGTTGGTAAAAAAATATAGAAAGGGTTAAAAATGATTTCTTATATTAAAGGAAAAATTGAATATATATCTGAAGGTTTTATTATTGTTGATAATGGAGGAATTGGATATAAAATATATGTTTCTCCAAATCTTATGTCAAATTCAAAAGGTATAGGAGAAACAGTAAAAATATTTACATATATGAGTGTAAGAGAAGATGATATATCTCTTTATGGATTTGAAAGTTTTGAAGAGCTTGAAATATTTAATAAACTTATAACAGTTTCAGGAATAGGACCTAAAGGTGCTTTGGGTATTATATCAACAATAAGCCCTTCTGATTTTGTAATGGCTGTAATATCAGAAGATGTTAGTACTATTTCAAAAGCTCCGGGAGTAGGTAAAAAAACAGCTCAAAGAATAATACTTGAACTTAAAGATAAGTTTAATACAGAAAATTTTGTTGAAGAAAAAATATTTGGTGAAAGTAAAGGTCTTTCTTCTGTTGTATCACAAGATTATAAATTTGAAGCAATAGAAGCACTTTCTACTTTAGGATATAGTAGAAGTGAAGCAGCAAAAGCTGTATCTGCTATTGAATGTGAAGGTTTGACAACAGAGGATATTTTAAAACTTGCACTTAAAAAATTGGTTAAATTTTAATTTAGAAACAGGTGATAATAATAGAAGATAGAATTATTACTGCGGGATTTAGAGATGAAGACGTTGAAAATGAGCCTAAACTTCGTCCTCAAAGTCTTGAGTCATATATAGGTCAAGAAAATGTAAAAAGTAATATGAAAGTATTTATTGAGGCTGCAAAAGGTAGAGGAGAACCTTTAGACCATGTTCTTCTTTATGGACCTCCGGGACTAGGAAAAACAACCCTTTCAAATATTATTGCAAATGAAATGGGTGTAAATATAAAAACAACATCAGGACCAGCAATAGAACGTCCAGGAGATATGGCAGCAATACTTAATAGCCTTGGTGAAGGTGATATACTTTTTATAGATGAAATACATAGGCTTAACAGAATGATAGAAGAAATACTTTATCCTGCTATGGAGGATTTTGTTATTGATATTGTTATAGGTAAGGGTGCAGGTGCAAGAAGTGTAAGACTTGACCTTCCTAAATTTACACTTATTGGTGCTACAACAAGAATAGGTCTTCTTACAGCACCTTTAAGAGACCGTTTTGGTGTTATACATAGACTTGAGCCTTATAATATATCACAGCTTAAAACAATTATAAAACGTTCTTCTGGTGTTTTAGATATACCTATTGATGATGCAGGTGCTGAAGAAATAGCACGTCGTTCAAGAGGTACACCAAGAATTGCAAATAGATTGTTAAAAAGAGTTCGTGATTTTGCACAAGTTAAGTATGATGGAAGCATTACAGAAGAAGTATCAAAATATGCTCTTGACCTTTTGGAAGTTGATAAAATGGGGCTTGATAATGTAGATAGAAAAATGCTTCTTGCAATGATAGAGAAATTCGGAGGAGGTCCTGTTGGAGTTGATACTCTTGCAGTTTCTATAAGTGAGGAGTCCGAAACAATAGAAGATGTATATGAACCATATCTTATACAGCTTGGATATATTCAAAGAACACCAAGAGGGCGTATTGTAACTGAAAGTGGATATAATCATTTTGGTCTTAGTTATTTAAAATAATAAAATTCGATTAGGGTTTAGAAATAATAAGGAGTAGTTAGGGTTATGAGAATTGAAGTTGAAGAATTTATATTACAAGTAAAAGATGAACTCCTCTGTTTTGAAGGAATGGAAATGAAAGCAGAACAATGGGAAAAAGAATTTAGAGAATGGCTTAAAACTTCTAAAGCTAAAAAACAGATTATGGAGTCAAAAGGTAAATTCTGTATTGGAATTAAAGATGAAGAAGAAATATTTGAAGTTGCTGACTCATATATTGATGCAATAAGTGAAAATAATGTAGCTAAATATTGGAATGAATTTTAATATTATAAAACAAAAAGCCTTTGATTTTTCAAAGGCTTTTTGTTTTAAGAGGAGAATATTAATTATTTTTAGCTTTTTCAAGTGTTTCTTCTATTGCATCAATAATAAGACTGCCTGTTATTTCTGCTTCTTCTGGTATTGTTACTTTTGATATATCCTGAAGTTTTACAACTTCATCACCTATATATTCTGCTGTTGTTTCAAAAAGTGGATAGAAAACAGGTATTGCTTCAGCAGTATGTACAAGCTTTACGGATTTTATTTCTGTTTCGTCAACAGTAAGTTCAATATTAAGATTTTCATTATTTACATCAATACTTGAGGTGTATACACCGGGTATATATGTTGATGTACTTTCGTTATGTGGTATTAGAAAATATATTATAGCTATAATAAGTATTGTACCAAGTATTGCAAAAATAGCTGTCTTTATAAGTTCTTTAAATTTTACAACCATAAAGCGTGTTTTTGCCATTAAAAAGCCCCTCCCTTAATTACCATAGTTAATATATTCTATTTTGCTGTACCTTGTTTTATGATTAATGTATAATAAATATTAGCTTTAAAATATTTTGGAGGTGAATTTTTATGTCTTTAAGATTTATAATAGGACGTTCAGGAAGTGGAAAGACAGATTATATTATAAATGAGATTTTAAATAAACAGAATATAGGATTAAATGCAATATATATTGTTCCGGAGCAGTTTTCTTTGCAAGCTGAAAAAGACCTTTCACAAAAAGCAAGTGGTGGCGGTATATTATCAGCAGAAGTTCTTACATTTGGTCGTCTTTCTCATAGAGTAGCTGTTGAAAAAGGTGGAAAAATGCGAGAAGTACTTGACGAAACCAATAAATCAATGGTTCTTAGAAAAATTATATTTGATAATGAAGAAAGCCTTGTATATTATAAAAATTCTATTGATAAAAAAGGTTTTATGGAACAGCTTTCAATGACTGTAAAAGAGTTCTATAACTATGGTATTGATAAAGAAAAATTATTAAAACTTGAAGAAAGTGTTGATGAAAATTCTGTAATAAGAATGAAAATAAAAGATATTATTACAATATTACAAGGATACGAGGGGTATATAAAAGAAAAATATATATCTTCAGATGAAAAACTTGATATACTTACAAATAATATAAAAAATTCTGATTTAATAAGTAATTCATATATTTATATAGATGGATTTTATGTTTTTACACCACAAGAAATAAATGTAATAAGTGAACTTTCAAAATATGCAAAAGATGTATATATATCATTACCTATGGATAAATATACTTATTATGATAAAAATCCATATATAGTAAAATTATTTTTTGAACCACTTAATTCATGTAGAAAAATTATTAATAAGGTTTCTGAAAATGGTATAAAAGTTTTAGACCCTATTATATTTTATGATAATAAAAGAGCAGTTAATGAAGGTATAAAACATTTAGAGAGATATTTTAATTTTTACCCACCAAAAATTTCAGATAATTATAATGGAATTAAAATATTTTCAACAGATAATAAATATGATGAAGTTGAAAACTGTGCTATTAATATAATTAAAATGGTAAGAGATGAAAATATAAAGTTTAATGAAATAGCTATTCTTATGAGAAATATAAGAGATTATGAAAGTCATATAAAAACAATATTTTCAGAATATAAAATACCTGTATTTATAGATATTAAAGATGAAATTATATCACAGCCTATAATTGAGCTTGTAAGAAGTATTGTTGATATAGTTGTTCGTGATTTTTCTTATGAAAGTATGTTCAGATTTTTAAAAACTGGACTTGTACCTATAAATAGAGATGATATTGATATAATAGAAAATTATGTACTTGCTTATGGTATAAAAGGTTATAAATGGCATAATGATATATGGGAATATGGATTTAAAAAAGATGAAAATAGTGAAGAAAAAGAAAATATAAATCGTATAAAATCTGAAGTTTTGAATTGTATAAAACCATTTTATGAAAGTATATCTTTAAATAAAAAATATAATATAAATGAATTTATAAAAGCTATTTATATAACACTTAAAAATATGAATATATCTTCAATTATATCAAATAGGGTTAATATTCTTAAAGAAAATAATGATATAGGTAAGGCAGAAGAATACAAACAAGTTTGGAAAATAATGAATGATATTTTTGAGGGAATGAGTACATTTTTAGGTGATGAAAATATGACTGTATCAGAGTTTTCAAAAATACTTGATGCAGGTTTTTCAGAATGTAAATTTGCCATAGTTCCTCCTACTATTGATAGTATTATAGTTGGTGATATTGAAAGAACAAGATTGCCAAATATAAAAGCTGTATTTGTAATAGGTGTTAATGAAGGTGTTTTGCCTTCACCTTCAGAAAGTCAAGGTATATTTACAGACATTGAAAGAGATATAATAGATGAAAAAGGAATTGAACTTTCTTCTGATGGAAAAAGAAAGGCTTTTGAAGAACAATTTCTTATTTATACATCAATAACAAAACCTTCTCATTATATTTATATGAGTTATAGAAAAAGTGATATTGATGGAAAAGCATTAAGACCTTCATCATTAATAAATAAAATAAAAAGCCTTTTTAGTAATATAGAGGTGATTGAATATGATAAAAATAGTATTGAAAATATAGTTTCTCCTATTCCTGTATTACATAAACTTGGTGAAAATCTAAGGGTTATTACAGAAGGTGAAAATAACGAATTTTGGAAAGATGTAATGGCTTATTATAATGAAAATGAAGTATGGTCTAATAAGGTTAATACTATTATAAACTCATTGTATGACAAAAATATATCTGAAAAACTTAGTAATGATACTGTTAAAAGAATTTATAATGGAAAACTTTATTCAAGTATATCAAGACTTGAAAGATATGTAAGTTGTCCATATTCATATTTTATAGAATATGTTCTTTCTGCAAAAGAAAGAAAATTATATGAGCTTGGAACTCCGGATTTAGGTTATCTTTTCCATGGAATACTTGAAAGTTTTTCTTTGAAAATGGCTGAAAATAATAAAAATTGGCAAAATATAACTGTTGGAGAAACAGATAAACTTATAAGTGAGGCGGTATCAGAAAATGCACCTAAATTGGGAAATGAAATATTGTTAAGTACAGCTTCTCGTAGGTATCTTATAAAACGTCTTGAAAGAATATCAAAAAGAGCCGCAAAAACTCTTACAGGTCATGTTCAAAGTGGTACATTTAAGCCTTATGGATTTGAAATGGAATTTGGTATAGATGGTGTTATGCCACCTATTGTAATTGAACTTTCAAATGGCGAAAAAATAATTATGAACGGAAAAATAGATAGGGTTGACGTTCTTGATAAAGACGGAAAAAGATATGTAAAAATAATTGATTATAAATCAGGAACAAAAGCTTTTAGTATTCAAGATATATATTATGGCTTGCAATTACAACTTATGATATATATTGATGCCCTTATAAAAAATATGGGTAAAGATGAAAATTTACTTCCGGCAGGTGTTTTTTATTTCAGAATACAAGACCCAATAACAAAATCTGTTTCAGAAATGACAGGTGAAGAAATAGAAAATAAACTCTTGAAAGAACTTAAAATGTCAGGACTTGTGCTTAATAATGAAACAGTATTTGAAGGTCTTGATGAAAATCTTAAAAATGGCGGAACATCTGATATTGTACCAGTTGCATATGGTTCTAAAGGTCAACTTAAAAAGAGTGGAACATCAGTAGCTTCAGAAGATGATTATTTAAGTCTTATGAAATTTACAGGTGAAAAAGCTAAGAGTATAGGTGAAAGTATACTTGATGGTAATATAGATATAAAGCCATATAAAAGTAAAGATATGACACCTTGTAAGTATTGTAATTATCATTCTATATGCCGTTTTGACTCCAATATGCCTGAAAATAATTATAATAAACTTAATGATATAAAAGACGAAGAAATATGGGAAGAAATAAGAAAAACATGTAATGTTATATGTGAAGATAAGAAAGAGTGATTATATGAGCGATTATTTGATTGATATGCATTGTCATACAACTGCATCTGATGGTAGTCTTACACCAACAGAAATTGTTAAACTTGCAAAAGAAAGTGGTTTGAAGGCTATTGCAATTACAGACCATGATACAACAGATGGTATTGACGAAGCATTAGAGGCAGGAGAAAAATATAATATTGAGGTTATAAAAGGTATTGAATTTGCGGCCTTATATGATACTGATACAGAATTAGAAATTCATATACTTGGATATTTTATTGACCATAAAAATAAAGAGTTTAAAGAAGTTTTAAAGTCTATAACAGAGGCAAGAGAAAATAGAAATATACTTATGATTGAAAAATTAAGAAAAATAGGTATTGATATTACAATAGAAGATGTAAATGAGAATGCAGGTGGGGAGATAATTACAAGAGCTCATTTTGCAAATGTTTTACAGAAAAAAGGATATGTAAAATCAAA
Source organism: uncultured Clostridia bacterium (assembly GCA_944379995.1). GTDB lineage: Bacteria > Bacillota > Clostridia > Lachnospirales > Anaerotignaceae > Fimicola. Next base: position 39,881 of record CALWGF010000007.1, read on the forward strand.
AAATGAGGCATTTTCTTATTTTCTTTCACCAGGAAAAGCTGGCTATGTAAGGAGAGAATTTGTTACACCTAAAGTTTGTATAGATGCTATAAAAAATGCAGGTGGAGTAGCTTTCCTTGCACACCCAACACTTTATAAAATGAGTTATGAACAGATAGAAAATGCTTTAAAATATCTTAAAGAATTAGGACTTGTAGGAGTGGAAAGTGAGTATTCAACATATTCTCCTGAACAAGAAAGAAATATAAAGAAAATTGCTAAAAAGCTTGATTTATTAATAAGTGGTGGAAGCGATTTTCATGGAAATTATAAACCGGATATAAAAATTGGTACAGGAATGGGCAATTTAAAAATACCATATGACTATATTGAAAAAATAAAGTTTAGTATTTTATAACATTTTGTAATTGAATACTAAAATAAATTGCACTATCTTTAACAAAAAATTTTATATATAAAAAAATTGTTGACTTATGGTTTTCCATATGTTACTATTCTTTCGTATGAAGATGAATTTTATGAAAGTCTTTATGCAAATATTGTCGACCGCCCTATGTATTTAGGGAAATGGCCATACGGACAGCCGGGTCGAAAGCCGATAAACTTGGTAACTTTCGTTGCCTTATTGATTGAGTTAAAAGCTCAAATTTTATAAGTTGGTTCCTTTATAACCGGTGTGAAACGACACAAACTTGTGAAACGGTCAATAAGAGTAGTAAAAGTAAGATATTTGCTATATAGACTCTAATTAATTTATCTGTAATCATATATATAAATAAAATATAGGCATATTATGTGCTTTATTGTTCTGTATATAAATTCGGATATTCTGACGCAAGCAATGTGAGTGTTTACATTGTTTGCGTTTTTTTGTGCACAAATAAAGAAAAGGAAGAAATATAACTATGGAGCAGAAATTAAAACTTTATGGATTTAATAATCTTACAAAAGCTCTCAGTTTTAATATATATGATGTATGTTATGCAAAAACACCAAGAGAGCAAAAGGATTATATTGCATATATAGATGAGCAGTATAATTCAGAACGTCTTACAAATATTCTTACAAGTCTTGCAGATATGATAGGTGCAACAGTACTTAATGTTTCAAGACAGGATTATGAACCGCAAGGAGCATCAGTAACAATACTTATTGCTGAGGACTCAATGGTTCCAAGTGGCGAAGTACAGCTTGGTCATCTTGATAAAAGTCATATAACTGTACATACATATCCCGAATATCACCCAGAAACTTGTATAGCTACATTTAGGGTTGATATAGATATAGCTACTTGTGGTCATATTACACCGCTTTCAACTCTTGATTTTTTAATAGGTTCTTTTGACTCTGATATTATAACAATGGATTATAGAGTAAGAGGTTTTACAAGAGATGTAGCGGGAAAAAAACTTTTTATGGACCATAAAATAACATCAATACAGGATTATATTGCTGATGAAACTCTTGAAATATATGATTCTGTTGATATAAATGTTTATAGTGCAAATCTGTTCCATACAAAAATGCTTATTAAAGATATTGATTTACAAAATTATCTTTTTAATACAGATGTATATGAATTGCCACCAAGAACAAGACTTTCTATAATGAATAGCCTTAGACAAGAAATGATAGAAATTTTTAACGGTAAAAATATATTTTAAAGCTGTAAGGGGGAATAGCTTTGAATAAATTATCACAAAAAAATGCTCCTATTTATGAAGCACTTGAAGAATTTAGAAAAAAGAGAATAGTACCATTTGATGTTCCGGGGCATAAAAGAGGCAGGGGAAATCCTGAACTTGTTAAACTTCTTGGAGAAAAATGTGTTGGTATAGATGTTAATTCTATGAAATGTCTTGATAATCTTTGTCACCCTGTATCTGTTATTCGTGATGCAGAAATTCTTGCAGCGGAGGCTTTTGGTGCTGACCATGCATTTTTAATGGTTGGAGGAACAACATCAGCTGTACAAAGTATGATACTTTCTGTTGTAAAAAAAGGTGAAAAAATTATACTTCCTAGAAACGTTCACAGAAGTGTTATAGGTTCACTTGTACTTTGTGGAGCAATACCTGTATATGTAAATCCTGAATGTGATAAAAGACTTGGAATACCTTTAGGAATGAAAGTTTCTGAAGTTGAAAAAGCAATAAAAGAAAATCCAGATGCAAAAGCTGTCCTTGTAAATAATCCTACATATTATGGTATATGTTCAAATTTAAAAGCTATTGTTGATATTGCTCATAAAAATAATATGCTTTGTATTGCTGATGAAGCACATGGAACACATTTATATTTTGGAGAAAACTTACCTATATCAGCAATGGCAGCCGGAGCTGACATGGCAGCCGTATCTATGCATAAATCAGGAGGAAGCCTTACACAAAGTTCATTATTGCTTTCAAAAAATACTGTTTCAGAAGGATATATACGACAGATTATAAATCTTACTCAAACAACAAGTGGCTCTTATCTTTTACTTTCAAGTCTTGATATTTCAAGAAGAAATCTTGCACTTAGAGGAAAAGAAAATTTTAAAAGAGTTATGGAAATATCAGAGTATGCAAGAAAAGAGATTAATAAAATAGGTGGATATTATGCATATTCTGATGAGCTTATAAACGGTGACAGTATATATGATTTTGATAGAACAAAACTTTCAGTATTTACACTTGATATAGGTCTTGCAGGTATAGAAGTTTATGACCTTTTAAGAGATGAATATGATATTCAAATAGAGTTTGGAGATTTAGGTAATATATTAGCTTATATTTCAATAGGTGATAGAGAAAGAGAAGTTGAACGTCTTGTAAGTGCTATGTCTGAAATAAAAAGAGTTCATTCAAAATCTAAAATGTATTTTACAGTTCCAGAATATATTTCACCTGTTGTTGAAATGTCGCCTAATATTGCTTTTTATGCAGATAAAGAGTCAGTACCTATTGAAAAGGCTAAAGATAGAATATGTAGTGAATTTGTTATGTGTTATCCTCCGGGTATTCCTATACTTGCACCAGGAGAACGTATAACAGATGAAATACTTGAATATATAAAATGTGCTAAAGAAATGGGCTGTTCAATGACAGGTACAGAAGACCCATATATTGAACGACTTAATGTACTGAAAGGAGAGTTTTAATATGGATTTTTGGTTTTCAGAAAAACATACTCCAAATGTAAAAATATCTATAAGAGTTGATAAACAACTTTTTAGTACACAAAGTGATTTTCAAAGAATAGATGTTTTTCAATCTCCAGAGTTTGGAAGATTTTTAACTCTTGACGGATATATGATGCTTACTGAAAAAGATGAGTTTATATATCATGAAATGATAACACATGTACCTATGGCTGTTCACCCAAATGTTAAAAATGTACTTGTAATTGGTGCTGGCGATGGTGGTGTAATAAGAGAACTTTCAAGATATAAAGAAATAGAAAAAATTGATATGGTTGAAATTGATGAAGAGGTTGTAAGAGTGTGTAAAGAATATTTACCAAAAACAGCCTGCGGATTTGATGATGAACGTTTGAACATATATTATGAAGATGGATTAAGATTTATACGTTCTTGCAAAAATGAATATGACCTTATAATAGTAGACTCAACAGACCCTTTTGGACCAGGAGAAGGTCTTTTTACAAAAGAGTTTTATGGTAACTGTTATAAAGCATTAAAAGATGATGGTATTATGGTAAATCAGCATGAAAGTCCTTTTTATACTGAAGATGCTCTTGCAATGCAAAGAGCACATAAAAGAATTGTAGAGTCTTTTCCTATAAGTAGAGTATATCAAGCACATATACCTACATATCCTTCAGGACATTGGCTTTTTGGGTTTGCTTCAAAAAAATACCACCCACTTAAAGACTTAAACGAAGAAAAATGGAATAAAAATAATTTTCCATGTAGATATTATACAACAATGCTTCATAAAGGAGCTTTTTATATACCTGCATATGTAGAGGAGATGCTTAAAGATGTTGAATAGAAATATAGAAACATTCCTTGCTTGTGATTGTGACTATAATGATGCTGATATTGTACTTTTTGGAGCACCTTTTGACTCAACAACATCATTTCGTCCGGGAACAAGATTTGGCAGTAGTGCTATAAGACATGAGTCTTTTGGTCTTGAAAGTTATAGCCCATATCAAGATAAAGATTTATTAGATAAAAATATTTTTGATAGTGGTGATTTAGAACTTTCATTTGGTATTACTGAAAATGCACTTGCTGATATAGAAGAAAGAACAGAAACAATACTTAATGATAAAAAAATACCTTTTATGATTGGTGGAGAACATCTTGTAACACTTGGGGCTTTTAGGGCTGTTTCAAAAAAATATGAAGACGTTCATATAATACATTTTGATGCACATGCTGACCTTAGAAATGATTACCTTGGAGCTGAACTTTCTCACGCTTGTGTAATAAGAAGATGTTGGGACATTATTGGTGACGGTAAAATATATCAGTTTGGAATACGTTCTGGAGATAGAGAAGAATTTCGTTGGGGTAGTGAACATATAACAACAAATAAATTTAATTTTGATACACTTGAAGAAGTTGTTAAAAAATTAAAAGGAAAACCTATATATTTTACAGTAGACCTTGATGTTTTAGACCCTTCTGTATTTCCAGGAACAGGAACACCAGAAGCTGGTGGAGTTGATTTTGATACACTTAGAAAAGCAGTAACTCTTGTATGTTCTAATTGTAATATAGTTGGCTGTGATGTAAATGAGTTAAGTCCTCATTATGACCAAAGTGGTGCATCAACAGCAGTAGCTTGTAAAATAGTAAGAGAAATGCTTCTTGCAATTAAATAAAAATTTATATTTAGGAGGATTTTTAAAAATGGGTAGAGTTTTAATAATTGGTTGTGGAGGCGTTGCTTCCGTTGCAATTCAAAAATGTTGTCAAAATAGTGAAGTTTTTGAAGAAATATGTATCGCAAGCCGTACAGTATCAAAATGTGATGCATTAAAAGCAAAAATCGAAAATACAACAAAAACAAAAATAACAACAGCACAGCTTGATGCTGATAATACAGATGATATTATAGCTTTAATAAATGAATATAAACCAGATGCAGTTTTAAATCTTGCACTTCCATATCAAGACCTTACAATAATGGACGCTTGTCTTGCAACAAAAACACATTATATTGACACAGCAAACTATGAACCTAAAGATACAGCAAAATTTGAATATAGCTGGCAATGGGCATATCGTGAAAGATTTAAAGAGGCAGGTATAACAGCTATTCTTGGTAGTGGTTTTGACCCTGGTGTAACAAGTGTATTCTCTGCTTATGCACTTAAACATCATTTTGATGAAATAAATTACATAGATATTCTTGATTGTAATGGTGGTGACCATGGTTATCCATTTGCAACAAATTTCAATCCTGAAATAAATATTCGTGAAGTATCTGCAAAAGGTTCATATTGGGAAAATGGTTATTGGGTAGAAACAGAACCAATGGAAATAAAAAGAGTATATAACTTTGATGAAGTAGGTGAAAAAGATATGTATCTTCTTCACCATGAAGAAATAGAGTCTCTTGCTCTCAATATTCCTGGAATAAAAAGAATTCGTTTCTTTATGACATTTGGACAGAGTTATCTTACACACCTTAAATGTCTTGAAAATGTAGGTATGACATCAATAGAACCTATTATGTTTGAAGGAAAAGAAATAATACCTCTTCAGTTCTTAAAAGCTGTTCTTCCTGACCCAGCTTCTTTAGGACCACGTACAGTAGGTAAAACAAATATAGGTTGTATATTCCAAGGTAAAAAAGACGGAAAAGAAAAAACATATTATCTTTATAATGTATGTGACCATCAGGAATGTTATAAAGAACTTGGTTCACAGGCTATATCATATACAACAGGTGTACCAGCTATGATAGGGACAATGCTTGTGCTTAAAGGTCTTTGGAATAAACCAGGTGTATATAACCTTGAAGAACTTGACCCAGACCCATTTATGGAAGCGTTAAACAAATGGGGACTTCCTTGGAAAGAATCATTTAATCCGGAGCTTGTAGACTAATGAATAAAGAAATTAGAACACCATATTTTTTGATAGATGAAAATAAACTTATTAAAAATCTTGAAATATTAAAAGATGTTTCAGAAAAATCAGGAGCAAAAATACTTCTTGCTCAAAAGGCTTTTTCAATGTACTCTGTATATCCGCTTATAAGTAAATATCTTTATGGTTCAACTGCAAGCGGACTTTATGAGGCAAAACTTGGTGCAGAAGAATTTGGTGGAGAAACTCATGTTTTTTCGCCAGCATATAGAGAAGATGAGTTTAATGAAATACTTAAGTATGCTGACCATATAGTATTTAATTCTTGTAAACAAGTTGAAAAATATGGACAAAAAGCAAAAAAATTTAAAAAATCAATAGGACTTAGAGTAAATCCGGAGTGTTCTACACAAGAAGGACATGAAATATATGACCCTTGTGCTTTTGGTTCAAGACTTGGAGCAACAATAAGTAATTTTGATGAAAAAGTACTTGATATTATAGATGGACTTCATTTTCATACACTTTGTGAACAAAATTCTGATGACCTTAAAACAACAGTAGATGCTTTCGAAGAGAAATTTGGTAAGTATATAAAAGGTCTTAAATGGTTAAACATTGGAGGAGGACATCATATTACAAGAGATGATTATGACAGAGAACTTCTTATTAATATTGTAAAATATTTAAAAGAAAAATATAATGTTGAAGTATATATTGAGCCGGGAGAAGCTGTTGTATTAAATGCAGGTTATCTTGTTTCTGAAGTTCTTGAAATAGTTAATAATGGTATTGATATTGCAATACTTGATACATCTGCTGCTTGTCATATGCCTGATGTAATAGAAATGCCATATAGACCACCTGTAAAATATAGTGGTAAGCCAAAAGAAAAGAAATATACATATAGATTTGCTGGAGGAACTTGTCTTGCAGGTGATGTTATGGGAGATTATTCTTTTGATAAGCCTTTAAATGAAGGTGAGAAGGTTATATTTGAAGATATGGCACTTTATACAATGGTAAAAACAAATACTTTTAATGGTATGCCCCTTCCTCAAATAGTACTTGAAAAAACAGATGGTACTTTACAGCTTATAAAATCATTTGATTATAATGATTTTAAATGTAGACTTTAATATAAATTAAGGTTTGGAGAAATCCGAACCTTTTTTTGTTGCCTATAAATGATGTAGATGTTAATATTTATATAATATTAGTTTTATTTTATGGGGTGGTTGTACGATGAATAAAGAACAAATAAAACTTCTTAATTCTAAACTTGAAAATAGTTATTATGATTATATTGAAACTGATGATATAAATATTTTAGCTTATATGACAGAAATTATATATGCACTAGTTAAAGAATATGAAATACCTATTTGTGAATTTGAAAATATAAAGTCAGAAAAAAGAAAAGATGTGGCTTCTCTTAATATATTTTCAGAAAGTTCAGGTGGTTGTAATTTGAATGATATTGAAAAAATGAAAAAAGCAAAAATTTATGTTCATAAAATGGCGGAAGGTATTGACCCAATTACAGATATAAAAATAGAAAATAATAATATTTTAAATAATACAGCTATTAAAAATTGTCTTTTTTATATTGAGAGAATATTAGATGAAGTTATAAAAAATAATGGTATTAAATCAAAAAATGGTACAAAAAAAAAGAACCTTTCTATATTACAGAAGAACAAATTAAAAAAGTAATAATATCTGAATTACCTATATCAATAAGTGTTTTTTGTAGAAATGTTAATAAAGTTATTGATACTGATGTTTATAAAAAGTTTGATTATAAAAAAGTAGTAGAATGGCTTATTGATAATGGTCTTTTAAAATATTCTCAAAATAAAGATGGAAGTTATATAAAAAGAATAACTGAAACAGCTAAATATATAGGTATGATGGAAGAAAATAGAGTTAATATGACTGGTAAAGAATATATGGTTATACTTTATAATAGAAAAGCACAACAGTTTATACTTGATAATATTTATAATATAATAAATTCTAAAAATATAGATATGTTTATTGTTGAAGAACAAAATATTTGATATATATAAAAGGTTCAGAAAAATCCGAACCTTTTATATTACTTTGAATTTATATTTATTATACCACTTTCGTCCCAATCAACATTAAATCCAATATTTGAGCCTAAATCTCTTAATTTATAGAAATTATTTCCTTCAATTTTATATGTGTCAAGATATACATATTTTCCATTTATATAAAGATTATCTGTTGATGTAACAGCAGTTTTAGCTTCTCCGTTACCAAGTTGAAGTTCATTTCCAACAGCTTCATATTTAGATGAAGGTGTAATGTTTATAGCACATTTTTGTTCGTCCCAATCAACAGCAAACTGGCTTGTTGTTCCGTTTAATGCAACGGCAATATCTCTAAGTTTAAAATAATTATAACCATCAATATTGTATGATTCAAAAATCATAGGAATACCATTTACCATAACAGTATCTGTTGTAGGTAAAGATGTTACTGTTTTTATTTCAATAGAAGGTTTTTCATCTGTTGTTGGAGTTTCTACAACAGTATTATTATTATCAGGTGTTGTATTTGGAGTTTCTGTTACTGTATTGTCAGGTATTGTTGTATTTGTTGATGAAGAACTATTATAATAAGCAGTTATTTTATCTGTACAACCTTGTCTATTGTCAAATATATCTTTTGCAGAGAAGAAGAAACTACCACTTACTTGAGGATATTTTTCATTAATTTTAAGTTGTGTATCAATTTGAGCTGCAACAACATCTTTATAAAGTGCTTGACCTATATAGAGTTTTATATTAGTTCCGCTTACTTCATTAGACCACCATTTAACAAGTGTTTCATAATCAGCAGCACTGTTTCCTGTTTCCCAATAAATTTGAGGTACAATATAATCAACTGTTCCAGATTTTATCCAAGAACGCACATCTGAAAATACTGAATAATAACATTCTTGTCCTTTTGTAGCTGAACCTGTTGGGTCAGATGTATTATTTTTCCATATACCTGTTGGACTTATTCCAAAAACAACTGATGGCTTAATAGATTTTATAGTGTTATATACCATTGAAACCATTTCATCAACATTTTGTCTTCTTGCATTTGCAACAGCACCATCACGTGTTTCACCTTCTGGAAGAGGGTAGTTTGCAGGATAAAAATAGTCATCAAAATGTATTCCATCAACATTATAATTTTGTACTATTTCTGCAACAGTTGCTTTAATATGTTCTTTTACTTCTGTAAGGTCTGGATTATAATAGAGTGCTGAATTATATTCTATAAGCCACTCTGGGTGAAGTCTTGCAGGGTGATTTGCACTAAGTACAGAAGTATCAGTTCCCCAAGTTGTTACTCTATATGGATTAAGCCAAGCGTGAAGTTCCATACCTCTTTTATGAGCTTCTTCAATAGCAAATTGAAGTGGGTCGTATCCTGGATAAAGTCCTTGTGTACCTGTTAAAACATCAGACCAAGGATTTATATTTGATTGATAAAGAGCATCACCTTTAGGACGCACTTGTACAATAACAGTATTTATACCTGCTGTTTTTAAAGTATCAAGTTTTGTAATAAGTTCTTGTTTTTGTGCTTCTGCATTTCCTTTTGTTGATGTTGAAGGAAAATCAGAATTATATACTGTTGTAATCCATACAGCCCTCATTTCTTTAGAATTTGGTTCTGCAAAAACATTTATTGTAAATGATGAAATAATCATTATAAGTGTAAGCAGAATTGTTATAATTTTTTTCATTTTATAAATTCCTCCTTTTTATTTTTATGACGTTTTAAAATATTATTTTGTTTCATAATTTTATCATACAATTTATTACATGTACATAAAAAACAAATTTGAACATTAATGATATGTAATATATAATATTTTATAGGTGGTGAATGATTTGAAAAGATGGGTTCTTAAAAGAAATAAAGTAGATTTAAAAAAAATGGGTGATGCATTAAATATAAGTGACATTACAGCTTGTGTAATGGCTAATAGAGGAATAGGAACATATAATGATGCAATTAATTTTATAAATTGCGATTTAGATGCTCTTTCTGATATATCTTTAATGAAAGATGTGAAAAAAAGTTTTGATATTATAAGTGAAAAAATTAAAAGTGGTAAAAAAATAGCTATTTATGGAGACTATGATGTTGATGGTGTTATGAGTACTGTTATACTTTATAGTGGAATAAAAGAATGTGGTGGAAATGTAATATATTATACACCTGATAGACAAAAAGAAGGATATGGACTTAATATAGATGCTATAAATAAATTATATGAAAATGGTGTTGATACTATTTTTACTTGTGATAATGGTATAGCTGCTTTTGATGAAATAAAGTTAGCTAAAGAACTTGGAATGACAGTTGTTGTTTTAGACCATCATGAACCGGCTTTTGATGAAAATAGAAAAGATATTTTGCCTTGTGCTGATGCTATAATAGACCCTAAACAAAAAGATTGTGAATATAAATTTAAAAAAATGTGTGCTGGAGGACTTGCATATAGATTTATAATGTATCTTTTTGAACATATGAATATTGAAACTAAAAAAGCAGATGAATATATTACATTTGCAGGTATAGCTACAATATGTGATATAGTAGACCTTTTATCTGAAAACAGAATAATAGCAAAAAATGCACTTAATATTATTAATAATACTAAAAATAAAGGATTAAAAGCACTTATACATATATGTGACCTTGTTGATAAAAAAATAAATGAATATCATATAGGATTTATAATAGGACCTTGTATAAATGCAACAGGAAGACTTGAAAATGCTAAACTTTCAGTAGAGCTTTTTATAGAGGAAGATATAGAAAAAACCTATGACCTTGCAAAAAAACTTGTTTATCTTAATAGTGAAAGAAAAGACCTTACTATAAAAGCAGCAGAAGAAGCTATTGAATATATTGAAAATACTTCTCTTAAAAAAGATAATGTGCTTGTAGTATATAATGAAGAAATACATGAAAGTGTTGCTGGTATAGTTGCAGGAAGAATAAAAGAAAGATTTTATAAACCTGTAATTGTTATAACAAATACAGAAGATGAAAATATTGCAAAAGGCTCCGGAAGAAGTATTGAAAGTTATAATATATTTGAAGAACTTCTTAAATGTAAAGAACTTTTTATAAAATTTGGTGGTCACCCTATGGCAGCAGGACTATCTCTTAAAAAAGAAAATATAGATTTGTTGAGAAATATGTTAAATGAAAATTCAACACTTACAGAAGAAGACCTTACACCTGTTATAAAAATAGAAAAACAACTTGATATAGATGATATAAATATGAATATTGCAGAAGAATTAAATATACTTGCACCTTTTGGAAAAGAAAATACAGCACCTCTTTTTGGTTCAAAAAAAGTTTTGGTTGAAAAAATATATCTTATAGGTAAAGAAAAAAATATAATTAAATTTATGTTTAAAACAGGTACTTTTGGAGAAAGAATAAATGGAATATCATTTGACTGTTTTGATGATTTTGTAAAACAAACAAAACATTTGTATGGAGATGAAATCTGTGATAGAATACTAAGCGGAAATCGTGCTGATATTTATTTGGATATAATATATTCAATAGGTATAAATGAATATAATGGTAAAAAATCGGTACAGATTAATGTTAAAGATTTAAGATATAGTATATAAATTTAGGAGGAAAAATTTTATGGATTTAAAATCGAAAATAAGAGATATTGTGGATTTTCCTGAAAAAGGTATAATTTTCAGAGATATAACAACACTTTTAAAGGATAATGAAGCAATGTCTTATGCTGTTGATGAAATTACAAAATGCCTTAATCCAGACGATTTTGATATTATATTAGGACCAGAATCAAGAGGTTTTATATTTGGTATGCCTGTTGCTTATAATCTTAAAAAAGGATTTGTTCCTGTTAGAAAAAAAGGAAAACTTCCTGCAAGTGTAAGAAGTAAAGAATATTCTCTTGAATATGGTACAGCTACAATAGAAATTCATGAAGATGCAATAAGTAAAGGAACAAGAGTTGCTATAATTGATGACCTTCTTGCAACAGGTGGAACAGCAAAGGCTGTTGCTGAACTTGTTGAAGAAATGGGTGGGGTAGTTTCTTCTTTTACATTCCTTATAGAACTTAATGACCTTAAAGGTAGAGAAGTGCTTTCTGGTTATACTGTAAATTCAATAATAAATTATTAAAATTTTTTTGATATTTTGTAAAAAAATATATTGCAATATATTATAAGTGATGTTATAATAATGACCTGTGAGTACGGACAGTCCTCTGATACAATAAAGGTTTGTGTTAAGAATGTCTTTGAGGGAAGGAGGAAACTCAAAATGGATATAATTAGAGAATTAGAAAATGAACAGTTAAAATCAGAAATAACTCCTTTTAATGTTGGTGACACAGTTCGTGTACATGCAAAAGTTGTTGAAGGAACAAGAGAAAGAATTCAGACTTTTGAAGGTGTTGTTATCAAAAGACAGAATGGTGGCTTAAAAGAAACATTTACAGTAAGAAGAATTGCTTCTGGTGTAGGTGTTGAAAGAACATGGCCAGTACACTCTCCAAGAATCGAAAAAATCGAACTTGTAAGACGTGGTATTGTAAGACGTGCTAAACTTTACTACTTAAGAGATAGAGTTGGTAAAGCAGCTAAAGTTAAAGAAGTTTTAAAATAATTAAAATTGATAAGGGTACTGAATTTTTTCAGTACCCTTAAAATTTACCATTTTTTAGGTAGGTGAATTTGTTTGTTTGATAAAATAAAAAAAGAAATAAGACAAAATAAACTTCTTATTATATTTGCTGTGGTTGTTATAATTATTATTCAGTTATTCGGAACTGTTAGAATAAAAGGTGAATCAATGGAGCCTACATTTTTACACTATGACCTTGTAGGTATAAATAAATTATATAAATTTATTGAACCTGAAAGAGGAGATATTATAGTTTGTAATTATGATGAAAGTGGAGAACTTCTTATAAAAAGGGTTATTGGTTTGCCAGGGGATACTATTGAGTTTGTAGAAGATGAAGAAAGTTATGATTTGAAATATGATTTATATATAAATGGACAACTTTATGAAGAAGATTATATAATGGAACCTATACAACAAACAGGTGATATAGAATATCCATATGTAGTTAAAGAAGATTGTTATTTTGTAATGGGTGATAATAGAAATGCAAGCTCTGATAGTCGTAATGAAAAAATAGGTGATATTGAACAAAATGATATAATGGGTAAGGTTTTTGTAAGATTATACCCTTTTAATAGTATAGAATTTTTTAATTAAAGAGGTGATTTAATATGAATATACAATGGTATCCGGGACATATGACAAAAACAAGAAGAATGATGCAAGAAAATATATCTCTTGTTGATGTTGTAATTGAACTTCTTGATGCAAGAATTCCATATAGTAGTAAAAATCCTGATATTGATGAACTTGCTAAAAATAAATATAGAATTGTAGTAATGAATAAATGTGACCTTGCCGATGAAAAATCAACAGCTATATGGACAAAATATTTTGAAGAAAAAGGCTTTAAGGTTGTTTTGGTTAATGCTATAAAAGGTACAGGTATTTCAGAAGTTACAAATGCTGCAAAAGAACTTATGAAAGAAAAAATAGAAAAACAAAAAGCAAGAGGTAGAATATTTGTACCTATAAGAAGTATGATTGCTGGTATTCCTAATGTTGGTAAATCAACATTTATAAATAAGTATGTTGGAAAAACAACTGCTAAAACAGGAGATAAACCAGGTGTTACAAGAGGAAAACAATGGATAAGAATAAAAAAAGATTTTGAACTTCTTGATACTCCGGGTATACTTTGGCCTAAATTTGAAGATAAAGAAGTAGGTCTTAAACTTGCTTTTACAGGTGCTATAAATGATGATATTCTTGATATACAGACAATGGGTGTTGAATTTATAAATCTTATGATGTCTGTTGATGCTGATTGTATAAGAAAACGTTATAATATAGAGTTTGACTCAATAGATGAACCTCATGAAATTCTTGCTAAGATAGGAGAAAAAAGAGGTTTTAAAATAAGAGGCGGAGAAGTAGACCTTGAAAGAACTGCTAAAATTCTTATGGACGAGTTCAGAGGTGGAAAACTTGGAAAAATAACACTTGAACTTCCAGAGGATATTAAAAATATGAATGAAAGAAAAGCAGAAGAGGAAAAAGCTAAAAAAGAAGCTGATTATAAGAGAAAACAAGAATTTAAGAAGAAATAAAATAAAACTGTCATATTTTTATATGACAGTTTTTTTTAGTATATCAATAATGTTTGAAATTATTTTTGCTGTTATACCCCATATAATATAACCATTATATTCATAAAATAAATGTGAAACAGAAGTTTTTGAAAATTTATAATTTTCTCCATTTACAATAAGATGATATGGAAAATCATCAGGTAATATAGGCTCAAAATACATAGAATATACATCAGGTTGAGTTTCAAAAAAGAATGAAAGAGGTACAGTAAATATATTTTCTACTTCATCAGTACTAAATTTTATATCATCTATATTTACACCTCTTACAATACCTATAAATGGTGTTATTACACCTCTACCTGTTGTTACTATTATATCTGAACTTCCTATAATTTCTATATTACTTCTATTTATTCCAAGTTCTTCATATACTTCTCTGTATGCTGTTTCAATAGGACTTTCATTTTCTTCTTGTCGTCCTCCGGGAAAACATATATCACCTGGTTGATGTTTAAGTTTGAATGACCTTTGATTGAAAAGTACATGAAGTTCATGTTCTATTTCAAAAAGAAGTATCATAACAGAACTTTTTAAATATGTTCCTTCTATTTGTGGTGAATATTTTGAAAATATATTTTTAATTTCATTTTTATTCATATTATCACTTCTTTTAATCTTATCTGAGTTTTATTTTTTTAGCAGCACTTCTTCTTCTTGATTCTTCTATTGCAGCATAATGTTTCTTTGTTGTATTTACATCAGCATGTCCCAAAACATCAGCAACAAGATATATATCTCCTGTTTCTTGATAAAGATTTGTGCCATATGTACTTCTTAATTTATGTGGAGTAATATTTTTAACTTTTGTTATTATTTGAGAATATTTTTTTACAAGATTTTGAACAGAACGCACATTTATTCTTGTACCTCTATTTGAAAGAAAAAGTGCAGTTTCATCTTTTGTTTTTGCCAATCCCTTATTTCTTTCATCTATATAATTTAAAAGTGCCTCTCTTACTTCATCACCAAAATAAAGTATTACTTGATTTCCACCTTTTCTTGTAATTTTTACACCATTCTGTTTGAAATCTATATCATCAATATTTATTCCAACACATTCAGAAACACGCATTCCTGTTCCTAATAATAGTGTTACAAGAGCTAAATCCCTAATTTTAAGTTTCTCATGAAATTTTTGTTGCCTTTTTGTAAGATTTTCTCCAGACTCTATTTCATCAAGGAGTTCTGCAACTTCATCAACATCAAGACGTATAATAGCTTTTTCATGTATTTTTGGAATATCAACAATAGAAGCAGGATTTGCTTTTATTTTTTTCTTTTTATAGAAAAATTTATATAATGAACGTATAGAAGCTAGTTTTCTTGCTTTACCATGTTCATCATTTTGAAATTCCAATTCAACAGTAACATTTTTAGGGTCTTGTTTTGTATAATATGAAAGATATTCCATAAATTTATCTATATCTTCAGATTGTATTGTGTCAAGGTCGGATATAGTTAAATCATTCATGGTTTTGTTTTCGAATTCTTCCATATATTCAAGTATATAATTAAAAAATATTCTAAGGTCATAAGCATAGCCTAATCTTGTTTTAACAGATGTTGTAAGGGCTATACCTCTAAAGAACTCATCTGAAAAAGGAGGCAGACTTTTTATAATTTCTCTAAGTTGTAGAGTATATTTTTGTTTTTGTTCTTCGAAATAATCTGCCATATTATTTTCACTCCTTTATTATTTTTTTTCCGGTTTTTCCCAACCTTTAAGGTATGAACGCTGTATAGCACCAAATACCTTTTCAGGAAGGTTATCATAATTTTTTGATATTGAAGCTATAAATTCTTTTGTTTCTTGACGTTTTGTATTTCCATCAACAAGACAAGAATTTTTTACTATATTAATACCACTTTTTGTAACAAAACTTTTTGCTTCATATTCAGGTACGTACATAAGAGGACGTATAGAATAAAGTTTTTTTCTATCAAGATAACTTACAGGTGCAAATGTATTTATTCTGCCTTCATAGAAAAGGGACATGAAAAATGTTTCTATAACATCATCTTTATTATGCCCAAGAGCAACTTTATTACAACCAAGTTTTTCAGCTGCATCATTTAATGCACCTTTACGCATTTTTGCACATAAAGAACAAGGATTTTTTTCTTTTCTTTCATAAAATATAATTTGTCCTATATCTGTTTCAACAACAGTATAATTTACACCAATACTTTCGCAAAGTTCACGAACATCATCATATTTTGCACCTGGAAGTCCTAAAGATACTGTTATTGCCTCAATTTCAAAATGTTTTGGATAAAATCTTTGAAGTGTTTTTAATGCTATAAGAAGACAAAGGCTGTCTTTTCCACCTGATACACCAACTGCAATTTTATCTCCTTCTTCTATCATATTATAGTCATCAACGGCTCTTCTTACATAGCTTAAAAGTCTTTGAAGTTTCATTAAAAAAATACCTCCATAAATTTTATTACAAGATATTATATAGTAAATAAACATGTAAAGCAATTAATAATATATGTAATTGCCTTTTTAATTCAAAAATAATATAATTTTTATATAATTATAAAAGGAGGGGGATTTGTTGAAAAAATTTATAGCTTTTATTATTATAACTATATTTCTTTCAGGTTGTAGCTATATAGACAATATAACACAACAAAAAGAAAATAATTTTGAGGAATATACACTTGGAGAAGATGAAGTAAATACAAATGATAATACAGAAAAAACTTCAAATGAACTAAAAAGTGAGTATATATCAAAATTAATAGCCGATATGACTATTGAGGAAAAAGTAGGTCAGATGTTTATGCTTGCTTGGAGAAAAGATGATGAAGGTAATAATATTACATCAATAAATGATGATATCATTTCTGATATTAATTATATAAAACCAGGAGGAGTAATACTTTTTGGTGAAAATATAGATACAGAAGAACAAACAAAAGAATTTATTGAAAGTTTACAAGAACAAAGTAAAATATCTCTTTTTATGGGAATTGATGAAGAAGGTGGAAGGGTATCAAGATTACATTATAGCGGAAATATAGATACTCCTCAGATACCTTCTGCACAACAAATGGAACAAAGCGGAAATCCTATTGAAGCAGAAAATAATATGGCTATAATAGCAAAAGAAATATCAAAACTTGGATTTAATGTTGATTTTGCACCTGTTGCAGATATAAATACAAATCCTGAAAACACAGTTATAGGTGATAGGGCTTTTGGAAGCACACCAGAAGTTGTATCTGAATTTGTTGTTTCTGCTATTAATGGCTTACAAAAAAATAATATAAGTTCTTGTGTAAAACATTTTCCGGGGCATGGTGATACATATACTGATACACATACAACAGAAACATTTGTTGAACATGATATAACACGCCTTGAAAACTGCGAACTTATTCCTTTTGAAGAAGCTATACAAAATAATGTTGACTTTATTATGGCAAGTCATATAAAAGTACCTAATGTTGATAAATCAAATTTACCTACATCATTATCTAAAACTATGATTTCACAATTACTTAGAGAGTATATGGGTTTTGATAAAATAGTAATAACAGATGCTCTTGATATGGGAGCAATTACTGATTATTATACTGATGAAGAAATAGCACAATATGGTATTGATGCTGATATAGATATTTTCCTTATGCCAAAAAATCCTAATATTTTATATGATTATATATTAAATGGCGTTAAAAAGGGAATAATTAGTGAAGAAAGAATTAATAAATCTGTTGAAAGAATACTTGAGGTAAAATACAATAGAGGGCTTCTTGATTTAAAAAATGAGTAATTTTTAAATATTTTAGCTGTTTTTGGCATAGTGTATACTTGAAAAATTTTTATGTACTTACTATAATATTATTTATAAATTTTATTTTTAGTGAAAAGGGGTGATTTTTGTGGCTATACCAATAGAAGAAGAACTTTATCAGCAGTTGATTGAAAAGATAAAAACTTATCACCCTACTAAGGAATTCACTATGGTGGAAAAGGCTTATAAACTTGCGGTAGATGCACACAAGGACCAGAAAAGACGCTCCGGAGAGCCTTATATTATTCATCCGTTAAAAGTTGCATATATACTTGCAGAGCTTGAACTTGATATGGAATCCATAGTTGCGGGAATTCTTCATGATACTATTGAAGATACACCATATACTTATGATGATATAAAAAATCTTTTTAGCGAAGAAATAGCTATACTTGTAGATGGTGTTACAAAACTTAGTAAACTTTCTTATTCTGCTTCAAAAGAAGAAATACAAGCTGAAAATTACAGAAAAATGTTCCTTGCTATGGCAAAGGATATAAGAGTTATTCTTATAAAACTTGCTGACAGACTTCATAATATGCGTACACTTAATTATATGACTGAAGCAAAACAAAGGGAAAAGGCACAAGAAACAATGGATATATATGCTCCATTAGCTCATAGATTAGGTATTAGTAAAATAAGAACCGAAATGGAGGACCTTTGTTTTAAATATCTTAATCCTACTGAATATTATGATTTAGCACATAAAATAGAACATAAAAAAGCAGAAAGAGAAGAATTTGTAAAAAGAATAGTAAACGATGTTATGGCTAAAATGGAAGAAGCCGGCATAAAAGGTAAAGTTGATGGAAGAAGTAAACATTTCTTCAGTATATATAAAAAAATGGTTAATCAAAATAAAACTATTGACCAAATTTATGACCTTTTTGCTATTCGTGCTATTGTTGATAATGTAAAAGATTGTTATGCAGTTTTAGGTATTGTTCATGATATGTATATGCCTATGCCGGGAAGGTTTAAGGACTATATAGCAATGCCAAAGCCTAATATGTATCAATCACTTCATAATACACTTATAGGACCAGAGGGAGAACCTTTTGAAATTCAAATAAGAACTTGGGAAATGCATCGTACAAGTGAATATGGTATTGCTGCCCATTGGAAATATAAAGAAGGTAAAGGTGGAGAAAAATCTTCTGCAAAAGAAGAAGCAAAACTTACTTGGCTTAGACAAATTCTTGAATGGCAAAAAGATATGTCAGATAATAAGGAATTTATGGATACCATAAAAACAGACCTTAATATATTTGATGACCAAGTTTATGTTTTCTCACCAAGAGGAGATGTTATAAGTCTTCCTAAAGGTTCAACACCTATTGACTTTGCATATATGATACATTCTGCCGTTGGTAATAAAATGGTAGGAGCAAGAGTAAATAATAAAATTGTAAACTTTGATTATAAAGTTCAAAATGGTGACCGTATAGAAATTATTACTTCGAATAACTCTAAAGGTCCAAGCCGAGATTGGCTTAATCTTGTAAAAAGTTCTCAGGCTAGAACAAAAATAAATCAATGGTTTAAAAAAGAGTTTAAAGAAGAAAATATAATTCGAGGAAAAGAGCTTATTGAAAAAGATATAAAGAAAAAAGGTTATACAGTTTCAGAACTTATAAGACCTGAATGGGTTGATACAGTTGTAAGTAAATTTGTATATAAAGACTGGGACGCTCTTTGTGCCGGTGTAGGTCATGGCGGTATAAAAGAAGGTCAAGTTGTAAACCGTTTTATAGAAGAACTTCAGAAAGAAAAAAATAAAGCTCAAACTGCTGAGGACCTTCTTAAAAAAATGGAAGCACATGGTGCTAAAAATGGCAAAGCTGAAAAAAGTAAGAGTGGTGTTATTGTAAAAGGAATAGGAGATGTTGCTGTTAAATTCTCAAGATGCTGTTCTCCTGTACCGGGTGATGAAATAATTGGTTTTGTAACAAAAGGTAGAGGTGTTACTGTACACAGAACTGATTGTATAAATATTATAAATCTTACTGAAGATGAAAGACACAGACTTGTAGAAACAGAATGGGCAGATAATGCCAAAACTGCAAGTTCAGATGTTTCTTATTTTGCTGAAATAAGAATAGTGGCTGATGAGAGAGTTAATCTTATATTTGATATATCAAGAGTTCTTTCTGAGGAAGGTATACTTGTTAAGGCTCTTAATGCAAGAACAAACAAGGACCTTGTTGCAATATTTAATGTTACTATTGAAATTTCAAGTAAAGAGCAACTTGAAAAAATAAATAGAAGACTTAAAAATATTGTTGGTGTAAGAGATATAGAAAGAGTTACAACATAAACGGAGGCTTTTATGCGTGGAGTAATACAAAGAGTTTCGTGGGCAAAGGTTTCTGTTGATGGAAATGTTGTTGGCGAAATAAAAAGAGGCATTATGGTTCTTGTTGGAATGATTAATTCTGATGATGAAAAAGTAATGGACTATATGCTTGAAAAAATAGTTAATTTAAGAATATTTGAAGATGAGAATGATAAAATGAACCTTTCTCTTAAAGATATAGAAGGGGAACTTCTTATTGTTCCTAATTTTACTCTTTATGGTGATGCAAGAAAAGGTAGACGTCCAAGTTATGCAATAGCAGCATCTCCAAAAGAGGCAGAAGGTATATTTGAGGAGTTTGTAAGACGTGCAAAAGAATTGCCTTTGAAGGTTGAAACAGGTATATTTCAGGCTGAAATGAAAGTTGAACTTCTTAATGATGGACCTGTTACAATTCTTCTTGACAGCGAAAGAAATTTTTGAAAAAATGGTTTGGGGTGCTTTTTCAGCCCTCAAACCTTTTTAGTTGTATAATGAAAAATATTTTTAAGGGTTGTTGATATGATAAAATTTATATTAAAGGGGCATAATTTGCCTCATGAAGTACAAACTATTGTACAGGTGTTTTATCCTAATAGACATTATTATGAAACTGATGAAATATCAGATGAAACATATACAGTAATAAGTATACTTGAAAATGGTGTAAATGGTGCAGAGCTTTATGATTGTGGTAAATTTATAGGAAGATATGAAGAAAGTTTTGATGAGTCTGAAATAGTTAATATAAAAGAAAAAAAGAGAAAAATAAAAACTGCTATATTTAGACTTCTTACAAAAATAACAGGTTATACTCCTGTTTGGGGAATACTTACAGGAATAAGACCTGCAAAAACTGTAAATGACCTTATAGATGATGGTATGACAGAAAAAGAAGCATTGGACTTTCTTTGTGAAAAATATTTTGTTTCTGAAGAAAAAGCAAAACTTAGTATTAAAGTTGCTCTTGAGGAAAGAAATATATTAAAATTAAGTAATAAAGATGATATAAGTATATATATAGGTATACCATTTTGCCCTACAAGATGTCTTTATTGCTCTTTTACATCATATCCTCTTTTTCAGTATAAAAACAAAGTTGACAAATATATTGATACATTAATAAGAGAAATTGAATTTATAAGCAGTTATACTTCAAAATATAATGTAAAAAATATATACATAGGTGGCGGAACTCCTACATCTTTAAATGAAGAACAGCTTGAAAGGCTTTTGACTGCTGTTGATAATAATTTTGATGTTAAAAATACTGTTGAATATACTGTTGAAGCAGGCAGACCAGATACAATAACAGAACAAAAACTTGTTATTATGAAAAATCATAATGTTTCTCGTATATCAATAAATCCTCAAACAATGAACCAAAAAACACTTGATTTGATAGGCAGAAAACATACTGTTGAGGATATAAAATATATATTTGAAAAAGCAAGAGAAATAGGTCATAATAATATAAATATGGATATTATATTAGGACTTCCAGAGGAAAAAGCAGAAGATGTTGCTCATACTATGGAAGAAATAATGAAACTTTCACCAGAAAATGTTACAGTTCATACTCTTGCAGTAAAGAGGGCTTCAAGATTAAAAGAACAGTTTGATTTATATACACTTACAAGTCTTGAAGAAATGGAAAAAATGCTTTCAGTTTCATATAAATATGCTGAAAAAATGGGACTTAAACCATATTATATGTATCGTCAAAAAAATATGGTTGGAAGTTTTGAAAATGTTGGATATTGCAAAGAAGGCACAGAAGGTATATATAATGTTGAGATTATGGAAGAAAATCAAATAATATTTGGCTGTGGTGCTGGAGCAACAACAAAAACTGTTGATAAAGAAACAGGAAGAATAGAAAGAATTTTCAATGTTAAAAGCGTTGATGATTATATATCAAGAATAGATGAAATGCTTGATAGAAAAAAAGAAGGACTCAAAGGGTTTTAAGGAGGTTTTATATATGCTTACACAAGCACCAAGAGGCACAAGAGATATTTTCGGTGCAGAAATAAAAGAATGGCAGAAAGTTGAAGCTAAAATAAGAGAGATTTGTGAAAGCTCAGGAATAGAAGAAATAAGAACACCAGTATTTGAACATACAGAACTTTTTTTAAGAGGTGTTGGTGAAACAACTGATATTGTAAATAAAGAAATGTATACTTTTAATGATAAAGGTGATAGAAGTATAACACTTCGCCCTGAAAGTACAGCAGGTATTGCAAGAGCATATATTGAGCATGGTATGCACAATATGCCACAGCCTATAAAACTTTATTATCTTTCAGCACCAACTTTTAGATATGAAAAAGCACAGGCAGGAAGACAAAGACAATTTCATCAATTTGGAGTTGAAATGCTTGGTTCATTAAGTCCAGCACAAGACGCAGAGGCAATATCTGTTGCAGCAAGACTTATTGAAAGCCTTGGTATAAAAGATATTGAATTAAGACTTAACAGCCTTGGTTGTCCTGAATGTCGTGGAAGATATAATAAGGCTTTAAGAGATTTTATAGGAGAAAACCTTGAAAATCTTTGCCCTACTTGTAAAGAAAGATATGAAAAAAATCCTCTTAGAGTTTTAGACTGTAAAGAAGAAAAATGTAAAAAAATAATTGAAAATGCTCCTTCTGTACTTGAATGTCTTGATGAAGAATGTACTGCACATTTTGAAAAAGTACAAGAAATACTTACTGAAATGGGTATAAAATTTGTTGTTGACCCAATGATAGTAAGAGGTCTTGATTATTATACAAGAACAGTATTTGAATTTGTTACAAACAGTATTGGTGCACAAGGTACAGTTTGTGGCGGTGGAAGATATGATAAACTTATAGAAGAATGTGGTGGACAGTCAACAGGTGCTGTTGGTTTTGGTCTTGGTATGGAAAGACTTCTTCTTACTCTTGAAGCACAAAGTGGTAAATTTGAAAATAAACCACAAAAAGATATTTATATAGGTGCTATTGGTGAAAAAGGTTTTGTTAAAGCACAAGCTATAACATATAATTTAAGAAAAGAAGGTATTAAGGCTGAGTGTGATACAGTTGGAAGAAGTGTAAAAGCTCAGATGAAATATGCAAATAAAATAGGTGCTAAATATTCTGTTATAATAGGAGATACAGAAATAGAAGAAGATAGAGTTTCTCTTAAAAATATGGAAGAAGGTAATGTACAGGAAATAAAACTTTCCGAAATTCTTAATTATATTGCACACTAATATTAAATGTGATAGAATACAGTTTAACATTATTTATTTTGTATACATTTACAGATATTTGTGTGGTACTGTAAATATATATAATTTTTACAGTTAAATGGGGGAATAAAAATGCAGGAAATCAAATTTATTGAAGCAAAAAATCTTAAAGAAAAACCAGATATGAAAAACCTTGGTTTTGGTAACTATTATACAGACTATATGTTTGTTATGGATTATACAGAAGGCAAAGGTTGGCACGATGCAAGAATTGAGCCATATGGTCCTCTTATGATGGAACCAGCTTCTATGGTTCTTCACTATGGACAGGCTACATTTGAAGGTCTTAAAGCATATTATGGTGTTGATGGCGATATTCGTCTTTTTAGACCAGAAAAAAATATGGAACGTCTTAATGAGTCAAACAAAAGACTTTGTATACCAGAATTAGATGTTGATTTTGCTATTGAAGGAATAAAGAAACTTGTTAAAATTGAAAAAGATTGGATTCCAACAGAACCAGGAACAAGCCTTTATATAAGACCATTTGTAATTGCAACAGATGTTCATGTAGGTGTACACCCTTCACATACATATAAATTTATAGTAATTTTATCACCAGTTGGTGCATACTATAAAGAAGGAATTAATCCTGTTAAAATTTATGTTGAAGATGATTTTGTAAGAGCTGTAAAAGGCGGTCTTGGATATGCAAAAACTGCTGCTAACTATGCTGCAAGCCTTAAATCACAGGTTATTGCTGAAGAAAAAGGTTATACACAAGTTCTTTGGCTTGATGGTATAAATAGAAAATATATTGAAGAAGTTGGAACAATGAATGTTATGTTCGTTATTGATGGCGAAGTTGTAACACCAGAACTTAATGGAAGTATACTTCCTGGTATTACAAGAATGTCAACAATAGAACTTCTTAAAGATGCAGGATATAAAGTGACAGAGAGAAGAGTATCTATTGAAGAAGTATTTGAAGCCGCAGAAAATGGAAAACTTGATGAGGCTTTTGGTACAGGTACAGCAGCCGTAATTTCTCCTATTGGTGTTCTTGAATGGGAAGGTAAAAAAATTACTATAAATGATGGAAAAATAGGACAGATATCACAGAAAGTTTATGATACAATAACAGGAATTCAAAGCGGAGCTGTTGAAGACAAATTCGGTTGGATAACAAAAGCATAAGTCGCAGTTTTTTTATAAAATTAAATTTTGGTACCCTAAAACCGAGCCATATAAATGACCCGATTTGAAGGTACCTTTTTTATTAATTAAGGAGGCTTTGCTTTATGGAGAAAAAATTAAAACATATTCTTATTAAGATTTCTGAATACATAGAACTTATTATAGCTATAATGCTTACAATAGCTTTAATTATATCTTTAATATCACTTTTTGGAGATATGAAAAGCTTTGTAGATGGTAGAGTAGGTTTAAATGAAGCTTTAGAGTATGCTCTTACAATAGTTGTAGGCATTGAATTTATAAAAATGCTTCTTAAAAATACACCAAGTTCTGTTATAGAATTAGTATTATTTGCAGTTGCAAGACAAGTTATAATATCTCATTCAGGAGCTTTAGAAAATCTTATAGGTGTGTTAGGTGTTGCGGTTATTTTTGCAACTTGGAAATTTTTCTTTGTACCGAAGTTTCAGGAAGAAGATGAATAATTATAATTTTATTTAAAAACTGTGTAATGTTGTGTTATGATGTAATATTGAAAATTAACAAAATAAAAAAAGACGGATTTTAAATCCGTCTTTTTTTATTGCTTATTTTATTTATTGTGTTCCTCTTTTTTATTAATATAGTCAATTATAATATCAACACAATTATCAATACCTATTTGGTCACTATTTAATACTAAACTATAATTATTTGCTTTACCCCAGCTTTTATCTGTAAAGAATGAATAGTAACTAGCACGACGTCTATCTATTTTCTTTATATATGATTCAATATTATCATGAACTTTATCGCCATATACTTCTTTTACTCTTTTTACTCTGTTTGGCATAGAGGAGTGTATAAAAACATTTACTACATTAGGATTGTTTTCAAGAACATAATCAGCACATCTTCCAACAATAACACAAGGTCCTTCTTCTGCTACTCCACGTATTACTTTTGACTGTGTAAGGAATATTTTTTCATTTAAAGGCATTCCATATACTTCAGTAGAAGGAGAAAGTACAGAAAGTGATAATATTATACTACTTTTTGGCATAGTATCAACTTCTTTGAAGTATTCTTCGTTTATACCACTACGTTCAGCTGCAAGAGTAATAAGTTCGTTATCATAGAAAGGAATTCCGAGTTTTTCGGAAACTTTCTGACCTATTATTCTTCCGCCACTTCCATATTCACGACTGATAGTTATAATAGTATTGTTTTTCATAACGCAGACCCCCTTAAAGTAAAGAATTATATTACATATTTATTATATAATATATGTGTTAAAAAATCAACAATATTATGCAAAATAAATAAAAGTTCTAAAAAAAGTACATAAAAATATATAAGAAGTGTATAAAAAATGGTTGGTTAATAAATATTGTTTCGTAATGATACACCTTAACTGTTAATTCTTTTATTCTTTACATTATCCTTTTGTTATAATATAATGCATTTAATTGAATTTGTATATAAAGAAGCTGATATATGCTTTTTTTAGGAGGAAAAAGTAATGAAGATTAATAAGTACTGTGCTGTAATTGTAGCAGGTGTTGTTATGATGGCAGCAGTAGTGGTATTTACAACAAAAATGAGAGATGATTATGAAAAACAATTTTCTGTTGTTGAAGAACAATATGAAGAAGGTGGTACTGTTGAGTTTGAAGATAGTAACAGTAATAAACCTGTTTTTGATAGTGCAACAGGAAAATTCTTTCTTCCACTTAGAGAAATAGTTGAAGAAATGGGAGGAAAAGTTGAATGGAATAGTGAAAAATCAGCAGTTGTTGTAAGTCTTAGAGGTACAGAAGCTGAAATAAATGAAGGAAAAAATGAATCTGTAATAAATGGACATAGTATATATTTATATGATGCACCTAAAAATATAAATGGTTGTCTTTATGTTCCTTCAGATTTTATAGCTAATAATTTTGGAACAATAGTTGAATGGGACGAAGAAAATAAGGTTATAACAATAAAAACAGAAATTACAAAAAGTCCTATAATAAATGTTAATAGATTTTCATATGTAGATGCAGATATGGAATATGTTGTTGAAGTTCCTGTTATAAGTGGGCTTAATGATAAAAATTATGAAGAAAATCTTAATAGTTCATATGTAACAAAAATTATGGACGATATAAAGATTTTTGCTAATCAATCAAAAATAGAAGAAGATAAAACAACTAAATATTATTGGAATGAAAAAGTATATGTTAAAACAAAAACATCACATATAATAAGTTTTTTAAGAAGTGGTGTTAAAGAAGAACCTAATGGTGTTGGTGCAACAATAATGACACCTGTAACAATAAATCTTGATAAACAAAGTGAAATGAAACTTAGTGATTTCTTTAAAAATGAAAATTATAAGTCATATATAATAGATGAACTTACACAAATGTGGACAGAAAATCCAGAAAAATATCCTGTTTCTGTTTCTGAAAATATTGAAACAACAATAGAAAATAATTTTTATGTTGATGGAAATAACCTTGTAATATTTATAAAAAATAAAGATGGAAGAACATATTCTGAATTTGTTATACCTTTTTATGATTTAAGAAGTTATATGAAGTCAGACCTTCTTTATCTTGCTAAAAATATAAATGATAATAATTAAAAATAATTGATTATAAACAGAGAACACAAAAATTTTAAATTATATGTGTATCTCTGTTTTTTTGTATTTATATAAAATTAACAATGAAACTTGCTTTTGCATAGTGTATACATATCCAAATTTATTAATAAGTGACAATTATTATGACAGTGTAAAAAAATTTTGATGTAATTCTCATATAAATATTGAAATAAATTTAATATTGGAATATAATAAAAAAGGTGTTATGTTTATAGTATACTGTAATATTTTAATAAAGGGTTAAACTTTACAGATTGTTTTAAGGGAAGTACATAACAACAGTAACTTTATAGTTGTAACTAGCAACTATAATAAATTATGACCGAAAGGTATATTCAAAGGAGGAAAAAATTTATGTCTAAAGTAATGAAAACAATGGACGGAAATGAAGCTGCTGCATTTGCATCATATGCATTTACAGAGGTTGCAGCTATTTTCCCTATCACTCCATCATCTCCAATGGCTGAGAAAACAGACGATTGGTCTGCAAATGGAAAGAAAAATATTTTTGGACAACAAGTAAAAGTTGTTGAAATGCAGTCAGAAGCTGGTGCAGCTGGTGCTGTTCACGGTTCTCTTGCAGCAGGTGCTTTAACAACAACATATACAGCATCTCAGGGATTACTTCTTATGATTCCTAATATGTATAAAATAGCTGGTGAGTTACTTCCAGGTGTATTCCATGTAAGTGCTCGTGCTCTTGCTACACATGCATTATCAATATTTGGTGACCATCAGGACGTTATGGCTTGTCGTCAGACAGGTTTTGCTATGCTTGTTTCAAACTCAGTTCAGGAAGTTATGGACCTTGCTTCTGTTGCACATCTTAGTGCTATCAAAGGTAGAGTTCCTTTCCTTCATTTCTTTGATGGTTTCCGTACATCACACGAAATTCAGAAAGTTGAATGTATCGACTATGATGAATTAGCAAAAATCGTTGATATGGACGCTGTTAACGAATTTAGAAGAAATTCATTAAACCCAGAACACCCAGTTCTTCGTGGTACAGCTCAGAACCCTGATATTTACTTCCAGGGAAGAGAAGCTTCAAACAAATATTATGAAAATATTCCTTCTGTTGTTGAAGAATACCTTAAAGAAATCAGTAGAATAACAGGAAGAACATATAATCTCTTCAATTACTATGGTGCTGAAGATGCAGACAGATTAATCATTGCTATGGGTTCTGTATGTGAAGCTATTGAAGAAACAATTGATTACTTAACAGCTAAAGGTGAAAAAGTTGGTCTTCTTAAAGTACATCTTTACAGACCATTTGTAGCAGATAAAATGCTTGCTGCTATTCCTAAAACAGTTAAGAAAATCGCTGTTCTTGACAGAACAAAAGAACCAGGTGCATTAGGCGAACCTTTATATCAGGACGTTTGTACAGCTCTCTTTGAAGCTGACATTAAACCAGTTGTTGTTGCAGGACGTTATGGTCTTGGTTCAAAAGATACAACACCTGCTCAGATTATTGCAGTATATGACAACCTCAAACTTGACGCTCCTAAAAACCACTTTACAATAGGTATCGTTGACGACGTTACAAATCTTTCTCTTGAAGTTGGAGAAGACATTGACGTAAACGGAGATAACGGAACTATAAGCTGTAAATTCTGGGGACTTGGTGCTGACGGTACAGTAGGTGCTAATAAAAACTCAATCAAAATCATTGGTGACCATACAGATATGTATGCTCAGGCATATTTTGATTATGACTCAAAGAAATCAGGCGGTATCACACAGTCACACTTACGTTTCGGTAAAAAACCAATTCGTTCAACATACCTTGTTAAAAAAGCTGACTTCGTAGCTTGTCACAAACAAGAATATGTTCATATGTATGATATGGTTTCTGACTTAAAAGATGGTGGTACATTCCTTCTTAATACAGAATGGTCAGCTGATGAAATCGAAGCTAACCTTCCAGCAGCAATGAAAAAAGCTCTTGCTACAAAGAATGCTAAATTCTATGTAATCAATGGTACACAGATTGCTAAAGAAATTGGTCTTGGAAACAGAATTAATACTGTATTACAGTCAGCATTCTTCAAACTTGCAAACATCATTCCTATTGATGAAGCAGTAGATTACATGAAAGCTGCTATCAAAAAATCATATGGTAAAAAAGGTGATACAATACTTAACATGAACTATGCTGCTGTTGACCAGGGTGTAGATGGTGCTAAAGAATTTGCTATCCCTGCTGATTGGGCTAATGCTACAGAAACAAAAGCTGAAGAAACAGTAGAACTTCCAAAATATGTTGAAACAATCGTTAAGAGCGTAAATGCACGTCTTGGAGATAACCTTCCTGTAAGTGCATTCCTTGGACACGAAGATGGTACTGTTCCAGTTGGTACAGCTGCTTACGAAAAACGTGGTGTTGCTGTTGACCTTCCAGAATGGGACCCAGAAAAATGTATCCAGTGTAACCAGTGTGCTTATGTATGTCCACACGCTACAATTAGACCATTCCTTTTAACAGAAGAAGAAGCTGCAAATGCTCCAGCTGATTTCGTTTCTGTACAGGCTAAAGGTAAAGGATTTGAAGGATATAAATTCAGAATGCAGGTTTCTTCACTTGACTGTCTTGGTTGTGGAAGCTGTGCTAAAGTTTGCCCTGCTAAAGAAAAAGCTCTTGTTATGAAACCATTTGCTACTCAGTCAGCTGAAGCTGCTAACTGGGAATATGCAATGTCACTTTCACCAAAAGCTAACCCAATGGACAAAATGTCTGTTAAAGGTAGCCAGTTCGAACAGCCATTACTTGAGTTCTCTGGTGCTTGTGCTGGTTGTGGTGAAACACCATATGCTAAACTTATTACACAGCTCTTTGGTGATAGAATGTATGTAGCTAATGCAACAGGTTGTTCATCAATCTGGGGTGGTTCAGCTCCTACAACACCATATACAACAAACCATGAAGGTAAAGGACCAGCTTGGTCAAACTCATTATTCGAAGATAATGCTGAATTTGGTTTAGGTATGGCAACAGCTGTAAGACAGCAGAGAGAAAATATCAAAGGTAAACTTGAAGCTCTTATGGCTATGGGTTGTGCTGAAGATGTTAAAGAAGCTGCAACAGCTTGGATTAATACAATGACACAAGGTGAAGCTTCAAAAGCTGCATCTGCTAAACTTGTAGAAGTTCTTACAGCAGGAAGCTTTGACGGAGAAGCTAAAGAAATCGTTGATTTCGTTCTTGAAAATAAAGACCAGCTTGTTAAAAAATCACAGTGGATATTCGGTGGTGACGGATGGGCTTATGACATCGGTTACGGCGGTGTAGACCACGTTCTTGCATCTGGTGAAGATGTTAATATATTTGTATTCGATACAGAAGTTTACTCAAATACAGGTGGACAGGCTTCAAAAGCTACACCAACATCTGCTGTTGCACAGTTTGCTGCATCAGGTAAGAGAGTTAAGAAAAAAGACCTTGGTATGATGGCTATGAGCTATGGTTATGTATACGTAGCACAGGTTGCTATGGGTGCTAATCAGGCACAGCTTGTAAAAGCTCTTAAAGAAGCTGAAGAATACAATGGACCATCACTTATTATTGCTTACGCTCCATGTATCAACCATGGTATCAAAGGTGGTATGAGCGGTGCTCAGAATGAAATCAAACGTGCAGTTGAAGCTGGTTACTGGCATATGTATAGATTTAATCCACTTCTTAAAGAAGAAGGAAAGAATCCATTCATATTAGACTCTAAAGAGCCAACTGGAAACTTCCAAGAATTTATTTCAAGTGAAGTTCGTTACAGCTCACTTAAGAGAACATTCCCAGAAATAGCTGATGAACTCTTCGCTAAGACAGAACAAGATGCTAAAGAAAGATATGAATCATACAAAAGACTTGCTGAACAGCAGTAATTTTGTTGAATAATTTCAAGGGCTGACCTTTGGGTCAGTCCTTTTTTAACGTCAAAAGTAAAAAAAAATTATAGTATGCTAAATATTATCTGTGAAAATATATCATATATTTTGTCAAAACATAAAATAATTTTGACTAATTTGCATACTAAAAGTTGTACTGTTTTTATAGTATTAATTTAAAATGTAAATTTTATTTTTAATTTGTATGTGGTGTTTTATTATTAATAACTTTTGTGATACAATATATAATGAAAAATCAAGAAGGAGATATTAGGTGGTTATTTATGGAAAATGCAGTTAAAAATCAAAAGAAATTTGCACACTTACATGTTCATACTGAATATAGTCTTCTTGATGGTTCAGCAAAAATAAAAGAACTTATTGCAAGAGCTAAAGAACTTAATATGGAAGCATTAGCTATAACTGACCATGGTGCTATGTATGGTACTATTGAGTTTTATAAAGAGGCTAAGGCTCAAGGTATAAAACCTGTTATTGGCTGTGAAGTTTATGTTGCTTCTAAATCAAGATTTTCAAAAGAAAATACAGGTTTTAATTATTGTCATCTTGTGTTACTTGCAGAAACTAATGAAGGATATCAAAACCTTATAAAGCTTGTTTCTTATGGCTTTATAGAAGGTTTTTACTATAAACCAAGAATAGATATTGAACTTTTGAAGAAATATCATAAAGGCATTATTGCCTCAAGTGCATGTCTTGCTGGTCCTGTTTCTAGAAATATACTTCAGGTTTCATATGAAAAAGCAAAAGAAGTTGCCCTTGAATATGATGAAATATTCGGAAGAGGTAACTTTTTTCTTGAACTTCAAGACCATGGAATGAAAGAGCAAAAAATTGTAAATCATGCTCTTATACGAATGAGTAAAGAAACGGGAATACCTCTTATATGCACAAATGATAGTCATTATATACGTAAAGAAGATAGTGTACCTCATGATATACTTCTTTGTATACAAACAGGTAAAACTGTAAATGATGAAGATAGAATGAGATATGAAGGTGGTCAATTCTACTTAAAATCTATTGATGAAATGTATGAATTGTTTCCTTATGCAGAAGAAGCACTTGAAAATACATGGAATATAGCGGAAAGATGTAATGTTGAATTTACATTCCATGATTTAAAATTACCAAAATTCGATGTTCCAGAAGGTAAAACGGCTGCCCAATATCTTAGAGAACTTTGTTTTGATGGATTTTATAAAAAATATAAAAATCCGTCAAAAGAACTTGAAGAAAGGCTTGTTTATGAGCTTAATATTATAGAACAAATGGGATATGTCGATTATTTCCTTATAGTTTGGGACTTTATAAAATATGCAAAAGATAATGGAATTATCGTTGGTCCTGGTAGAGGTTCTGCTGCTGGAAGTATTATTTCATATTGTCTTTCTATAACAACTATTGACCCTATAAAATATGACCTTATTTTTGAAAGATTTTTAAATCCAGAAAGAGTAAGTATGCCAGATATTGACGTTGATTTTTGTTATGAAAGACGTCAAGAAGTAATTGATTATGTAATAAAAAAATATGGAGAAGACCATGTTGCTCAAATAATAACTTTTGGAACTTTAGCTGCAAGAGCAGCTATAAAAGATGTTGGAAGGGCACTTGCTATGCCTTATGCAGATGTAGATAAAGTTTCAAAAATGATACCTACTGAATTGGGTATAACAATTAAAAAAGCTCTGGAAATGAACCCAGAACTTATGAAAGCATATAATGAAGATGAAAATACAAAATATCTTATAGATATGTCTATGAGGCTTGAAGGACTTCCAAGACACTCTTCTACACATGCAGCAGGTGTTGTTATTTGTAAAGACCCTGTTATGGAATATGTACCATTAAATGCTAATGATGGTGCTATAACAACTCAATTTACTATGACAACGCTTGAGGAGTTAGGTCTTTTAAAAATGGACTTTCTTGGTCTTAGAACTCTTACTGTAATACAAAATGCTATTAAAGAAATCGAAAGAATACATGGTATTTCAATAGATATTGATAATGTACCAGATGATGAAGCTGGAGTTTATGAAATGATTTCTCAAGGAAAAACAGAAGGTGTTTTTCAGCTTGAAAGTAATGGTATGAAGCAATTTATGAGAGAACTTCAGCCTACAAGACTTGAAGATTTAATAGCTGGTATTTCTTTATATCGTCCAGGTCCTATGGATTTTATACCAAAGTATATAAAGGGCAAAAATAATCAAAATGATATTAAATATACACATGAGTCTTTAAAACCAATTCTTAATACAACTTATGGCTGTATAGTTTATCAGGAACAAGTTATGCAAATTGTTCGTGATTTAGCTGGATATAGTCTTGGACGAAGCGACCTTGTAAGAAGAGCTATGTCAAAGAAAAAAGAATCTGTTATGGCAGAAGAAAGAAAAAATTTTGTTTACGGAATAGATAATGAAGTTCCGGGCTGTGTTAAAAATGGTATTCCAGCAGAAATTGCAGAAAAAATATTTGATGAAATGACTGACTTTGCAAAGTATGCTTTTAATAAATCACATGCAGCTTGTTATGCTGTTATAGGATATATGACAGCGTGGTTGAAATATCATTATCCAGTAGAATTTATGGCAGCTCTTATGACATCAATAATGGATAATACATCAAAAGTATCTGGATATATTGAAGAATGTAAAAAAATGGGTATAGAACTTCTTCCACCAGATATAAATGAAGGCTATGCACATTTTTCTGTTGATAATGGAAAAATTAGATTTGGACTTGCAGCAATTAAAAATGTTGGAAAAAATATAATAAAATCTATTGTGACAGAAAGAGAAAAAAATGGATACTTTAAAAGTCTTACAGATTTTTGTAATAGAATTGATAGTAATGATATAAATAAAAGATGTATAGAAAGTTTTATAAAATCTGGTGCATTTGACTCTTTTTGTGGAAAAAGAAGCCAATATATGGCAACATATAAAAATATTATTGATGGTATTAATCAATCTAAGAAAAATAATATAGAAGGACAAATGAATTTATTTGATTTAGGCTTTGATGATAATGGTTATGAAAGTAATAATTATTTTGATAGCCTTCCTAATATTGATGAGTTTCCTAAAGGTAAAATTTTATATATGGAAAAAGAGGTTTTAGGTATATATATAAGTGGACACCCTCTTTCATCATATGAAGAAATTCTTAGAAAAAAAGTAAGTTGTACAAGTCTTGATTTTATGATTGATACAAGAGATGAAAATAGTGAAATTAAAGATAATCAAAAAGTTATAGTTGGTGGGTTAATATCAAATATAACGAGAAAATATACAAAAAATAATAAACAAATGGCGTTTATTACAATAGAAGATATGTATGGTACTATTGAAGTTGTTGTTTTCCCTAATATATATGAAAAATTTTCTGAACTTATATCAAATGAAAATGTTATAATAATTGAAGGAAAAGCAAGTATTTCTGATGAAGAAAATGGCAAAATTATTTGTGAATATATAAAAGATATAAATGATACAGAAACAGAAAAAAAATGGTTATCTATTGGTATAATTATTGGAAAAAATAACAATATTAAAATTGAGGATATTATTCCTATACTTTCGAAATACTCTGGAAATTGCCCTGTATATATAAAAGATATGATACAAGGTAATATGTATAAAGCTGATAGAAAGTATTGGATAAGTCA
The DNA here is from genome assembly GCA_944379995.1 of uncultured Clostridia bacterium. Lineage (GTDB taxonomy): Bacteria > Bacillota > Clostridia > Lachnospirales > Anaerotignaceae > Fimicola. The sequence continues at coordinate 75,035 of CALWGF010000007.1, forward strand.
AAATAATGATTTGATTTCTGAACTTAAACAGTATGTCGGAGATGACTGTATAAGTATAAAAGAAAAATAGTATATAAAAGGGGATAAAAAGTAATGGAATATAAATTAGATTCTTTAAATACGCCATATATATGTGTAAAAGCCCTTGAAAAGGGTGTCAATATAATAGGAGTTACACGTGGTGAAGATACAAAAATTCATCATACAGAAAAACTTGATACAGGTGAAGTTTTAATAGCACAGTTTACAGAAAATACATCTGCTATTAAAATAAGAGGAAAAGCTGTTATTTATACACAATTCGGTGAGATAACAACTGGAGATGTATAATTTATTTAAACAACAATGGGCTTTTTGCCATTGATATATATTTTTAATAAATTTAGGTAATAATTTTATTAGTTTATAAATCTAATAAAATTTTTAGAGCAAGGTATAATACAAAACAGGGAGGTATTTTAAATGGAAAAAGAAATAAGAAAAATAGGAGTTCTTACTAGTGGTGGAGATGCACCAGGAATGAATGCAGCTTTAAGAGCTGTTGTTAGAACTGCACTTAATAATAATATACAGGTAGTAGGTATCAGAAAAGGCTATAACGGTCTTATGAATGGTGATATTACAGACCTTAAAGGTAAAGATGTATCTGAAATTTTAAGCAGAGGTGGTACAATACTTCATTCAGCTCGTGCTCTTGAAATGCTTACAGAAGAAGGACAGCAAAAAGCAGCTAACATCTACAAAATTTTAGGTCTTGATGCACTTGTTGTTATTGGTGGAGACGGTTCATTTAACGGTTGTAAAGCTCTTATGAAATATGGTGTAAACTGTATTGGTATCCCAGCTACAATCGACCTTGATATTAGATGCTCAGAATATACAATCGGTTTTGACACAGCCGTTAATACAGGAGTTGAAGCTATTAGTAAATTAAGAGATACAACAGGTTCACATGAAAGATGCTCTGTTTGTGAAGTTATGGGTAGAGATGCTGGATACATTGCTTTATGGTGTGCAATGGGTGGCGGAGCTGAAGAAGTTCTTATACCAGAAGAAAAAGAACTTGGTACAAGTGATAGAGTTATTAAACAAATTCTTGAAAACAGAAGCAAAGGTAAACACCACAACCTTATTGTAGTTGCAGAAGGTATTGGAGGTTCACAGGAACTTGCTAAAGAAATTCAGGAAATCACAGGTATTCAGACAAGAGCTACAATACTTGGACATCTTCAGAGAGGTGGTACACCAACAGCTTTAGACCGTATACATGCTTCAAGAATGGGTTATATTGCAGTTAAATCAATTATGGAAGGCAACATGAATAAAATTGTTGCATACAACAAAGGTGAATATGAAACAATCGACATTGAAGAAGCTCTTTCAATGCAAAAAGAATTTGATAAAGAAATGTATGATATAATCAAAGTTTTATCAATCTAATTTTTTTAGTTTAATTTGTTAACACAGGAGGAAACATAAATAATATGAGAAGAACAAAAATAGTTTGTACTTTAGGTCCAGCAACAGGAAGTGTTGAAATAATAAAAGACCTTATTAAAAATGGTCTTGATGCAGCAAGAATTAACTTTTCACATGGTACACATGAATCACATAGCGTAACTATAAATATGCTTAAACAAGCAAGAGAAGAGCTTAATGCTCCTATTCCTCTTATACTTGATACAAAAGGTCCTGAAATAAGAATTAAAAAATTCGGTGTTGATAAAGTTTATCTTGAAAAAGGACAGAAATTTACTCTTACTACAAGAGAAGTTGAAGGAACTCAGGATATTGTAAGCGTTACATATGCTGACCTTCCAAAAGACCTTGAAGTTGGTGCTAGAGTACTTCTTGATGATGGTCTTATTGAATTAATCGTAGAAGATATTAAAGGTACAGATGTATTATGTAGCGTAGAAAATGGCGGTGCTTTAAGTGACAATAAAGGTGTTAATATACCTGATGTAACTGTAAACCTTCCTGCTCTTACAGAAAAAGATATTGCTGATATTAAATTTGGTATCAAAATGGGATTTGACTGTATATTTGCTTCATTTATACGTTCTGCAAGTGATATTATTGATATTAAAAGAGTTCTTGAAGAAAATGGTGGTTCTGATATTCAGGTTATCGCTAAAATTGAAAGCCGTGATGGTGTAAATAATATTGATGAAATTCTTGAAGTTGCTGATGGTATTATGGTTGCCAGAGGTGACCTTGGTGTTGAAATACCAACAGAAGAAGTTCCTCTTGTACAGAAAGACCTTATTAAAAGAGCAAACTACTTCAGCAAACCTGTTATTACAGCTACACAGATGCTTGAGTCAATGATTACAAACCCAAGACCAACAAGAGCTGAAGCTAATGACGTTGCTAATGCTATATTTGATGGTACAGATGCTATTATGCTTTCTGGAGAAACAGCTAAAGGTGATTATCCTGTTGAAGCAGTTTCTACAATGGCTAGAATTGCTGAAAAAACAGAATCAAGCATTGATTATGTAAAAGAACTTAGTAATAAATTTACTCCAGACCAGACAAATATTACAAATGCTATAAGCTATGCTGCTTGTACAACAGCTGCTGAACTTCATGCATCATGCATTTGTTCTCTTACAAAATCAGGATTTACAGCAAGAATGATTTCAAAATTTAGACCTGCTTGCCCAATATCAGCTTGTGCTATGGACGAAATGATTTGGAGACAGCTTAACCTTGTTTGGGGTTGTCGTCCATCTCTTTACAAAAAAAGCCCAATAAAAGCAGATGAAGTATTTGATATAGCTATGAAAATGGCTGTTTCAAGTGGTCTTGCTGAAAATGGAGATACATGTGTAATTGCTATCGGAGTTCCTGTTGGAGTATCTGGTTCTACTAATACTTTAAGAGTTGAAATCGTTGGTGATGTAATCGCTAAAGGTACTGGCGTTGGTACAAAGAAAATAAGCGGTAAAGCAAGAGTTATCAAAGTTGCTTCTGAAGCTTCTAAAAAATTTAAAACAGGTGATATACTTGTAACAACATCAACAAATAATGAAATTCTTCCATATATGAAAAAAGCATCTGCTATTGTTGTAGGACCTGTAACTAATCCTGAAAACTGTCATGCAGAAATAGTAGGAAGAGCACTTGATATACCTGTTATAATGTGTAATGCAAAAGTTATTGATTTTATATCAAATGACTCTCTTATAACAGTTGACCCTGTTAAAGGATTTATATACTCAGGAAAACCTGAATAATATTAAAAATGTATATTAAAAGCCGGTTTATAATAAACCGGCTTTTATAATTTTTAATTAGATTTTATATATACTTTTTCTATTTCAGCTACATAAAGCATATGATAATCTGAGTCAGGATACCATTTAGATATTATTTCTGTATCTAAAAAGCTTTCAGGAGAAAGATTTTGTTTATATAATACTTTACACTGTGCTGTTAATTTACCTTCTTTAAATAATGGAATAGGGCTATTTTCATCAAGTGTAAGTCCGCTATTTTTAATTTTGTCTTCATCTCTACCAGAAATTTTACCCATATAAGCAAGCATTGATTTATATGAGTCATCAAAAAATGTAATTGAAAATGTATTACTTTTATCAATAAAGTTTTTTGTATATCTTTGAGGTCTTACAACAATGTATGCAACATTTTTTCCCCATAATACACCAAATCCTCCCCAAGATGCTGTCATAGCATTTGTTTTTCCATCAAATGATGAAGCAACAAGCATCCAATCTTTTCCTATAAGTTTAAATGTATTTTCTGAAATTTCTTCTGGTTGTATTTCTTTAAAAAGTTCCAATTTATAACACTCCTTATTTTTAATATAAGTTTATTATAACTATATATTGAATTTATGTATATAATTTTTATATACTAATATTTACTATATCTTTTTTATTTTTATATATTTAGTTTTAATAAACATAGTTTTTATTAAAATACTACTTTAAATTGTATATAGTACTAAAAAATATTAATAAATATTAAAATAAAATATATATTTTGTGTATAAATATAGCTCAAAAATATGGTAAAAATTTTCTTAGTGTGGTATAATAATGTTGTTCAAAAGAACAAAAGTGAAGGTAAATAAGAGAGGAGAATTTTAATGGCAGTAGAATTAAAATTACATGGGGTTGCACCTTTTATTAATGAGCATGAATATAAATATATTGCTCCTTTAGTAGAAACTTGTCATGAATATTTACATGGAAGAAAAGGAGCAGGCAATGATTTCCTTGGTTGGATTGATTTACCTGTTGATTATGATAAAGAAGAGTTTGCAAGAATAAAAGTTGCAGCAGAAAAAATCCAGAAACAAAGTCAGGTTCTTATTGTTATAGGTATTGGTGGTTCTTATCTTGGAACAAGAACAGCTCTTGATTTCATTAAATCACCATTCTATAACGAAGATAAATCAAAAGATACTCCTGACATATATTTTGTTGGAAATAATATAAGTTCAACATACTTAAATGAAATAATTAAAATAATAGGAGATAGAGATTTCTCTGTAAATATTATATCAAAATCAGGTACTACAACAGAACCTGCTATCGCTTTCCGTATATTCAAAAAAATGCTTGAAGATAAATATGGTGTAGATGGTGCTAAGGAAAGAATTTATGCTACAACAGATAGAGCAAGGGGAGCTCTTAAAAATCTTTGTAATGAAAAAGGTTATGAAACATTTATAATTCCTGATGCAGTAGGTGGTAGATTTACAGTTCTTACACCAGTTGGACTTCTTGCTATGGCTGTTGCAGGTGTTGATATAGATGCTGTTATGAAAGGTGCTGCTGATGCTCGTGAAAGATACAGCAATCCTGATTTAGAAAAAAATGATAGCTATAAATATGCTGCATTAAGAAATATTTTCTATCATAAAGGTAAAACAGTTGAAATACTTGCAAATTATGAACCTTGCCTTACATCTTTTGGTGAATGGTACAAACAGCTTTTTGCTGAAAGTGAAGGAAAAGACAAAAAAGGTTTATTCCCTGTAAGTGCTAATTTCTCAACAGACCTTCATTCTATTGGACAGTTTATTCAAGATGGTAATAGAACAATGTTTGAAACTGTTATCTGGAGTAAAACTCCAAAAACAGAACTTGAAATATTTAATGATGAAGAAAATATTGATGGTCTTAATTTCCTTTCAGGAAAAACATTACAGTTTGTAAATAGTAAAGCATATGAAGGAACACTTCTTGCTCATATGGACGGTGGCGTTCCTAATATCATAGTTGAAATAGATGCTATGGACGCATACAATTTTGGTTATCTTGTATACTTCTTCGAAAAAGCTCTTGCTATAAGTGGTTATCTTATTGGTGTTAATCCATTTGACCAACCAGGTGTTGAAGCATATAAGAAAAATATGTTTGCTCTTCTTGGAAAACCAGGATATGAAAGTGAAAAAGAAGCACTCGAAAAACGTCTTCTTTAATAAATAAAAAAAGTGCAGTTTTAACTGCACTTTTTTTATTTTGCTTTAATTGCTATTATAGTTGATATATTATCAATTTGATTACATAATTCATAACGTATATTTGGAAATATTATAATTTTATCACCTTTTTCAAGAGAATATTCCTCATTTTCAAATTTAATTAAAACACAACCATTTTCAATAAATAGTATATGTTCACTGTTATTATCTGAAAATATATTTTCAGAATATGTACAATAGTTATTAATTTCAATTTTATGTATATTTATAGATGAATTATAAACTTTATCAGAAATTAGATTATAATGTTTATAATATTTATTTTCTTTATATAAGTCATATAAAATATTATTCTTTATAACTATATATTTATTTGGTAATTCTTCTTTAACTAATTCTGAAAGAGTTGTATCCATTGCATTTGCAATAGCATTTAAAACACTTAGGCTTGGGTTACCTTTTCCTCTTTCTAATTGACTTATAAGAGCAGGGCTTAAATTAGAAACTTTGGAAAAGTCACGTATAGCCATATTGTTTTTATGTCTAAATGATAATATTTTTTTGCCTATATTTATACTATTCATTGAAATCACCATCTTACAAATAATTATATATTAAATTATATCATAAAATATGGAAATTTTTAAGTATTTATTATTAAATTGTAAAAAATATATTATTTGTTAAATTAAGTTATAAATATGTAAAAAAAAGACATCTTTTACAGATGTCTTTTTTCATTTTATTATTAAATTTCTATTGTACCATCAAATACTTTTACAGCTTTTCCAGAAAGATAAATAGTATCATCAATATTACTTATAAGAAGGTCGCCACCTTTTTGTTTAACTGTAATTTCTTTATCTTCTTGACAATATCCGTTAAGCACCGCAGCAGCAGCAGCAACACAAGCACCTGTACCACAAGCCCAAGTTTCTCCACTACCTCTTTCCCATACTCTCATACGGATTGTTGTTTTATTTATAACTTGAACAAATTCTGTTGTAACTCTTTCAGGGAAGAGTGGATTATATTCAAATTCATAACCGATTTTTTCTATATCAATAGCATCAAGATTATCACAGAATACAACACAATGTGGATTACCAAGATTTATACAAGTTACATTGTATGGTGTTCTATTTATTACAACAGGACGATTTATAACTTTATCGCCTTCAAGATTTACAGGAACAAGTTTAGGGTCAAGAACTATTTTACCCATTTCAACAGTTGCAGAAACAGCTTTTCCATTCTGTGTGAAAAGCTTAACTTTTCTTACACCGCTTAATGTTTCAACTGTAAGGTCTGTTTTATTTACGATACCATTATCATAAACATATTTTGCAAGACATCTTATAGCATTACCACCCATAAATTCTTCACTACCATCAAGGTTGTAAAGTTTCATTTTTACATCTGCTACATTTGATTTACATATAAGAACTACACCTTCGCCACCAATACTGAAATGTCTGTTTGAAAGTGTAACAGCAAGTGATTCAGGGCTTTCAATCATATTTTCATCATTCATACAGTTGAAATAAATGAAGTCATTTCCTGTACCATGCATTTTTGTAAATTTAAGAGCAAGTTTTTCTTCACGCATATTGTTAATATCAATAAGTTCGATATTATTCTGTGAGAAACGGCTCATAAGACAGTTTGCAAGAGCATCTGCTGTATCAAGTGATGTAAGGCAAGGTATAGCATGTTCAACTGCTATACGGCGTATTTTAACGCTGTCACGGCTTGGAAGTCTTCCTTTTGATGAAGTAGAAATAATATAATTGATTTTTCCGCTTTCAAGAAGAGTTTTTGTGTTTTCGCTTCCTTCGTGTATTTTATTTACAGGTGTTACATTAAGCCCTGCATCATTTAATACTTTTGCTGTTCCTTTTGTTGAGTAAAGTTCGAATCCAAGAGCAGCATATTTTTTAGCTATATCAACGATTTCACCTTTATCACTATTCTTTACAGTAATAAACATTGCACCGTTTTTCTTCATTTTATATCCAGCAGCTATAAGACCTTTATAGAGAGCTTCTCCTAATGTTGTACCAATACCGAGAACTTCTCCAGTTGATTTCATTTCAGGTCCAAGCTGAACGTCTACGTCAATAAGTTTTTCAAATGAGAATACTGGAACTTTTACAGCAATGTATGGAGGTGTTTTGTAAAGTCCTGTACCATATCCAAGGTCTTTAAGTTTTTTACCAAGCATACAAGCTGTTGCAAGGTCAACCATAGGAACACCTGTAACTTTGCTTATATATGGTATTGTTCTTGAAGAACGTGGATTTACTTCTATAACATAAATCTGGTTTTCATATATTACATACTGAATATTTACAAGACCTTTTGTTTTAAGTGAAACAGCAAGGTTCTTTGTATAATCAATAATTTTTTCTGTAAGTTCTCCACTAACATTCCAAGCAGGGTAAACAGCAATAGAGTCACCAGAGTGTATACCAGCTCTTTCAACGTGTTCCATAATACCTGGAATAAGAATATCTTCACCATCACAAATAGCATCAACTTCAATTTCAACACCCATAAGGTATTTGTCAATAAGAATAGGATTTTCTATTTCGTGAGCAAGAATTATTTTCATATATTCAATAATATCTTCATCACTAAATGCGATAATCATATTCTGTCCACCTAATACATATGAAGGACGCATAAGAACAGGGTACTGAAGTTCATTTGCAACTTTTAAAGCCTCTTCAGTTGTCATTACTGTATAACCAGAAGGACGTTTAATTCCAAGGCTTTCAAGAAGTGCATCAAAACGTTCTCTGTCTTCGGCAGCATCAATACTATCAGCAGGAGTACCAAGAATATTTACACCTTGTGTTTCAAGGAATTTTGTAAGTTTAATAGCTGTCTGTCCACCGAATGCAACTACAACACCATATGGTTTTTCTGTTTCAATGATATTCATTACATCTTCAGGTGTAAGTGGTTCAAAGTAAAGTCTGTCTGCTGTGTCAAAGTCAGTTGATACAGTTTCAGGATTGTTATTTGCTATAACAACTTCAAATCCAGCTTTTTTAAGTGACCATACACAATGAACTGAAGCATAATCGAATTCTATACCCTGACCAATTCTTATTGGACCAGAACCGAATACTATAACTGTCTTTTTGTCTGAATTTCTTTCTGCAATAAATTCAGCAGCTTCATTTTCTGTGTCATATGTTGAATAGAAATATGGAGTTTCAGCTTTGAATTCAGCAGCACAAGTATCAACCATTTTAAATACGCCTTTGCGTGGGTTTTCTATTTTCTGTCCTGAAATTCTTTCAATTACTTTATCAGGGTAACCATATTTTTTACCTTTTATATAAAGCTCTTCTGTAAGAGTATTTTCTGCAATTTCTTTTTCATAATCAACAAGGTGTCTTAATTTATTTAAGAACCAGAAATCAATTTTTGTTATATCATGAATGTATTCAAGAGTAATTCCTCTCTTAATTGCTTCAAATACAACAAAAAGTCTTTCGTCATCGCATACACTTATTTTATCTTTTATTTCCTCATCACTTAATTCAGCAAGTTTTGGAAGGTTAAGGCTATCAAGAGATATTTCAGCACCTCTTACAGCTTTCATAATAGCCATTTCGAAGTTTGGACCAATAGCCATAACTTCACCAGTAGCTTTCATCTGTGTTCCAAGTGTACGTTTTGCATAAACAAATTTATCAAAAGGCCATTTTGGAAGTTTAACAACAACATAGTCAAGAGCAGGCTCAAAACAAGCATATGTTTTTCCAGTAACGGCATTTTTAATTTCATCAAGAGTGTAACCGATAGCTATTTTTGCAGCAACTTTAGCAATAGGATAACCTGTTGCTTTTGATGCAAGAGCAGAAGAACGAGATACACGAGGGTTAACTTCAATTACAGCATAGTCAAAGCTATTTGGGTCTAAAGCAAACTGACAGTTACAACCACCTTCAACACCAAGAGCAGAAACAATGTTTAATGAAGCTGAACGAAGCATCTGATATTCTTTGTCTGAAAGTGTAACAGCAGGAGCAATAACAACAGAGTCACCTGTATGAACACCAACAGGGTCAAAGTTTTCCATTGAACATACTGTTATACAGTTTCCAGCACTATCACGAATAACTTCAAATTCAATTTCTTTCCAACCGGAAATACATTTTTCAACGAGGATTTGTGTAATAGGGGAGAGACGAAGTCCGTTTGCTGCTATTTCTCTAAGTTCTTCTTCGTTATAACAGATACCACCACCTGTACCACCAAGTGTGAATGCAGGACGAATGATAACTGGGTATCCTATTTTATTTGTAAATGCTATTGCATCTTCAAGAGTGTTTACAACTTCAGAAGGAATGACAGGTTCACCGATTTCAAGCATAGTATCTTTAAACATCTGTCTGTCTTCAGCTTTATCTATTGTTAAAGGATTAGCACCAAGAAGTTTTACATTGTTCTCTTCAAGGAAACCTTCTTTTGCAAGCTGCATAGAAAGAGTAAGACCTGTTTGTCCACCAAGTGTTGAAAGTATACTGTCTGGTTTTTCTTTCTTTATAATTCTTTTTAAAACATCAATTGTTAATGGCTCAATATAAATTTTATCAGCCATAGCCTTATCAGTCATAATTGTAGCAGGGTTGCTGTTTACAAGAACAACTTCAAGACCTTCTTCTCTTAAAGCACGGCAGGCCTGAGTTCCGGCATAGTCAAATTCTGCCGCTTGTCCGATTATAATAGGACCTGAACCTATAACAAGTACCTTTTTAATATCATTTTTAAGTGGCATTATTTTGTACCTCCCATAACATTAATAAATTTATCAAATAAGAACATTGTATCTTTTGGACCACCACAAGCTTCTGGGTGGAACTGAACAGTATATACAGGTGAGTTTTTATAAATAACACCTTCACAAGTTCCATCATTAACATTTACCCAGCTTAATTCAGCATGTGCTGGAAGAGATTCTGTATCAACAGCATAACCATGGTTCTGGCTTGAAATATAAACTCTGCCTGTTTCAACTTCTTTTACAGGCTGATTTCCACCACGATGACCATATTTAAGTTTGCTTGTTGTTGCACCTTGTGAAAGAGCTGTAAGCTGATGTCCAAGACAAATACCAAATATAGGAGTTTTTGACTCAACAAGAGCTTTTATTTCTTCGATAATTTCAACATTTTCTGCTGGGTCTCCAGGGCCGTTTGAAAGCATTATTCCATCTGGTTTCATAGCAAGTATTTCAGAAGCTGTTGTATAAGAAGGAACTACTGTAACTTTACAACCTCTTTTTATAAGTTCACGCTGGATATTTGCTTTTTCGCCAAAGTCCATAAGAACAACATGTTTGTTGCCTTCTTCGTTATATACTTTAACAGAGTTACAAGTAGCACTTTTAACAGCACCTGTTACTTTGTATGCTTTAAGCTCGTTTATTATTTCATCAATATTTTCAACAGATTTTGTTATTTTTGCATTCATAACACCATATTCTCTTATGATTTTTGTAAGCTGACGTGTGTCAATATCATAAAGACCAATAACACCTGCGTCCTTTAAAAAAGTGTCAAGGTCGCCCTCACAACGGAAATTAGAAGGTTCTTGACACCATTCGCGTACAACGTATGCTTTTAAATAAGGCTTATCGCTTTCAAAGTCTGAAGGAATAACACCATAGTTTCCAATTAATGGGAAAGTCTGCACAACAATTTGTCCAAAATAACTTGGGTCTGTAATAGTTTCAAGATATCCTGTCATAGCTGTTGAGAAAACTATTTCTCCAGTTATTTCTCCAGAAGCTCCAAAAGATTTACCTTCAAAAATCTGTCCATTTTCAAGTACTAAATATAATTTTTCCATCTGAATTCCTCCGATTACTCAAGTGAAATTGTAGAATTAACATATTAAATAAATTTTGTAATATGCCTAAAAAAAAACGGAGTTAAAAAATTCTCCGCTTTTACCCATGATAAATAAGGGACAAAAGCCCCGAATTTATCTAAAAATAAATCAAAGCTTGTTTGTTTCAATATAAAGCTACAAGCTTATTCTTATTAACTTATTTTTTACATTTTATAGCAAGATTGCAACATTGTCCATAGGTATTTTTGACTAATTAATAACCTTTTACATTGTAATGGTTTGTGTAAGTGTGCAATAAATATAATTTTTAGACATAATATTACGTATTGATATAAAATATGCTAAAAAAATGTATATTATTTGAACTCATAAACAAAAAAATTAATAATTTAACATAGATTATTTTAATAAAAATCAGCTGTCATAAGTATTAAGAATATCTTTAGCTATTGCAGATTTTGTTCTTCTTGTATCCATAGCTTGTTTTTCAATATATCTATGAGCTGTTGCCTCTGTCATATTAAGATATTGTATAAGAGCACATTTTGCTCTGTCAACAAGTCTTATTTCTTCTATTTTCTTTTGGAGTTTCATATTTTCTTTTTCAAGTATATGAAGTCTTTTTTGTGTTGCAAAAACTAATTTTACAGCACTATAAAAAGATTGTCTTCCTAAAGGTTTTGAAAGAACAACAATGCCATAGTCTTCAACTTTATCACATACATCATCATATATATCAGATTTAACAATAAGTATAATACCAGACATAGTATTTGAAGAAGCATAAAGTGCAAGCTCATGACCAAACTCATCAGTTAAAGGTGTATTAACTATAATAATATCAAAACTATCTTCTATAAGCATTCGTCTTGCTTCTGAACCGTTTTTGGTAGAAAAAAGTCTTGTTGTTCCTAAAGTATTTTTTAAAATATCCTCAATTATGTCAGAACCTTTTTCGCTACCAGAAATAATAAGAGCATTTGATGTATTATTCAACTCCATTCACCCCTTTTTAAAGCATATGAAAATTTTATACTCTATAAAAATAATTAAAGAGTTCGAAATTTTCTTTATCTTCTGAATTAGAGTAAAGAGAGTATTCTTTTCTTTTTATTGAAATATATTTTTCTAATGTTTTATTAGGTATTACTGATTTTATAAAATCACTTTTTTCTGCTAAAATAATAGCTTCTTCAAGGGTTTCAGGAAGTTTTTTGAAATCCTTTGAATTTTTATTTTCATACATATTAAAATTATATGAAGGAATAAGTTTAATACCTTTTTTAATTCCTTCCATACCTGCTTTTATAATCAATGCTAAAGCAATATAAGGATTACAAGAAGGGTCAGGGGAACGAAGTTCCATACGGCTGTTTTCGCCCTTAGACGCAGGTATTCTTATAAGCTGTGAACGATTTTGATGTGACCAGCTTATGTATTTAGGTGCTTCAAAATTTCCAAAACGAGAATAAGAATTTGTAATAGGATTAAGGAATAATGTTATTTCTTGAATTCTTTCAAGTATTCCAGCAATGAAACTTTCAGCAGCCTGTGAATGTTCATCTATTTCTGTTTTAAATATGTTTAAACCATTTTTAAAAAGTGAAAGATTTATATGCAGACCATTTCCGCTTTCGTTTTTTAATGGTTTTGGCATAAATGATGCATAAAGACCATTTCTTGCAGCAACTGATTTTACAACAGACTTAAATGTTACAAAGTTATCAGCTGTTGTAAGAGCATCATCATATTTAAAATCTATTTCGTTTTGTCCCGGACCAGACTCATGATGAGAACTTTCCGGAGTTATATTCATTTCTTCAAGTGTAAGACATATTTCACGTCTTATATTTTCGCCTTTATCAATAGGGGCAATGTCAAAATATGTTCCCATATCAAAAGGTTTTTTTGTAGGAAAACCATTTTCATCAGTTTCAAAAAGATAGAATTCAAATTCTGTTCCTACTTTACAAATGTATTTCATTTCTTTAAGTTCATTTAATACATTTTTTAATATATATCTTCCATCGCCTTCAAAATGTCTTCCGTCAGGATATTTTATATCACAAAAGAAACGAACAACACGACCTCTTGAAGGACGCCATGGAAGTATTGAAAGGGTAGATGGGTCAGGCACTAAAAATAGGTCTGACTCATCTATATTCATAAAACCATCTATTGATGAAGCGTCAAATGATATACCTGTATCAAATGCACGAGGAAGCTCTGAAGGCATTATTGATATATTTTTTTGTACACCGAAAATATCGCAAAATGCAAGTCTTATAAATTTTACATCATTTTCTTCAACAAATTGAAGAACCTCTGATATTGTATAATTCATAGTATCACCTCAAATAAAAATCAGTTCTTTGTATAAAGTTGTTTATATGGATTTTTTGTATCTGCTGTAAGCACATAGAAATCCTTTTCAAATACTGTATCTTTATTGAAATCAAATTCATTGCAATATTCATCTATAAGAGGAATAATTTCTTCTATATCTTCTTTATCTGCCTTTTTTACAGAAATCTGTTTAGGAAGGTCAAAAGGGAGTTCTTCACAACGTATAAATATTTTTCCGCCATGCATTCCTGTTCCACAAAATCTTCCAACAGGTGTTTTTTCATTTGTATTAAGACCAAGAACAACTATTGTTCCACCAGCCTGATATTCTCCGAGAAAACTTCCAGCACAGCCACCAATTACTATTGAAGGCTTATGTTCGTTATATGCTTTAATATGAATACCTGTACGATAACCAGTGTTTTCTTTTATAAATATTTTTCCACCTCTCATAGCATATCCTGTTGCATCACCTGATGAACCATGTATATATATAGTTCCGCTATTCATTGTATCGCCTGTGGCTTCTTGTGTGTTACCATATACTCTTACTGTACAACCATCAAGGTATGATGCAAGAGCATTTCCAGGGGTACCATTTATAACAATATTTTTGTCTTTCATGCCACAGCCGATATATCTTTGTCCGATACAATTTTGTATTACAACTTCTTTATCTGGACAGCTTTTTATTTCATTATTAAGGTCTTTAAAATGTTTTGTTCCTGCATATATATTCATTATATTACCCCCAAAATTAAGATTTTATTATTTTTTTAGTACATTACAATGTACTCATCTCTTGAGGCACCAACAGAAACATATTTGATTTTTGAATTAACAGCTTTTTCAATATATTTAATATAGTCATATGCTTCTTTTGGAAGGTCTTCCGGTTTTCTGCATTTGCTTATATCACAATTCCAGCCTTTTACATATTCAACAACAGGTTTTGCTTTTTCAAGTTCTGTTGAATATGGGAATTCTGTTGTAATTGTTCCTTCAACATCATAAGCAACACAAACAGGAATTTCTTCAAGATATGAAAGTACATCAAGTTTTGTAAGAGCAAGTTCATCACAACCCTGAACAGTTACACCATAGCGTGATGCTGGAATATCAAATGGTCCAACACGTCTTGGTCTACCTGTTGCAGCACCATATTCTCCACCTGCTTCTCTAAGTTTTTCTGCTTCTTCTCCAAACATTTCAGCTGTGAAAGGTCCTTCACCTACACATGTTGAATATGCTTTCATAATACCGATAGAATTTGTAAGTTTAAGATTTGGAACACCTGCACCAATAGGGGCATATGCAGCTATTGTTGAAGATGATGATGTATATGGATAAATACCATAGTCAATATCTCTAAGTGCTCCAAGCTGAGCTTCAAACATAACTTTTTTACCATTTTTAACAGCGTTTGTTATATATATACCTGTATCACATATGAAATCTTTAAATTCTTCAGCATATTTATCAAGCCAGCTTAACATTTCATCAAAGCTAACTTCATCTGCACCATAAACTTTTGTTATAGTAAGGTTTTTCCATTCAAGAATTCTTGAAAGTTCCTTTGTATATGTTTCTTTGCTAAGAAGGTCGCCCATTCTTATACATTTTTTCATATATTTATCACCATATACAGGAGAAATACCTCTTCTTGTTGAACCATATTTAGCATCACCAAGACGGTCTTCTTCAAGAATATCCTGCTGTCTATGGTATGGCATACATACAATAGCTTTATTGCTTATTTTAAGATTTTCTGGAGTAACTTTAACTCCGGCATCTGTAAGTCTTTTAATTTCTCCGCTTAAATGTTCAAGGTCTATAACCATACCAGGACCCATTACATTTACAACGTCTTCACGAAGTATACCAGATGGAAGAAGATTAAGTATAAATTTACCAAGTTCATTTATAACTGTATGACCTGCATTATTTCCTCCCTGATAACGTGAAACAATATCATAATCTTGTGAGAGAAGGTCTACCATTCTACCTTTTCCTTCATCTCCCCAGTTAATTCCAACTATTGATGTTAACATAATTAAAAACCTCCTTGATTGTTTTCTTTCATAATTACAATTTATTTTAATTTAGAAATATTACATTATTCTCCTGCATGTAATATTCCTAAAATTGAAAGCTCTTTCTCTGTAAGACCTATTCCCCTCAACATAAGTCTATTACCTTTGAGTGCTTCTATTGAGTTTATACCCATACCACCCATAATTTCTTTTATTTCATGTTCCCATGATTTTACGAGATTTACAAGTCTTTTATATCCTTCATCAGGATTAAGTCGTTTTACAAGGTCCTCTCTTTGAGTTGCAATACCCCAGTTGCACTTTCCGAGTTGACAACTTTGACATAAATGACAGCCAAGAGCAAGTAATGCCGCTGTTGCAATATAACATGCATCTGCCCCAAGTGCAATAGCTTTTACAACATCTGCACTACTTCTTATACTTCCTCCAACGATTAAAGATACATTTTCACGTATACCTTCTTCTCTAAGTCTTTGGTCAACACTTGCAAGAGCAAGTTCAATAGGTATACCAACATTGTCACGAATTCTTGTAGGAGCTGCCCCTGTTCCTCCTCTAAATCCGTCAATAGCTATAATATCTGCACCGCTTCTCGCAATACCACTTGCAATAGCAGCAATATTATGCACAGCAGCAATTTTTACAATAACAGGTTTTTTATAATCTGTTGCTTCTTTTAATGAATATACAAGTTGTCTTAAATCTTCAATAGAATAAATATCATGATGTGGAGCAGGGGATATAGCATCTGAGCCTAAAGGTATCATTCTTGTTTTTGAAATATCTTCTAAAACTTTTGTTCCTGGAAGATGTCCTCCAATACCCGGTTTTGCACCTTGCCCCATTTTAATTTCTATTGCTGCCCCAGACTCAAGGTAATCTTTATGAACACCAAAACGTCCAGAAGCTACTTGAACTATTGTATTTTTACCATATTTATAAAAATCTTCATGAAGTCCACCTTCACCAGTGTTATAAAGTATTCCCAATTCTTCTGCGGCTCTTGCAAGACTTTCATGAGCATTATAGCTTATTGAACCATATGACATAGCAGAAAAGAGTATAGGAACATCAAGTTCCATATGAGGTGCAAGATTATCAATAATATTGCCTTCTTCATCTCTTTCTATTGTATCAGGTTTTTTGCCAAGCATAACTTTTGTTTCCATAGGCTCTCTTAAAGGGTCTATTGGAGGGTTTGTAACCTGAGAAGCATTTATAAGTATTTTATCCCAATAAACAGGAAAAGGTTTTGGATTACCCATAGAAGAAAGAAGTACACCTGCATTGCTTGACTGTCTGTAAATTTCTTCTATTGTTTTTCCTGTCCAGTTTGTATTTTCTTTAAATGTGTGGTCTGTTTTTACAATTTTTAATGCTCTAGTAGGACAGACAGCAACACATCTATGACAGTTTACACATTTACTATCATCTGCTATCATCTTTTTTAAATCGCTGTTAAAACTATGTACTTCATTAGCACATTGTTTTTCACATAAACGACAATTTATACATTTATCAAAATTTCTTACAACTTCATAGTCAGGATATAAAAAATCTAATGCCGCCATTATTTAACACCTCCTTCAAGAGTTACTATTATAGGTTCTCCACCTTTTGGTGACCAAATTTTATCTGGATTAGGTTCTATTATTCTTATTGCACATTCCTCGCTTGCAATATAAAACATATTGTCTTTTTCAGCAGCAACCATGCTTCTTAATTTAAGTCTATCATTAAGAGCCATCATACCACCGTCAAAACCTAAAAGTATTGAGAATGGTCCTGTAACAAGAAGACTTGAAAAAGCTCTTCTTAAATATGTATATTTTATACGCTCTTTTTCTTCCATATGTTCTATTGTTGACCAAAATGGTGCAGCTATTACAGCAGCAACTTCTTCAAGAGTTAATTTTTTCTTTCTATTTAAGAAGTCAATTATATATGTAATAACTTCTGTATCTGTAAGAAGTGAACATTTATAACCAAACATTTCTATATATCTTCTGTTGGCATCATATGATGAAATTTCACCATTATGTACTATTGAATAATCAAGCATAGCGAAAGGGTGAGCTCCTCCCCACCAACCAGGTGTATTTGTAGGGTATCTACCATGTGCTGTCCAACAGTATCCAGAGTATTCTTCAAGTCTGTAAAAATCTCCTACATCTTCAGGAAATCCAACAGCTTTAAAAACTCCCATATTTTTACCACTAGAAAATACATATGCTCCGTCAATTTGTGTATTTATTCTTATACAACATTTTGCAACATATTCTTTTTCATCAAGCTGACTGTCAGCAAGTTTTGTTGGAAGTGGGTTTAAGAAATAACGCCATATTAAAGGTTCATTTATTATTCTTGGATTTTTTCTTGTAGGAATTTTTGAAAGGTTTACTACATCAAAATGCCTGTCAAGAAATCTTTCGCATTTTTCTCTTGCTTCAATATCATCATAAAATATATGAAATGCATATGAGTCTTTATATTCAGGATAAATTCCATATCCTGCAAATCCACCACCAAGACCATTTGAACGGTCATGCATTGTGGATATTGATTTTATTATTGCTTCACCGGAAATTCTTTTTCCGTCTTTTGCAAATATACCAGATATTGCACAACCAGACGGTATTCTTATTTGTCCTTCTTTAAGTAACATATTATTGAAACCTCCTTTTTAAAGAGTATAAAATAGAAAAACGTTCGCCACTCACAGATTTATAGTGTTTTACTGTGAATGACGAACGTCTTTGTTCGATGAGTGAATTATACTATCATATATATGCATCTGTCAACGATTTAAGCCATTTGAAAATATAAGGATTTCTTATTGTTAATATATAACAACTTTTTTTATTAAAATAAGTTTTTTGTATACAATTTAGTTTAAAATTAAAAAATTTGTTAAAATGTATTGACTTTTTATTTTTGGGACAATATAATCAACACCATAAAACAGCAAAGGCGCTGTGGATTATACATAGTTTATAGTCCACGGTGCCTTTTTTGTTTATTACAAAAGACAAGTATTAAATTTACAAAAGATAAAATAATATAAAGTACAAAAGAATTTTAATCTAAATTAATTTTGAGGGGGAAAATGATATGGTAAATGTTCCTGAAATTTTCGGAAGTATGGTTTTTGATGAACAAGCAATGAAAGAAAGACTTCCAAAAGCTACTTATAAACTTATGAAAAAAAGTATAGCACAAGGTAAACCACTTGATAGAGAAGTTGCAAATGTTGTTGCTAATGCTATGAAAGATTGGGCAATAGAAAGAGGAGTAACACATTTTACACATTGGTTCCAACCTATGACAGGTGTTACAGCCGAAAAACATGATAGCTTTATATCACCAAGTGAAGATGGAAGAGTTATAATGGAATTTTCAGGTAAAGAACTTATACAGGGCGAACCTGATGCATCAAGTTTTCCTTCTGGTGGACTTAGAGCTACATTTGAAGCAAGAGGATATACAGCATGGGACCCAACAAGCTATGCATTTATAAAAGAAGATACACTTTGTATTCCAACTGCTTTCTGTTCATATAGTGGAGAAGCACTTGATAAAAAAACACCACTTCTTCGTTCAATGGAAGTTATAAATACACAAGCATTAAGAATTTTAAGACTTTTTGGTGATACAGATACAACAAGAGTAAATACAACAGTAGGACCAGAACAGGAATATTTCCTTATTGATGAAGAATTATACAAACAAAGAAAAGACCTTATATATTGTGGAAGAACTCTTTTCGGAGCAAAACCTCCAAAGGGACAGGAAATGGAAGACCATTACTTTGGTACAATCAAACCAAGAGTAAAAGCTTTTATGAAAGACCTTAACGAAGAACTTTGGAAACTTGGTATACTTGCTAAGACAGAGCATAATGAAGTTGCACCTGCTCAGCATGAGCTTGCACCAATATTTACAACAACAAATATTGCAGCTGACCATAACCAGCTTACAATGGAAATGCTTAAAAAGGTTGCACAAAAACATGGTATGACTTGCCTTTTACATGAAAAACCTTTTGCAGGTGTAAACGGAAGTGGAAAACATAATAACTGGTCAATATCAACAGATACAGGTATAAACCTTCTTGAACCTGGGGAGTCACCAAAAGAAAATGCACAGTTTTTGCTTTTCCTTGCAGCTGTAATTAAAGCTGTTGATGATTATCAGGACCTTTTAAGGGTTTCTGTTGTTGGTGCAGGAAATGACCATAGACTTGGAGCAAATGAAGCTCCTCCGGCTATTGTTTCTATGTTTGTTGGTGATGAACTTCAAGCAATTCTTGATTCAATAGAAAAAGGTACAGATTTTGAACAAAAAGATAAAGAAGAAATGGAAATAGGTGTTCATGTACTTCCTCATTTCTTTAAAGATACAACAGATAGAAATAGAACATCACCATTTGCATTTACAGGAAATAAATTTGAATTCCGTATGCTTGGTTCAACAGTTTCTGTTTCAGGACCAAATATTGTTTTAAATACAATAGTTGCAGAAGTTTTAGACCAGTTTGCTGATGAACTTGAAAAAGCAACTGATTTTAACGCAGCATTAAATGCACTTATTAAAAGAACAATAGTTAATCATAAGAGAATTATATTTAATGGTGACGGATATAGCGAAGAATGGACAAAAGAAGCTGAAAAAAGAGGTCTTCTTAACCTTAGAACAACTCCAGATGCTTTACCATACTTTATTTCTGAAAAAAGCATAAAACTTTTTACAAAGCATAATATATTTACAGAGGTAGAACTTAACTCAAGATATGAAATTCTTCTTGAAAATTATTGTAAAACACTTAATATTGAAGCTCTTACAATGATTGAAATGGCAAGAAGAAGTATACTTCCAGCTGTAATTGAATATACAAAGAATATTACAGATACACTTACAGCAAAACAAAGTATAGGAATTGATATTTCAAAATGTAAAGAAAAAGAAGTTGTTGAAGAACTTTCATATATAACATCAATGATTATTGAAAATACAGAAAAACTTGAAAATGCTTTAATTGGTGTTAAAGATATTGAAGGAATACAGAATGAAGCAAATTACTATAAAGATACAGTTATTGCTGCAATGAATGAGCTTAGAGTAGTTGCAGACAGAGCAGAAGTTATAGTAGGAGATGAATACTGGCCATATCCAAGATACGGCGAACTTTTATTTAGCATACTTTAAAAATCTATGTTCATAATGAACTAAATATATAATATAATCACAAAGGTGTGTATTTTTTAATATAAAATACATGCCTTTTTAATTTAGGGGGAATTAAAATGTTTTCATCAGTAAATACCATGTGGGTATTATTTGGAGCTGCACTTGTATTTTTTATGCAAGCAGGTTTTGCAATACTTGAAGCAGGTCTTACAAGAGCAAAAAATGCAGGTAATATTATAATGAAAAACCTTATGGATTTTAGTATAGGTACACCTATATTTTGGATTACAGGTTTTGGAATAATGTTTGGTTCTGCATCACCGTTTTTTGGTGGTATAGATTTTTTTACAAAAGGTGATTACTCATCTGTATTACCAGCAGGTGTTCCATTTTTTGCATTTCTTATATTTCAAACAGTTTTTTGTGCCACAGCAGCAACAATAGTTTCTGGAGCAATGGCAGAAAGAACAAAATTTTCATCATATTGTATTTATAGTTTTATTATTAGTGCAATAATTTATCCTGTATCTGGTCATTGGATTTGGGGAGGCGGTTGGCTTGCACAACTTGGTTTTCACGATTTTGCAGGTTCAACAGCTGTTCATATGGTTGGTGGTATTGCAGCGTTTATTGGTGCAAAAACACTTGGACCACGTATTGGAAAATATACAGCAGACGGAAAACCTAAAGCAATTCTTGGTCATAACCTTACAATAGCAGCACTTGGAGTATTTATATTATGGTTCTGTTGGTTTGGTTTTAATGGTTGTTCAACAGTAAGTGCTGAAGGTGATGAAACTCTTATAAAAATGGGTTCAATATTTGTTACAACAAATATGTCAGCAGCAGTCGCTTCAATTACAGTTATGCTTATAACTTGGATAAGATATAAAAAACCTGATGTTTCAATGACATTAAATGGTACTTTGGCAGGTCTTGTTGCCATAACAGCTGGCTGTGATATGGTTTCTGTTGGTGGTTCTGCTGTTATAGGTATTATTGCAGGATTTGTAGTTGTTTTTGGTATTGAATTTGTAGATAAAGTTTTAAAAGTTGATGACCCTGTTGGTGCTGTTGGTGTTCATGGTATGTGTGGAGCAACAGGAACAATTCTTACAGGTGTATTTGCTACTGATGGTGGTCTTTTATATGGTGGCGGATTTTCATTTCTTGGTACTCAACTTTTAGGTGTTATATCAGTTGCTATATGGGTTACTATAACAATGACAATAGTATTTCAGATTATTAAAAATACAATAGGTCTTCGTGTTTCTGAAGAAGAAGAGATACTTGGTCTTGATATTAAAGAACATAATCTTGAAAGTAGCTATGCAGGATTTACAATACCTAGAGAAACAGTATTTGGAGCAAATTTCAAAAAAGAACAGCCTGTTACTGTTGAAGAAGCTGTAACAGTACATCATGTCGCTACAAAATCAAGTAATACAAATGAAAATGATAAATTAACAAAAGTTGTTATTATTACAAATCAGAATAAATTTGAAAAACTTAAAAATGCACTTAATGGAATAGGAATTACAGGTCTTACTGTAACACAAGTTTTAGGTTATGGTATGCAAAAAGGTAATAACGAATACTATCGTGGTATAGAGGTTGATGCTGCATTAAGACCAAAGGTAAAACTTGAAATGGTTGTATGTAAAACACCAGTTGAAACTGTTATTAATACAGCAAAAGAAGTTCTTTTTACAGGTCGTATAGGTGATGGTAAAATATTTATATATGATGTTGAAAATGTTATAAAAATAAGAACAGGCGAAGAAGGCTATGACGCATTACAAGATGAAGATTAAAAAACACAAAAGCGTAGATTTTATCTACGCTTTTGTGTTTTTTGACGTGGTCAGACAAGATATTTTAAATTTTGTTAACATAGTGTATATTTTTATGTTATAATGAAAAACGCTAAGAATCATATTTTTATCAATAACATAAAGGTGAAAGGTAGATAGTATAATTATGAAAAATTTAATAGTTGCACAATCGGGAGGCCCTTCTTCTGCAATAAATGCTACGTTGGCAGGGGTTTGTAAATTTGCTTTTGAAAGTGGAAAGATTGATAAAGTTTATGGTGGTCTTCATGGTATAAGTGGAATACTTGAAGAGCGTATTATAGAACTTAATTCTATACTTGACAAAGATGAAAAGCTTGATACACTTGCTATGACACCAGCAGCAGCTCTTGGAAGTTGTAGAAAGAAACTTGCAGACTATAAAGAAGATGACAAAGAATATAAAATACTTATTGACATTTTACGTAAGTATAATATAGGATATTTTATATATATAGGTGGAAATGATTCTATGGACACTGTATATAAAGTTGCAAAATATTGTAAAGAAAACAATATTGACGATATAAAAGTTATGGGTGCTCCAAAGACAATAGATAATGACCTTTGTGAAACAGACCATAGTCCAGGGTTTGGTTCTGCTGCAAAGTATATTGCAACAACAATATCTGAACTAGGATATGATGGAGATGTTTATAATGTACCTACTGTAAATATTGTGGAAATTATGGGTAGAGATGCAGGTTGGCTTACAGCAGCATCAGGACTTGCCAGAATAAATGGTCACCATGTTCCAGATTTAATATACCTTTGTGAAAAACCATTCGATATAAATCAATTTGTATCTGATGTTAAAAGAAAAATTGCAGAGAAAAAAACTGTAATAGTTGCTGTAAGTGAAGGTGTAAAAAATTCAGAAGGTAGATATATTGCAGAGGTTGGCGACAGAAAAAAAGATGCTTTTGGTCATGTTGAATTAGCTGGAGTTGGATATGTGCTTAAAAATGTTGTAAAAAGAGAAATTGGTTGTAAAGTACGTTCAATGGAACTTTCTCTTATGCAAAGATGTGCAGGTCATATAGCTAGTAAGACAGATATAGAAGAATCAAAACTTATTGGTTATGAAACAGCTAAATATGCAACAGAAGGCGGAGCTGGAAAAGTTGGTATATTTTTGAGAAATGATAAAAATGGATATAGTGTGGAAGTTGATTTTGTTGAAATATCAAAAATTGCCAATAAAGTAAAACAGGTTCCTATCGAATGGATAAACGAAGAAGGTAATGACATAAAACAAGAACTTATAGACTATTTATATCCTCTTATACAAGGAGAACTTCCACTAAAATATAAAGGTGGTATACCTGAAACAATAGTAATTCAGTAATATTTGAGGTGTATATATGCTTATAACAAGAGAAACAGATTATGCAATGCGTACTGTAAGAGCATTGTCAGGTGGTAAAAGACTTAATATAAAACAAATATGTGAGGCTGAAAACATACCTATTCAGTTTGCATATAAAATTCTTAAAAAATTAAGTGAAAAAAATATTATTAAAATAATAAGAGGTGCAGGTGGAGGATATTGTCTTGAAGCAGACCTTCAAACTCTTACAATATATGATATTCTTATAGCCATTGAAAATGAAGCAGACTATAATAGTGTAAATTTATGTCTTAAAGATGGTGTTTCTTGTATTCATAACAGCAATGGAAAGTGTTGTAAAATGAATAAAGAATTTAGAAGAATAAATTCTGTTCTCGAGGAAGAATTAAAGAAAGTACCTTTTATAGAATTAATATAAAGGTAATTATTTGGCAGAGTTATTAACTCTGCCTTTTTTAAAGGGTGGTATTATGACATTAAAAGAAAAAGAATTAAATATTTTATTAAAAGAAGAATTAAAATTTATTAAAAAGAAACCTTCACAATTTCTGAAAAAAGAAAAAGATTTTTTAAATAGTTTTATAGAATATAAAACTCCAGAAAAAATACAAATAACAACAGAGGCAGTTTTTCAATCAGCTTTTGAATTTATATTTGAGGAAGGTATAGATATAATAGAAAAAACATATTCTAAATATAAATTACAAAATGAATATGAAAATAATAAAAAAGAGTTTAATTTAAAAAGAAATGAAAAAGCTTTAAAAAAGTTTGATAAAACAGTAAAAACTTCAAATAATATTTCAGCTTTTTTAACAGGAGTAAAAAGTACTGCTTTAGGAACTCTTGGAGTTGGTCTTCCAGATATACCTATATTTGTAGCAGAGATTATAAGAGTTGTTTATAGTACTGCTTTAAAGTATGGTTATTCATATGAAAATGAAAACGAAAAAATTTTTATTCTTTCAATAATTGCTTTTGCTCTTTGTGAAACTTCACAAAAACAAAAATATTCTGGAATTTGTGATAATATTGCAGAATGTATAGAAACAGAAAAAAATATTTCTATATCATTAAAAGATATGGAATATGAAACATCACAAATATTATCAAAAACTGTTTGTGGAACAAAACTTATACAAGGAGTTATGATAGCAGGAATTTTATCATCTGCTGGAAATATTTCTATAATTAATAATGTGTCAAAAAGTGCATATTTAAAGTATAAAAAGCGTTTTATTATGTATAAATTAGTTAATAAAAAATAACTTTTAATAAAATTTTTATTGACTTTATTAATTTTAGGTCATATAATCACATTATAAATTTAATATTTTTTAGAACTGGGGAGCTGATTAAATCAGCTGAGAGTGAGGTGTTGTCCTCTTACTCATTGAACCTGTAAGGTTAGTGCCTACGTAGGGAGTTTCTTTTTTTTATAATAATAATTTTTTATTATTTTAAGATTTTTAAAGGCTTTTCCTATGTTTGGAAAAGTCTTTTTTATTTTATATAAAGGAGTGATAATTTTGACTGTAAACGGAGAAGATTTACAAATAAAAGATAATATTTCATTATATGATTTTTTAAAACAACAAGGATATGACACTCTTAAAATAGCTGTTGAACTTAATGGTGATATAGTTCCTAAAAACCAATATAAAGATATTATTTTAAAAAATGAATATACAATGGAAGTTGTCAGCTTTGTTGGGGGAGGCTGATAAATTATGAATATTATTTTTAATGGCAATGAAGTTTTTGAAAAAGAAGGAATAACACTTTTAGAATTTAAACAAAAATATTTTGAAAATGCTGATGTTATTATACTTAATGGTTTTCAGACAAATGAAAATAGAGTTTTAAAAAATAATGATGTAATAACTATGCTTAAAAAAGGGGTAATGCCCTCAAAAGATGTTTTGGAATATATGATGATGTCAAGACATACTCCTTTTGTACATGAAAAAGTTAAAAAAGCAAATATTGCTATATGTGGTCTTGGAGGACTTGGTTCGAATATAGCTGTTATGCTTGCAAGAACAGGAGTTGGAAAACTTCTACTTATAGATTTTGATGTTGTCGAACCTAGTAATTTAAACAGACAAAATTATTATATAAAGCATTTAGGTTTATATAAAACAGAAGCATTAAAAATGCAAATTAATGACATAAATCCTTACATAGATGTTGAAATTAAAAATATTTATATTGATAAAAATAATATAGTTGAACTTTTAAAAGATTATGATATTATCTGTGAGGCTTTTGATAATCCTGTATGTAAAGCAGAACTTGTGAATACAGTTATGGAATATATGCCAAACAAAAAAATAGTTGCATCATCTGGTATGGCAGGTTATGAAAGCTCAAATATAATAAAAACAATAAAAAAATTTAAAAATTTATATATTTGTGGTGATGGGGTATATGAAGCAGAAGAAGGGCGAGGTCTTATGGCTCCACGTGTGAATATATGTGCAAGTCATCAAGCGAATATGGTACTAAGATTAATACTCGGAATTTATGAAGTATAATGAAAGGAATGAATATAATGGAAGATAAACTTATAATAGGAAATAAGGAGTTTAGCTCAAGATTTTTTTTAGGAACAGGAAAATTTGAACTTTCAAAAATGAAAGATGTTGTTGAAGCTTCTGGAACAGAAATGGTTACTCTTGCTATAAGACGTGCTAATATGGCAGGACAAGGAAATATAATTGATTATATACCAAAAAATGTAACACTTTTACCAAATACATCAGGAGCAAGAACAGCAGATGAGGCAGTAAGAATTGCAAGACTTGCTAGAGAATTAGGTTGTGGAGATTTTATAAAAATTGAAGTAATAAATGATAGTAAATATCTTATGCCAGATAATGAAGAAACAGTAAAAGCAACAGAAATTCTTGCAAGTGAAGGATTTATTGTACTTCCTTATATGTATCCAGACCTTAATTGTGCAAGAAAACTTGTTAAAGCAGGAGCAGCAGCCGTAATGCCTCTTGCTGCACCAATAGGAAGTAATAAAGGTATAAGAACAAAAGATTTTATAAAAATGCTTATTGATGAAATTGATTTACCTATTGTTGTTGATGCTGGTATAGGTGCACCATCACAAGCTTGTGAAGCTATGGAAATAGGGGCAGCCGCAGTACTTGCAAATACTGCTGTTGCAACAGCAGGAGATGTTGTTGAAATGGCAAAAGCGTTTAAAATGGCAGTTGAGGCAGGAAGAAAAGCATATATTTCAGGTCTTGGACGTGTTCTTGAATATGAAGGGGAAGCCTCATCACCTCTTACAGGATTTTTGGAGGTGTGAAAATTATGGAAAAAACTATAATGGAACAAGTACTTGAAAAATATGAAAAATATGATTTTGATAAATTTACAGAATTAGATGTTGAAAAGGCTTTAGCTAAAGACCATATTGATGAAAAAGATTTTGCAGCACTTCTTTCACCTGTTGCAATAAAATATCTTGAACAAATGGCACAAAAGGCTAAAAAAGAAACTAGAAGACAGTTTGGTAACAGTATAACTCTTTTTACACCTTTATATATTGCAAACTATTGTGTAAATAATTGTGTATATTGTGGTTTTAATTGTAAAAATAAAATAACAAGAGGAAAACTTACACTTGAAGAAATAGATAAAGAATTTCAAGCAATAGCAAAAACAGGACTTAAAGAAATTCTTATACTTACAGGAGAATCAAAACATCATTCAAGTGTTGAATATATAGGAGAAGCTGTTGAACTTGCCAAAAAATATTTTTCTACAATAGGTATAGAAGTATATCCTATGGACGCTGATGAATATGAATATATACATAAAAAAGGTGCAGACTTTGTAAGTGTTTATCAAGAAACTTATAATACAGTTAAGTATGATGAAGTTCATCTCAGCGGTCCTAAAAAAGTTTATGAATATAGATTTAATGCACAGGAAAGAGCTATACAAGGTGGAATGAGAGGAGTAGGCTTTGGAGCATTACTTGGACTTGATAATTTTAGAAAAGATGCATTTGCAACAGGTATGCATGCTTCATTAATACAGAAAAAATATCCTCATGCAGAAATATCATTCTCTGTACCTAGATTAAGACCTTATATAAATAATTATGAAAATAATTCTAAAGATGTACATGAACCACAACTTTTGCAGGTTATGTGTGCATTAAGACTTTTTGTTCCTTTTGCAGGTATGACAATATCCACAAGAGAAAGACAAGGTTTTAGAGATAATGTAATAGGTTTAGTTGCTACAAAAATTTCAGCTGGTGTAAGTGTTGGTGTTGGTGGCCATGCAGAAGAAGAAAAGGGCGATGAGCAGTTTGAAATTTCTGACCCAAGAAGTGTTGATGAAGTTATTTCTGCAATAAAAAGCCATGGACTTCAACCTGTATATACTGATTATGTAAGGGTATAAGGAAGTGATTTTATGATTATATCCGTTTCACAAAAAAGTATTTCAAATGGTGATTTTTTTGAAAGAGTAGAAAAAATAGCAAAAGCACAGCCGGATTTTTTTATACTTAGAGAAAAAGATATAAATATTGATGAATATAATACTTTAGCAAAAAAATGTTTTGAAATATGTAAAAAATATAATACAAAACTTTCTATAAATACTAATATCCAATCAGCAATAGAAATTGGTATTAAAAATATACATTTACCTTTTTCATTATTTTGTGAAAAAAGAAATGAATTAAATTATTTTGAAAATATAGGTGTATCTGTACATAGTAAGGAAGAAGCTATAAAAGCAGAAGAACTTAATGCTACATATATTATAGCAGGTCATATATATAATACAGATTGTAAAAAAGGTATTGAGGGTAGAGGACTTAAATATTTAGAAGAAATATGTAATAATGTTTCCATACCAGTTTATGGAATTGGTGGAATAAGTATTGAAAAAATACCAGAAGTCATAAAAACAGGAGCATATGGCGTTGCTGTTATGTCAGAATTTATGAAATGTGAAAATCCATATGAAAAAATAATTGAATATAAAAATATTTTAAATAAAAATAGTAATAAAATTTGATTTTACTATTGAAATAATTTTATATTTAACCTAATATAGTATATATTACACTTTAAACTGTTACAGTTTAAAGTGTAATATTTTGTTATTATAAAAATGATATGGAGGTTTTTTGATGAGTAACAGCAATGGCTCAATAAATGGACAATTTGGAAGTAAGCTGGGATTTATACTTGCATCTGTTGGTTCGGCAGTAGGTATGGGCAATATATGGATGTTCCCTTACAGAGTTGGTCAATATGGTGGTGCTACATTCCTTTTGATTTATTTTTTCTTTGTAGCATTATTTGGTTGGGTTGGACTTTCTGGAGAATTTGCTTTTGGTCGTCTTACTGGAACAGGTCCAATAGGTTCATATGACTATGCTATGAAATCAAAGGGGAAAAATGGAGGTAAAATTTTAGGAGCAATACCTCTTTTTGGTTCTCTTGGAATTGCAATAGGATATGCAATAATAGTTGGTTGGGTATTAAGATTTGCTGTTGGTTCTGGAACAGGAGCTATGATGGCAAAAGATTCAACAGTATATTTTAGTGAAATAACAGGGGCTTTTGGAAGTATACCTTGGCATTTATGTGTAGTACTTATGACAATAATATTTCTTATTGGTGGAGTTACAAAAGGTATTGAAAAAATAAATAAATTTATGATGCCTGCATTTTTTGTGCTTTTTGTTATTATTGCAATAAGAGTTGCTTTTTTACCAGGAGCAATAGAAGGTTATAAATATTTACTTATACCAAAATGGGAATATGTTTTAAATCCTGAAACTTGGATAATGGCAATGGGACAAGCCTTTTTCTCTCTTTCAATAACAGGTTCTGGTATGATTATATATGGAAGTTATTTAAGTAAATCAGAAGATATAGTTCATTCAGCATTAATAACAGCTTTACTTGATACTTGTGCAGCACTTATATCAGGATTTGCAGTAATACCAGCTGTATTTGCATTTGGACTTGACCCTGCGTCAGGACCACCGCTTATATTTATAACACTTCCTAAAGTTTTTGGACAAATGCCAATGGGAGAACTTTTTGGTTGTATGTTCTTTGTATCTGTACTTTTTGCAGGTCTTACATCACTTATGAATATGTTTGAAGTTTGTTCTGAAGCGGCACAAACTCATATAAAATTAAAGAGAAATCATGCAGTTTTTATAGTAGGATTAATTGTTTTTGTAGTAGGTTTATTTATTGAATATGAACCATACATGGGTAAATGGATGGATATTATAACAATATATATTGTACCTATTGGAGCAGTACTTTGTTCAACAATGATTTATTGGGTTCTTGGTACAAAGAAAATAGGTGATGAACTTGCTATTGGTGCAAAAAAACATGTTGGAAATATATTCTGTTTTACAGCTAAATACATATACGTATTTCTTGCAGCAGCAGTTGTTGTATTAAGTTTTGTATATAAAGGGATAGGTTAAAAATAAAAAAGTTTCGAAATTTTTATAAAATTTCGAAACTTTTTTTGTTTTACATAAGAGGAGCAAATATTCTAAGTATTGCTCTTGCAAGTTTTGTTGGTAAAGATATATTTGTACAAAATTCAGAAGTTATAGGGGTACATATTTTTAAAGTATCAATATAATCTTTTTTAATGTCATTAAGACAATTTGCATTATATATAAATGTACCACATTCAAAATGATGATATAAACTTCTATAATCAAGATTTATTGTACCTACAACACCCATAATGTCATCAGCAACAAATGTTTTTGAGTGTATAAATCCTGGAGTATACTCATATATTTTTACACCAGCATCGATAAGTACAGAATAATATGCTCTTGTAATAAGATGAACAAATTTTTTATCAGGTACATGTGGTGTAACAATTCTTACATCTACACCTCTTTTTGCAGCCATTGTAAGAGCTGTAACCGTTTCATGGTCAACTATAAGATATGGTGTATTAATATAAACATATTTACAGGCAGTATTTATTATATTTATATATACTGTTTCTGATACAAGTTCATTATCTAGAGGTGAGTCCATAAATGGTTGTATAAATCCGTCTGTTTTATTATCTGTTTTATATCTAAATTTTTTAAAGTCAGTATCTTCATTTCTATAAAAATTCCAACTTTGAAGGAACATAAGTGTATATCCCCAAACAGCCTCACCTTTAACCATTATAGCAGCATCTTTCCAATGACCATGTTTTTCATATTCATTTATATATTCATCTGCAAGGTTTATACCACCATTAAATGCAACTTTTCCATCAATTACAGTTATTTTTCTATGGTCTCTATGATTTACAGCTCTTGATATTTTAGGTGTAAATGGATTGAATATCTCACATTTTATACCTAGACTTTCAAGTTTTTTATTATATTTATATGGAAGGGTGCCTATACAACCAAGGTCATCAAACATAACTCGTACATCAAGTCCTGCATTTGCTTTTTCTATGAGTATATCAAGTATACTGTTCCACATTTTGCCTTCTTCGATTATAAAATATTCCATAAATATAAACTTTTCGGCTTTTTTTAGTTCTTTAAGCATATATTCAAATTTTATTTCACCAGGAGAAAGATATGTAGTTTCAGTATTTTTAAATGGAGAAAGCCAAGAATAATTATATATGTATCTAGAAATATTTGAAATTGCTAAATTCTCATTAGCTATTTCATTTATAGTATCATCATTTTGCTCTGCATTTTCTATAAATTTATTATTGGATTTTTCCATTTTAATGCGATAAGATTTTCTGTGTCTGTGTTTTCCGAATATTATATAAAATATAGCACCAAATACAGGAAAAAGTAATATAAGAACAATCCAAGGTAATTTTGTAGATGGATTTGAATTATTATTTATAATCCATAATACTATAATTATGCTTATAAAGGTAAATAATGCTTGAAAATAATAAGAATAAATAGTTAAATTCCATAACATAGAATAAATTATAATAAGTTGTATAAGTATAGATAAACCTATTATAAATAGTCTACCGGTTAAAAGTTTTATTATTTGTTTCATATAAAATTCACCAGCCTCACATATTAAAAAATAAAACGCAGGAATATTCCTGCGTTTTTTGTTATTCTTTTATACCAAGTTTTTTGTCTGATGCTCTATGAAGTACAACAAGTAAAATAATAAGAAGTATAAATGATGTTCCTAATGAAAGTATAAGACTCTTTGTTATACCAGCCACTATATAACCTACAAGACAACAAGCACCAACAAGTACAGCATATGGAATTTGTGTTGATACATGGTCTATATGGTTACAAGAAGCACCAGCTGATGAAAGTATTGTTGTATCTGATATAGGAGAGCAATGGTCACCTAAAACAGAACCTGCAAGTGTTGCTGCAAGAGAAATAATTGTAAGTTCAGGAGCAACTTTTGCACAAACCTCAGCAATAATAGGTATAAGTATACCAAATGTACCCCAAGATGTTCCCATAGAGAAGCTCAAACAACCAGCAACAACAAATATTATTGCAGGAATAAGCATTGTAGGCATATTTGAATGAGCAACTACATTACCTACATATGTTCCAGTGCATAAAAGGTCACGACATACACCGCTTATTGTCCAAGCAAGTGTAAGTATTATTATAGCACCACACATTGATTTTACACCTTCGCCAATACCTTCCATAAATTCTCTGAAACTAAGAACTTTTCTAGGTACAAATAATAAAAATGCAACTATAAGAGAAGCAAAACTACTAAGTGCAAGAGCAGGACCAGCATTTGTATTACCAAAACCTTCTGCTATTGTCATACCACCTTCAAAATATCCTCCAACATAAAGCATAGATAATATAGAGAATATTATAAGAGCAAAAATAGGTATTAAAAGGTCAAAAACACGTCCTTTTTCAGATATTCTAAGATTACTCATTTCGTCAGCCATAGTAGAAACTCTAGAACCATTTTGAATAAAATCAAGGTCACCAGTTTCTTTTGCATGGTGTTCAAATTTTTCCATTAAACCAAAGTCAAGTTGTGTGCAAGAAAGTATAATTATCATTGCTATTGTAAGTAAAGCATAGAAATTAAATGGTATTGATTGTATAAATGATTCCATACCATTAAGACCAGTATCAGACATTTGTGATATAACAGAAGCAGCCCAAGATGATACAGGTGCAATAATACATACAGGAGCTGCTGTTGCATCTATTAAATAAGCAAGCTTTGCATGTGATATTCTGTGCTTGTCTGTAACAGGACGCATAACAGTACCAACTGTAAGACAATTAAAATAGTCGTCAATGAATATTAAAGCACCAAGAGCGGAAGTTGCCAAAGATGCTCCAACACGAGTTCTGATTTTTGTACTAGCCCAGTTTCCATATGCCCTTGAACCACCAGCTTTTGTTATGACGACAACAAGAGCACCAAGCATTGCAAGGAATAAAACAATCGCTGTATTATCAGCAAGTTTCTGAGCCATAAGTGTCATTGCTACATCAGCTGTTTTTACGGATACATTTATAAGTCCTGTTGTTGTATGAGTAGCATAAATAAATGTACCTGAAATAATACCAATTATAAGAGATGATATTACTTCTTTTGTAGCAAGAGCAAGACCAATAGCTATAATTGGAGGAAGAAGAGAAAGTATCCCTACATTAATTCCTTCCATAAATACACCCCTTTGTTATATTTTTGTGTGTTAAAAAACAAAATTATATATATAATATCATAAAATATTATTATATTCAATTTATTTCTTAAATTACTATATAAAAGCCTTTTTTTGCCATTTTCCGCTGAAGTATCTTATACTAAATACGATAGCTCTGAAAAGCCAATCTATTGTCATAGCTACCCATATTCCAAATACACCCATATTCATATATTTACCAAGTACATAGCTAAATGCTATTCTAAATACCCACATTGAAATAGTAGCAACAATCATTGTAAATTTAACATCATTTGAAGCACGAAGACCATGTGGTAAAGTAAATGATATAGCCCATATAAATATTGCACATATACTATGATATATTATAATTTTTTGTGTTGTTTCTGCTGTTGCTTCTGTAAGTTTGTATACAGCTATAATAAATGGTGATGAGAAAGCAATTATTATATTTATTGTAGCCATTGAAAGTGTAGAAATAAGTGTAAGCATTTTAATATATTTTTTTGCTTGTTCGAAATCTCCAGCACCAACACACTGACCTACAACCGTAATCATAGCAAGTCCAACAGCCATACCTGGTATTATAGCTATATTTGCAATACTACTTGATACAGCATTTGCTGCAATAGCTGATGTTCCAAAAGAAACTACAAGACCTTGTACAAGAATTTTACCTATTTGAAACATACTATTTTCAATACTGTTTGGTATACCTATTAAAAGTATATTTTTTATTACAAGTGTATTTATATCAAGTTTAAATAATTTTTTAATTTGAATATCACCTTTAGAAAGTTTTAAAAGAGTTAATACACAAATTGCACTAACAGTACGAGCAATAAGAGAACCTAAAGCAGCACCAGCAACTCCCATATCAAGTATGTATATAAATGTATAGTTTGCAGATATGTTTACAATATTCATTATAAGAGAGTTTACCATAGAAACTTTACTGTTACCCATAGAACGGAATATAGCAGCACCTGAATTATAAAGAGCCAAAGCAGGATATGATAATGCTGAAATTTTAAAATATACCATAGAGTCTTGCATTATTCTTTCGTCCATATTCCCAAAGAGTGTATGGAGTATAAAAGAATTACCTAATATACATATAGTCATTATAGTAATAGAAAAGGCAGCTGAAACAAATAAAAGCTGTTTTGCAGCAACAGAAGCATTTTTTGTATCACGTCTACCTAAAAATTGTGCAGCAACAACAGCACCACCTGTTGAAAGTGCAGTAAATACATTTATAAGAAGTATGTTTATAGAATCAACAATGGAAACAGCAGAAACAGCCTCTTCTCCTACTCCTGCAACCATTATTGTATCTGCCATACCTATTGTCATAATAAGTACTTGTTCAATTATAAGAGGTATTATAAGTTTTACAATATCTTTTTTAGTAAACATTTTACATTTTCCTTTCGTTAATTTATTCCAATATATTATTTTGCTATTAAAAGTCTATATATGCAAGCTTTTGATGATTTTTTATTAATGTTATGTTAAGTATGTTATTTTTGTGCAAAGATTATATAAATTTTATATTATTAATAGTTTTTAATATACAGATATAAAACTATATTAATTGTTATTTTTAAACTATAAATTTTTTTTATAGTATTATTTACAATAAATTGTTGAGTATATAATTTAATTTTTAAATACTTTCTAATGTTTTTTTAATCTTTTACAAATTATTAATTAAGAAGATTAAATTAATATGTACTATGTAATTTAAAATACCAATTTAAGGGAGTGAATTTTTTTGAAATTAAAATTTTCATTTTTTAGAAAAATAGTACAATTATTAAAAGGAAAGAAAAAAATAATTGCTATTGTATGTATTGTAGCAATAGGAGGAACAACTGCTTATGCATATAAAACAAAAACAAGTACACAAGTTATTGAAAGAATACCTACAACAACCACAATACAAACAGGTGATTTAAGTAAAAAAGTATCAGCAACAGGAACAGCAAGAGCTTCTGAAGAAACATCTATATTTATAGAACTTTCTCAAGAGGTAGAAGAAGTTTTTGTTGAGGTTGGTGACGAAGTAACAGAAAATCAACTTCTTGTAACATATAATACAGAAGATACAAAAAAAGAGCTTGAAAATAAAATAAGACAGGCAGAAATAACATATGAAAATACACAATTATCTTTACAAGAACTTATTGAACCAGCAACAGGAACAGAACTTATAGACTTACAAAGCCAAGTTCTTTCTGCTGAAAAAAGTATTGAAGATACAAAAACAGAAATATCTAATACAGAAGTAAAAATTACACAAGCAGAAAAAGATGTTGAAACAGCAAAAATAAATGTAGAAAATAATGAAAAACTTTATGAAATCGGTGGTATAAGTAAAGAAACACTTGATAATTCAAAAACTACATATGATACAGCTGTAACAACACTTGACCAACTTAAACAATCAAAAGAGTCTCTTGAAAGTTCTTTATCAACATTAGAACTTAATCTTGAAAAAGCAAATATAAATTTACAAACAGGAACAGATAAACTTTCTGATACTGCAACAGCAAATAATTATACAAAACAGCTTAATTCACTTGAAACAGCACAGATAAGTCTTGAAGAAGCAAAAGATGAGCTTGCAAAAGTTACAGATGCAACATATAGCCCTGTATCAGGTACAGTAATAGAATGTAATGCTGTTGAAGGTCAAATGCTTACAGATAGTACTGTAATGATGAAAGTTGCAGACCTTACAAATATTGATTTAGATGCTTATGTATCTGAATATGATATATCAAATATACAAGTTGGACAGAAAGTTGAAATAACATCTGATGGTATAGAAGGAAAAGTTTATACAGGAACTGTTACAAAAATAGAGCCTGTTGCATCAGAACAAAGTTCATTTAGTGGTTCAGAAACAGTTGTACCTATTGTTATACATATGGACGACCTAGATGAAAGAGTAATGCCAGGAATTAGTTTTGACCTTGAAATAATAACAACAGACCTTTCAGATATAAGTTATATTCCTATTTCATCTGTAAGTAAAGATGATAATGGTGATACATTTGTTTATACACTTGATGAAAATGAAATGCTTGTAAAAACACCTGTTGAGCTTGGAACATATAGTGATATGTATGTTGAAATTATAAGTGGTATTTCAGAAGGACAGGAATTTGTTGAAACAGTAGCAGACAATATGAAAGAAGGAACAGCACTTTCAGATTATAAAACAGAAATGGTTATAGAAGAAAATAAAGAAAGTGAAGAAAGTTCTATGCTTGATAGTATGGGCGGAGCTGGAATGCCAGCAGGTGGAATGCCTTCTGGAGGCGGAATGCCAAGTGGTGGAATGCCATCTGGAGGCGGAAGAGCAAGTGGAGCTGGAATGAGATAAGGAGGTTCTGATTATGGAAATGCTCAGACTTGAAAATATATATAAACAATATAATCAAGGTGAATTATCAGTTACTGCCTTAAATAATATAAACTTAACAGTAAATGAGGGTGAGTTTGTATCAATAATGGGAAGCAGTGGTTCAGGAAAATCAACAATGATGAATATTTTAGGTTGTTTGGATAGTCCCACAGAAGGCTTATATCTTCTCGAAGGAGAAGATGTTTCAAAATATAATGATTCAAAACTTGCTGAAGTAAGAAATAAAAAAATAGGTTTTGTTTTTCAGTCATTTAACCTTTTACCTAAAATGACAGCTATTGAAAATGTTGAACTTCCTATGGTTTATTCAAATGTACCTATTAAAATAAGACATGAGAAAGCAAAAGCAGCACTTGAAAAA
This sequence comes from uncultured Clostridia bacterium, assembly GCA_944379995.1. Lineage (GTDB taxonomy): Bacteria > Bacillota > Clostridia > Lachnospirales > Anaerotignaceae > Fimicola. The sequence goes on from CALWGF010000007.1 coordinate 112,651, forward strand.
GTAGGTCTTGAAAAAAGAATACATCATAAACCAAATGAACTTTCAGGTGGTCAACGTCAAAGAGTTGCAATAGCAAGAGCACTTGTAAATAATCCTGCAATAATAATGGCAGATGAACCAACAGGAAACCTTGATTCAAAATCTACATTTGAAATTATGGAAATATTTCAAAGATTAAATGATGAAGGAACAACAATAGTTATGGTTACACATGAACCAGATGTTGCTACATATACAAAAAGGATAGTAACATTCAAAGATGGTAATATAATAAACGATGCACCTGTAACAGAAAGAACTATTGCAGGGGAGGGAGTTAATTGAATATATTTGAATGTATAAAATCTTCTTTTAGAAATGTTTTCTCAAATAAGATGAGGACAATATTAACTATGCTTGGTATAATTATAGGTATAAGTTCTGTAATACTTATTGTTTCAATAGGTAATGGAAGTCAAGCAGCTATTGAAGAAGAATTTGAATCATTTTCGGCAGGAAGTTTAAATATAAGTATGAGTACATCTAATGATATTGAAACAAGAGATATGCTTACAATGGAAGATTATGATATTTTAAAAAATATAGAAGGTGTTTCTTATGTTTCTCCACAATGTAGTGGAAGTAATACATATATAAAACTTCTTGACCCAAAAGAAACAAAAAGTGCTTCTGTAAGTGGTGTAACATCTGACTTACAATATATAGATAATGTAAATTTGCTTTATGGAAGATATATATCAAATAATGATGTTGATATGAGAACTAATGTAGCAGTTATAACTGATACAACAGCAATAAATGTTTTTGGAAAATGTAGTGAAGATGTTATTGGACAGCAAATTTCATTAAAAACTTGGAAGGGAACAACTAAGTTTTATGTTGTAGGTATTATTGAAAACACAAATGCCAGTACAGAAACAGAGTACAGCGATGAATATCCAGAAAGTATAACAATACCTGTAAGTACAGCAATGCGACTTTATGGTGTAGATTTTGTAACAGGTTTTACTGTTCTAACAGAAAGTACTGACAATAGCGATTTTATGAAAAATATTATAATATCAGTACTTGAAAAAGAACATGGAAACGAAGATAAATATTATATACAAGATTCATCAGAAATGGTTGAAAGTATAAATTCAATACTTTCATATGTTACTCTTTTCATAAGTTTTGTTGCTGGAATATCTCTCCTTGTTGGTGGTATAGGTGTTATGAATATTATGATGGTTACTGTTACTGAAAGAACAAGAGAAATAGGTATAAGAAAATCAATAGGAGCAAAAAACAAGGACATAAGAATACAGTTTATTTCTGAAGCTGTAATACTTACAGGAACAGGCGGGCTTTTGGGATTATTTTTTGGATATATAGGAGCTTTAATAGTAGGTAATATTGTAAATATAGAACCTGTTATGTCTATAACATCAATAATTGCAGCAGTTGGAATATCAATGGCAATAGGAATTATATTTGGTGTTACTCCTGCAAATAAAGCGGCTAAACTTGACCCAATAGAGGCTTTAAGATATGAATAAATTTTGAAAAGAGGTAATTTGTTATGGAAGATATTAAGGTTCTTATTATAGAAGATGAAGTAAAACTTGCAAGATTTATAGAACTTGAACTTAAATATGAAGGATATAATGTAACAGTTATGCATAATGGCAGAGAAGGTCTTGACAAGTTTTTTGAAGAAAAATTTGATATGCTTCTTCTTGACCTTATGCTTCCAGGATTAAATGGTATAGAAATTTGCAGGAGAATAAGAAAAATATCTGATGTACCAATAATAATGCTTACAGCAAAAGACGAAGTAATGGATAAAGTTTCTGGTCTTGATAGTGGTGCTGATGATTATATTACAAAACCTTTTGCAATAGAAGAACTTCTTGCAAGAATGAGAGTTGCATTAAAACATAGTAGAAAAAAAGAAGATAATAAATCAAAAAATATTTTAACATTAAAAAATATTACAGTTGATATGGATAAAAGACTTGTAAAAGTCGATAATGATGCAATAGAACTTACAAAGAAAGAATTTGAACTTCTTGTATATCTTATACAAAATAAAAATATAGTTATTTCAAGAGAACAAATTCTTAATGTTGTTTGGGGATATACATATATGGGAGAAACTAATGTTGTTGATGTATATGTAAGGTATCTTCGTTCCAAACTTGATGAAGTTTATGATGAAAAATATATTTATACAATAAGAGGAGTTGGCTATTTTGTTAAAGATGAAGAAGATTAATTTTTTTAAAAATATGACAATAGCCAAAAGAGTAACATTACTTTATGGAAGTATGTTTTCTATCACAATAATAATAATAAGTGCTATACTTTGGAATAATGCCTCTAATATAAGTCAAAGTATAGTACAAAATGAACTTAAACAGGCTGTTTCTGATATAAAAGATTATATATCAGAAACAGAAGAAATTACTGAAGAGGGTATGACTTCTGCCATAAAAAATAAATCTGTATATGCTAGAATTACAGATGTAACAGATTTTATTCAAAATGATAGAATGCCTATGATGCCAAAAGATTTTGAAAAAAATATAAATGATAGAAAATCATATATAAGTAATTTTTCAGACAATGAAGATATAACTAAAATACCTATTCCAACTGAACCTAATAAAATAAAAAATGATTTTAGAATTTCATATATAGATGATACTGAATATATGTTTATAAATGATGATTTTAATATCAATGGAAAAATTTATACAATAGATGTGTTTAAACAGAATATAGATGATGGTCAGTATATGGCAGTACTTACAATGAAGCTTATATTTATGGATTTTGCAGGAATAATTGTAGCTTTTTTACTTGCTAGATATATAAGCAAAATTATGCTTAAACCAATTCAAAGTATAAGAAATACAGCAGAAAGAATATCAGTTGAAGATTTAAGTCAAAGAATAGATATTAGTGGACCAGATGATGAATTAAAGGAACTTTCTATTACTTTTAATTCTATGATAGACCGTTTGGAAAGCTCTTTTAAAAGTCAAACTCAGTTTGTATCAGATGCATCACATGAACTTAGAACACCTATAAGTGTTATACAAGGTTATGCATCACTTATTAATAGATGGGGAAAAAGTGACCCTGTTGTGTTGCAAGAGTCAATAGACTCTATAATAAGTGAAACAGAGCATATGTCAGAACTTGTAAAAAAATTGCTTTTTTTAGCTAGAAGTGATAGAAAAAATATTACTGTTAATAAAGAAAATATATGCCTTAATGATGTTATATCTGATATGGTAAAAGATATTCAAGTTATGGAAACAGGTAAAAATATAGTGTTTGAAAATATAGATAAAGTTTATATATATGCTGATAGTGATTTAATAAAACAACTATTATGGATATATACAGAAAATGCCCTTAAATATACTGCTGAAAATGGTATAGTAACATTTAGAGTATATAAAAAAGATAAAAAAGCATATTTTGAAGTAGAAGATAATGGAATTGGTATAAGTAATGATGATATAAAAAATATATTTGATAGATTTTATAGAGCAGATAAATCGAGAAATAAAGATATACCCGGAACAGGGCTAGGGCTTTCTATTGCAAAATGGATAATTGATAACAATAATGGTGAAATAGAAGTAAAAAGTAAAATTGGTGAAGGAACTGTATTTATAAATAGTTTTCCTATATTAGAAATGAAAGAAGGTTAAATATGAAAAAAAAGTACTTATAACTATTATGGCTTTAAGTACATTATTTTCAAATATAGTTGTTTTTGGAAATGAAGTAGAAACAGAAACAGCAGTTGAAACAACAGAAAATAATGTGTTTTCATTTGTTGAAGAATTTGAATTTAAAACAGATGAAACATTAGAAACTCTTAATATAGAAACAGCAGTTGAAAAAGCAATAGATAATAGTACTGCTTTAAAAACAGCAAATCTTTCTTTAAAAGTAAGTGAAGAACAGCTTGAAAATTCACAATTTAGTGCTGATTATAATACTGGTTCTGATAGTCTTCAAACTATATTAAGTCTTATAAAAAATCAGGCTTCTTATAAAAATTCTGAAGAAGAATTAAAAGTACAAGAACAAAAAATAGCTTATGAAATGGAACAAACATTTATAGATATATTAAGTCTGCAAAGAGAATTACAAATAGCAGAAGATAGTTTTAAAGTTGAAGAAAAAAATCTTGCAATATCAAAATTAAAAGCAAATATGGGGCTTATATCACAGCAAGAATATAATGAAGCATTAGTATCATTTGAAAAATCAAAGGTGAGTATTGAGTCCCAGAAAACTAATATTCAAAATGCATTTACAAATCTTAATATAATAATGGGAGAAAGTGATACAAATAAACAATATAATCTTTCAATAGATGTTGAATATGAACCTGTTGAATTAGAGTTATCAGTAGAGGACTATGCAGAAGCAAGAGTTCTTGAGTCTGTTACAATACAAAATGCAAAAAGAAATCTTTCTGTTACAGAACAGTCATATATAGTTGAACAGGCTAATATTTCAGGAACAATGACTTCTCTTATGCAAGCAGAAAATAGTGTAGCAACTTCAGAAATGAACCTTTCTGATAGTATAGAAAATATGGAAGTGCAAGTTATAAATTTATATAATACAATAAAATCACTTGAAACTAATATAGAAAATAATAAAACAGAACTTGCTAATTTAAAAAATAATTATGAAATTGCTAAAATACAGTATGAAATGGGTAAAATTTCTGAAGTAGAACTTATGCAAGCAGAAAATAAAGTTATTTCAATGGAAAATACAATTATAAATCAAATATATGAACATAGTCAAAATGTTAAAAAATTTGAAAATGTAGATTTAATGTAAATATTATATTGACAAAATATAATTGTACTGATATAATGCTTTTCAACAGATAAATATATTTTATATATTAAAAGGGAGTAGTGCAAATATATCATCAACATACCCGATGTGTTTTCATCTGGTGATATATGCCTTTAGCTAAGGTTACAAGACTTTTGATATGATTTTATAATCATATCAAAAGTCTTTTTTTTTAAAATTTTATGTACATAAATTAAATTTTTTATATTAAATCTGTAAATAATAAAAAAAGAGGTGCTTATATGAAAAACTATTATAATTATGAAAAAGAACAAATTTTACAAGAATTGAAAACTCAAAAAACTGGTATATCACAAAAAGAAGCTGATGAAAGATTAGCTAAATATGGTAAAAATGAAATTCAAGAAGGTGAAAAGAAAAGTGTTTTAAAAATATTTTTAGAACAATATACAGATTTCCTTGTAATAATACTTATTGCTGCTGCATTAATATCAGCATTTTTAGGAGATATTGAAAGTTCTGCTGTAATATTTGTTGTAATAACAATGAATGCAATACTTGGAACAGTACAGCAAATAAAAGCAGATAAATCACTTGAAAGTTTAAAGGCTTTATCATCTCCAGTTGCAAAGGTTATACGAGATGGTGAAAAAATAAGTATTGACTCTAAAGATGTTGTTATTGGAGATATAGTTATTGCTGAAGCTGGTGACTATATATGTGCAGACGGAAGAATAATAGAAAATTATAATATTAAAGTTGATGAAAGTTCACTTACTGGTGAGTCAATAAGTGTTGAAAAAGAAGATATAAATATTGATGGAGAAGTACCAGTTGGTGATAGAAAAAATATGGTATTTTCAGGTAGCTTTGTAACATATGGTAGAGCCGAATTTGTTGTTACAGGTACAGGAATGGATACAGAATTAGGTAAGGTTGCAAAACTTCTTAAAGATACAAAAACAAAGAAAACACCACTTCAACAAAATTTAGATAACTTTGGTAAAAAACTTTCTATTATAATACTTATTATATGTGGAATACTTTTCGCAGTAAGTATATTTAGAGGTGACCCTGTAATTGATGCATTTATGTTTGCTGTTGCTTTAGCAGTTGCTGCAATACCAGAAGCATTAAGTTCTATTGTAACAATAGTTCTTTCATTTGGTACACAAAAAATGGCAAAAGAAAATGCAATAGTAAGAAAACTTCATGCTGTTGAAGGTCTTGGAAGTGTTTCAATAATATGTTCAGATAAAACAGGAACTCTTACACAAAATAAAATGACAGTAAAAAAATATTCTGTAAATAATGAAGTTATTGATGAAGATAAATCAGATTTTTCAAGAAAAGAAGATAAAGAAATTCTTTATATGTCAATACTTTGTAACGATGCTGAAAATAAAGATGGAAATGAAATAGGCGACCCTACTGAAGTTGCACTTATAAATTTTGGTAATAAATATGGATATGATTATACTGAAATAAGAGAAAAATATAAAAGAGTTGGAGAAATTGCATTTGACTCTGATAGAAAACTTATGTCTACTGTAAATATAATTGATGGAACAAAAACAATGGTAACAAAAGGTGCTGTTGATGTTCTTATGAATAGAGTTAAATATATTGTAAAAAATGGTGAAATAGTAGATATAACAAATGATGATAAATTAAAAGTAGCTGAAATAAATGAAAGTTTTTCAAGAAATGGTTTAAGGGTGCTTGCTTTTGCTAAAAAATATGTTGATAATAATGAAATAGGTCTTGAAGATGAAAATGATATGATATTCGTGGGGCTTATATCAATGATGGACCCTCCAAGAGAAGAATCAAAAGATGCTGTTTCTGAATGTATTAGTGCAGGTATAAGACCAGTTATGATTACAGGTGACCATAAAGTTACAGCTTCTGCAATAGCAAAAGAAATTGGTATACTTAAAAATGAAAATGAAGCTGTTGACGGTGCTGAAATTGATAATATGACAGATGAAGAACTTCAAAATTATGTTGATAAAATATCAGTTTATGCAAGAGTATCACCTGAACATAAAATAAGAATAGTAAGAGCATGGCAAAATAGAGGAAATATTGTTGCTATGACAGGTGACGGTGTAAACGATGCTCCAGCACTTAAACAGGCTGATATTGGTGTTGCTATGGGTATAACAGGAAGTGAAGTTGCAAAAGATGCAGCAGATGTTGTACTTGCAGATGATAACTTTGCAACAATAGTAAAAGCTGTTGAAAACGGAAGAAATCTTTATATAAATATAAAAAATTCAATAAAATTCCTTCTTTCAGGTAATACAGCAGGTATTTTAGCTGTACTTTATGCATCACTTGCAGGTTTAGCAGTACCATTTGCACCAGTACATCTTTTGTTTATAAATCTTCTTACAGACAGTCTTCCTGCAATAGCTCTTGGTGTTGAACCTCATTCAAAATCTGTTATGAATGACAAACCACGTCCTGTAAATGAGTCAATACTCACAAAAGATTTTATAATTGATGTTTTAAGAGAAGGTATAGTAATATGTTTAGGTACAATGGCAGCTTATTATATAGGTCTTAATACTGGCGGTGCAGGAATGGCTATGACAATGGCTTTTTCAACATTATGTCTTTCAAGACTTATACATGGATTTAACTGTAAATCAAAAGAACCTGTAATTTTTACAAAGAAAATGTTTAATAATAAATATATATGGGCAGCTTTCTTTGTAGGATTTATACTTTTAAACATTGTTCTTATTGTTCCTGCTCTTTTTGGGCTTTTTGAAATAACACCACTTACAACAAATTTACTTTTTACTGTTTATGGATTATCATTTGCTACATTTGTTGTAAATCAGTTAATAAAGTTTATATTAATAAAAATTAAATAATTTATAAAGATGTGTAGTTTTAATCTACACATCTTTTTTATTGCAATAAAAAAGCAAGAATTTTATATATTAAAATTTAAAAATAATATGTTAAAATATAAAAAAATATATAAAGGAGGTAATTTATTGAAAGAAGAATTAAAATTAAACAGTAAACTTAAAAAGTTCTCTTTAATGGATAATAAAGAATTATATGAATATTTTAAAACATCAGAAAAAGGGTTAAAAATAAATGATGTTGAAACAAATAAAAATTTATATGGTGAAAATTTTGTTTCAGATACAAATAAAAATACAATATTTAATAGAATAATACAATCATTTTTAACACCATTTTCATTGATATTATTTTTTATTGCTGTGGTATCACTTCTTATAGATATTTTTGCCCCTGACAATATGGGAGGTAGTATAGCAACTGTTATTATAATGTGTTTTATAATAATTATAAGTGGTATTATACGATTTTTTAGAGATAAAAGTTCTATTAAAATATATAATAAACTTATAAATAAAAGTGAGTTTAAAGTTCGAGTTCGTAGGGATAATATAGTTATTACAATACCAGCAAAAGATGTTGTTGTTGGTGATATTATTTTAATTTCAACAGGAGATAAATTACCAGCAGATGTAAGACTTATAAAATCTAATAATCTTTTTGTAAGTCAATCAGCACTTACAGGAGAAAGTGCCATAATTCAAAAAACTATTGAAAAATGTAAATATAATGATGAAATATCATATTCACAATATAAAAATATATTACTTGGAGGAACTTCTGTAATAAGTGGCAAAGGTGAAGGTATTGTTATTGGCGTTGGTGAAAATACTTTTTATGGCAGTACAAAATTGTTGTCTGAAAAAAATATAAGTAATTTCGAAAAAGGTGCAAATTCAATAACATTAATTTTTATAAAGTTTATTGCTGTTATAATTCCTATTACATTTATTGTTTCTGTAATAACAAAAGGAAATATTATTAATTCAATTATATTTGCTGTATCTGCCGCAATAGGATTAATACCAGAAATATTACCAATGGTAATAACAGTATGCCTTGTTAAAGGTAGTTATTCAATGTCTAAAAAAAATACAGTTATAAAAAATATAAATTCTATACAATGTTTTGGTGGAATGGATATTCTCTGTATGGATAAAACAGGTACACTTACAAACGATACTGTTATAATGGAATATTATATGGATATATTGGGAAATGAAAGCAAAAAAGTTCTTGATTATGCATATATAAATAGCTTTTTAAACTCTGGAATAAGAAATTATATTGATAATGCTATTATGCGATATAATGAAATGCCACAAGAAGAAAATAATTGTAAATTAATCGAAAATACATATAAAAAAATTGATGAAATACCTTTTGACTCAATACGAAAATGCACAAGTATATTGGTTTGTGATAATGAAAATAATAAACAAATAATTACAAAAGGTTCTGTAAATGAAGTTTTTTCAAAGTGCGGTTATATGGAGTATAATGGAGAGATTAACAAAGTTTATGCAGAAGATATTGTTAATGTAAAAGCTGTTGTTGATGATATGCTTGAAGATGGTATGAAAGTTATAGCTGTTGCAAGAAAAAATGTTGAAAGTAATATAATAAATATAAGTTATGAAGATGAAAAAGACCTTATACTTATGGGATATATAGCATTTTTTGATGCTCCTAAAAAATCTGCTAAAGAAGCATTACAAAAACTTGAAAAACTTAATGTAAAATCAAAAATACTTACAGGAGATAATAAAGAAACAACAATTTCAATTTGTAAAAGAGTAGGTATAAAAAATAAAGATGTAGTAATAGGTAGAGATATTGATAATATGACAGAAGAAGAATTATCTGTCGTTGTAGAAAAAATAGATATATTTGCTGAACTTTCCCCTTATCAAAAAGCTTTAATAGTAAAAAAATTAAGTGATAATGGTCATACAGTAGGTTTTATAGGTGATGGTATAAATGATATACCACCAATAAATGAAGCTGATGTTGGTATATCTGTTGATAGTGGTCTTAATAGTGTAAAAGAAATTGCAGATATTATATTATTAAAAAAAGACCTTAATGTTTTGGAAGAGGGTATTATAGAAGGAAGAAAAGTATTTGCTAATATGACAAAATACATAAGAATAACAGGTAGTTCCAATTTCGGTAATATGTTAGCAATAATATTTGCAAGTATTTTTTTACCATTTATGCCTATGACATCAATACAAATTCTTATATTAAATTTATTTTATGATATAATATGTATGGCAATGCCTTGGGATAATGTAGATAAAAATCTTATTGAAAATCCTCAATGTTGGTCAGAAAAAACTTTAGTTAGATTTATGAGATTTTTTGGTCCTATAAGTTTAATATTTGATATATTAACATTTTTATGTTTATATTTTTTAGTATGTCCTTATGTTTGTGGGGTATCTTCTTTTAATGAAATTACAGATGTAGCTATGAAAATAAAATATATGACAGTTTTCCAAAGTGGTTGGTTTATTGAGTCAATGCTTACACAGATAATAATAATTCATTCATTACGTACTGAAAAATTACCTTTTATAGAAAGTAAAGCATCAAAACCTGTAATAATAATAACTGCATTAGGTATATTTATTTTTACTTTAATATTATTTACACCTATTGGTATGTTTTTAGGATTTGAAGTTTTACCACCTATATATATGTTATTTATAATAGTTGTTATGACTGTATATATATGTATAATTAATTTTGTAAAGAAAATATATATAAAAGAATATGGAAAACTTATATAAAAGGGGGCGTTTTCATTGAAAAAGAATATAAGTTTTGTATCTTTAAGTTCCTCTTTTGTATTATGGTTAAAAGAAAATATATCTATACATAAATCAGAAAGTGCTTGTGAATTTTCTGAAGCATTAGATGATATTTTAAGTGGTAAGACAAATACTTTAATGATAGAAATAGATGAATATGATAATGAAGAAGTTAATATTTATGATGATAGTATAGTTGTAAAAGGTCTTGAAATACAGCCCAAAACAAGAAGGGTTTTAAGAGATAATAAAGAAGTATCTCTTACACCTAAAGAATTTGATATACTTTATTTTTTAGCTAAAAATAAAGGTAATGTGTTTACAAAAGAGCAGATTTATAAATATGTTTGGGAAGATGATTATTTTCTTGCAGATAGTAATATAATGGCGTTTATAAGAAAGTTAAGAAAAAAAATAGAACCCAATCCAGATGAACCAGAATATATTATAACTATATGGGGAATAGGATATAAATTTAATGATAAATTATAAAACAGGCTTTATGCCTGTTTTTTTATATTTTAAATAGCAAGAAAATCGCAAGAATTTAGCCATATTATTAAATATAAGTATTTGATATACTTTTTTTGGTTAAAAAACAAAATTATAAAGAGAGGTGAGAGCAAATGGACGGAGATAGTGGAGGTAAAAATAAAATATATAAGATATACATAAATAGCTATGCTATCATAAAGTGCATTTGCTTTCATGATACTAGGTTTATGTATATCTCTTAGAAGGAGGTATATGTATGAAAAAAGAAAACAAAAGAATTGTAGCAAAAAAAATAATAAATGATATTAATAGAAGAGAAATGATAAATAAAAAAACAGAGTTTGCTGCAAAAAATGAAATTAAAACAGTTTTTGAAAGTTTAAATTCTTCAGAGTTAGGTCTTTCAGAAAATGAAGTTTCAAAAAGTAAAGCGTTAAATGGAATAAATAAAATTACACAAGGAAAACAAAAAACATTATTTGAAAAAATAGTTGCAGCATTTGTAAATCCTTTTACAGCAATACTTTTTTGTTTAGCCTTAGTATCTTCTATAACAGATATGATAATGCCTTATTATGAAATATTTGGTAATACAAAAGAAGATTTTAGTTGTATAACAGTTGTTATTATTGTAGTTATGGTTTTAATATCTGGAATATTAAGATTTATACAGGAAGCTCGTTCAGGTAATGCTGCTGAAAAATTACTTTCTATGATTACAACAACATGTACAGTAAGTAGAAATGAAAATAAAAATATTGAAATACCAATAGAAGAACTTGTTGTAGGAGATATAATACATCTTTCAGCAGGAGATATGATACCAGCAGATGTAAGAATTATTGAAGCAAAAGATTTGTTTGTAAGTCAATCTGCTATTACAGGAGAAAGTGAACCTGTTAAAAAAATATCTAAAATATGTATTGAAAAAACTGACTCAATAACAGAATATAAAAATATTGCATTTATGGGTAGTAATGTAATAAGCGGTAGTGCAACAGCAGTAGTTATAGCTGTTGGTGATAATACAATATTTGGTTCTATGGCTAGTACTATTTCAGAAGAACCTGTTGAAACAAGTTTTACAAAAGGTGTTAATTCTGTATCTTGGGTACTTATAAGATTTATGCTTATAATGGTTCCTATTGTTTTTGTTGTAAATGGAATAACAAAAGGAGATTGGGTTTCTGCATTTCTTTTTGGAATTTCAATAGCAGTTGGACTTACACCAGAAATGTTACCTATGATAGTAACAACTTGCCTTGCAAAAGGTGCTGTTTCAATGTCAAAGAAAAAAACAATAGTAAAAAACTTAAATTCAATACAAAATTTTGGTGCAATGGATATATTATGTACTGATAAAACAGGTACACTTACAATGGATAAAGTTGTATTGGAATATCATCTTGATGTTACAGGTAAAGAAGACGCAAGAGTGTTAAGACATGCATATCTTAATAGCTATTTCCAGACTGGATATAAAAATTTAATGGATATTGCAATAATAAAAAAGACAGAAGAACAAGAGTCTGAAAATCCACAACTTGTAGACCTTTCAAATGAATATAAAAAAGTTGATGAAATACCATTTGATTTTACAAGAAGACGTCTTTCAAATGTTGTTGAAGATAGCAAAGGAAAACGTCAAATGATAACAAAAGGTGCTGTTGAAGAAATGCTTTCAATATGTACATTTGTTGAATATAAAGGTGAAGTTAAAGAGCTTACAGATAGTATAAAAAAAGATATACTTAGCACAGTTGATGAATTAAATGATGATGGTATGAGAGTTATTGCTGTTGCTCAGAAAACAAATCCATCACCAATAGATACATTTAGTGTAAAAGATGAAAGTGATATGGTTTTAATAGGATACCTTGCTTTTCTTGACCCACCTAAAGAATCAACAGAAGAAGCACTTAAAACACTTAAGTCAAAAGGTGTTACAACAAAAGTACTTACAGGTGATAATGATAAAGTAACACGTTGTATTTGTAAACAAGTCGGACTTAAATACAATAATATACTTCTTGGCTCTGATATAGATAATATGGACGATAGAGAACTTTCAAAAAGAGCAGAAGTTACAGATGTATTTGCAAAATTATCACCAGAGCAAAAATCAAGAATAGTTTCAGTACTTAGAGAGTCTGGACATACAGTTGGATTTATGGGTGACGGAATAAATGATGCAGGTGCTATGAAAGTGTCTGATATAGGTATTTCAGTAGATACTGCCGTTGATATTGCAAAAGAATCAGCAGATATTATACTTCTTGAAAAAGACCTTAATGTACTTGGTGATGGAATAACAGAAGGAAGAAAAACATATGCTAATATGATTAAATACATAAAAATGACAGCATCATCAAACTTTGGGAATATGTTTTCTGTTTTGGCGGCTTCAGCACTTTTACCATTTTTACCTATGGTAAGTGTTCAGCTTATACTCTTAAACTTAATATATGATTTATCTTGTACAGCAATACCATGGGACAATGTTGATGAAGAATTTCTTGCAGTACCAAGAAAATGGGACGCATCATCTGTTGGAAAATTTATGCTTTGGATAGGTCCAACAAGCTCTATATTTGATTGGATAACATACTTATTCATGTACTTTGTATTTTGTCCTATGTTTGTTTCACATGGTATACTTTTTAATGACCTTGCAAATCATTTTACAGGTGCAGAACTTTTACGTATGCAGGCTTCATATATTGCACTTTTCCAAGCAGGTTGGTTTGTTGAATCTATGTGGAGTCAAACAATAGTAATACATATGATACGTACACCAAAAGTACCATTTATACAAAGTCATGCATCAGCTCCTGTAACAATACTTACATTTTTAGGTATAATTGTACTTACAATAATACCATTTACACCACTTGGAACACTTTTAGGTTTTGGAACACTTCCTTTTGCTTATTTTATATATCTTATACCATGTATTTTATTATATATGGTTTTAGCAACAAGTATTAAAAAAGCATATGTAAAACATTATGGAGAGCTTTTATAAATTTGTAAAATAAGGAGGTATATATTATGATGAAATTATTTATAAATATTATATCAAATCATAATTTTATGGGAATAAATTGTTGGTTTTGGGCAGCAATGTGTTTTATTGCTTTAATTGTAATTTTAATGAATATAGTATTATGGAATTTAAAACCTAAACAATAAAAAATAAAACCGTAGTTAATTAAAACTACGGTTTTTTACTATACTTTTAAAAGGATTTTTTATTTTACTTTCAGATATTAAAAGACCTGATAATGTTAATATTGTACCTAAAACAGCCATAGGTGTTATGTTTTCATGAAGTATAATAACAGAAGTCACTATTGTTACAACAGGTATAGCATATATATAAATACTTGCTTTTACTGCACCAAGAATTTTTACAGCACAATTCCAAGTTACAAAACAAGCAGCAGACGCACAGAAACTTAAAAATAAAATATTAAATAAATTTGTAGGCTCTAAAAAACGATTGAAATTTAATTCAAAATCAGAAACAAAAAGAGTTGGTATCATAAATATAATACCATAGAAAAATGTTCTTCTTGTAACTTGAATTGTATTATATCCAAAAGAATTTAATTTTTTAGTTATTATTGAATATATAGCCCATACAAAAGCAGCAATAAGTGCTAATATATCGCCTTTTGGATTTAATGAAAGCTGTTTTCCATTAAAACTTATAATAAAAATTCCTGTTATTGCAAATATAAAACCTATAAAGAAACTTATACGAAGTTTTTCCTCACCTTTAAGAAATATATGTGAAAGTATCGCTGTAAAAAAAGGTGATACAGCAACTATAACACCTATATTTGATGCTAATGTATATGTAAGAGCAATGTTTTCAAGAAGATAATATAAACATATTCCTGTAAGTCCTGCACCTATAAATAAAAATTCCTGCTTTTTATCTTTAATTTTTAAAAACTTTGGACAAGCAATAAAAAGAGCTGTAAATCCTGCAATAAATCTAAAGAATAGTATTTCAACAGGTTGAAAATCATTAAGTAATATTTTTGTTGATATAAATGTTGTACCCCATACAAATACTGTTATAAATGCTAATAAATGACCTTTTATATTACTGCTGTTCATAATTTTGTCACCCCTAAAAAATAAAAATTAAAATAAGTATATCACTATAACAGAATTATGTCATTAATATATTTTTAAAAATGAAATATTATTTTTTGTATCAGCATATATTAAATTGTACGGATACATTTTTAGGGAGGAATTATTTTATGGAACAATTTGATATTTATAAGGATATAGCGGAAAGAACAGAAGGGGATATATATTTTGGCATTGTAGGTCCTGTGAGAACAGGTAAATCTACTTTTATAAAAAGATTTATGGAACTTTATGTTATGCCAAATATAGAAAATACATATATAAAAGATAGAACACGAGATGAACTTCCACAATCTTCATCAGGTAGAACAATAATGACAACAGAGCCTAAATTTGTACCAAATGAAGCAATAGAGATTAGTATAAATGATAATACTAAATTTAAAGTAAGACTTATTGACTGTGTAGGTTATATTGTACCAGGTTCTGAAGGTTATCTTGATGGCGATGAACCTAGAATGGTAAATACACCATGGTCAGAAAATCCTATGCCTTTTACACAGGCTGCCGAAACAGGAACTAAAAAAGTAATAACAGAACATTCAACAATAGGTATAGTTATTACAACAGATGGAACAGTTACAGATATACCAAAAGAGAATTATGAGGAAGCAGAGGAAAGGGTTATAAACGAGCTTTTGGAAATGAAAAAGCCTTTTGTTGTGCTTTTAAATTCTTCAAAGCCTTATTCAGAAGATACTAAAACAATGGCAAAAGATATGGAAAAGAAATATTGTGTTCCTGTATTGCCTGTAAATTGTGCTTCTTTGAAATATGATGATATAAAAGAAATTATGGAAAATATATTATATGAATTTCCTATAAGAGAAATAAAAATGAATATACCTAAATGGGTAGAGTCTTTAAGTGAAGACTATTGGCTTAAAAGTGATATTATAAAAAGTATAAGAACACTTATGTGTAATATAAATAAACTTAGAGATATTAAAAATTTTGCTGAAAGTTTCGGCGAAAATAGCTATGTTAAAAAGTCATATATAAATTCAATAGAACCGGGTAAGGGAACGGCAGATATAGATATAACTCTTGATGATAGTCTTTTTTATAAAATATTAAGTGAAACAACAGGAATGGAAATAGAAGATGATTGTCAGCTTATTTCAAAAATAAAAATGCTTTCTGATATAAAGAGAGAATATGATAAAATAGAGCAGGCCATGGGAGATGTAAGAAGAAAGGGATATGGTATAGTTTCACCAGTATTTGAAGATATAAAACTTGAAAAACCAGAAGTATTCAGACAAGGTCAAAGATTTGGTATAAAACTTAAAGCAAAAGGTGAGTCTATACATATGGTAAAAGCTGATATAGAAACAGAAGTAAGTCCTATTATAGGAAGTGAAGAGCAATCTAAAGAATTTATAAATAATATACTTAAAGAATATGAAGAAAATCCAGAAAAAATATGGGAATTAAATATTTTTGGTAGAACTTTAAGTGCAATGATAAATGAAGGAATGCAAAATAAAATTTATAGAATGCCAGAAGATGCCCAAACAAAATTACAAGAAACATTACAAAAAATTGTAAATGAAGGAAGTGGCGGACTTATTTGTATAATATTATAATATTTTAAATTACTATAAGGCTTTTTGTATATATTGCAATAAGCCTTTTATTTTTATATAATAATCAAAATAGTATTTTATGAGGTGAAATATAGTGATTTTTGGTAAATATAATATTGATATTGATGAAAATGATATTATACTTGATGATGGAAAGTGCATACAACTTATAACAAGACAAGAAGGATATATGTGGACAAAACGTATACCTGTTTCAACTCTTAAATATCTTGAAGAGCTAAAATCAAAAAATGAAGTATACACAAATGATGAACTTAAAAAAAGAGCTAGAAAAGATTATTTACATATAGAAAACCCAACATATTGGAAATTTAATATAAAAAAATAATATAATTTAAAATTAAATAAAAAATACAGCTATCTTTTAAGATAGCTGTATTTTTGTTTAGCCTGGAATAAAAAGATTATCGTCCATTGTTCCAGATGGTGTTGAACTATTATCAGAAGATTCTGATGAGTTATTGTTATTTGAATTGCTACTATTGTTATTACCAGAGCTATTATTATTGTTAGAATTATTATTACTACTAGAACTATTATTACCACTAGAATTATTATTTGAATTATTTGTTCCAGTATTAGAATTATTATTGTTAGAATTATTGTCTGAACTATTGTTATCTGAACTATCATCAGAATTATTATCATCAGGATATGTTGGTGTAACAGTATATGAATTATCACTACTTGTATGTTCTGTACATACCTGATTTACATTCATAGGATTACTGCTTGGTGCGTTTACAACATTACCATTACTGTCTACTGCAAGAGCAGCTTCTTTAACGTTTTCTGATGGACAATATTCACTAGCAATCATTCCTGTTGTAGTATCTATTTTATACATTTTATGAAGATTACATGTTCCTGAACTTCCAGAAACATTATCTACTGCAACATAGTCAGAAGAAACAGTTCCTGAACCAAAATAATCGTTTTCACAAACACCACTTATAGGAGCTTTTCCAGAAACACTACATGTTGTACGTTTTGTTACAGAACTTGGAACTGTAAATTCCTTATCAGGAAGACCGTCATGTATTTTCTCCATTACTTCTCGCCAAACTATAAGATGATAACTCTTATCATATGTCATAGGTTTTTGTATATCATATCCCATCCATATTCCAGCACAATAATAAGGTGTATATCCAACAAATGTAAGGTCTTTACTATCATTTGTTGTACCTGTTTTTCCGGCAATATGCATTCTTGTATTTTGGAAGTTAGCAAGACGACCAGTAGCACTTCCACCACCAGTAATAACATCTTCCATCATACTTGTTAACATAAATGCTGTTGAATCTTTAAGAACTATATGAGTATCTTGACTAATTTTTTTGTCAATAAGTACATCACCATTATGGTCTATAATCTTTGTATAGAATATAGGTTCATTATAAACACCTTCGTTTGCTATTGCAGAATATGCAGCAGTCATTTCAAGTACAGAAACACCATTTGTTATACCACCAAGTGCCATAGAAGGAACTTTGTCAGCTTCAACAATAGAAGTAAATCCAAATTTTTGAAGATAATTATAAGCATTATCAACACCAACATCTTCAACAAGTGTTTTTACTGCAACAACGTTCATAGAATCACGTATAGCTTGTCTTACTGTAACAGGACCTAAGAAAGTATTGTTCCAGTTTCTTGGTGAATATTTATTTACTGTATATGGTTCATCAATAAGTGTTGAACCACAAGAAAGAAGTCCCATGTCTATTGCAGGACCATAAACCGCTAAAGGTTTAAAACTTGAACCTGGTGAACGATAAGCTTCTGTTGCTCTATTAAATACAAGGTCACCCGGTTTTTCACCACGACCACCAACAAGAGCTTTAACTTCACCTGTACGATAATCCATTATAACCATAGCAGATTGAAGTGACTCTGTAACATTAAGTCTATCAAGTACAAGTTGATTTGTACTATTAAGTATTTCAGCTTTTACTTCCTCTTTAAATGCTTCTGCTTCTTCTTGAGTTGTAACAGTTGTTCTTTTTGTATGATGAGTTTGTTCACCTGTTTTAATATCCATTACTGATATAGTATATTCTACATCAAGAGTATTACCTTTAGGTGGGAATAAAGAGTCATCAAGATATGCTTCTTCTGTTATAGCTTGCATATTTGTATCAACAGTTGAATATATCTGAAGTCCACCACTATATATAAGATTATATGCTTGTTTTTCAGTCATATTTTTTTCTTTAACAAGGTCATTTGCTATTTCAACAATAAGTGCATCTACAAAATAGCTGTGTAAAGATTCTGTATATCCATCACTACTTTCACCAACTATCCTTGAATAAATATCATCACTTATAGCAGTGTTGTATTCTGATTGAGTTATATATCCTTGTTCCAACATTTTTTCAAGAACTATAAGTTGACGTTCTTTATTATATTGAGGATTGCTAACAGGAGAATACTTTGATGGATTTTGTGTTATTGCTGCTATACAAGCACTTTCAGCAAGATTAAGTTCACTTACACTCTTTCCAAAATAGAATTCTGAAGCAGCTTCAACACCATAAAGACCATGATTTAAAGCTATTGAATTCATATAAAGTTCAAGAATATAATCTTTTGCAGCTTTTTTAGAACCAAGTTGGTCTTCTAATTTATTTTCATAAGCTATTGCAAGATATTGTTCTTGTATTTTTCTTACTAATGTTTTATCACTTGTAAGCTTATTATTTTTTATAAGCTGTTGTGTAATAGTACTTGCACCTTGTGAAAAACTCATTGTTTTTATATTTGCCACCATAGCTCGCATAATACCTTTAATATCAATACCATTATGCTCATAAAATCTTTCATCTTCAATTGCTACAAAGGCATTTTGTAAATCTTCTGGTATATATTCGAGTTTTACATATTCACGATTTTCATTTCCATGCAGTGTATCAATTTCGTTACCTGCTTGGTCATATATAGTTGAATTATATGAACCAGGAGTTATATCTTCAGTATTGATTGCACCAGTATCTTTAATAATTCCCACATATGCACCTAAAAAAGCACCAGCTACTGCAAAGATACCAACAATAATAATAACCATGAATATTCTTAAAATAATTCCAAATATACCTTTTTTCTTTTTTTTCTTCTTTTTCTTTTTTTGATTATTATTTGATTGATGTTTTTTTTCATCTTGAGAATAACCCATAGGTTGAAACCTCCTTTATATACTATGTTATTATAACAGATAAAAAATAACATATAAAGTGTTTTTCTCTTAAGATTTTATGAATATGTAAAAATAACACATTTTTATCATTATATGTTTTCCATATTTTTTATACAATCAGAACAAATGCCAAAAAATTCAAGATTATGTCCTGTTATTATGCAGCCTGTATTTTTTGATATTTCCTCTTCAAGGCTTGATATTGGGCAACAGTCAAGAGTAATTTTTTTATTACATACAGTACATATAATACTATGGCTATGAACTTTGTTAGCCATAGAAAAATATGCAATACCATTTTGATGTATTGATTTTTCTATTATATTTTTTTCACAAAGCACATTTAATGCACGATATACAGTTGAAAGGCTCATTTTTATATCTGAATTTTCATGTATATACTCAGCAGTCACAGGAGAAACAGACTCACTTATTATTTTTAATATTAAATTTCTTTTTTTAGTTGATTTTAAAGATGCTTCTTTTAAAATATTATTTTCCATAGATAACCTCATATATAGATTTTGAAATAAAATAGTTATATTTTGCGTCTATATTATATAATAGTTTTAAAATATTATACAATATAAAACTTAAACATAATAGGGGGAATATATATGTTTAAAAGTAAATGGCTATTAATGATTATAAATATAATTCTATATATAATATCTAATGTATGTATTTTTGTTATATATAAAAACTATGGAGGATTGTATGGCAAAGAATATATGTTAATATTAGGCATTGTTTTAGGGTTGGGTATAGTAAGTATTTTTTCAAAAAATACTACTAAAAAAGAAAATAAATATATAAGTGTTATTGCTTTGATTATTTCAGTAATATGGTTTATATTTATATTTTTTATAGATAAGTATTCACCTATTTCATATGTTCTTTTTGGTTTATGTATACTTATTATTATAGATATTATTTTAAAAGGAAAAATATTTTTATTAATGGGCAAATATAATGAACAAAATGGAATGAGTGTAATATTTTATGTTTTAATTATAATTATTTTAGTAAGTAATTTTATATTCCCTAAAATAAATAATATGTATACAATAAATTCTGCAAAAAGTGTTTTAGTTGAAAATGGTTATAAAAATATAAATTATATTTCTTCCATAAATAATATGGCTACTGAAATATTTTTTAAATATGAAAGTAATTTTGGAGCATATATATTTAAAGAAAATGATGACATTATTATAGTAAATATTGAAAATGGAGATATAATATCAAAATTTAAATATGGTGAAAATGAGTATATAGATAATATTATTAGTGAGAGGTGATATATATGAAAAATAAAAAAATTTTAATGTTAATTGCTATTTGTTCTTTTATTATATTTATATGTTGCTATTTATATACAAAAAATAATTATGAAGGTGCTTTTAATATGTCATGGAGTATATTTTTTATATATTTACCAATTACATTTGGAATACAGTATTTCAAGAAAAAAACATCAGAAAGAAGTAAAAAAACTAAGTTAATAATAAATATAATAACATATTTTATAATTTTCGTATGTCTTATACTTATGATTATATTTTTATTATATGAACCTTTTACATATATATATGCTACTGTATGTATTCTTTATATTTTGGGAGTTTTATTTAAAAAAAGTTGGGTTAATAAATTTGAAGAAGGTAAGAATGGTGTTTTAAAACTTATTATTTTTGTTTACATATTATCATCTTTTGTATATATGGTATTTCCTTTAGTATTCAGACTTAAAACAATAGGGGAGTGTGAAAAAATTATAAAACAAAATGGTTATAATAATATAGAACATATAAATATTAGTAGGAGAGGAAACGAAGATTTTGGAAATTATAATTTTTATGTAGATGGTGAAAATGGTGAAAGAGTTATTATATCAATAAATCCTAAGACTTTAGAAATAGAATAAATTAATAATAAAAAGGATAAACTCAACTGAGTTTATCCTTTTTTATTATTAAAATCCGTAGTTTTCGCCTACAAGTATAACTTTAATTCTTTTTGCAGGTTTTGAAAGTCTTGTTGTAACAATCTGTGAGCATATAGACTCAGTTGATTTACAATTTTCACAAGCACCTGTTACTGAACAGGCTGTTTTACCCATAAATCTCATTTGATTTATAGGTGCAGCTATTGTTCTTGCTCTAACTATTGCAGCATCAAGGTCTTTTGCTATTTTATTCATTCCTGCAATAACAATAACGTTTTTAGGACCAAAACATATGGCAGCAACTCTGTTACCATTACCATCAACATTTACTATTTCTCCATCTTCTGAAATAGCATTTGCACTTGTTAAGAAATAATCGCAAGTAAATGCTTTACGCATAATTTCTGCTGATTCTTCAGGAGTTTTTGCATAATCTCTGTTATAAACTGTGTAGTTTTTTTCTTCAAGAGATTTGATAATGCCTAATTCTCTTATTGTTACACTACCTCCAAAAGTTACTGAGCTTCCTTCAGGAATAAGTTCTAAAGCTTTATTTAAAGCTTCTTCTGTTGTAGCACAGTAGTATGCTTCAAAATGTCTGCTTTCAAGATTTTTGATAACCTTTTCTGCAAGTAATTCATTTCTTTTTTCAAATGGTGTTGTTGCCATATATATAGCCTCCTTTTAAAAAATTAAAAAATTATTTTAATGGAATGAAGTGTCTTGTTAAATCTTCGAAATTATCTCTTTCTCTTATAAGTACAACTTCATTATTTTCTCTTATAAGAACTTCAGCAGGACGAAGTCTGTTATTGTAATTACTGCTCATTGCAAAACCATATGCACCAGCATCAAGAACACAAAGAGTATCTTTTTCAAATATTTCAGGAAGATTTCTTTCTTTTGCAAGAATATCTCCACTTTCACAAATATTACCAACAACTGTTACTGTTTCTTCTTTTTCTGATTTAACATCAGATTTTCTGAATACTTCAATACCATGATATGAATCATACATAATTGGTCTTTGAAGAACATTAAAACCTAAATCGGTACCTACAAATTTTTTATCATGGTTATATTTTACAGCATGAACTGTTCCAAGAAGAACACTACATTCAGCTGAAATATATCTACCTGGTTCAATTCTAAATGTTACTTGTGAACCATATTCTTCAGCAAATTTATAAAGTGCTTCATCAATATGTTTTCCAAGGTCTTTAAGGTCAAGTGGTGCTTCGTCAAATTCTTTTTTGTATGGTATACCAAATCCGCCACCCATATCTATAAATTTAAGGTTTTCAAACTGTTTTGCAATTTCAAGAAGTGAACCAATACTCTTAACAAATGCTTCACCTGTCATAAAAAGTGAACCTATATGCTGATTTATACCAATAAGAGTAAGATTATATTTTTTAAGTATTTCTTTAACCTGTGGAATAAATTCTGGGTCTACTGCAAATTTTGTTTTCTTTCCTGCTGTTACAACTTTTTCGTGGTGACCTGCACCTACACCCGGGTTAAAACGAATTGCAACTTCTCCGCCTGGATTAAGTTTTCCATATTGTTCAAGCTGTGAAAGAGAGTCAACACTTGTTATAACTCCTTCTTTTATAGCATAAAGCATTTCTTCTTCTGATACATTGTTACAGATATAGAAAATTTCATGAGGTTCAAAACCTGCCATTTTTTCAACGTATATTTCACCAGGACTCATAGCGTCAACTTCAAGACCTTCGCTTTTTACAATCTGTAAGAATGCAAGATTTCCGTTTGCTTTTGCACTATAATCAACAACAAAATTAGGGTATGTTACAAGATTTTTAAGGTCACGGCATCTTTCACGTAAAATTCTTTCATTATAGACATAAAGAGGAGTACCATATTTTTCTGCTAATTCAGTAGGGTCAACACCCTGAAAAAAATCTAATTTGTCTGTTACTTTTGTATATACTTTTTGCATATATTTCTCCTTTCAATTTTAAAAATTTTATCTTTTGTATATATTTTTAATGTTTTCAATTTTTGAAAACATATTAGCAAATAATAAATCAACAACTGCAATAGCTGCCATAGCTTCTGTAACAACAACTGCACGTGGAACTATAACAGGGTCATGACGACCTTTTATATTTATTTCTATATTTTCATTATCTTTTGTTACAGTTTTTTGAGTTTTGTGTATTGATGGTGTAGGTTTGAAAGCTGTTCTTATTATTATATCAGAACCATCGCTCATTCCTCCAAGAATACCACCTGCATTATTTGTAAGTTTTGATATTTTACCATCAGTATATTCAAAGAAATCGTTATTGTCAAAGCCTGTTGAACGTGAAGCATTAAATCCTGAACCTATTTCAACACCTTTAACAGCACCTATTGAAAACATGGCTTTTCCTAAAACAGCATCAAGTTTATCAAATACAGGTTCTCCAACACCTGTTGGCATACCTTTTATAACAGTTTCTATTATACCACCAGCAGAGTTTTCTTCTTTCATACATTTATCAAGAAATTCAGAAGCTTTTTCTGCTGCTTCTTTATCAGGCATATATATAGGATTTTTTGGAATTTCATTAATATCAAATTTATTACGGTCAATTTCTATATTACCTATTGAATAGGTATATGAAACTATATTAATTCCTAATTCTTCAAGTATTTTTTTAGCAATAGCACCTGCTGCAACTCTTGCAAGAGTTTCGCGACCTGAAGAACGTCCACCACCACGATAATCTCTAAAACCATATTTTTCATCAAATGTATAATCAGCATGCCCCGGACGATAGCATTTTGAAATTTGAGAATAATCCTTTGAACGTTGGTCTTCATTAAAAACCATAAGGGAAATAGGAGTTCCTGTTGTTTTACCTTCAAAGACACCAGACATTATATGTATTGTATCACTTTCGCTACGTTTTGTGCCATAAGCGTTTGAACCGGGTTTTCTTCTATCCATATCTTTCTGTATATCTTCTTCAGAAAGATTAATTCCAGCGGGACACCCATCAATAACAACTCCCAAAGCTTTGCCATGAGATTCCCCCCAAGTTGTTACTGTAAAATTTCTGCCGAAAATTGAACCTGACATATTAGCACCTCGCTTATAATTTAATACAAAATGTATTGTATCACAAATACATACGTTTTTGTGCAAAAAAAATATCAAAAATTTTTATTATTTCATAAGACTTTTTTATAATACTTTCGTTTATATATGTGAAAAGATTAATAAGTCTTTTCGCTGATGAGATGTCGTCAGAAATTTAATACCCCATTTTCAGAGTCGGAGCCCCCCTTTCAATCCGACTCTGTTTTTATGTTGAAATATATTTTTTGCTATGTTATATTTTATAAAAAACGGGGGAAAGAGGGATTATTAATGTCAATAGAAAATGTTAGAGAATACCTTAAAAAATATTATAAGGAAAAAGATATTATGGAATTTGATGTTTCAAGTGCTACTGTTGAACTTGCAGCAGAAGCAGTTGGAGTTGAACCTGCAAAAATAACAAAAACTCTTGCACTAAAAACAAAAGATGATGGTTGTATGGTTATATGTGTTTCTGGTGATGGTAAAATAGATAATAAAAAATTTAAAAAATAATTTGGTCTTAAAGCAAGAATGTTATCACCAGAAGAAACTCTCGAAAAAACAGGTCATGCAATAGGAGGAGTTTGTCCTTTTGCTTTACCTTCTGGTGTAGAAGCTTTTATGGATATATCTATGAAAAGGTTTGATAAAGTTTATCCAGCTTGTGGAAGTAGTAATTCTGCAATAGCTCTTTCTTGTGATGAGCTTTTTGAAATTTCAAATGGTATAAGATGGGTAGATATTTGTAAAGATTGGGAATAATAAAGTTATAAAAAGGACAACCAAAAGGTTGTCCTTAATATTTTTATACATGTTCTGCAATATAATGAAGAAGTTTTTCTGTTGTATCCCAACCAATACATGCATCTGTAATTGATTTTCCATATACATGTTCTCCAACTTTTTGACTTCCTTCTTCAATGTAACTTTCAACCATAACACCACGAACCATTTTATTAAGGTCTTTGTTTAATGTACGATTATGAAGTATTTCAGCTATAATTCTAGGCTGCTCTGAATATATTTTCTTTGAGTTTGCATGGTTTGCATCAACAACAATAAATGGATTTTCGAGTTCATGTTTTTGATACATTTCACATACAAGAGAAAGGTCTTCATAATGGTAATTTGGCATACTTTGACCATGTTTATTGACAGAACCTCTAAGTATTGCATGAGCATATGGATTTCCTGTTGTTGAAACTTCTTGGTCTCTATAAAGGAAAGTATGACTTGACTGTGCTGCATGAATTGAGTTCATCATAACAGTAAAATCACCACTTGTAGGGTTTTTCATACCTACTGGAACATCAACACCACTTGAAACAAGTCTGTGTTGCTGATTTTCTACTGAACGAGCACCTATTGCTATATATGTAAGAAGGTCTTCTACATAAGCAAGGTTTTCTGGATAAAGCATTTCGTCTGCTGCTGTAAGGTGTGATTCTGAAATTGCACGAATATGCATTTTTCTTAATGATTTTATACCTTTTAAGATATTTGCACCTTTTTCAGGGTCTGGCTGATGAAGCATACCTTTGTAGCCTTCACCTGTTGTTCTAGGTTTGTTTGTATATATTCTTGGAATAATGAAGAGCTTATCCTTTACTTCTTCATTTACCTTTGCAAGACGTGAAACATAATCACATACAGCATCTTCATCGCTTGCAGAACAAGGTCCAATTATTACTACAAACTTATCACTTTTACCTTCAACAATTCTTTTAAATTCTTCATCTCTCTCTGCTTTTATTTTTTTAAGGTTTTCTGGCATAGAAACCTCTGAAAGCATCTCTTCTGGAGATGGTATAACTTGTACACATTTAAAACTCATAATTCTTAATTCCTTTCTGAAAACTTCCCCCCTGTTTTCATAACAAGGATGTATGTATTTATTTACTAAAAAAATATACTATATTTCAAATTTATGTTACAAAAACAATATTGAAAAATGACATTTTTAATAGTATACTCTATACTATATAAAAAAAAGGTTGATTTTGCAACATTTTTTAATTTTAGATTTGAAAATATTTTTTAAAGTTAGGGAAGATGCTTTTTGCCTTCCTTATTTTGTTTACATAAGAGGAGTGAGTTTATATGGCAGATGATAAAAAAATAATATTTAGTGGAATGCAGCCTTCAGGGCTTATTACATTAGGAAATTACCTTGGAGCATTAAATAACTGGACAAAACTTCAAGATGATTATAATTGTCTTTATTGTATTGTTGATATGCATGCAATTACTGTAAGACAAGACCCTGCAAAACTTAGAAAACAATCAAGAGATTTACTTATTCAATATATTGCTTGTGGACTTGACCCAGAAAAAAATATAATATACTATCAGTCACATGTGCCACAACATGCTGAGCTTGGTTGGATTTTAAATTGTTACACATATATGGGCGAACTTAACAGAATGACACAGTTTAAAGAAAAATCTTCAAAACATGCTGATAATATAAACGCAGGACTTTTCACATATCCAACACTTATGGCTGCCGATATACTCCTTTATCAGACAGACCTTGTTCCTGTTGGTGAAGACCAGCGTCAGCATCTTGAATTAACAAGAGATATTGCAGGCAGATTTAATACTATATATGGTGATACATTTAAAATTCCAGAAGGATATATTGGAAAAGTCGGAGCAAGAATAATGGCACTTCAAGAGCCTACAAAGAAAATGTCAAAATCTGATGAAAATAAAAATAATACAATAGCACTTATGGACGAACCTGCTGTTATAATGAATAAAATTAAAAGAGCAGTTACTGACTCTGATAATCAAGTTCGTTTTAGTGAAGAAAAACCTGGTATATCAAATCTTTTAAATATATACTGTGCTTCAACAGGTTACACATTAGCTGAAGCTGAAAAAGAATTTGAAAATGTTGGATATGGTGCATTTAAAACAGCAGTTGGTGAGGCTGTTGTTGCAAATCTTGAACCAGTACAAGCTAAAGTTCGTGAACTTGAAAAAAATAAAGATTATATTGATACAATAATAAAGGTTAACGCTGAAAAAGCAGGAAGACTTGCTGATAGAACTTTAAGAAAAGTTCATAAGAAAATAGGTTTTTCAGCAAGAATTAAATAATATTTCAATTATAAAGGTTATTACCTTTTATAATATAAATATGGAGATGTTCCTTGCATAACCATCTCCAAAATAAAAAACAGGGAGGAAAAATTTAATATGAGTGACATGGTTCGATATGACATTGTCGAAAACAAAAATTCACGAGAAATTGTACTATTAAAAGGTCACCCATGTATATGGGGTAGATGTGCTTTCTGTGATTATATTGATGATAACTCAGAAAACGAAAATGAAATGGTTGAATTTAATAGTAAAATTCTCAAAAATATAACCGGAGAGAAAGGTGTTCTTGAGGTTATAAATTCAGGTAGTGTTTTTGAGCTTCCTGAAAAAACTCTTATTGAAATAAGAGATATTGTAAATCAAAAGGGTATAAAATTACTATTTTTTGAAAGTTATTGGTCTTATAGAAATAGACTTTCAGAAATAAGAGAATTTTTTAAAATCCCTATTGTATTTAAAAATGGTGTTGAAACATTTAATGACTATTTTAGAAATAATGTACTTAAAAAAGGTACGATATTTTCTGGACCAGAGGAAGTTGCAAAGTATTTCAATTCTATATGTCTTATGGTTGGTATAAAAGGTCAAACAAAAGAAATGATTGATTATGATATGGAATGTTTACAAAAATACTTTGAATATGGTTGTATAAACATATTTGTAAATAATACAACAGATATAAAAGCCGATGATGAGCTTATACAATGGTTTAAAGAAAAATATTCATATCTTGAAAAAAATCCAAATATAGAAATTTTATGGAATAATACTGATTTTGGCGTAGGAGGTACATTATGATAAATATAGTTTCAAAAAATAAGGTTTCAAAAAAAGTTACTACTAAAAATATTGCAATTACAGGTATTACAGCTGCGTTATATGTTGTTATGACACTTGCCATAGCACCTCTTGCATATGGTGCTGTACAATTTAGATTTTCTGAATTAATGGTTTTATTTGTGTATATAAATCCTGCTTTTGCACCAGGGCTTGTTCTTGGTTGTGCAATAGCTAATTGTTTTAGTCCTTTAGGAATAGTTGATGTAATATTTGGTACAATGGGTACATTGTGTACTGTTATTGCAATATCAAAAACAAAAAATCTTTTTGTTGCAACTTTATGGCCAACAGTATTTTGTATTTTTGTAGGTATCGAGCTATATTTTATATCTGGACTTCCATTCTTGGCAACAACTGCAACAGTAATGCTTGGAGAATTTGCCGTTGTTACATGTATAGGGTATCCATTATTCAAATATATACTTAAAAACACTAAATTTATAGAATTATTAAAATAAATTTTATTAACCTGAAAACATAAATGTTTTCAGGTTTTTTTGTTTATCAATAAAACCTCCGGCTAGGCCGGTGGTCAGTACAAGCTTTAGCGGAGTGATAATGCAAAAAA
>CALWGF010000008.1 GCA_944379995.1 uncultured Clostridia bacterium
TTTTTTTGCATTATCACTCCGCTAAAGCTTGTACTGACCACCGGCCTAGCCGGAGGTTTTATTGATAAACAATAAAATAAGCCGTTAAAAAACGGCTTATTAAAAAAATTATTTATTATTCCAACCAGATGTAACTTTATCAACAAATATTGCAATAGCACCATCACCTGTTACATTACAAGCAGTTCCAAAACTATCCTGTGCAAGATAAAGTGCAATCATAAGAGCTGTAAGTGTATCATCAAATCCAAGCATTGACTGTAAAATTCCTAATGCAGCCATAACAGCACCACCAGGAACCCCAGGAGCTGCAACCATTGTTACACCAAGCATAAGTATAAATGGAAAAACATTACCAAAACTATAATCCATACCGTTCATCATCATAATAGCAATAGAACAACTTGTAAGAGTTATTGTTGAACCTGAAAGATGTATTGTAGCACAGAGTGGTACAACGAAATCTGCAACTTGTTCTCTTACACCATTATTTTTTGTTTGTTCAAGAGTTATAGGTATTGTAGCTGCTGATGACTGTGTTCCAATAGCTGTCATATATGCAGGGAGCATTTTTCTTATAAGTTTAAATGGATTTTTACCTACTGATGTACCTGATATTGTATATTGAATTACTATTACTATTACATGAAGTGCAATTATTATAACAAATACTTTTGCAAATACACTTAATATTTGAAATACTGTACCTGCTTTTGTCATATTTGAAAATATACCACAAACATGGAAAGGAAGTAATGGTATAATAACATTTGAAATTAATTTTGATATAATTTCTTGAAGTTCATTAAATGCATTTTTAATAACAGTACCTTTAATTGCAGATATACCAAGTCCCATAAGGAATGAAAATATAAGTGCTGTCATAACTTCCATAATAGGTGGCATTTCTATTGTTATATAACTTGTAAGAAGCTGATTTTCGGGGTTTGCAGCGTCCATTACAAGAGCACCTTCTTTAAGGAAAGTTGGGAAAATTGTTATATCTACAAAATATGCAAGTGAACCTGCTAATACAGTTGAAATATATGCAACACCTGCTGTAAGTACAAGTATTTTTCCTGCACCTTTTCCAAGGTCACCAATTCCTGGAACAACAAATCCAATAATAATAAGTGGTATTGCAAAATTTAAGAAATTTCCAAAAATTCCATTAAATGTTGCAAAAATTCTTATAAACCATGCTGGCATAAATGAACCAAATACTATACCAAGAATAATTGCAATTACCAAACGTGGTAATAAGCCTATTTTTTTCATAATATCCTCCTAAAAAATTAAAAATTATTGTGCAATTAGTAAAATAAAAAAATATATGTATTTGTGACAAAGACATATATT
This sequence comes from uncultured Clostridia bacterium, assembly GCA_944379995.1. Taxonomy (GTDB): domain Bacteria; phylum Bacillota; class Clostridia; order Lachnospirales; family Anaerotignaceae; genus Fimicola. The sequence continues at coordinate 1,360 of CALWGF010000008.1, forward strand.
GCAATTTGTCCTACTAATAGGTACATTATATTAAATTTATTGTACAGTATTAGTAGTGTACCACAAAATCATTTGTCTTTCACTATGTTTTTTTATTTTCTTAACTTTAAAACAAATATATATTAAAATTATAATAAAAAATTTTTATATAATTATATTGTATATTTTTTGTATTATATAAAGTGCATAAAATAATAATAAAAACGTTGTACTATATGAATATAGATACAAAAAAAGCTCAATTAATTATAAATTAATTGAGCTTTTTAAAACTATTTATATTATTTAGCTGGTTTATATGAACTTTTAAGAGATACAATTCTATTAAATACAAATTTTTCATCAGTTGTATCTTTTGTATCTACACAGAAGTATCCATTTCTCATAAACTGGAATTTATCTCCTGCTTTTGCAGCACTTATTGCAGGTTCAATATAACAATCTTTTAAAACCTCTATTGACTCAGGGTTCATTATCATATCACCGCTTGGGTCATCTGGATTATCAAGCATCATAGGTGCATATAATCTTACATCAGCCTTAATAGCTGTGTCAGCATTTACCCAATGAAGTGTTCCTTTAACTTTTCTTCCTTCAAATCCAGAACCGCTTTTTGTTTCTGGGTCATAAGTACAATGTACTTCTGTTATATTTCCATTTTCATCTTTAACAAAATCTGTACAAGTTACAAAATAAGCACCTTTAAGACGAACTTCTTTGCCTGGAGCAAGACGGAAATATTTTTTTGCTGGAACTTCCATAAAGTCATCAGCCTCTATATAAAGCTCTTTTGAGAAAGGAACCATACGTTTTCCTAAACTTTCATTTTCAGGGTTGTTTTCAAGCTCCATATACTCAATTTGACCTTCTGGATAGTTTGTTATAACAAGTTTTAATGGTTTTAAAACAGCCATTACAACATTTGTTTTACTTTTAAGGTCATCTCTAATACAATAATCTAAAATTCCGCTATCAACCTTACTATTAGCTTTTGAAACACCTATTCTTTCACAAAAATCTCTTATGGCTTCAGGTGTAACACCCCTTCTTCTAAGACCACTTATAGTAGGCATTCTTGGGTCGTCCCAACCATCAACAAGACCTTCTTCAACAAGTGCTCTAAGTTTTCTTTTACTCATAACAGTATTTGTTAAGTTAAGACGAGCAAACTCAATCTGTCTTGGTACAATTTCAAAACCACCTACATTTTCAATAACCCAATCATATAAAGGTCTGTGGTCTTCAAATTCCATTGTACATATAGAGTGTGTAACACCTTCTATTGCGTCCTCAAGAGGGTGAGCAAAGTCATACATAGGATAAATACACCATTTATCACCTGTTCTATGATGATGTGCATGAGCTATTCTATATAATACAGGGTCACGCATATTTATATTAGGGCTTGTAACATCTATTTTTGCTCTTAATGTTTTTGAACCATCAGGAAATTCACCATTTTTCATTCTTTCAAAAAGGTCAAGATTTTCTTCAACACTTCTATTTCTGTATGGACTTTCTTTTCCCGGAGTACTTAAAGTTCCTCTATATTCTCTCATTTCATCTGCTGTAAGGTCACAAACAAATGCTTTACCATCTTTTATAAGTTTTACAGCATATTCATAAAACTTATCAAAATACTCTGAAGCAAAATAAAGTCTGTCTTCCCAATCAAATCCAAGCCATTTTACATCTTCTTCTATCGACTCAACATATTCAACATCTTCTTTTGTAGGGTTTGTATCATCAAAACGAAGGTTACATTTTCCACCATAATATTTAGCAAGACCAAAATTAAGGCATATTGATTTTGCATGTCCTATATGAAGGTATCCATTAGGCTCTGGAGGGAAACGTGTATTAAGTTTACAAAGACCTTCGCTTCCTAAATCCTCCATTATATAGTTGTGTATAAAATTACCAGTTCCACCAAGTTCAGACTCTTTTGAAACTTCATTCTTATTTTCTTCAGACATAAACTTTTCCTCCCAAAAATACTTAATTATCTGAAATAAATGATATTATAAATACAATATAATGTCAATTATTCCTTAACCATTCAGCAAAATGTTTATCTACAATCTGTACACCGCTATGGTTAAGGTGTGCATCATCTCTGAAATTTTCATTTTGTAACATTCCTGTTTCTTTATTTACAATATTATAATCTATATATGGTATGCCATATTCTTTTGCAAATTCAGCAACAGTATTATGAACAACATCATAATTTTCAATATACTCCATTGATACATTGGCAATAGGTGCAGTTACAAAATAAAGTTCTATACCTTCTTTTTCACAAAGTTCTATTATTTTTTTTATATATTTTTTTTGTACATTATTAAATTCCCAATCTTCGCCATCAAAGTTTTTAAACTGGTTTGTTTCATTATATTCATTTTCAGGCATTACAACATCACAAAATGTATATCCTCTACTTCTATAATATTCAGTTCCAACAATTTCCGGTGTCGCTTTTTTCTCTACACCATATTTTTCTTCTATTTTAGTTTGCATTTCATTAGCTTCATATGCAAAATAATCCTGTTGGTATCTTATAGGGAAAAGATTATATTTTACTTTTTCGTTTAAAGGAAATACATTTTTGATATATTCATCTTTTAATGACTGATTTTTAAGCACTTCAAAAAATGTATTTGCTTGTTTCATCTCAAATTCATCTTTTAATATATCCCAATAAAGCTCAAGTACAACTTTTTTAGGTTTTTGATAATTAAGAACCTCTTTAAGTACATAATAGCTTGTATCATAATGTTGCAAAGGTGTTCCAAGTTGCCAACTTGATGTACTAAGTATTGGGTCTATAATTTCAGGGTCAAATGTACAGTATGAATGTGAAGAACCTATAAAAACCATATCTATTGAATTAGGCTCTTGTTCATAAAATTCGTTATATCTTTGTTGTGTAAATGCATTTATGATATTTTTATCAGCAGCTGCTTTATATTTAGCACCTATTTTATTAAATGCAACTCCTACTATTATTAAAAATATAACAAGTTTTAATATTGTTTTAAAATTGGAAATAAATGAATTCTCCAGCATTGTAATAAACCCCCGCAGTAAATACAAATATAGCTATAAGTGAATAGAATAAAACTTCCACAACAGCTGATTTTTTAAGTATATTAATATGCATATCTCTGCCAAAAATACCTTCTGAAAGAAGCATTATTATTATTGCAGAAACAACTATTAAAAGTTCATAAATATTAAGTCCCATATTAGTTATAACTTCATAAAGATATTGTGGCTCAAGCCAATTTCTAAAATTCCATAAAAGTCTTTGTGTTATATATATAGCATCACTCATTGTATTTGCTCTAAAGAACATAAATGCATATGATACAAGTGCAAATGTAAGTATAATTTCAAATAGTTTTACAAAAATACTTTTTTCAATATGAAGTACCTTTTTTATATTTTCTCTAAATTTTAATGTAGCATCTCCAATAACAAGGTATAGTCCATGTATACCTCCCCATACTACAAAAGTCCAAGCAGAACCATGCCATAATCCACTTAAAAGAAATGTAACAATAAGATTTCTATAATGTTTTAATTTACTTACACGATTTCCGCCTAAGGGTATATAAACATAATCTGTAAACCATGTTGAAAGAGAAATATGCCAATTTCTCCAAAATTCTTTTATTCTCTTTGAAAAGAATGGTCTGTCAAAGTTTCTCATAAGATTAAATCCCATAATTTTTGCAGAACCTATGGCAATATCAGAATAACCACTAAAATCACAATATATTTGAAATGTGAAAAGTATTATTGCAAATACATAATATAAACCACTATAATTTTCACAAGAATTAAAAATAGTATTTACAGCAACAGCGGCTCTATCAGCAATAACAACTTTTTTAAAATATCCCCAAAGCATAATTTTTAATCCCATTATAGTTCTTTGAAAATTAGGATAATTTCTTCTAAAAAATTGTGGTATAAGATTTTGACTTCTTTCAATAGGTCCAGCTACAAGCTGTGGGAAAAACGAAATAAAAAGCGAAAATTTACCATAATGTTTTAAAGGTTTTATAGTTCCTCTATAAACATCTATTGTATACGCTGATGCCTGAAAAGTATAAAATGATATACCCATAGGAAGAACTATATTAAATTCAGGTATTGGATAACCTATACCCATACTTAAAAATATATTCATAATAGTATCATTTATAAACATAAGATACTTAAATATAAAAAGCAAACCAAAATTTATAACCATACATATTATAAGATATTTCTTTTTTAGGTCAAACTGCCTTTTCTTATTTGCAATATAAATCCTTATACCTGCAAGATAGTTAACAAAGGTTGAAAATACAAGTAAAATTATAAGTATAGGGCTCCAAGCCATATAAAATATATAACTTGCAACAAGTAAAAGTATCCATCTATATCTATGAGGAATTAAAAAATAAGTTGTTGCAACAATTATAAAAAATATTAAAAATTGAAATGAATTAAAAAGCATATTACACCTCTTTAAATCTAAAAAATCATTATATTTGATAATACAATAAATATTTAAAATAGTCAAAAGTTTTAATGTTAAAAATAAAAAAACGACAGTAAAAACTGTCGTATTAATTATAATTACTATACATAATATCTTCTATTATATTGTTAAGCTGATAATTTTCTTTCTTCAAAATATTAATATTATATTCATAATCTTTTTCTTTTTTATCCATTTCATTAATTTTGGATTTTATAAAACCTTTCTCTTTTTGATAATTTTCAAAAAGATTTTGATATTTTTCATATATTTTTTTAAGTTCTTCTGAAAGTTGTATTATTTCCTGTTCTTTTTCTTGATTTTCACGAACTAAAATATTTATATTATCAAAATCAAGTCTTTTTTCTGTTGTTTCCATAGTATTTCTCACCTTTCCTTTAATGTAAAAATCATTATTTTCCTCAGGAAAAATAGGAATTTCACCTTTTATTGAAACAAGTCCATAACATTCATTAGCAAGTATTTTACCTTTTTCATTAGTATTTTTATATCTACATTTAACTATACTTTGAAAATTTGAATATATTTTATTTATATTTTCACAACTCATTTCATATTTCATAATACCTTTTAATGTTTGCCATAAAACACACAATTCATCATTATTTTGATATATTATAACATTATCTGCAAAGCGTCCTTCCCATATCGTTTTTGCATTCGAAACATAATCATCTTTACATTTGTAATATACTCCCATTCTTCCCCTTAAAGCTAAAATATATACAATATGAACTTTTCCATCATAAGCTAATACAGATATATCTGTTACATAATTTCCGTTTTTTATATATTCAAATGGTGTTCCAGAAACAAAAGGATATAGCAATATTTCTCTACCTATTATATTTCCGTTAGTATTCTTATAATAAATAAGTTTATGTTCATTTTTTATATCTAAGACACCAAATTTTATATTGCTTTGCATTAATATCCTGTCTATAAACTGTGGTTCTTTCCAAGTTTTATTTTCAAAACAAGTATACATAAGCATAACCTGTCCTTTTTTTGTATCTGATATAGTATATATTAAAACAGGTATATTATTAACAATATCAAAATAAAAATATGAATTTTCAATATTTTTATTTCTCTTAAAAATTGTACTGTTTTCACTTATCATGTTATGTACTTGTGTTAATATAATGTCACCATATATATTTCTTGAAAGTATATATATAACACCTCTTTTATCACAAATACAATTAAAAACCATGTCTGTATTATTAGTACATATAAATTCAGTACTTTCAAAATTTATTTTTATATTGTTATTTTCTTTATATATACAATAAATTCTGTCATAACCATTAAAATCTCCTCTAAGAAAAAACATATTTTTTGAAAGCATATACATTATCACCTCTTTAAAATGTATATGCATATAAAGAAATACTATTACATAAAAAAAGCAGAAGGATAAAAAATCCTTCTGCAAAAATATATTATTTATTTTCAAACTCAACAAGTTTTTCAAGTATTTTATTGCTTCTATCAATAAAAGCTGTCATTTCTTCTGGTGTAAGTGTTTTATGTCCCATAAGTGCAAGGTCATAAATCTGTTTTGCAACAAGTTCTGTATCTTCTTTTTTGTCTTCTCTACCTTTAAGATTTACAAGAAGTTTTATAAGTTTATTTGAACTGTTAAGTACAAGAGTTTCTTCTGTTTCTATATTAGCAAACATTTTACTCATCATTTCATCTTTTGCATATGCTTCTCGCATTTCTTGCATTCTTCTTGACTCTTCTGAAAGAAGTATCATTGCTGAAATATTATCAGCTTTTAAACCTTCCATTTTTACATTAAGTTTTTCTTTTCCAAGTATTCCTCTAAAAAGATTTTGAACTTCTGTGCTTGTTTCTTCACTTACTGTATCTTCATTTTTAAGAACATCTGAAATATCAGCATCAATTCTTTGAAGTTTTACACCGCTATTTTTATATTCAAGGAATGATACAAAAGGTTTATCTATTGCAGTTGAAAGGTCTGCTGCAACAAGGTCATTATCTTTAAAAAGATTTATATATTGTATCTGCTGATTTTTATCTGTAAAGTAGAACATTTTATTTTCATGTTTGTCTTTACATTCTTCAAGATATTCATTTAATGTAACATATTTATCATCAGTTGTTTTAAAAAGTATTGAATCTTTTATTTTATCGTAAAGTTTTTCTTCACGCATACAACCGTATTTTATAAATACTGAAATATCGTCCCAGAATTTTTCATATGTTTCTGTTCTTTCATTTTTAAACATACTATTAAGTTTATCAGCTACTTTTTTAGTTATATAAGTAGACATTTTAGCTGCATAACCATCATTCTGTAAAGCACTTCTTGAAACGTTAAGAGGAAGGTCTGGACAATCTATAACACCTTTAAGAAGAAGTAAAAACTCTGGAACAACTTCTTTTATGTTATCAGCAATATAAACTTGATTTGAATAAAGTTTTATCTGACCGTCCATTGCGTCCATTTCATTAACGATTTTAGGGAAATATAATATTCCTTTAAGTCTAAAAGGATAATCCATATTAAGATGTATCCAGAAAAGAGGGTCATTCATATCCATAAATACTTCATGATAGAATTTTTTATAATCCTCATCTGTACATTCTTTAGGCTGACGAAGCCATAATGGATTTACTTCATTAAGAGGAACAGGTTCTTTTTCCTCTTCTTCTTTATTATCAAGAACTTTTTCAGCAATTTCGCTAGCTTCTTCAGGGCTTACATGTATAACATTTGAATTTTCTTCTTGTTTTTCTTCTTCATCAGAAACTGTTTCAATATATATTGGAACAGGCATAAATGAACAATATTTTTTAAGAGTTGAATATAAAGTTCCTTCATTAAGGAATTCTTCTCCATCTTCACCAATATGAAGTGTTATTGTTGTACCTCTTTCTGTTCTTTCGCCTTTTTCCATTTCATAATCAATTCCGCCTTCACAAATCCATTTTGCAGGCTCAGAACCTTCAATATAGCTTAAAGTATCAATTTCAACTTTTTCAGCTACCATAAATGCACTATAAAAACCAAGTCCGAAATGACCTATAATGTCATTTTCATCATCTGTTTTTTCTTCATATTTTGAAAGGAAATCAGTAGCACCAGAAAAAGCAATCTGATTTATATATTTTTTAACTTCATCAGCAGTCATACCGATACCGTTATCAATAATTTTTATTGTTTTATTTTTTTCATCAACAACTACATTAACTGCGAATTTTTCATCTTCACTAACAGAAGGAGCTTCTCCCATTCCCATAAGTTTTTTAAGTTTTGTAACCGCATCACAACCATTTGATACAAGTTCACGAACGAATATATCCTTATCTGTGTAAAGCCATTTTTTTATAATTGGTAAAAAATTTTCACTATTTATAGATAAATTACCTTTTTCCATTAGGTATTCCTCCTCATATTTAATATTTCTAAATATTATTTTAACACCGAAATATTAAAAGTCAAGACAAATTTAGCACTCATTAATCACGAGTGCTAATAATATTGTTATTATGGAAAAATTCTTCTACATATTTATCCCATTCATATTCCCCTGTTTTATCAAGTGTAAATTCTTTTTGAGAAAATCCTGTAACAGCTTTAAGTTTTCCTTCTTCAAAAATTATATTTATAAACATAGCTTTTGAATTTGTATATATATTATCTCTTAACTCATCACTAGCAGAAAATATTATTTTTATACTTTTAGGAAGTTTATTTCCTTTTATAATATCAAAAGCATAATTTTTTATATCTTTCCAAATACATATTTTTCTTTGTTCTCTTTCTTCTTCAATAATATCAGTAAAAAAATCTTTGTTATAATCACAATGTATTTCAAATGTTGTAAATGTTGTAACAATAAAACTTCTAACTTCAAAGTTATCAAACATATCACTTTTTAAAAGTTTTGACATAAAAGTTTTTGTATTTTCTATATTAAAAGATGTCATTATATATCCTCCAAAACAAATTTTACAATATAAATTGTATCATTTTGAATTAGTATAGTCTATAAAAATATAAGTCTTAAAATATATTATACTTTGTCTTTAACATTTTGAAACAATATATTGTAACTATAACTGTTATAAATTCACCAAAAGGAATTGCAAGCCAAAGACCTGTTATTTCAAATATTATTGATAATACAACTATACCCATTGTTGTAAAAAGAAGCGTTCTTGAAAATGATATTAAAGCTGATATAAAACCATTTCCTAAAGCTGTAAACATTCCTGAACCAAATATATTAATACCTGAAAATAAAAATGAAATAGCAAATATTTTCAAACCATATACAGAAATATTATATACTTCTGTACCATATCCAAAGAATATACTTGATATAATTTCTGAGCCTAAAAAAGCAATTATAAATATAATAAAAGAACATATAAATATAAATTTAATACTGTTTTTTATTATATATTTTAAAAAGCTATTTTCACTAGCACCATAGTTATATGAAATCACAGGTGCAACACCAATAGAAAATCCTAAATAAAAAGCTGTCATAAGAAATTGCACATATAATGCAGCAGTAATGGCTGCAACACCATTAGAACCAGCGTATTTCAACATATATATATTAAAAAGAAATGTTATTATACTTCCTGAAAGATTTGTTACCATTTCTGATGAACCATTTGATGAACTTTTTAATAATATAAATATATCTAAAATAGGTTTTCTAAAGCAAAGCCCTTTTTTATTTGTTATAAATAATATAATACCACCTATTACTGGTATAAAATAACTTCCAACAGTTGCATAGGCAGCACCTTTTATTCCCATTTCAAAAGGAACTATTAATATATAGTCAAATATCATATTAAAAATACCGCCCATAACAGTCAATATAAGACCTAGTGTTGGTTTTCCTGCTGTAACAAAAAATGATTGAAATAAGAGTTGTAAACCATTTATAGGGGCAAAAATCATAAGTATTGTAAGATAATCAGAAACAAGCTCTGTAATACTTCCTTTAGCACCTAAAAAACTTACAATGCTTTCTCTAAATACTAATGTAAAAATACTTATAAAAGAACATAAAATTATTACTGTTATAACTATAAGTGTAAAATAAGATTTTGCCTCATCACTTCTCCCTTCTCCCATTTTTAATGCAACAATAGCACTTCCCCCTGTTGCAAACATTACCCCTATTCCTATTATTATATTAATAACAGGATATGCTATATTAATAGCAGATAAAGCATCTGTACCTACAAATCTTGATACAAAAAATCCGTCAACAATAGTATATAATGACATAAACATCATCATAATTATTGAAGGCATAGAAAATATTAAAAGCTCTCTAAATGTAAATTTTTTTGATATATTATTTTCCATAATAAATGCTCTCCTTGATATATTTTTATCTGTTATGGTATTATAAAGTATAGAGTAACTCTATGGTCAAGAAAGGATTTCAAATTATGGAAGAAAAAATATATTTTACAACAGGAGAGTTTGCAAAACTTTGCAATGTTTCAAAACATACATTGTTTTTCTATGATAAAATAGGACTTTTTTCACCTGAGAAAATCGAAAATAATGGTTATAGATACTATTCAATATTACAATTTGATATATTTATGATAATAACAGAATTAAGAAATTTAGGAATGTCATTAAATGATATAAAAATATATATGAAAAATCGTTCTCCTAATAAAATACTTAATATTTTTGAAAATCAAATACAATATTTACAAGAAAAAATATATCATTTACAATCATTTAAAAATTCTTTAGAATACAGAAACAATTTAATTTCAAACATACCAAAAACAGACTATGTTAAAATAGAATATATTGATAATGATAATTATATATTTTTTATTCCAATAGAAACATCAAGTATAGAAGATATTGTATTTAATTATTCTCATATGTTAAAAAAATGTATATCTCTTGAAATATATCAAAATAACTCATATGGTAGTACTCGTAGTATTAAAGCAATAAAAAACAATGATTTTAATAGCCTTGAAAATTTATTTGTAACTGTATTTTCAGATAGACCAAAAGATTATTTAAAAATAAGAAAGTCAGGAAAATATATAGTAAAATATCATTATGGTTCATATTACAATATAAAAAAATCTTATGAAGAAATATTAAAATATATAGAAAATAATAAAATAAATACAGAAGATATTATTTATGAGGAATTTATAATAGATTCAACAGCTTCATTAAAAGAAGATGATTATGTAATAAAAATTATGATACCTATTATTGAAAAATAAAAAAATCTTTTCGGAAAATTCCGAAAAGATTTTTTAAATTATTTCTCTTTTTTATAACCAACAAGCTCATCAAAAACAGACCATATTTCTTCTTTACCCTGTTTTGTCATACTTGAAAAAGGTATTATTTTTTCATCAGCAGACATATTAAGCCCTTTTCTTATCATAGCAATATGTTTTTGTAACTGACTTCTTTTAATTTTATCAGCTTTTGTAGCTATAATAATAATATCATAATCATAATGCTTAAGCCATTCATACATCATTTTATCATTTGTTCCCGGTTCATGTCTTATATCTATAAGAAGAACTATACTTTTAAGAGTTTCTCTTTGATAAAGATAATCTTCTATCATTTTACCCCATTTCTGAATTTCAGTTTTTGGAGCTTTTGCATAGCCATAGCCTGGAAGGTCAACAAAATATAATGTATTTTCAACATCATAAAAATTTATTGTTCTTGTTTTTCCCGGACTTGAACTTGTTCTAGCAAGTGATTTTCTGTTTAAAAGCCCATTTATAAGTGATGATTTACCAACATTAGACTTTCCGGCAAAAGCTATTTCAGGTTTTCCATCAGTTGGATATTGTTCAAGTTTTACACCAACAGCAGCTAATGAAGCGTTATTTACTTCCATACTTTCTCTCCTTTTACAATAGCTACTTTCAAAACATCTTCCATGTGTTTTGCAAGTACAAAATCTATACCATCTTTAATATTTTCTGGAATTTCTTCTAAATCAGCCTTATTTTCATAAGGAATAATTACTTTTTTAACTCCAGCTTTTTTTGCAGCAAGTGTTTTTTCTTTAAGTCCACCAATAGGAAGAACTCTACCTCTTATTGTTATTTCGCCTGTCATAGCAACATCATTTTTAACTTTTGCACCTGTAAGAGCAGAAATCATTGCTGTTGCCATTGTTATACCAGCAGAAGGTCCATCTTTAGGAACGGCACCCTCTGGAATATGGATATGTATGTCTTTTTCTTTATAGAAATTTTCATCTATATTAAATAAATCTGAATTAGCTCTTATATAACTTATAGCAGCTTTTGCAGATTCTTTCATTACATTACCCATATTTCCTGTAAGTTCAAATTTGCCGCTTCCTTTCATAGTATTAACTTCTATTGAAAGTGTATCTCCACCAAATTGTGTCCAAGCAAGACCTCTTACAATACCAATTTGTGCTTCATCAAATATTTTATCCTGTCTTATTTTTCTTCTTCCAAGATAATCTTCAATATTTGAAGAATTTATTGAAATAGATTTCTTTTCCCCTGAAACAATAAGTTTTACAGCTTTTCTACAAAGTTTACCCATAATTCTTTCAAGCTGACGAACTCCGGCTTCTCTTGTATAGCCATCTATAATATCATCTATTGCATTATCACTTATTTTAAGATTGCTCTTTTTAAGTCCATGTTTTTTAAGTTGTTTTGGATAAAGATGCTTTTTAAATATATTTTTCTTTTCTTCTGATGTATAGCCAGAAATTTCTATAATTTCCATTCTATCACGTAAAGCTGGTGCTATTGTGTCAAGAGAATTTGCAGTACATATAAAAAGTACATCTGAAAGGTCATAAGAAACTTCCATATAATGGTCACGGAAAGTAATATTTTGTTCTCCGTCAAGCACTTCCAAAAGAGCTGATGAAGGGTCGCCATTATATGATTGACTAAGTTTATCAATTTCATCAAGAAGTATAAGTGGATTATCTGTACCAGCCTGTTTTATAGCTTTTATAATTCTTCCCGGCATAGCTCCAACATATGTTTTTCTATGTCCTCTTATTTCACTTTCATCTTTTACTCCACCAAGTGACATTCTTGTATATTTTCTATTAAGTGCTGAAGCAACAGATTTTGCAATAGATGTTTTACCAACTCCCGGAGGACCATAAAGACAAAGTATAGGTGTATTTGAGTTTGGTGCATTTTTTATTACTGCAAGATACTCAATTATTCTTTCTTTAACTTTTTCAAGTCCATAATGGTCTTCATCAAGTATTTTTTCAGCTTTCTTTATATCAAATTTTTCTTTTGTTTTTTCGCCCCAAGGCATATCTGTTACCCAGTCAAGATAATTTCTTGTAACATTTGCATCTGGTGATGCTTGAGGAGCTCTTTCAAGTCTTGAAATTTCTCTTTCTATTATTTTTACAGCTTCATCAGGAATATTTTTTTCTGAAATGGCTTTTCTATATCTTTGAATATCGCTACCAAATCCATCTTTATCTCCCAATTCTTCTTGTATAACTTTGAGTTCTTCTCTTAAAAAATATTCTTTTTGTGCTTTATCCATATTGGATTTTACTTTTCGCTCTATTTGTTTTTTAAGTCTTACTATTTCAAGTTCAGATTTAAGTATTTCAAATACAGCTTCAAGTCTTTTCATAGGGTCTAATATCTCAAGAACAGTTTGTTTTTCTTCTTGCCCTACATCTATACCTGCCATCATAATATCTGCCATTTGTCCCGGCTTTGAAGCAGATATAACATTTGTTGCCATATCATTACTTGCAGGAGATTTTACACCAAGTTTTATATATTCATCAAATGCATCAGAAACAATTCTCATAAATGCATTTGATTTTACATCAATTTCTCCTTCCAAATCTTGAGGAATTTCAAAAAACTCTACAAAATCGCAGTCTTCTTCCTCATTTACATTTACAATATTTCCTCTTGTAATACCTTCAACAATAACATGTGTCATATTTCCCGGAAGCCTTAATACATGTTTTACTTGTGCTACTGTTCCAATATGACATATATCATTACTGTTAGGTGACTCAACAGAAGCATCTTTCTGTGATGCAAGGAATATAAGTTCATCACCTTTAGTAGCTTTTTCAATTGCATTTAATGATTTTTCTCTGCCAACAGAGAAACTTATAATCATGTTAGGGAAAACAGTAAGTCCTCTTAAAGGTATTAGAGGCAATATTTTATTTGTTTTATCCATTATAAACTCACCTCTTAAATCAATTAATCTATATTATTTTAAAAAATTCCTTTTTAGACGTAAAGACATTATACATTAAAAAATATTCTCTAACAATATGAAACTACTCTATATAGTACCAAATTGTAAATTTTTATACAATATATAACAAATATTGACCTTTTAAACATATAAAAAATCTGTCGTTTTATATAATTCGACAGATTTTTATTATCATTTATTATTCATTTACCTTCTTTATATCAAAAGGAGTTGTTTGATAAACAAAATAATTAAGCCAATTTGTATATAAAAGTTGACCATGAGCTCTCCATTTTAATATAGGTTCATTATTAGGGTCATCATTTTCAAAATAATTTTCAGGTATTTCCGGATTTTTGCCAGCTTCTAAATCTCTATAATATTCTGTTGCAAGTGTATCAACATCATATTCAGAGTGTCCTGTTACAAAAAACTGACTTCCGCTTTCATTACCAACTATATAAACTCCTGCTTTATCAGATACAGACATTATTTTAAGTTCTGGAATTTTTTCTATATCTTCAAGTTTTACTTCTGTATGTCTTGAATGTGGTGCATAAAATGTATTGTCATACCCTCTGAAAAGTCTTGATTTTTTATTTAAAATCTTATGTTCAAAAACACCAAACATTTTTTTAGGCAAAATATATTTAGGTATTCCATAATGATAATAAAGCCCTGCTTGTGCTCCCCAGCATATATGGAATGTAGAATGAACATGAGTTTTTGACCATTCAAATATTTCACATATTTCGTCCCAATATTCAACTTCTTCAAAATCCATATTTTCAACAGGTGCTCCTGTTATAATCATACCATCATATTTTTGGTCTTTTATTTCATCAAAAGTTTTATAAAAATCTATAAGATGTTCTTGTGGTGTATTTTTTGAAGTGTATGTACTTGTCTGTAAAAGTTCAACTTCTATCTGTAAAGGTGTATTGGAAAGACAACGTAAAATCTGTGTTTCAGTAGCAATTTTTGTAGGCATAAGGTTTAACACAACTATTTTCAAAGGTCGTATGTCCTGATGTAATGCTCTGAATTCTGTCATAACAAATATATGTTCATTTTCAAGGACTCTTTGAGCTGGGAGTCCGTCTGCTATTTTAATCGGCATCAAATCACTCCTCAATATTCTAATGAGTATTAATTATATCATAAACCACCCTTAAAATCTATATCACCAATATAATTATAGAAAACTAATACTATATTTTATCGTATATGATATGTTGCTAAAAAAAAACTAAAATGATAATATTATAAAAAAGGAGGTTAATTTTTTATGCTAAAAAGTATAATATGGTATGCAAAATTTATTATAACACTTGTACTTAAAACACCACAGCTTAAAAAAGCAAATAAAATATTAAAAACCGAAGGTCAAGAAGCTTTTGACGAATATGTATATAATATTACAAATCAATGGGCTTTAAAAAGACTTAAAGACAGCAAGGCAGATATAGTAATTCATGGTAATGAAAAAATTCCACAAGATACAAATGTTTTATTTATAAGCAATCATCAAAGTGATTTTGATATTGCTATATTTTTAGGACTTATAAACAAAAATGCTGGCTTTGTTGCAAAAAATGAAATGGAAAACATTCCTTTTTTAAGCCCTTGGATGAGGAATATTCATTGTGTATTTATGGATAGAAAAGATATTAAAAAAGCAGCAAAAACAATAGTTGATGGTATATCACTTATAAAAAAAGGATATTCAATGGTTGTGTTTCCTGAGGGTACAAGAAGTAAATGTGATAAAATGGGAGAATTTAAAGCAGGAAGTTTTAAACTAGCTACAAAACCAAAAGTAACAGTTGTTCCTGTTACAATAGATGGTTCATATAAAATAATGGAAGGTAATAATTACATAATAAAACCTGCTCATGTTGATGTATATATTCATGACCCTATTATAACAGCTAATCTTGATAAAGATGAGCTTTCAAAACTTCCAGAAAAAGTTCGTTCAATAATAGAAGAACCTATAAAATCAAAGCAATAATGGTGATTTAAAATGAATGTAAAAATAAACTATCAAAAAGAACTTGAAAAAACTCTTGAAAATATTAAAAAAAGTGAAACTGTTCCAAAGCTTTTTTTACACAGTTGTTGTGCTCCTTGTAGCAGTTATGTTTTGGAATATCTTTCTGAATACTTTGAAATAACAGTATTTTATTATAATCCAAATATATATCCAAAAGAAGAATATTTATATAGAGTTGAAGAACAACAAAAATTAATATCAGAACTTAAAACAAAAAATCCTATTCACTTTGAAGAAGGATTATATGATACTAATAATTTTTACTCTATTACTAAAGGTATGGAAAATTTGCCTGAGGGTGGCGAAAGATGTTTTAAATGCTATAAAATGCGTCTTGAAAAAACAGCAGAATATGCAGCAAAAAAAGGATTTGATTATTTTACAACAACACTTTCAATAAGCCCATATAAAAATGCTCAAAAACTTAATGAAATAGGTGAAATAATATCTTTAGAAAAAAATATTAAATATCTTCATTCAGATTTTAAAAAGAAAAATGGTTATAGACGTTCAATAGAACTTTCAGATATATATGGACTTTATAGACAAGACTATTGTGGTTGTATATTCTCAAAAATAGAGTCTGACAAAAGACGAGGTGAACACAATGAAAATTGACAGAATAAAAAAAGTAATTGAAAATATGGAAATTTGTGGTTTAAAACAAATAATAGTTTCTTCAAAACATTCTATATACTATCTTACAGGAATATGGGCAGAAGCCGGAGAAAGACTTATAGCTTTATATATAAATACAGATGGTAATATACAGCTTTTTTCAAATACAATATTTGGACTTTCACCTTCTTCAATAGAAACATTTATACATAGTGATAGTGATAACCCTGTTGCTGAAATTGCATCAAAAGTTATTTCTGGAAAAATAGGAATTGATAAAAATTTACCTTCAAAATTTCTTATAGGCTTAATGGAATTAAGAAGTGATATAACTCCTGTAAATGGCTCACTTCCTGTTGATATGGCAAGAATGATAAAAGATGATTTCGAAATTGAAAAAATGAAACATTCTTCAAAAATAAATGATGAAGTTGTAAAAGAAGGTATAGAAGCAATAAAAAGCGGTGTAACAGAAAAAGAACTTGCAAATGTAATAAATAATGGTTATATAAAAAGAGGTGCTTCAAGAGGCGGTTCGCAACTTGTTGCTTTTGGCAAAAACTGTGCTGACCCTCACCATAGCCCTAATAATACAATTTTACAAGAAAACGACAGTGTTCTTTTTGATATATTTCTTCCAATAAATAAATATTGGTGTGATATGACAAGAACAGTATTTTATAAATCAATAACTAAAGAGCAAGAATATATTTATGAAACTGTAAGACGTGCAAATATTAATGCCATAAAAGAAGTAAGAAACGGTGTACCTCTTAAAGATATAGACAGAGCAGCAAGAAGTTATATTGAAGACAGAGGTTACGGAAAATATTTTACTCATAGAACAGGACATAATATAGGTCTTGAGTGCCACGAAATACCTGATGTTAGCAGTACATCAGATTTTATTGCTAAAACAGGTATGATATTTTCAATAGAGCCTGGTATATATTTACCTGACCGTTTTGGTGTAAGAATAGAGGACCTTGTTCTTGTAACAGATGATGGCTGTGAAATACTTAATAGTTATTCAAAAGAACTTCAAATAATAAAATAGTAAAAAGGCAGAATTATTTTCTGCCTTTTTTATGTATAAATATATTACTAAAGTCAATACTCCTTTTATGAAAGGAGTTGTTTTTATTTGGAAATACTTTCAATTATTATATTATCATCACAGCTCATATTTACTTTTATTGCAGGAATGTATTTTTTTCAAAATCTTAAATTTACAAATAATGATAAAAATATATTTCAAAGAGATTTTAAGCGTAAACAAGATAATTTAAACAAATTAAGAAGTATAAAACTTAACATACCTTTATCAGAAAAAACTCGACCTAAAAATCTTACAGATATAGTAGGCCAAGAAAATGGTATTAAAGCCCTTAAAAGTGCTTTATGTACAAAAAACCCACGTCATGTAATAATATATGGACCTCCTGGTGTAGGAAAAACTGCTGCTGCAAGACTTATGCTTGAAGAAGCAAAAAACATATATTCATCACCATTTAAAGAATATTCAAAATTTATTGAAATAGATGCAACAACATTAAGATTTGATGAAAGAAGTATTGCAGACCCTCTTATAGGTTCTGTTCATGACCCAATATATCAAGGTGCTGGAAGCTATGGCAATGCTGGTATTCCACAGCCTAAAGCTGGTGCTGTAACAAAGGCTCATGGAGGTATTTTATTTATAGATGAAATTGGAGAATTACACCCAATTCAAATGAATAAATTATTAAAAGTTCTTGAAGATAGAAAAGTCTTTTTCTCAAGTTCTTATTATAGTGAAGACAACAAAAACATACCTCCTTTTATACATGATATTTTTAAAAATGGTATGCCTGCTGATTTTAGGCTTGTTGGAGCAACAACAAGAAGTCCAAAAGAAATACCTCCTGCCCTTCGCTCAAGATGTACAGAAATATTTTTTAATCCATTAGAAAAAGAACATATTGAAAATATAGCATATAACTCATTTATAAAGACAGGATTTGAATTTGAAAAGAATACAGAAAAAGTTATTTCACAATTTGCATCTAACGGTCGTGAAGCTGTAAATATTGTTGAAAATGCTGTATCTCTTGCAGAAACTGAATACAGAAATAAAGTATATATAAAAGATATAGAATGGCTAGCAAGAATATCTCATTTAAACAAAAAAGCTAAAAATATAATTTTAAAAAATACTGAAATAGGAATTGTTAATGGTCTTGGAGTATTTGAAAATGGTATAGGTTCTGTTTTAAAAATAGAAGTATCTGCAATAAAATGTAAAGATGGAAATGGTACTTTAAAAACAACAGGTATTATGGAAAATGAAGGTTTTAAAACTTCTTATGGAAGTATATCAAGAAAAAGCAGTGTATTATCATCAATAGAAAATGTTATTACTTGCTTTGAAAATATTAATAATATTAATTTAAAAAATTATAATATACACATAAATTTCCCTTGTACAAATGGAGCAGATGGCCCTTCTGCTGGAATAGCAATATATTGTGGATTATACTCAGCAATATTTCAAATCCCTGTTCCATATAAATTTGTATTTACTGGCGAAATTTCTATAAAAGGCTCTATATTGCCTGTTGGTGGAGTATATGAAAAACTTAAAGCAGCATTTGACAGTGGTGCAGAAACTGCTTATATACCAATAGAAAATTTTAGTAATGATTTAGATTTTGAAAAATCTATTATTCCAGTAAAAAATATAAACGAACTTATACCACAAGTATTTGAAAATAATTCTCCTAATATATATAATGCTGATGCTGTATAAAAATTTAAGGGTGTCAAATTTGACACCCTTAAATATATTAATTAGAAGCCTTAACTTTTATCCAAAGATTAGCAAGTGTTTCTTTTAAAACCGGATTATCTTTAAAAACTTCATCTTTTTCATAGTTTGTTCTTGGAAGGTATGCTTCATTTTGGTAATATTCTCCACCTTCACTGCTCATGTCAGCAAGAACTTGTTTATTTGTTGAAGCATAACCTACTGTATAAGAATTATCATATGAAGCATCATATGAAAGAACATAGTTAATAAATTCATGTGCAAGTTTTGGATTTTCTGCATTTTTAGGAATTACCATAGCATCACACCATGTATTTGTTCCTTCGTTTGGCATAAAAAATCCCATATCTTCATTCTGTGAAAGTATATAAGCGGCATCACCACTATATACAACAGCCATATCTTTCATACCATTAGCCATATTATCAATAACTTCATCTGTAACATATGAAGGTTCCATTGTATTATTAAGTTCTAAAAGCCAATTATACGCTTCTTGTATTTCCTGTTCGTTTTCTGTATTCATTGAATATCCAAGAGCTTTTAAAGCAACCATAAATGAATCTCTTTCAGAGTCATACATATATATTTTGCCTTTATATTTTTGGTCTTTAAGTATGTTATATCCTTCTTTTTCAAGGTCTTCAATAGAAACATTATTTTTATTATATACAATACCTACATTACCCCAAAAATATGGTACAGAATACTTTTCTTCTGGGTCAAAAGCAAGGCTTCTTACACCTTCATGAAGATTATCAATATTTGGTATAAGTGATTTATCAAGTTCCATAAGGTAGTCATTTGCTATAAGTCTTTCTATCATATAATCAGATGGCACAATAACATCATATGAATCTCCAGCCTGTAATTTTGTATACATCATTTCATTAGAGTCAAAGTATTCAACTATAACTTTAACACCAAATTCTTTTTGGAAATTATATATAAGGTCTTCACCCATATATTCTCCCCAGTTATAAAGTTTAAGTGTATCTGAACCATATTTTTCTACTGGGTCAGGTACATCTGAAGAAGCATTATTTCCGCCACAACCAGAAAGCATCATTGCTGCTCCCATAACAATAGCAAGTAATTTTTTCATTTTAGTTTCTCCCCTTTTTAAATTTTCTTTCTTTAATAACAGGTATTACATTTATAACTATAAGAACTACTGTTATTATTAATATTATTATTGTAGATATAGCATTTATTGATGGATTTATACGTTTTGACATAGTATATACCATTATTGAAATATTATTAACACCATTTCCTGTTACAAAATATGATATTACGAAATCGTCAAATGACATTGTAAAAGCTATAAGTGCTCCAGAAACAATTCCGGGCATTATTTGTGGTACAATAACTTTTATAAGTGCTTGCCAAGGTGTTGCTCCAAGGTCTAATGCTGCATCTGCAAGATTAGGGTCAAGAGAACGAAGTTTTGGCATAATACTAAGTATTACATATGGTATACAAAACATAATATGTGCTAAAAGCATTGTCATAAATCCTTTTTTTACAGCAAGTGTACTAAAAAGCATTAAAAGACCTATTGCTGTTACTATTTCAGGGTTCATAATAGGAAGTGAATTTATCTGTTCAACAACTGCTTTTACTATTTTATTTGATTTTGAAAGACCTATTGCTGTTATTGTTCCAACAACTGTTGATATTACTGTTGCAAGAACTGCTATTATTATTGTATAAAACACAGCTTGCATCATTGTTGCATCATTAAACATCTTATCATACCATTGTAATGAAAAACCTTCAAAATGAGTAAGCGATTTAGATGAATTAAATGAAAATATAACAGTATATATTATAGGTATATAGAAAAAGGCCATTATAATGAATATATATATTTTAGAAAAAATTCCTGTTTTCTTATTCAATTAAAAATCCCCCTTTCTCCATTTTCTACTTTGTCAACTTTCTTTGTAATATACATAGAAATCATAATTATAACTGCCATTATAAGAGATATAGCACTTCCGAAATTCCAGTTACCAGCTGTTAAGAACTGTGACTCTATAACATTTCCTATAAGCACAAACTGTCCACCACCTAAAAGTTTAGGTATAAAGAAACTTGACACAGCAGGAAGGAACACAAGTGTAATACCACTTATTACCCCTGGAAGTGATAAAGGCAAAGTTACTCTTAAAAAACATTGTAATTTATTTGCTCCAAGGTCACTTGCAGCTTCTATAAGACTTTTGTCCATTTTTGAAAGAGATGTATGTATCTGTAATATCATAAATGGTATAAAGTTATATACCATACCAAGTATAACAGCAAAACTTGTATGCAAAAGTTTTACGTCTAGTCCAAATATTGATAATATAGAATTTAATATACCATCATCTTGTAAAATACCCATCCAAGCATATGTACGAACAAGCATATTTATCCACATAGGTAAAGTAATTAAAAGTATAAGAAACATTTTAGTTTTACCTTCTGTTTGTGCAATTATATATGCTGCCGGATAGCCTAATAATACACATATAATAGTTGTAATAACTGCAATAAATAAAGACCTTTTTAATACCTCTATAAATATGGCGTCACTAAAAAACTTACCAAAGTTTTCTATTGTAAATCTGAATGTTGTAACATCATTGCCTTTTACTGTAAATGCATACATAAATATCATAAGCATAGGAACAACAATCATTGCAGCAATCCATATTATATAAGGGTAAGCCATACTTCTAAATTGTCTCATAATTAATAACTCCCCTTTTTAGACATAATGTGTATATCTTCAGGATTAAACCATAATCCTACTTCCTCACCTTCATGATACTCATCTGTTGTATCAACTTTATATTCATAACCTTCTGTTTTGAAAGTAACATCATATACACCAGGTGTTATATTTTCAGGGTCAAAATCATATACAACATCTGTTATTTCAACAGAGTTTCCGTCTTCCATACTCCAACAAGAAGCATTTGCCCAAGTTTTAAGTTCTGTTTCAAGAGCAATACTTTCTTTTATTTCATCAGAACTTTTAAAGAAATTAACAGCATATATTTCTTCTTGATATTCTTTATTTATAACTCTGTTTTCATCTGCAACAATCATATTTACAGTAATACTTGTTCCTGAAGATGTTTTAAATGTAACAGGATATATACCATTTTCTTCTTTTATATCATACTCTATATGTGTTATAGAATTCCATTCATCAGTTTCAGTGTTCCAAGCCTGAGCATCTGCTCTTGCTATAATGTCTGCTTCTGTAAGTTCTTTTACGTCTTCTATATCAAGATAGAAGTCATTAGCACTCATTTTTTCATTAGCTTGTTCATTAAATACAGGCTCTTTGTCTTCAACAGTCATTTTTACTGTTATACTTGTACCAGATTTTGTTTCAACTATTGTTTCATAGTGTACACCTTTAAAAAGAACAGATTTAACAAAACCTTTAAGTTTTCCTTTATCCTTAGCAACTATATCAAGGTCTTCCGGACGTATAACAATATCAACTTTTTCATTTTCATCAAATCCAAAGTCTACACATTCAAATTTCTTATCTTCGAACATAACTTCATAGTCTTTAATCATAACACCATCAATAATATTACTTTCACCAATGAAGTTTGCAACAAATTCATTTACAGGTTCATTATATATATCTGTTGGAGTACCTATCTGTTGTATTTCTCCAGCATTCATTACAACAATTTTATCTGACATTGTAAGGGCTTCTTCTTGGTCGTGAGTTACATATATAAATGTTATACCAACTTCTTGCTGTATTTTTTTAAGTTCATGTTGCATTTCTTTACGAAGTTTAAGGTCTAATGCTCCAAGAGGTTCATCAAGAAGAAGTACCATAGGTTCATTTACAAGGGCACGTGCTATTGCAACCCTTTGTTGCTGACCACCACTCATTTCTGTAACACTTCTTTTACTATATTCTTCAAGACCAACAAGTTTAAGCATACGCATTACTTTTTTCTCAATAATATCTTTAGGTTCTTTTTTTATTTTTAAACCAAAAGCAATATTATCATAAACATTAAGATGTGGAAAAAGAGCGTATTTTTGGAATACTGTATTTATTTCTCTTTTATAAGGTGGTACATTTATAATTTCTTCATTATCAAAAAGAACACTTCCCTCTGTTGGATTTAAAAATCCTCCAAGAATTCTTAAAAGTGTTGTTTTTCCACAACCACTAGGACCAAGAAGTGTAACAAATTCATTTTCATAAATATCAAGGTTTACACCTTTAAGTACAAGCTGTCCGTCAAATTCTTTGACAATGTTTTTAAACTGAATAAGTTTACGCATTTTTACCTCCTAAAATAATGGCGGTGTTGACACCCATAAAATTTTTGCTAATGTTTTTTTATTATTTTCAATATAATGAAAATTTTTACCATTCATATAAAAAGTTTCACCTTTATGTACGGTATATTTTTTATCACCACACACAAGTACTATATTTCCCTCAAGAACATATCCAAATTCTTCACCACTATGTGGAGAAACTTCAAAAGAACGTCCTCCTTTTGGTATTTCAATAAGTATAGGTTCCATTGAATTTTTTTGTGTATTTGGCACAATCCAATTTATAGTATAGTCCTCTTTTTCATCTACAAAAAAATCATTTTTTTGAAATACTACTTGCTCCTCTTTTTCTTCCATAAAAAATTCTGAAAGAGAGCTTCCAAGAGCTTCTAAAATATCATTTAAGGTTGAAATAGATGGAGAAGTAAGGTCTCTTTCAAGCTGTGAAAG
The DNA here is from genome assembly GCA_944379995.1 of uncultured Clostridia bacterium. GTDB lineage: Bacteria > Bacillota > Clostridia > Lachnospirales > Anaerotignaceae > Fimicola. Next base: position 25,424 of record CALWGF010000008.1, read on the forward strand.
GAAGCCTTTTGTAAGCTCGCTTCGTGAAGCAAGCTCCTCAAGAGTAAGTCCTTGCCTAACTCTTAATTGTTTTATTTTATGACCTATATCCATATTTCCTCCTTTATAAATACTAAACTTTTCTATTAATCTGACTAAACCTTTATCATTATACTATAATTCGACTAAAAATCAATAGTATAAAACAAAAAATTTCATATCGGTAAACTTTTTTTAACAAACTTAACTTTCACTTATATTTGATATTAATATTACTTATGATTTTCATGCAATATATTATATATTTTCCATTGTAATATATTATTTATAGTAGTAGACTTATTTTTGGAGGTCTTAATTATGAAAACACAAACAAATAATTCATCAAACATTACTCCATCAGAAATGTTTTTTACAGGTATTCTTCTTGCATTTACAGGTGGTTTTCTTGATGCATATACATATATACTTAGAGGAAGTGTATTTGCTAATGCTCAAACAGGCAATATTGTACTTTTAGGTATAAATATTGCAAATGGTAACATATCAAAAGTTATTTATTATTTTGTACCTATATTAGCATTTGCTTTTGGAATTTTTCTTACAGATATTATAAAAAGAAATTTTTCAATAAAAAAACTTATCCATTGGCGTCAAATAGTAATTATGTTTGAAATAATAATACTTTTTATAATAGGTTTTTTAGATAATACTATTCCAAACTTATTTGTAAATGTATCAATATCATTTGTATGTGCATTACAAGTTGCTTCATTTAGAAAACTTGCAGGTCTTGGATATGCAACAACAATGTGTACAGGAAATCTTCGCTCATCAATAGATAAACTTTCTACATTTATATTTGAAAAAGATAAAAATGCATTATTTGAAGGATTGCTATATCTTGCAATAATAATTATGTTTATATTTGGTGCTGCTATTGGTACTATTTTAATTAAAATAATATCATATTCAGCTATATGGATATGTTGTATTGCACTTATATTTGTATTTATAATACTTAAAGAAGAAAAATAACAAAAAACTCAGGATTATAAAAATCCTGAGTTTTTTATTTTATGAAAATCTAAATTTTCCTTTTTTAAGTCGTCTATTATGTAATATTATAAAAGCACAAGGTATAGCTGTCATTGTAAGTATTGATGATAAAATCATACCAAATACAATAGCTGTTGCCATAGGAGCCCATAATGCACCACCTGAAATCATAAGCGGTATAAGTGATATTACTGTTGTAATCATACCAACCATTATTGGACGAAGTCTTGTTTCACATGCAAATGTAATTCCTTTTATAACATCTTTTTCATCTTTAAGAACAAGTTTCATATAGTCAAGAAGTACTATACCATTATTTACAACTACACCCATAAGACTTATTGCTCCCAAAAGTGCCATAAATCCAATAGGATAGCCCATAACTTTTAAACCTATTATAATACCTATAAATGAAAGAGGTATTGTTGCCATAATTATAAGAGGCTCTCTTAAATCTCCAAATTGGAATACAAGTATTAAATATATAAGTACTACTGCTATTATAGCAGGAATTCCCATTGATGAAAATGCATCATGGCTTGTTTCATTTTCTCCACCAAATTCCATTGTATAGCCTTCTGGAAGTTTATAGTCTTTTAAAGCTTCTTGATATGCACTCATAACATTTCTTGTATTATATCCATCTTTGACAAAAGCACCTACTGTTATTGTTCTTTCACCATCTCTTCTTACAATTTTATTAAGCGAAGACTCGGTATCTATTTCAGCAACTTGGCTTAAAGGTATATTTTCACCTGTTACTTGTGAAGTAAGGAAAAGTGTATCAAGCATATCTGCTGATGTTTTCTGGTCTGATGATACTTTTGCAACTATTGGAAGTGAGTCTTTGTTTATATCTTTTTGTTTAAGTTGTGAAATTTCAACACCATTTACAGCCATACGAACAGTTGATGCTATATCATATGCAGAAAGTCCTACCATACTTGCTTTTTCTTCATTTATATTAACATCTAATTTATAACTGTTATATCCAAAATTATCTTCTATATTATTTATACCTTCAACAGTTGTTCCTATTTCTTTTATTTCTTCTGCCATTTTTCTAAGTTCATCTATATTTGTACCTGTAATTCTAACTTGTACAGGATATTCAGTAGGAAGATTTATTTCAAGATATTTTATTTGTGTTGATACACCTGCTACATTTTCTATAATACTTTTTTCAACATTTTCAGCTTCGCTTCTTGTTCCATTTATAAGAAACTGTGCTTTATTAGTAGCAATATCATTTGGTGTAAATGTAACATAATATTTTGTATAACCATTTCCAACTTTATATGAAAAATTATCTATTGATTTTTCATTTTTTAAAACTTCTGATATTTTTAAACAAGTATCTTCTGTTTTTTCAACAGTTGCACCATCTTGTAAAGTTACATTTATAACATACTGCTCTCTTTCAACAGGTGGGAAAAGCTGTATAAACATAGTTGGTATTATAGTTGAAGTTGCTATTAAAAGTATAAGGAATATAGCAAGAACTTTTTTAGGGTGTTTAAGACTTATATTTAATAATTTTCCATATGCATCTTTAAATTTATTACCTGTTTTTTCTAATTTGAATATTTTCTTAATTTTTTCCTTTTTAGCCTTAAGTTTTTCATTTTTCTTTATTTTTTTAGGGTCAAGGAATATATATCCCATAGTAGGAACAACAGTTATACTTGTAATATATGAAGCAATAAGAGCTACTGTAACAAGTATTGGCAATGAGTGTACAAATTTACCTGCTGAACCTTGCATCATAGCTAATGGTAAAAATGAAGCTACTGTTGTAAGTGTTGATGTAAGTATAGGTATATTTACCTCTTTTATACCTTTTGTTGAGGCGGTCATTATATCTTCACCCCTATCAAGGTATACATTCATATTATCATTTGAAACTATACCATTTGCTACAAGAAGGCTTAAACATATAATAAGTGCTGCTATTGATACCTGATGTATAGGTATTTCTGAAACCTTCATATATGCAAATACAACACATATTACTATTGGTATAGGAAATGCAACTATTAAAGCACTTCTCATTCCCATTGATATAAACACAACCAAAACAACAAGTATTACCGCTGAAATAAGATTACTATTAAAAAGGTCTATTGACTCATTTACAAACTGTGCTTGATTATAAAGTTCTGTCATATTCATATCAGTATAAAGACCATTATTTCTGAAATTTTCTATTTCTTTTTGAAGTTTCTTTTCTATATTAAGAATATTAAGTCCGTCCATATACTTAACGCATACAAACATACCTCTTTCACCATTTACAAATGCTGTTTCTTCTTTATCCTCATATGCAAGTTTAACTTCTGCTAAATCTTTTAAATATACAGGTGTACCTGTTTCTTTTGAAACAGATATTATTGTATTTTCTATTTCTGAAATATCATTATACTCTCCTGTTATTTGTACAGGTATTTGAATTTTTTCAAGTTCAAGATTTCCTCCTGGTATATTAACATTTCTTGCTTTTAATACAGTTGCTGCTGTGGCTGGAGAAATACCATAGCTTTGAAGTTTTGTCATATCAAGGTCTATTTCTATCTGTTTTGATAAATCTCCTTCGACTGCAACTTCTTTAACACCTTCAACTTTTTCAAGTGAAGATTTTAAACTATCTGCTGCCGATTTAATATCTTCATAACTATATTCATTAGATGATAAACCAATTATAAGACCATAAGAACTTGTAAAATCTGTTTCTACTTCTGGCTCATTGGCTGACTCAGGTAATGATGTTTTTGCTTTGTCAACTTTATCTTTAACTTCTGTCCATTTTTTCTCTATGTCAGCATCACTCATATCCTCTAATGTAATTTTTACTATACCAACAGAGTTCATAGCATAGCTTTCAAGAGTTTTTATATCTGAAACAGTTTTTATTTCATCTTCCAAAGGCTTTAAAACTTGTTTTTCAACATCTTCTGGACTTGCTCCTCCATATATACAAGTAACTGCACATATAGGGCTTTCTATACTTGGATTTTCTTGTCTTTCAGAATTATAATATGAAAATATACCTATTCCCATAATAAGTGCACAAAGAAGTGCCATAATTCTTTTATGTGTAACACTCCATTTAATCATTATTCAGTCACCTCTGTTTCAGTATTTTCTGTCTGAACAATAACTTTATCTCCATCTTTAATAAGGAACTGACCTTCAGTAACAATAACATCTCCTGTTGATATTCCTTCTATAATCTGTATGTTATCGCCTATAATATCACCGGTTACAACAGATTTTTTACTAACAGTATTTGTACTTTCATCATATGTAAATATTATAGAACCTGAAGAAAGTTGTATAACGCTACTTACAGGTACAAGACACACACTTTCTCCTGATATATTAAGATTTGCTTTAGCAACCATACCAGGTCTTATTTCTCCATTTTGATTATCTACACGTATTTTTACATTAAATGTTCTTGTTGTACTATCTGCAAGAGAACCTATTTCTTCAACTGTACCTGTATATTCTTTATTTGTACCATACACATATATATTAGCATTTTGTCCTTGTTTTATTGAGTTTATATATTTATCAGAAACACCAACTTCAACATATACGCTATTTATATTACCTATTGCAACAACAGGATAACCTGCTGCAACAGTTTCTCCTGATGAATAAAGTTTTTTAAGTACAACTCCGTTCATAGGTGAATATATTGCTGTATCTGATAAGTCATTTACTGATTTGTCTACTGCTGCCTGTGCTTTTTCAACAACTGCACTTGAAGCAGAAATTTGTGCACCATATGCTTCTACTTTTTTTAATGATGCTTCAAGTTTTGACTCAGCTATTCCTTTTGCATCAAGTGCTTGTTCATATGTTTCAGTATCTGTTGTAAGTTTTGCTGAAATCTCATCAAACTGGCTTTTTGTTGATATTCCATTTTCATATAAAGTTTTAATTCTATCATATGTAGCTTGTGTTAAATCAAGCTGTGCTTTTGCCTGTGTAATTTTAGAAGGTATTTCTGTTTCAACCTGATATTTTGCAGACTCATATTCAGCCATTGCTGCTTCATATTGGCTTTCTGCTGCTGAAACACCAGCTTGTGCTGAATATTTATCAGCTTCTGCCGCTTTCTTTTGTAAAGCATAATCATCAGTTTTAAGGCTTGCTATAAGTTCACCATTTTTTACAAAACTACCCTCTTCTGGTATAACTTCATTAATAACACCTGCAAGTTTAAACGAAAGTTTTACAGTTTCAACAGGTGTTACATTACCACTTAAACTTAGAGTATTAAGCATACCTTCTTCATTTATTGTTTTTATTTTTACATTTCTTTCAACTTGTTTATTTTCTTCTACATCAGCTTTACAACCTGTAAATAATAAAGCACAGGTAGTTAATACTAATATTAAAGGCTTTGCAACTTTATTATAAAAATATTTCATTTTATACCCTCCTATTTTCATATACACTTGTATATTATCTTTACATTTGTATCTTTTTACTATATACTAAAACCAATTAAATAAAAAAACAAGAAACAATATTTTAAAACTGTATATATAATCATCATTTTTATAAATTTGTATATTAAAATTAAGGAGGTAATTTATATGAAAGAGAAAAAAATGGATTTAAGAGCTAGACAAACATACATGCTTTTAACAAATGCTCTTTCTGAACTTTTAAGAGAAAAATCTTTTTCTGAAATATCAGTAACAGATATTTGTGAAAAAGCAATGGTACACAGAACAACATTTTATAAACATTTTGAAGATAAAGAACATCTTTTAAGAGCAGTAATATCAGACCTTCAAAATGAATTTCAAAAACATTGTAAAGAAGAACTAAAAGGAGAATATACTCATAAAGAATATTATTTATATCTTTTCAGAAAAGTTTTAGAATATATATCAGAAAATAAAATACTAATTTCAAAAACTCTTTTTGATAAAACAAATAATTATATTGAAGAAGTATGCTGTAATGCAATAGCAACACAACTTAAAGAGCATTTTAAAATGCGAGAGAAAAAACATGATGTCAAATTTAAAATACCACATGCTATATTAGCTGCTTATTATACATATGCATCAATATCATTAGCTGATTGGTGGTTAAAAAATGATATGTCTATTTCTATTGATGATATGGTAAAATATCTTGATATAATAGTATCTGGTAATATTGTAGAAAAAATTTAATTATTACAAATATTATTGACATAATATAATATATATGATAATATTCCTCTTCGCTAGAATAGTTTAAAAATAAATTATTAAGAGGGGATTAATATTGACATTTTATGAAGAATTACAATTAAATCAAACAGGTTCAAAAAATATTATAAGAGAATGTTCTAATAAAAAAGAAAAGCTTCGTCATATACTAATATATATTTTTAAAGTTTTTATTACTTTAGCATTTTGTATTTCTTTTGTAACATTATTTTCTTTAGTATTTGGCTCTGAAAACAGTATAGCTGGTGTTGTAGTACTTTTATTTATATTGATTTTTCGTCAAACAGATTTTAATATAAATTCTTTTCATAGTATTTTAAATATGTTTTTAATATTTGGTATAATGGGTATAGGCTCATATATAGCTTATTCTTCATCTATATTTTTTGCCTTTATAACAAACTTTATATGTATATTTTTAATAACAGTACTAAGCTGCCATAATGTACATATGTTTAATCACTCAATAGTTGTTATGTGCTATATTCTATTATTTGGATATGAAGTTACAGAAAAGTCATATATAATGCGATTATTAGGTCTTATATTAGGTGCTTTAATTTGCTCTATCATAATATATAGAAAAACAATTAATAAAAATTATGAAAAAAATTTTTCACATCTTTTTACGGAATTTGATATTAAAACAGAAAGGTCTAAATGGCAATTATCATTAGCACTTTCAGTATCAACAGCTATGTTTATAGGTCAACTTTTAGGTTTTAAAAGAGTTATATGGATAGGATTTTCTGCTTTGGCAGTTTCTCAAATTTCGCCAGAACTTAGAATACAAAAAGCAATTCATAGAATTCCTGGAACATTAGCCGGTGTATTACTTTTTTATATATTTTATAAAATAATACCTATGGAATTTCATAATATGCTTGGAATATTAGGTGGATTATGTGTTGGTTTTTGTACACTTTATGGTTTTCAAACTATGTTTAATTGTTTAGGTGCAATGTCTGTTGCTGTTGATATAATAGGTATTTACAGCACTATTTTATTCAGAATAATAGATACATTATTTGGTGTTTTATACGGTGTTGTATTCCATCATATTTTTGATAAATTACATTTAAAATATATAAATAAAAATTCTGAATTACATAAATAAAGGGTGTCAATTTTGACACCCTTTTTATTATTTATAATAATCAAATTCAATTCCGTAAATTCTTACAGTATCGCCTTCTGATATACCTTTTTCTTCAAGAGCTTCTATAATACCTTTCTCTCTTAAATATTTCTGGAAGAAAGCAAAACCTTTTTCTGTGTCGATATTTGTATAACCAATCATCTTTTCTACACCAAAACCTGTAACAACATAATAGTTGTCATCATAAACTTCTATTGTAAATGGTTCTTTATCAACTACAACTTCTGCATATTCATCATATTCTTCTTCAAATATAATATCTTCTGGATAATCTTTAAGAATAGCAGCAACTGCACCAAGAAGCTCATCAAGACCTTTATTTGTAGCGGCTGATATTGGATATACTTTATATCCTTTTGGTTCATATATCTCTTTAAGTTTTTCAACGAATTCTTCAGAACCCGGAATATCTGTTTTATTAGCTGCAATAACCTGTGGACGTTTCATAAGCTCTGGATTATAGTCAGAAAGTTCTTTATTTATAGTTTCTATATCTTCAACAGGGTCACGACCTTCAACACTTGCAGCATCAACAACATGTATAAATACTTTTGTTCTTTCAACATGTCTTAAAAACTCATGACCAAGACCTATACCTTCGCTAGCACCTTCAACAAGTCCCGGAATATCAGCAAGAACGAAATCATCACCATATTTACCTTGAACAACACCAAGATTTGGAGCAAGTGTTGTAAAGTGATAGTTAGCAATTTTAGGATTTGCATTTGTTACCATTGAAAGCAATGTTGATTTTCCAACATTAGGGAAACCAATAAGTCCAACATCAGCAATAAGTTTAAGTTCAAGTATTACATCATATTCTTTGGCAACAACACCTCTTTCGGCATATCTAGGAGCTTGACGAGTAGGTGTTGCGAAATGCTGATTACCACGACCACCTTTTCCGCCTTTAATTATAACTTTTTCCTCTCCTATTTTTGTTATATCTGCCATAACTTTTCCTGACTCAGCTTCTCTTATAACAGTACCAACAGGAACTTTTATATAAACACTTTTACCACTTTTACCAAAACAATTAAGTTTTCCACCATCTTCTCCGGCTTCAGCCTTAAAACTTCTTTTATATCTAAAGTCCATAAGAGTGTTCATACTACCATCACCAACAAATATTACATCACCACCACGGCCACCATCGCCACCATCTGGGCCACCATGTGTAATATATTTTGCTCTGTAAAATGAAACACAACCATTTCCGCCATTTCCACCTTTAATATGGATTTTAACTCTATCTACAAACATTAAATTACACCTCTCTTTCTAAAAATATTATATATAAAAAATTTAAGTTCATACAAAACAAGGCTTCAAATGAAATCATTTGAAGCCTTAATTATTATAAATTATTCTGCTGCTTCTACAACAGGGTATACAGAAACCTGTTTTTTGTCTCTGCCTTTTCTTTCATATTTTACACGTCCGTCTACTAAAGCAAAGAGTGTATCATTTCCACCTTTACCAACGTTGATACCTGGGTGAATTTTTGTACCTCTCTGTGTGTATAAAATATTGCCAGCTCTTACAATCTGTCCATCAGCACGTTTAGCTCCAAGTCTTTTAGCTTCAGAGTCACGGCCGTTCTTTGTTGAACCAACACCTTTTTTATGTGCAAAAAACTGAAGGTTTAATCTTAACATCTAGTGCACCTCCTCGTCATTTATCGATATATAACTACCATATTCTAATTCAATATCCGAAAGACCTCTGACCATTGCTCTAAGAAGAATATCAGCGTCTTTATTTTCCTTACCCGATTTAATATCAGTAAGGCAATAATCTATGAAACCGCCTTTCTTTTCATCAAGTTCACATTCAAAATGTTCATCTGTAAATTCTTCTATACAATTTATAGTATTAAATACTAAAACTGTAACAGCAGAACAAACAATATCAGAACCTTCTTCTGCAAAACCTGCATGTCCAGAAAGTTTAAATCCATAAATATTATTATTTTTATTACGATAAATATTAACTTTTATCATAACATGAAATTAAGCATTGATAGCTTTGATTTCTAATTTAGTGAATGGCTGTCTGTGACCTTTTTTCTTGTGGAAACCTTTTTTAGATTTGTATTTGTAAACTACAACCTTTTTAGCTTTCCCGTCACCGATAACAGCAGCTGAAACAGCAGCACCTTCAACATAAGGAGCACCAACTTTAACATCTCCGTCTTTAGCTACAACTAAAACTTTGTCAAATTTGTATTCGCTACCTGCTTCAACACCTAATTTTTCAACAGTAATAACATCGCCTTCAGCTACTTTATACTGTTTTCCACCAGTTTCGATAATTGCGTACATTCTCTGCACCTCCTCGCAATATACTCGCCGAATTCGGTATCCCGACCTTTTCGAGATTTCTAACCTCTTCGTGCGGCTTAAACATACTCATAAATATTAGCATAAAACTTCTATTATGTCAACAGATTTTATCGCTTAAATTTGAATTTTATAAGTTTTTTATACTCTTTATTAGCTTTGTACATAGCAGATAAATTTTCTCGTCTTACTTTATCGAATATTTCAGTTTTACCTTCTTTTATACTTATTTCATATAATTTTTCATATATATCATAAGCAGCTTTTGTATTACCTTTTGTATATTCAATATCTGCTACTTTACCAATGGCTTTAAGATATTCAATACTTTTTTCTCCAGTACGTATTTTAAATATATCACTTGCTTTTTTAAACATTCCAATAGCTTCTTCAAATTTATTTTCTTTTTCATAAATTTCACCTATGCTAATTAAAACAAAAGCATATTTTTTATCTTCGCCATTTATTTCATTCATAATAACAGCAGCTTCACTTAAATATTCAAGTGCTTTTTTATAATCTTTTTCTGCAAATAAATTTCCAAGAGCTATATTCTCATTAATATATACTTCATCTTTAATATTTGATTTTTTTCTTAATCTTAATGAATACTCATATATATTAATCATATTTTCAGTATCATTTTTAATTTTATATATATCCCCCATTATATCAAGTATATATATATAATCAGTAATATCTGTTTTATTTTTATCTTCTATAAATGTTTTCGCTAAACCATAATACTTAAGGCTTTTATCATATTCATTATCATTAAAATAAATATCACCAAGTCTTTTCAAAACAAAAATATAATCATCATTTTCAGCTGTTTTTTCGGCTTTTAAAAGGCTATAAAGTTCATTTTCTTTATCTTTATTTTCAGAATATATTTTTGAAAGCATTATATAAAGTTTTGTAATTGCTAAATTATTATTTTCTATTTCAAAGCCATCAGATTTTAATATTTCATTAATTATATCAATAGCTTTTTCATATTCTTTTGACTCATATAAAAGACTTGCTTTTATCATTTTTAATTCTGTGATTTTTTCTTTACTATCACTATAAAATTCATTGCAAATTTTTTCAATATTATCAAGTATTATAGCAGCTTGTTCAAAATATTTATTTTTAATATTATATTTTGCACATTCAATAATATTTTCATAAAAAATATCATCTTTTTCTATTTTATCTCTTTCATATGCATTAATAGCTTTTCTAAAATACAAATTACCCTTTTTAATATCACCTTTTCCAAAAAGGGCTAATGCCATTTTAAGTTTTTCTTCATCAGCTTTTTTCTTATCATTATAATTTTCTTCTGTATTAAGTTCTATACTTCTATTATAGCTGCTTATAGCTTCATCATATTCACCTGATAATCTACAACTATCTGCATAAAGGCTTAAAGCATCTCTATAATCCACACTGTCAGAGCCTATCATTTCTTCTCTTATAAGAACAACATCTTCAAGAACTTTTCTTGCTTCGTCATAATCTTTTCCACGAATAAGTATTTCAGCTTTTGCAAATAGGGCATCTGAATATTTAGGGTGTTTTTCACCATATATTTTTTTACGTATATTTATACCATCATTTATAATATCAAGTGCTTGTTTTTTCTTTCCTGCTTTACTGAAATTATCTGTCATTTCAATAAGATTATTAACATATCCTGATGAAGTTTTTTCTGCAATAGCACTTCTAAGCATCATAGCTTTTGTGTAATAATCAGAAGCAGTTCTATACTCTCCCATATCAGAATAAAATTTACCAATAGCGTTAAGAACTTCTATATAATAAATATTACCTTCACCATAATAATTCTTTCTTATTTCAAGAGCTTTTTTATAATACTTTAATGCATTGTCTTTGTCTTTCATTTTTGAATAAACATTTCCAATACTTATATAAGTAACAGCAATATTTGTACTATCTTCTCCCATAACATTTTTTTTATTTTCAATAGCAATGTTATGATATTTTAAAGCCTCTGTAAAATTACCCATATTGCTATAATCTATACCAATATTATTAAGTGCATCAGCATAAAAAGAGTGATTTTCTCCAAGCATACCTTTTACAAGATTAAGAACTTCTTCATGTATTTCAACTGCTTTTTCATAATTTCCCATTTTGGTATATATAGCACCTATTGAATTAAGACTTGTTATATAATCAAGATGAGTTTTTTCCATTATTTTTTCTCTTATATCAATAGCTTTTTTTGAATATTTAAGTGCTTTATCATAGAATTTAGCTTTTTCACAAACATCAGATGCAGCAACAAGCATTGACATATAATAAAAAGTATTTGTATCTAAATTAAGCTCTACTGTTTCAATAGCATTTCCATAATTTTTTATAGCTTCTTTATAATTTCCTTTTCTTTCATAACATCTTGCTAAACTAGAAAATATATCTGCATAATCATTTTTAAGAAATGAATTTTTTCTTTGAGCTTTAACTTGAGCACGTCTTAAATATTCTATTGCTTTGTCATAATTTTTCATATCTTCATAAAGATTACCTATATTATATAATGTTAATATATAATCATTATGACTTGTACCTATATTCTTTTCTCTTATAGTAATAACTTCTTTAAATAACTCCAATGCTTCTTTATGTTTTCCCATAAGTGCAAGGTCAATAGCAAGATTACTTATTGTATCTGCATATTCATTTGATTTAGGGTTATTCTCTTTACGTATTTTAGCAGATTTTTTATAACAATCTATTGCTACTGGATAATTATTAATATCATCACTTACAACACCCAAATTGTATATATCAGAAGCATAATCCAAACTTGATGTGTCATTATTTTCTTCATATTTCTTTATTATTTTTTCTGCAATCATATATGCTTCTATATAGTCACATTTTCTGTGGGCATTTATAAATTCGCCTCTAAGTTTTACTATTTCACCAATATAGTAGGACACACTTCCCACCTCCAAAAATAAATTGACCTATATATAATATCATAAAAATATATTAAAAACAAAACTAAAAATCATTAGAAGAAGCAATACTAAAGGCTTCTTTTATAACATCATAATCATAACCTTTTCTTTGCAACATAGCGAATGCTTTTTGTTTTTCTTTAAAGTCTATATTTGAAAAATCTTTTATTTTTTTTCTTAAGAGTTTTACAGCATTAGAGACTTCATCAACTTCAGTATTTTCAAAGGCATCATATATAATACTTTCATCTATACCTCTTTGAAGTAATTCATATTTTATTAAATACTTTCCTTTTGGTTTAAGTCTGTTACATTCTTTTATATATGCTTCGCAATACTTTCTATCATCAACATAACCATATTTATTTAAAAAAGCCATTACTCTAGCTATAATTTCATCTGAAAATTCTTTTTCAGAAAGTTTTTTAACAACTTCTTTTTCAGTACGCATTTTATAACCAAGAAATTTTAATGCTATATCTTGTGCTTTTATATATATAAGGCTATCTGTAATATAGTTATATGTTGTTTCTGATATTTCGAAACCTTCTTTTATTTTAAAATACTCTATATCCGCTGCTGAAAGACCAAAAGCAAATTCGCCATCTATAAAAACAGAATATCTTCCTTTATCTTTTTTTTGTTGTTCCAAAAGAGTTACTATCATTATTAAATCCTCCATAAAAATAAGACACAGTATGTAAAAATATTATACATGCTGTGTCTAAAGTTTTAAAATATTATATTAGAAATTATATTTTTATTCAACATTTTCAGAAATTTCTAATGGACTTTCATTTTCTTCTTCAATATCTTCTTCAACTTCTGTTTCTATAAATTCATCAAGTGTAGGAAGGTCATAATATGCTCTTACTGCATTTTCTATTTCAAAACACATTTCTGGGTGTTCTTTAAGATATATTTTTGCATTTTCACGTCCCTGACCTATTCTTGTTTCACCATATGAATACCAAGCACCACTTTTATTTACAATATCAATGTCAGCGGCAAGGTCTAAAACATCACCTTCTTTTGATATACCTTCTCCATACATTATATCAAATTCAGCTGTTTTGAATGGTGGTGATACTTTGTTTTTAACAACTTTTGCTTTTGTTCTGTTACCTATAAGGTCATTACTTTGTTTAAGAGTATCTGTTCTTCTTATATCAATTCTTATTGAAGCATAGAATTTTAAAGCACGTCCACCTGTTGTTGTTTCTGGATTTCCAAATGTAACACCGATTTTTTCTCTAAGCTGATTTATGAATATTACACTACATTTTGATTTATTTGTAATACCTGTAAGTTTTCTTAAAGCCTGTGACATAAGTCTTGCTTGAAGCCCCATATGGGAGTCACCCATTTCACCTTCTATTTCTGCACGAGGTACTAATGCAGCAACAGAGTCAACAATAACTATATCCATAGCACCTGAACGTACCATAGTTTCTGCAATTTCAAGAGCTTGTTCACCATCATCTGGCTGTGATATATAAAGATTATCAATATCAACACCAAGATTTTTTGCATATACAGGGTCAAGAGCATGTTCAGCATCAATATATCCTGCAATACCGCCTTTTTTCTGAACTTCTGCAACCATATGAAGTGCAACTGTTGTTTTACCAGAAGATTCAGGTCCAAAAATTTCAATAATTCTTCCTTTTGGTATACCACCTACACCAAGAGCAATATCAAGGCTTAAAGAACCTGTTGGAGTAACTTCAACATTCATTCCTGAAGCACTATCTCCAAGTTTCATTACTGCACCTTTTCCAAACTGTTTTTCTATATGACCAAGAGCAGCCTCAAGAGCCTTTTCTCTGTCTTCACCTTTAGCGTCATCAAAATCAAATTTTTTATTGCCTTTTTTATCAGCCATTTTCATCAAACCGCCTTTCTTAGTAAAATCGAACTTGTGTTCTTATTATATATTAAAAATATATATTAGTCAATAGCTTTATTTATAAAAAATGAAAATCCTGTTTCTGCAATAACGATGCCTAAAAATATAAGTAAACAACCTATTATACTCATAACACCCATATTTTCATTCATTAATACAGATGATACAATAGCTGTAAATACAGCTTCAGAACATAATATAACACCTACTTTTGAAGATGATGTATATTTTTGACATATAGACTGTACTAAAAAATATATACCTGTACAAAACATTCCCAACATTAAAAATACAGAAATATCAAATATCTTAATATTCGGAACTTTTTCTTTTAAACTTATAGAAACTACAAAAGAAAGTATACATACAGTTATATTTTCAACAACAGCAAGTTTTATAGGGTCAGCATTTTTTACAAACTTTTCTACTAAAATAATTTGAAAAGCAAATGAAACAGAAGCTATAAGTGACATAAAAGCACCAAAACCAAAATCAAAACTTCCTTCAAAAGACATAAACCAAACACCTATAACAGTTATAAAACCTGCTATAAATGAATAAAATTTAGGTCTATTTTTAAAAAAAATCCAACTTATAAAAGGAACAATAACAGAACTTATATTTGTAAGAAAAGCATTTACAGAAGCACTTGTATATTTTAGTCCTATAACCATAAAAAGAAAAAGACCAAATAAAAAAAATCCTGTTATAATGCCTCCTTTTATATCATCTATATTTATATATTTAATTTTTTTACTAAAAACAATAATCATAAATATTGATGCAACAAAAAATCTACCAAATATAGTTTGAAAAGTACAATAACTGTTTTCAATAAGATATTTCATTCCTATAAATCCCATACCACCAATAAATGCGGAAATTATAAGAAGAATATCTGCTTTTTTACTGCTCATCAATACTTAAAAGCTCTTTTCTGAGCCAGTTAAGAGCACCATAAACAGCCCTTGCTCTTATTTTTTCTCTATTACCAACAAAATGCATTTCTTTTGTTTTCACTTTTCCATTAATACATAATCCAATATATACAAGACCAACCGGTTTTTCTTCTGTTCCACCACTTGGACCTGCTATACCTGTTGTTGATATACCTATATTGGTTCCTGCTGTTTTTGCAATTCCTTCTGCCATTTCGGCTGCTGTTTCATGACTTACAGCACCATATTTTTCAAGTGTTTCCTCTTTTACACCAAGACGATACATTTTTGACTCATTTGAATATGATACAACACCGTCCATAAATACACTTGATATTCCCGGATATTCTATAAGTGTTCCTGCAAGAAGTCCTCCTGTACAAGACTCACTTGTTGAAATAGTCATATTTTTATCTATAAGAAGTTTTGCAACTACTTCTTCAAGTGTTGTATTACCTTCACCATAAACAGCATCTCCAAGACGATTATATATTTCATCTGCAACAGGTTTTATAATTTCTTCTGCTTCTTTTTCACTATGAGCCTTTGCTGTTATTCTAAGTATTGCTTCATGTTCTTTTGCATATGGTGCTACTGTTGGATTTTCACCATTTTCTATTAAATCGCTAACAAGTGTTTCCATTTTACTTTCACCTATTCCAGCAACTCTTAAAACTCTTGAAACAAGCGTATATTCTTGTTTATCTTTAAGATATGGTTTTACACTTTCTTCAAACATTGGTATAGTTTCTTTTGGAGGTCCTGGAAGCATTATAAGAATTTTTCCGTTTTCTTCAATTATTATACCTGGTGCACTTCCGTTTTTATTATAAAGAACAATAGAACCTTCCGGAACATATGCTTGTTTAATATTATTTTCGGTCATAGTTTTATTCATTCGTTTGAAAAAAACCGTTATTTCAGCTAATGCTTTTTCATCAAGAACAAGGTCTTTACCAAAATATTTTGCACCTGTTTCTTTTGTAAGGTCATCTTTTGTTGGACCAAGACCACCTGTTGTTATAATAAGGTCAGCACGAGAAAAAGCCCTTTTTATTGTATCTTCAAGTCTTTCTGCGTTATCTCCAACAACAGTCTGATAATATACACCTATTCCAAGGTTAGCCAATTCTTTTGAAATATACTGTGCATTTGTATTTACAATATCTCCAAGAAGAATTTCTGTACCTACTGCTAAAATTTCTGCATTCATATATAGCACACTCCCCTTTTTAAATTCTTTATATTTTATTTTAGACTAATAAAATATAATTTCAAGTAAAAAAATAAGAGGTATATATATAAAACACCTCTTATTTTAATATTAACCTTTTAAAACATCTATATTTTTTACAATATAATCAACACCAGATATTATTGTAAATAACGTTGCAAGACCTATAAGGAATGAACCTATTGACTGTAAAACAACACCTTTAAAACCAATAAGAATATAAATTATCATTATCATCTGTGTTGTTGTTTTTATTTTTCCCCACCAACTTGCAGCTATTACCTTATTAGCTTCTATTGCAAGTATTCTAAATCCTGTAATTGCAAATTCACGGCTTATAATTATAATTACAACCCAAGAAGGAATATCGCCCATTTCAACCATAGCAATCATAGCAGCACTTACAAGAAGTTTATCTGCAAGAGGGTCCATAAATTTTCCAAAGTTTGTAACAAGATTTCTACTTCTTGCAATATGTCCATCAAGCATATCTGTAAGAGAAGCTATTATAAATATACCTATTGCAATATATCTATTTAAAGGACTTGGTATAAATCTACCAAGAAGTACTACAAGAAAAACAGGTATAAGTATAACCCTTAATATTGTAAGTTTATTCGGCAAATTCATCTCCATAATACGTCTCTCCTATCAAATCATAATCACTCGCTTCTGTTATAAGCACGTCAGCAAAATCTCCAGATAAAAGTTCATAGTCACTTTTAATAAATACCATACCATCAATATCAGGAGCGTCTTTATAGCATCTTCCACAGTATATATTTTCTTCCGGAATTTTGCCATCAATAATAACTTTTATAACTTTTCCTACCATGCTTTCACATTTTTGTGCCGAAATAAATTTTTGACATTCAAGTATACGATTTCTTCTTTCTTCTTTTACATCATCATCAATTTGACCTTCCATTTTTGTGGCTGGAGTTCCTTCTTCTTGAGAATATGAGAATACACCAAGACGGTCAAATTTTATTTCACTTATAAAATCTATAAGTTCATTAACATCTTCTTCTGTTTCCTGTGGAAAACCTGTTATTATTGTTGTTCTTATAGCAATATCAGGCATAGCTGTTCTAAGTTTATTAACTATTTCTCTTATCATAGCTTTTGTACTTCTTCTGCCCATTTTTTTAAGAACAGTATCAACAGTATGCTGTAAAGGCATATCTATATATTTACATATTTTTTCTTCTTTAGCCATAACAGCAATTGTTTCATCTGTAAGATGTTCAGGATAGCAATAAAGAAGTCTTATCCATTCTATACCTTCAATTTCACAAAGTTTTTCAAGTAAAATATGAAGTCTATTTTCACCATAAAGGTCTATACCATAAAGAGCAACATCTTGTGCAACAAGTACAAGTTCTTTTACACCATTTTTAGCAAGCATTTCTGCTTCTCTTACAAGGCTTTCCATTTTACGGCTTCTATATTTACCTCTAAGCTTAGGTATAACACAATATGTACAATGATTGTTACAACCTTCAGCTATTTTAAGATTTGCAGAATATCCTGCTGATGAAAGTACACGCATTTCACTTTTATCATCATCACAAGCAAAGTCAATGCTCTTTATATCTTTAAATTTCTTTTCACCATTAAGCACTCTTTCGGCAACTTCAACAATATCCTCATATGCAGTTGTACCTATAACAGCATCAACTTCTGGCATTTCTTCAAAAATTTCTTTTTCATATCTTTGACCAAGACAACCTGCAATTATAATACCTTTACATCTGTCTTCTTTATATTTTCCTGCATCAATAATTGTTTCTATACTTTCTTCAAGTGCATCTTTAATAAAACAACAAGTATTTATAACAATAATATCTGCATCAGCTTCATCAGGTACAATATTAAAACCTGCTTTTTTTGTAAGTCCTAACATAACCTCACTATCAACAAGGTTTTTGTCACAGCCTAAAGAAATAAATGATATATTAGCTTTCAAAACATACCTCCGTTTATTCTATACCGTTTTGCATTTTTGCAGCAGTAATACAATTTTTCATAAGCATAGCAATAGTCATTGGTCCTACGCCACCTGGAACAGGTGTTATTGCACCAGCAACTTCTTTTACATTTTCAAAGTCAACATCACCACAAAGTTTGCCTTCTTCATTTCTGTTCATACCAACATCAATTATAATGGCTCCTTCTTTAACCATATCTTTTGTAAGTGTATTAATCTTACCTGTTGCAACAACTATTATATCTGCATTTTTACATATTTCAGCCATATTTTTTGTTTTTGAATGACAAATAGTAACTGTACCATTTTCAGCCATAAGAAGCATAGCAGCTGGTTTACCTACAATATTACTTCTACCAATTACAACACAATTTTTACCAGAAATATCACAACCTGTTCTTTTTATAAGTTCAATAACTCCCGCAGGTGTACATGGTTTAAATCCTTTTCCACCTGTAAATACAGCACCTACATTATATGGGTGGAAACAATCAACATCTTTATCTGGTGATATTGCAAGTATTACTTTTGTTTCATCAATCTGTTTAGGTAAAGGAAGTTGAACAAGTATACCATTTACATTTTTACTTTTATTAAGCTCGTCTATAAGTTCAAGAAGTTCACTTTCTGTTGTATCTTCTGGAAGTTCATAAGAAAGAGATTTTATATTACAATATTCACAAGCTTTCTTTTTATTATTTACATATACTCTTGAAGCAGAATTATTTCCTACAAGAACAACAGCAAGACAAGGTTCAACACCTTTTTCTCTAAGTATTTTAGCATCTTCAAGTGCTTCATTTTTTATATCGACTGATATAGCCTTTCCATCTATTATTTGGGCAGACATTATATCCCTCCTTAAAATTTTATGTTTATATATATAATATAATACAATTTTATAAATAAAATAAATAAAAAAAATGGACAGAGAAAAAATCTCTGTCCTTGATTATACACCAATTAGAACAATCCTACAACATTTCCTTTATCATCAATATCAATATTTAATGCAGCAGGTTTCTTTGGAAGTCCCGGCATAGTCATAATATCTCCAAGAAGAACAACTATAAATCCGGAACCAGCTGAAATTCTTAATTCTTGAACAGTAACTTCAAATCCTTTTGGTCTACCTAAAAGAGCAGGATTATCAGAAAGTGAGTACTGTGTTTTTGCTATACATACTGGGAATTTATCAAATCCCAAATCATTAATTTGTTTAATTGTTTTCTTTGCTTTTGCAGAGAAATTAACACCATTTGCACCATAAATTTCTTTACAAATTTTATTTATTTTATCTTCTATTGATAAATCATCTTCATAAAGTGTATGGAAATTACTTTCTTTTGTTTCAATAGTTTCAATAACTTTTTGGGCAAGTTCAATACCGCCTTCTCCGCCTTTTTCCCATACTTTAGCAATAGCAAATGTTGCTCCCATTTCTTCACATTTAGCTTTAACAACAGCAATTTCAGCTTCTGTATCAAATACAAAATTATTAAGTGTTACAACAACAGGAACACCATATTTCTGAATATTTTCAATATGTTTTTCAAGGTTTACAATACCTTTTTTAACAGCTTCAACATTTTCATTGTTAAGTTCTGCTTTTGGCACTCCTCCATTATACTTGAGAGCTCTTACAGTAGCAACAAGTACAACTGCATCTGGTTTAAGTCCAGCTTTACGACATTTAATATCAAAGAATTTTTCAGCACCAAGGTCAGCACCAAATCCAGCTTCTGTTACAAGATAGTCTGACATTTTAAGACCAAGTTTTGTAGCTTTAACACTATTACAACCATGAGCAATATTAGCAAATGGACCACCATGTATAAGTGCTGGCTGATTATCAAGTGTCTGAACAAGATTAGGTTTTACAGCATCTTTAAGAAGAACAGTCATAGCACCGTCAGCTCCAATGTCTTTTGCTGTAACAGGTTTATCATCATAAGTATAACCAACAATAATTTTACCAAGTTTATCTTTAAGGTCTGTAATACTTTCTGCAAGACAGAATATAGCCATAACTTCAGAAGCAACTGTTATCTGGAAACCATCTTCACGAGGAACACCATTAGGCTTTCCACCAAGACCAATAACAATATCTCTTAAAGCTCTATCATTCATATCAAGAACACGTTTCCAAACAATTTTTCTTGGGTCAATATTACATTCATTACCTTGTTGAATATGGTTATCAATCATCGCAGAAAGAAGATTATTTGCAGTTGTTATTGCATGAATATCTCCTGTAAAATGAAGGTTAATATCTTCCATAGGAACAACTTGTGCATAACCGCCACCAGCAGCCCCACCTTTTACACCAAAGCAAGGTCCTAAAGATGGCTCACGAAGAGCAACCATTGTCTTTTTACCCATTTTATTAAGAGCCTGTGAAAGACCTATTGTAATAGTTGTTTTACCCTCTCCGGCAGGTGTAGGGTTTACAGCAGTTACAAGTATAAGTTTTCCATCTTTATTATCCTTTATAGAATTATAATACTCATCGCTTATTTTTGCTTTATATTTTCCATAACATTCAACATATTCTTCAGGAATACCAGCTTTTTTGGCTATCTTTTCAATATGTTCCATTTTACATTCCTGTGCAATCTGTAAGTCTGTTTTCATTAGTAAATTCCCCTTTCGTATTGGCAAATAAATATTTAATACTAATAAAATTTACGGATTATCGAAAAAAAACCGACAATCCGGGTTATTTTGCCCAGACGGTCGGCTAATTACAGTCATACTTCATGTGGTACTCCACTTCCGTCAGTCATATGACCTCTACATGGTTATGGTACTATAACACATTAAATTTGTCAACAAAAAATAAGTTTAACTACTGATATAAACTATTCACTCTTTTTTTGTTTTATATTATCATTTATTATTTTAACCCAATCAATTATCAAACTTACAATCAAAGAAGGGGTTATTACAATTATATCTGTTATTATAATTTCACTAAAAGACATATTTTCAAAATAAAGTTGACATACAATTAGAATAGTCATTATTATAAGAAAACCTTTTAAATTATTCCTAAAGTGGGTAAATTTAAAATATTTTTTTAATTTCATAACTGCATCATCTCCTATTATTAAAATATTTTAATAGTTAAAAATTATAATGTATTTTCCTTAATTATATCATATTGTAACAAAAATAAATAGTTTTAGTTGACATAAACGATTAAATTATATTATATTTTATTTATTAACCACATCTATTTTTTAAGAGGTGATTTTGTGATTGAAGGTTTAATTAAATTTGTATTTTCATATATATTAAAAGGCTGTACATATAAAAAAATACCTTTAGCAATAAGAATTTTAATTTTAATTCCATTTTTATTTATATATGCTGTTATAATATGGGCATCTATAAATATAGCTATTGAAACAAACATATTGTCAGAAAGAATTATATTTGGATTGCTTGCTTTGTTTGTATTATTATCTTTAATACCATTTGTAAAAAAAGTGTTTTATTAAAATAAAAAAAATGCTGTCTAATGACAGCATTTTTATTTTATCCATTAAATCCACCTTGTTCTTTAAACTCATCATATTCTTCTTGTGACATAAGGACTTTTCTTGGTTTACTTCCATCTTCTGGTCCAACAATTCCCCTATCTTCAAGGGCTTCCATAAGATTTGCAGCTCTATTATAACCAATTCTAAAATGACGTTGAAGCATAGAAACAGATGCTTTTTCTTTTTTTACAACAAGCTCTATTGCAGCTTCAAAATGCTCGTCCATATTTTCGCCACCAGATAAGTTTTTAGTAGAAGATGTTATTTCTTCAATCATTTCAGTACTATATCCTGAATGACCATCTTGTTTTACAAAGGCAACTATATTTTCAACTTCTTTATCTGTTACAAAAGCACCTTGTATTCTTACAGGTTTACTCATACCAACAGGACAGAAAAGCATATCACCTTTTCCAAGAAGTTTTTCAGCACCTGTTGTATCAAGTATTGTTCTTGAGTCAATACCTGAAGAAACGGCAAATGCAAGTCTTGAAGGTATATTTGCTTTAATAACACCTGTAATAACATCAACAGAAGGTCTTTGAGTTGCAATTATAAGATGAAGTCCGGCAGCACGTGCCATCTGTGCAAGACGACATATAGAGTCTTCAACCTCTCCCGGTGCAGCCATCATAAGGTCTGCAAGCTCATCTATAATAATTACAATCTGAGGCATAAGGTCTGTTTCGCCCTTTTCCTTTTTCATTGCATTAAAGCCTTTTATATCTCTTACATTATGCTCTGCAAAGTCATTATATCTTTGGAGCATTTCTCTAACAGCCCAATTTAATGCACTAGCAGCTTTTTTAGGGTCTGTAACAACAGGTATAAGAAGATGTGGTATACCATTATAAACACTTAACTCAACTACTTTAGGGTCAACTAAAAGAAGTTTAACTTCTTCCGGTTTTGCCTTATAAATAATACTTGTTATAAGTGTATTTATACAAACACTCTTACCAGAACCTGTTGCACCTGCAATAAGAAGATGTGGCATTTTTGCTATATCTGTTACTACACATTTTCCTGCTATATCTTCACCAAGGGCAAAAGCAAGTTTTGATGAGAAATTTTGAAATTCATCAGATTCAAGAACTGTTCTTAAATATACTGATTGTGTTTCTTTGTTTGGAACTTCTATACCAACAGCAGCTTTTCCCGGTATAGGTGCTTCAATTCTTATTCCTGCCGCAGCAAGATTTAATGCAATATCATCAGCAAGGTTTACAATTTTACTTACTTTAACACCTTGACTTGGTGAAAGCTCATATCTTGTTACTGTTGGTCCTCTATTTATCTGTATTACTTTTGCATCAACACCAAAACTTTTTAAAGTTTCTTCAAGTTTTTTTGCATTATTAATCATTTCAAGTTTTGAACCTTGACTTTGAACATTTTCATCTTTTCCAAGTAAATCCATAGGAGGGAAAACATATTCTTTTTTGTCCTCTTTTGGTTGTGATTGTATATTTTGAGAATTTTCAAATTCTTTTATAGAATTATCATCAGTTACAGTTTTTTGTTGTGTGTCTATTTCTTGTTTTGTTTCTATATTTGTTTGTGTAGTTACTGTATTTTCTGGTTGTATATTTTCTGTTACTTCTGTATCTATATTATTTATATTACTTGTATAATTATCACTTTCAATATCTGTATTTTCAACAAGTGATTTTTCCATTTCCTCAAATGCTTTTTCGATAGCTTCTGTATCAGCATCATATGCATCTTTATCATAATCAATATTGTTAACAGTTTTTAATTCTGTATCTACACTTTCAGTATTCATACTATCAATATTTTTAAATACTTCTTTTTGTATTTCAACAACTTCTTCAGATTTTGTATCTTTTCCAAAATCTTCGTTAACAATATCGTTAAAAAATTTATATTCTTCAACATTATTTTTATCATTATAAACTTTATTTTCATCTTTATTGTTTATATCATTTGTATTTGATGTTGAAAAATCATTTCCAAAAGGAAAATCATTATCTTTTTCAATTTCAATTTTAAAGTCATAAATACCTTTAGGTGCTTTTTCGTATTTTCTAGGTTCTCTTTTCTTAAATACAGTTTCTTCAACATATGGAGCTTCTTCATTAAAATCATCTTTATCTATAATAAAATCAGGTATTTTTCTTTGTTTTGATTTATTAGATACAGATTTTGAAGTTCTATTATTTTGTGGTACTTTACTATTATTATAATTTTCTCTTTCAACACGATTTTTATATTCTCGTATTTTTGTTTTATTATATTTATAAGCACCTGAAACTCCGGCAAAAAATGATTTTCCTGTTGCCATTATTGCAGAAATAATTAAAAGGGCAATAAGTATTATTGTTGCACCTATTTTTCCAAAAGCAGATGCAAATAAATTTCCAAAAATACCGCCTATAAGACCACCATTTCCACTTCCGCCATTTTTATAAAGTACAGCCATTTTTTCAAAAACACTTGCATTAGCTGAAAAAGTTTCAGTATTAAAAACAGCTATTATAGCACCAAAAAATATAATACATAAAAATGTTCCTATAAGTTTTATTTCCTTAAATCTTTTATTTTCAGATGTAAGAAGCCATACACAATAGCCTATTACTGCAATAGGCATAATATAAGCACTAAATCCAAAAAGACCTTTAAAGAATGAATTTATAAGACTTCCTACAACTCCCATACTACTGCTAAAAAGACTTATTATAGTTATTATAGATATTACAATTATAAGTATTATTATTATTTCATCAGTTAATGTATCACCAAAAGCAGGGCTTTTATCTACTGTTTTTTTAACAGCGGGAGCTGATTTATTAACTGCTTTTTTTACTTTTGTGGAAGTTCTTTTTGTTTTTTTTCTATTAGATGTATTTTTAGAACTTTTTCTAGTTTCCCCCATTTTTCCACCTCTTTTTTTTAACTTCAGTTCGATTTTACAAACATATAGTATATCATAAAATTACAATTCAATAAACAATAAAAACTTTATAAATAATATTTATTTTTAAACCAAATTACAACACTATTTCATAAAAATAAGTGTTAGCTATTGTTTTTATATTTTAATTTAAAATTTTATATGATAGAATACATTTTATTAAATATAAAATCTATATAAGGAGAATAGACCATGAAAAATATAGAAAAAAAAATAGGTATCATTGGTGGTGGACAACTTGGTAAAATGATGATACAAGAAGCAAAAAAAATGGGGTTCTATATAACTGTACTTGACCCTACATTAAAATGCCCTGCTCATACATTAGTTGATGAACATATAGGTGCAAACTTTGATGATGAAACTGCTATACGTCTTCTTGCATCAAAATCAGATGTAATCACTTATGAATTTGAACATATAGGTGCAGACATACTTGAAACACTTGAAAATGAAGGTGTAAAAGTATACCCTACTGCAAAAAGTCTTAAAATAATACAAAACAAATACTCTCAAAAATCCCTTCTTCTTAAAAACAATATTCCAATGCCAGAATTTACATCAGTAAAAATACCTAATGACATTAAAAATGCAGGTGAAAAATATGGTTATCCATTTCTTTTAAAATCATGTACAGGTGGTTATGACGGAAAAGGTAACTTTGTTATACATAATGAAAACGAAATCAACGAAGGTTTCAAAGCCTTAGGTAGTGGTAAAATACCACTTATGGCAGAAAAATTCTTCCCATTTACAATGGAAATTTCCGTTCTTGCTTGTAGAGGGATAAATGGTGAAATAGAAGTTTATCCTGTTGCAGAAAACATACACCATGATAATATACTTTTCGAAACAAGAGTTCCTGCAAATATATCAGAAGAAACATCAAAAAAAGCTATGGAACTTGCAAAATCAGTTATGGAAATATTCGAAGGTGTTGGAATGTTCTGTGTAGAAATGTTTGTTGATAAAGACGGAAATGTAGCATTAAACGAAGTTGCACCACGTCCTCATAATTCAGGGCATTATACAATAGAAGCCTGTATGACAAGCCAATTTGAACAGCATATACGTGCTGTATCCGGTCTTCCTCTCGGTTCGTCAAAACTTATAATGCCAACTGTAATGAGAAATCTTTTAGGCGAAGAAGGATTTAATGGAAATGCTACTGTTGAAGGTGCAGACGAAGCATTAAATATAAAAGGTGTTTATTTACATATTTATGGAAAAGAAAAATCTGTTCCAAAAAGAAAAATGGGACATTTAACAGTAATTTCAGATACACTTGAAGAAGCATCAGAAAAGGCAAAAAAAGCATATGATTTTATTAAAATAAAAGGTACAGATAAAATATAAAGCAAAAAACCTATTACATTAATGTAATAGGTTTTTTTTATTATTTTTCATAATATTTTATAAGAGCCTGTGTTCCAAGGTCTTCCATACCCTCTTTTTCAAGACATTTATACATATCATAAACAGATTTTAATATTTCCGGCTTAAATCCAACAGCTTCAGCTTCTTCAAGGGCAATTTTCATATCTTTTATATAGTGTTTTATAAAAAATCCTGGTGACATATCATCATCAATTATTTTAGCACCATTATTTGATAACTGCCAACTTCCAGCAGCACCGTTTTTTACACTATTAAACATCATTTCAATATTAAGACCATGTTTTTTTCCATATGTTATAGCCTCACATACACTGGCAATACAGCCTGAAAGTAATATTTGATTAACCATTTTTGTATGTTGTCCAAATCCTGCTTTCCCCTCATAAAGTATTGTTGTACCCATAGCAGAAAAAATATCATAACAAGCATAAAAATCTTCTTTATCTCCACCAACCATTATTGAAAGAGTTCCATTTTTTGCACCAGTATCACCACCACTAACAGGTGCATCTAATGCTTTAATATTTTTAGTTTTTGCTGCATTATATATTTCAACAGAAAGTTTTGGACTTGTTGTAGTCATATCAATTATATATGTATCAGTATCAACATTTTCTATTATACCATTTTCACCAAAATAAACTTCTTCAACATCTTTTGGATAGCCTACCATAGTTATTACAGCATATTTATTTTTTACACATTCGCAAATGGTATCACACCAAATTGCACCCTCTTCTATAATATCAATAGCTTTTTCTTTTGTTCTTGTATATATATAAACATTATAACCTTTTTTCATAAGATTTCTTGCCATTGATTTTCCCATTACGCCTATACCAATAAAAGCTATATTTTTCATTGTTATACCTCCCTTTCATATATTTTTATAATAGCATTGGTAACGATTAAATTCAATTTGATAGTAAAATATTTATATAAAATGTATATTCAATGATTTTTTATAATTTGTTATTATTTTAATAGACTT
Organism: uncultured Clostridia bacterium; assembly: GCA_944379995.1. Taxonomy (GTDB): domain Bacteria; phylum Bacillota; class Clostridia; order Lachnospirales; family Anaerotignaceae; genus Fimicola. The sequence goes on from CALWGF010000008.1 coordinate 53,115, forward strand.
TTTTGGAGGAGATAACATTGGATAAATATATTTTTAAAATTTTATATGGTATTGGCTTAAAAAACAAAAAAATAGTAAAATATACTGCAAAACTTCTTCCATTATTTTTTATTGTAATATATTCTTTTGGAATTATATATGTTGCTGTTTTTAAAAATACTCATATTATAAAATTTATATTTGTACCCTTATTTACACTATTAAGTGTAAGTATTATAAGAAAATTAGTAAAAAGAAAACGTCCTTTTGAAAAAATTCCAGACATAGAGCCTATAATACATCACGAAAATGGTGAGTCTTTTCCAAGCCGTCATACAGTAAGTTCTGTAATAATAAGTATGGCTTTTATTTATATAAATCCACAAATTGGAATTATTATGCTTATTATTTCTCTTTTTGTAGGCTTATCAAGAATTATGGCTGGTGTACATTATCCTTCTGATGTACTTTCGGGTATAATTTATAGTATAATCATAGGATATTTAGGTTTTTTTATAATTTAATTGGGATATGGTGATAAAATGAAAATACTTTTAACTGCTATAAATGCAAAATTTATACATTCTTCACTTGCTTTAAGAAGTTTAAAAAAATATGCTTCAAAGTATAGTGAAAATATTTTTTTAAAAGAGTTTACTATAAATCAAGAAACAGATTTTATATTAAGTGAAATTTATAAAGAAAATCCTGATGTTATAGGTTTTTCATGTTATATATGGAATATGGGTATAATATCAGAACTTGTTGAAAACCTCAAAAAAATACTACCAAAAACAATAATAATATTAGGTGGTCCAGAAGTTTCCTATGAGTCCGAAGAAGTTTTAATTGAAAATCCATATGCTGATATTATAATACGTGGTGAAGGTGAAATAACATTTTTAGAACTTTCAGAATATTTTATTGACAATACAATAGAACTTTTAAATATAGACGGTATAACATACAGAAATAATAAAAATGAAATTTTATCAACACCAAAAAGAAAAGCTGCCATTCTTGATGACATACCTTTTGTATATGATGATATGACAGACCTTGAAAATAGAATAATTTATTATGAAACACAAAGAGGTTGTCCTTATAATTGTCAATACTGCCTTTCATCAATAGAAAAAGGTGTAAGATTTCTTTCAGAAGAAAGAGTTAAATCCGATTTGCAGTTTTTTATAGATAATAATGTAAAACAAGTTAAATTTGTTGACAGAACATTTAACTGTAACAAAAAGCATGCCATGATGATATGGAAATATATAATGGATAATGATAATGGTATAACAAATTTTCATATGGAAATTACTGCTGATATAATGGACAATGAAGCATTAGAACTGCTTAAAAATGCACGAAAAGGACTTTTCCAGTTTGAAATAGGTGTTCAGTCAACAAACCCTAAAACAATAGAAGCTATTAAGAGAAACACTAGTTTTGAAGGCTTAACAGAAATAGTTAAAAAAATAAAAGACTTAGGAAATATACATGAACATCTTGACCTTATTGCAGGTTTGCCATATGAAGATTATAATTCTTTTAGAAATTCATTTAATGATGTTTTTGCACTTGAACCAGAACAACTTCAATTAGGATTTTTAAAACTTTTAAAAGGTTCTGGACTTAGACGAGATGCTGAAAAATATGGTATTATTTACAGACGTCGTCCAAACTATGAAGTTTTATATACAAAAGAAATTTCATATGGTGAAATGGAAAGATTAAAACTTGTAGAAGAAATGACAGAAACATATTATAATTCCGGAAAAGCTCTCAATACAATAAAATATATTACAAGTATATACACATCTCCTTTTGATTTCTTTCAAGATTTAGGAGATTATTGGGAAAGTAAAGGTCATCATGCTGTTAAACACAGTAAAATGGAACTTTTTCAAATAATGTATTCATTTTCATTGGAAAATAACATTCTTAAAGATAAATCTGATATTATAAAAGAACTTTTGAGATTTGATATATTTGCTGGTGATAATGTAAAAACACTACCAAACGACCTCTGTGGTGAAAGTAAAGATATTAAAGAAAAAATATTTACATTCTATAAAAATGAGGCTAATATCGAAAAATACACACCTAATTTAAAGGATTTTTCATATCAGCAAATTTCAAGAATGTGTCACATAGAGCTTTTTAAATACAATGTATTTGATATTGTAAAAAAACCAAAAAATAATATAGTTGAAAATGAAACAGCTGTATTATTTAATTATTATAAAAAAGATGAAATTTCAAACAAACCTGTTTACTATAAAATAGAAATTTGAAAGGAGATATAAATTTGAAAAAATCAGAAAGAGTTGAAAATGTATTAAGACTTCTTGATGAGCATTATGGTCCAACAAAATGTTATCTTAATCATGAAAATGCTTGGCAGCTTTTAATAGCAACAATATTAAGTGCTCAATGTACAGATGACAGAGTTAATATAGTCACAGAAAGTCTTTTTAAAAAATATACAAGTATAAAAGATTTTGCAGAAGCTGAACTTTCAGAACTTGAACAAGATATTCGTTCAACAGGTTTTTACCATAACAAAGCTAAAAATATACGTCTTTGTTGTCAACAGCTTTTAAGTGAATTTGGTGGAGAAGTTCCAAGTGATATTGAAAGTCTTACTAAACTTGCAGGTGTTGGAAGAAAAACAGCAAATGTTGTAAGAGGAAATATATATAATATACCTAGTGTTGTTGTTGATACACATGTAAAAAGAGTTTCTAACATGTTAGGATTTACAAAAAATCAAGACCCTGTAAAAATTGAATTTGACCTTATGAAAATATTACCTAAAGACCATTGGATAAGTTATAACACTCAAATTATAGCCCATGGTAGAAAAGTTTGTATTGCCAGAAGACCTCAATGTGATAAGTGTTTTTTATTTGAATATTGTAAATCTGGAAAAAATATAATTAAACAAAAAACAAAATGAAAAAAAGACAGGATAAAACCTGTCTTTTTTAAATCTCATTGATAATTATGCAAGTTTAGGAGCTCCTACTGGACAAACGTTTGCACAAGAACCACATTCGATGCAGTCACCTTCGTTTACTTTGTAAACACCGCCGTCTTCAACGATACAAGATGTTGGACATTCAGAAGCACAAGCTCCACATCCGATACATGATGAATCAATCTGGTATGCCATTGGAATACACCTCCTTCTGATTAGCTTTACGTTTATTTTATATCAAAATGTGATAATTAGCAAGCCAAATAATAAAAATTTATATTATTTATATATAATAAACGAATATTAACAATTATATTAATATATAGAATTGTTTTTTTGTATATGATATAATTTATTATGGGAATTTTTTATACATAACATATTTATGAATTATAAAGGAGATTTTTAAATGAAAAATTTTCTCAATAAAGTTATAATACTAATATTAACAATTTTTATATTTAATATACAAATTTTTGCAGCAACAGTTAATTTTAGAATTGAAGGAACTGAAAATACTATAATTGAAAAAAATACTTTTGGTGATACATTTATAGAAACATTACAAAATTTAGGAGAAGTTTATAATATACCCATTGTAATTTCTAATGAAAATGGAAATTCTATTATTTATAGTATAAATGGTATTAAAAATGGTGATATTAATAAAAATTCTTGTTGGAAAGGATTTTTGATAAGAGATAATAAAATAATAGAAATAACAGATATAAATAAAACACTTTTAAATAATGATAGTGTAGTAATTTATTATGGAAATAATGATACACTTATACCCTCTTTAAATTATACTAAAGACTCAAATAATAATCTTAATATTAATATTACAACAACATATACTGAATGGAGTCAAGTTGGAGAAAATATACACTCTGAAAATATAACAAAAAATATAAATGGTGTATCAGTACATATATTATCCCCTTCTGGAGTATATTCTGTATTATCAACAGATGAAAAAGGTAGTGTTTCAATACCATTGAAAGAAAAGGGATATTATAGTTTTTATGGTGAAAGTTATAATAAAAATTCTGTTCCTTCTATGGTTAAAACAGATGTTATTAAATATCTTAATGGCTTTAATAATAAAAATAAGTATATAACTCGTGGTGAATTTGCTTGTCTTGTTGCTACATATTATGGTATAACAGGCAAATCCGATATACAATTTTCAGATGTTTCTATGGATAACCAATATAGTAAATATATATATGCTCTTGCATCAAAAGGAATTATGGTAGGATATGGTGATGGAACATTTGGTATTAATAAAAAAGTAACTGCATTAGAAGCTGCTGCTATATTAGAAAGAGTAATAAATATAAATATTACTCTTAATGAAAATATAAATGTTCCTTATTGGGCAGAAAGTGGTATTGCACTTATGATACAAAAAGGAATTTACAATAAAAATATGAATTTTAACAGCGGAATTGATATATATACAGCTGATAAAATTATAAAAACAAATATATAAAGGTGGTTAGGTATGATTAAAAAAAAGGGGACTAATGTGACTGCATCTTTAGAGGATTATTTAGAAACAATATATTTTTTAAATAATGATGACGGCGTAAGAGTTACAGATATTGCAACAGAACTTTCAATATCAAAACCAAGTGTAAACAGAGCTATAAATACTCTTAAAGCACAAGGTCTTGTTACACATGAGCATTATGGTTCACTTTTTCTTACAGAAGAAGGTTTGGAAATAGCTAAAAAAGTTGCAAAAAGACATTTTACACTTAAAAAGTTTTTAAGCCAAGTTATTGGTGTTGAAGAAGATATTGCAGAGGAAGAAGCATGTCTTATAGAACATGGTCTTTCAACAAACACTGTTGAAAAAATTGAAAAATTTATGGATACAATACTTAATGATAAATAAAAAGAACCCTTTTAAGGGTTCTTTTTATTTAGATATTTTTTTTAATATTAAAGTTATAAAGAAAAATACAGATGATACAAGTACCATTGTTGCTGATGCTGATGTATCTATATAGTATGATATAATAAGACCTAAAATTCCACAAACTAATGATGTTATTATTGTTATTATATGGTATTGTCTTGTATTTGAAGATATATTCCTTGCTCCTGCTGCTGGAAGTATAAGCATTGAATTTATTGTAAGTATACCTATCCATTTTATTGTAAGCATTACTGCAACAGCTACAAGTGCTACAAATATATTTTCTATTAAAGCTGTCTTAATATTTCTACTTGCAGCAAGTGATGTATTTATGCTTATAAGTAAAAGATGATTATATATTTTATACCATATTACTATTGTAACTATAAGAACAATAAATATTAATAATATTTCTTTAGGCGTAACAGTAAGTATATCACCTATAAGATATGATGAATATTTAGCAAAACCTCCATTTTTTGAAAGTATAACAATTCCTAATGCCATTGAAAGTGATGAAAAAACACTTATTATAGTATCTGTTGAAGCTGTATTTATTGACTTAACTTTAGTTATTACAAGACTTAAAAATATACCAAAGGCAACCATTGAAATCAATGGATTTCTCATTCCTAAAAGTATACCTATTGCTATTCCTGTAAAAGCACTATGCCCAAGAGCATCTGAGAAAAATGCCATTTTATTATTAACAGCCATTGTACCAAGTATTGCAAAAAGAGGCGATACAACAATTATTGCAAGTAAAGCATTTTTCATAAATTCATATTGTATAAATTCAAAAGGAAGTATAGTTTCAAATATATTATATATTATTTCCATTTTTATTTCTCCATATCCATAAATCCAAATATTTGTTTAAATGCATCAGTTTTAAAAACTTCTTCAACATCACCAGAAGCAACAACTGTTTTATCAATAAGAACTGCTTTATCAGCATATTTTTTTATAAGACTAAGGTCATGAGATACTAAAAGTATTGCTATATGATAATTATCACGAAGTTTTGAAACTGTTTTATAAAAAAGGTCAAGTCCATTTATATCAACACCGGATACAGGTTCATCAAGTATAAGAAAATCCGGAAGTGGTTCAAGAGCTGTTGCAAGAAGTACCCTTTGAAGTTCACCTCCTGAAAGTTCTCCAAGTTTTCTATCAATTACATGACTACATTCAAGACTTTCAAGCTGTTTTATAATATTTTCACGTTCTTTTTTTCTATGCCCAAACCATACAGGTCGTTTTGATTTTGTTGCAGTCATAAAATCAATTACACTTACAGGCGTATTTCTATCAAAAATAAGATGTTGCGGAACATATCCTATACGTGGTCGTTTTATTTCATTATTGTTATGTTCTTTATATATTATATTACCACTATACTCTCTTTCACCAAGTATAGCTTTTATTAGAGTTGTTTTACCTGCCCCGTTTCTTCCTATAAGTGCTGTAAGTTGTCCACAATGGAAATCAAGATTTATATTTTCTATAAGAGTATCTTGTCCACTTGTTACCTTTAAATTTTCTATATCTATACGACATAAACCACAACTATTATGAGCTTTTGTCATTGAAACGCCTCCTTTATTATATCAACATTTCTTTTCATTATATCTGTATATGTTTCATTATTTTCATTTCCATATGTTAAAGGGTCAATTACATATATTTTTGCATTTGTTTCATTTGCAACAGTTTCTGCTATTTTTAAACTAGCATCATCTGCACATAAAAGAACATTTATATTATTATTATTTACAGTATCTATTGTATTTGCTATAAGTTCTGATGAAGGGTCTGTATTTTCGTCCATATATATTTCTGCCAATATATCAAAACCAAACCAATCGGCAAAATATGAATACCCTTCATGAAAAACTGCTGCACTTTTTCCTTCAAAGTTTATACCAGAAGTTTCATTTATAATTTCATTTACTCCTGATTTAAAATTTTCAAAATTTTTTATATATATTTCTGAATTAACACTGTCAACAGAGCATAAAGCATTACAAATATTTTCAGCTTGTATAATAGCATTTTCAGGAGAAAGCCATATATGAGCGTTTATATTTCCATGGTCATGTTCATCATCTTCACTATGAATATGACCAGTTTCCTCTATTTCTTCAATATTTTCATGTTCTTCATCGTGAATATGATAATGACCTTCTTCACCTTCAAGCATATGTGTACCTATTGATGTATCTATTATTTGTAATTCTGGTAAAGATTTCTCTATATTAGAAACAAAACTTTCCATATCTCCACCATTTATTATAAATAAATCAGCATTTGAAAGTTTTTTCATATCTCCTGATGTAAGTTGATAGTCATGTAAACAACCTGTTGAAGGTGTTGTCATATTAATAATATTTATATTAGGTGAGTTCTTTGTTATTTCTTGTGCTATTGAATATATAGGATAAAATGAAGTTACTATATCAATACTATTATCAGATATATTTTTTTTATCACTTGAACAACCAGTAAATATAACAATAGATGTAATAAAAGTTATTAATCTTAAAAATTTCATTTTATATAAATCAACCTCCTAATTGCAAATGATTTGCGTTTAGAAAATATTTTATTACTAAAATATAATTGTGTCAATTTATTTTTTTATCAATAAAAAATGATGATATTCACTTTTTTGTGTATATCATCATTTTACTATTAGAAAAGCCCAAATTTTCCTAGATATTTATCTATTGTATTTAATTTTTCTTCATTAGAACAACCTATTCTATGGCTTATAGCAACGCAAAGTGTTTCCATAGCAAATTGTACGCCTACATAAGAATTAAAAAATACACTTGTATCTACATCAACAGTTATTAAAACAGATGCATAATGAGCGGGGAATGAACTTGGTTTATCTGTAAAAACTATAATTTTTGCTCCTTTTTCAGAAGCCATTTCAAGTGCTGCCTTATCAAGTTCAGAATATCTCGGAAAACTAAATATTATTATACAATCGTTTTCATTAATATCACATAAAAGGTCTATTACATTAAGACTTGAACTGTTTGTTCCATAAACATCATCAACCATATGTCTTAAAATAAGAAAGAAATAATTTCCAACTCCAGAATTTGCCCTTGAAGATATTATAAACTTACGTTTTGAATTTAGAATAATACTAGCTGCATCATCAAATGTTTTTTCAGAATTATTTTTAACTACACTATTTATATCATTTATTGCATTTTCAAAATGTTCACTTATAGGATTTGAATTTTCTCTGTCCTCCATACTTTTTATAAGTCTTTCAGAAGGTACTATTATTGTATTTGATATTCTTGAAACCTTCTCTGAATAACTCTTTCTTAAACTTTTTTGAAACTCCATAAATCCAGAAAAATTAAGTGCTCTTGTAAATCTTATTACTGAAGATTCACTTACTCCTACACGAACTGCTATATCTGTTGAAGTCATGAAACAAGCTTCCTCCATATTATCTAATATAAATGCTCCTATCATTCTTGAGGTTTTTGTAAGCTTTGTACTTTTCATAGCTTCTTTTATCTCTCTCATATGAGAAGCCTCCTTGTTATAAATATTATATTGATTTAAACACAATTTATTATAATTTTCAAGCAAATAAAAATTTAATATATTTTTTTATAAAATTATTCGTGCCAAAAATGCAGTTTTTTTACATATGACAATAAAATCTGTGTTTTTTACAAAAATTCTATATAAAGGTGTTACATATTGTCCAATTGTAATTATGATTTTTATGTGCTAATATAAGTACATAGATGAAGAAAATTCTCCAATATAAAATAATTAAGAATTTTAATATTCAATATTGTATTATTTAAAATACAGTTTATTTTCTTCATATATTAAAATTCAATCATTAATGATTGAACTCACATTATAGCATCAGATATACCTGTTTTTATCCGCTTAAACCAGGTATATCCTCCACTTAAAGTCGTAAGCGGCATTACAAATAATTATTTATTTTTAGGAGGTTTTAACTATGAAAATTGGATGCGTAAAAGAAATCAAAAACAATGAATTCCGTGTTGGTCTTACACCTGATAACGTAAAAAGTTATGCTAATGCAGGTCATACTGTATATATCGAAAAAGGTGCTCTGGATTAGGTTCAGGATTTACAGATGAAGAATACGCTGCTTCTGGTGCTGTTATGATTGATACAGCTAAAGAAGTTTGGGATACAGTTGAAATGATGGTTAAAGTAAAAGAGCCTCTTGAAGAAGAATATAAATTCTTCCATAAAGATTTAATTCTTTATACATATCTTCACCTTGCTGCTGACAGACCTCTTACAGATGCTCTTCTTGATGCTGGTGTTAAGGGTGTTGCTTACGAAACACTTATTGAAAGAAATAATACTATTCCATTACTTGCTCCTATGAGCCAGATTGCAGGACGTTTAAGTATTCAGGAAGGTGCTAAATATCTTGAAAAACCATTTGGTGGTAGCGGAATGCTTCTTTCTGGTGTTCCTGGAACTCCAAAAGCTAAAGTTGTTATACTTGGTGCTGGAAACGTTGGAACAAACGCTTGTAAAATAGCTGTTGGTATGGGAGCTGATGTTTCTATACTTGATATTAACCTTGAAAGACTTGCTTATCTTGATGATATTTTTGGAGCAAGAATACAAACATTATATAGCACAGATGTAGCTATTGAAAAAGCAGTTTCTGAAGCTGACCTTGTTATTGGTTCAATATTAATACCAGGAAAAGCTGCTCCAAAAGTTATGAAAAAAGCATATCTTAAAAATATGAAACCGGGTAGCGTTATTGTTGACGTTGCTGTTGACCAAGGTGGTTGCTGCGAAACAACAAAAGTTACATATCATGATAATCCAACATTTATAGTTGATGGTGTTGTACATTACTGTGTAGGAAATATGCCTGGTGCAGTTCCAAGAACTTCAACAATTGCATTAACAAATGCTACATTAAAATACGGCTTACAGATTGCTGGTAAAGGTCTTGAAACAGCTTGTAAAGATAATGATGTTATATATTCAGGAATTAATACATATGACGGAAAACTTACATGTAAAAATGTTGCAGATAGCTTTGAAATGGATTATTCAGACATTAAAGCAATGTTCTAATATTTTTTAAAACCCTTTATTAATAACATACCATAACAAAACCTAACCGGATATCCACGGTATTATTAAAAAATAATTTACCCTTCTTATTTTTTAATTGCCTAAATTAATGTATTATACTAAAATATAGTGGGTATCCGGTACTTTTATACCTTTTTTCCTACACAATTTCTTTATTCCACTTTAAAATTACAATATAAAAGATTTTTCAATAGGAAAAATAAATATTGATACCGATACTAACACTAAGCTTTTTATAAGATTGGAGGAAATGTATGGACGGCATAATGGATATTTTATCAACGATACAATCAATTGTTTGGGGTCCTCCCACACTTATTCTTTTAATAGGAACAGGTTTATATTTTACAATAAGACTTGGTTTTCTTCAGATAGTTCACCTTCCTCGAGCAATAAGATATATATTTGAAAAAGAAGAAGGTGTTGAAGGTGATACTGGAGATGTTTCTGCTTTTGGTTCTCTTTGTACAACTCTTGCAGCTACAATAGGTACTGGAAGCATAGTTGGTGTTGCTACTGCTCTTCGTGCTGGTGGACCAGGTGCATTATTTTGGATGTGGGTTTCAGCATTCGTTGGTATGACAACAAAATATGCAGAAGGTGTATTAGCAGTAAAATATCGTACTATTGATGAAAATGGTCAAATTGCTGGTGGACCTATGTACTATATACAAAATGGCTTAGGTATTAAGTGGTCTTGGCTTGCAAAACTTTTTGCAATTTTCGGTATTATAACAGCTCTTTTAGGTTGTGGAACTTTTCCACAAGTTAACGCTATAACAGAATCAACAAGTTCTGCTTTCCATTTACCTGTATCACTTGTTGGTATAGTTATAACAATAGCAGTTGCTGCTGTTGTTCTTGGTGGTATAAATTCAATATCAAAAGTTGCAGAATTCATAGTTCCTATTATGGCTATATTTTATGTAGGTGGTTCTCTTATAATATTAGCACTTAATGCTTCTGCAATACCTGAAGTTTTCAGCTCAATATTTGAATCTGCTTTTAATCCACATGCTATGCTTGGTGGTACTTCTGGAACAATTATAATATCCGTTATGACAGCACTTCGTACAGGAGTTGCTCGTGGTGTATATACAAATGAAGCCGGTCTTGGTAGCTCTCCTATTGTTGTTGCTGCTGCAAAAACAAACTCTTGTGTACGACAAGGATTAATATCTATGACTAGTGTTTTCTTTACAACAATTATAATATGTACAATGACAGGTATAGTTGTTCTTTCATCTGGTCTTCTTGATACATCAACACTTGATGGAAGTCTTCTTTCAAATGCAGCATATAATAATGGACTTCCAGGTAATATAGGTATGTATATAGTTTCAATAGGACTTGTATTTTTCTCATTTACAACTATTATAGGTTGGTGCTACTATGGTGAAAGATGTCTTTCCTATCTTGTAAATAGTGTACACTTCTCATTAGTATTTAAAATAGTTTATATAGCTTGTATAGCAGTTGCACCTTATCTTTCATTAAAACCTATATGGCTTCTTGCAGATATAACAAATGCTCTTATGGCATTCCCTAACCTTATAGGCTTACTTGCACTTAGCCCTGTTGTAATTGCAGAAACAAAAGCATTTTTTGATAAAGAAAAATCTTAAAAAAATTAAGGAGTGAAAATCAAATTTCACTCCTTTTTTATATTTATTTTTCATTTTTAGGAATAAGCATATACCATACTGCACCAGCAAGAAATACTGATGAATATGCACCACTTATTATACCTATTATAAGTGGTAATGCAAATTCTCTTATAGATTGAACACCAAGTATATATATTGCACCTATTGCAAAAAGTGTTGTAAGTGATGTATTTATTGAACGAGCAAGAGTCTGTGTAACACTTTTATTTATTTTTTCAGCAGTTTCATTATATCTAAAATTACCTTTATTTTCTCTTATTCTATCAAATATTACTATTGTTGCATTTATAGAATAACCTAAAACAGTTAATATAGCAGCAATAAAAGAATTATTTACAGGTATTCTTAAAACAGCATAAAAAGCAATTACAATAAGAACATCATGTACAAGTGCAAATATTGCACTTGCTCCTGCTCTAAAATCTTTAAATCTTATAGATATATATATAAGCATAGCCACACAAGCAACTAATACAGCAATAAGAGCTGACCTTTGCATTTCATTACTTATTGTACCACCAACATCAAATATATCATGAACTTCCATATCTGGATACACTTCATTAAATGCATCTATAAGAGCAGTTCTTGTTTCACTATCTATTGATTGCATTTTTATACTTACTTCATTAGTTCCTGTTACTCTTTGAACCTGTGGTGCTGATTGTCCTGTAACATTTGATATTATATCGGAAATATCATTATTATCAAAATCTTTTCCCATATCAATATCCATTGATGTTCCACCTGTAAACTCAACATCATAATTTAAAGCACCTTTTCCAGATACTGAATTTATAATCATTGTTGCAATTCCTATAACTATTATTATAAGGGAGATTGCAAAGAATTTTTTTCTATTATTAATTATATCCACAATCAAAACCTCCCTTATTTAATTTTTAAGCCATAGTATTTTGGATTAATAACACCAACACCCATAATTGCTTTTAATATTATTCTTGTTACAAAAAGTGCTGTAAACATAGAAATAACAATACCTATCATAAGTGTTTGAGCAAATCCTTTTACTGTACCTGTTCCTATAAAGAAAAGAACACCAGCAGCAATAAGTGTAGTTATATTTCCATCAAATATAGCTGGAAAAGCTCTTTTAAATCCTGAATCAACAGCAGAACGAAGTGTTCTTCCATTTAAAAGTTCTTCTTTTATTCTTTCAAATATAATTACATTTGCATCAACAGCCATACCTATTGAAAGCACTATACCTGCAATTCCTGAAAGTGTTAATGTTATATTAAACACATTAATTGCTATAAGCTCAAGACATATATATACTATAAGAGCCCAATCCGCTGCAAGTCCTGAAATTTTATAAACAGCAAGCATAAAAACAAGCACTAATGCTATACCAAGAATTCCTGCATTAATACTTGTACTTAAAGCATCTGCTCCAAGTCTTGCACCTACATTTTTCATCTGTATTACATTAAGATTGAATGGAAGTGAACCTGCTCTTATAAGTGCTGCAAGTTCTTCTGCCTCTTCTGGTGTAAAGCTCCCTGTTATAACTGCATTTCCATCTGTTATTTCAGCATTTACAGTAGGTGCACTTTGAACAGTTTCATCAAGAACAATAGCTATTTGTTTTCCTATATTATTCTTTGTTGCCTCTGCAAATTTAGCTTTACCTTCATCTGTAAATTGAAGTTTTACATATGGTTCACTTACACCATTACCTCTTACATCACCGGCTTCTTTTGTTGCATTTGCAACATCTGCACCTGTTAAAAGTACATTTCCGTCCATATCAACAAATTTAAGCTGTGCAGTCTGACCAAGTTCATTTATTGCTTCTTCAGCATCTCCAACTCCGGGAATTTCAACTAAAATTCTTTTTTCTCCGGATTTTGAACATTCAGCTTCTGTCCAACCTTTTCTGTCAAGTCGTCCTTGTATAAGAGATACTGCGGCTGACATTTCTTCTTCTGTAACAGTTTCTTTATCAGCTTCATAAAGTATACTTGCTCCACCACTAAGGTCAAGACCAAGTTTTATATTGCCTACACTAAGTGTTTTTGAATTTTCGCCTATGCCAATAGTGCATAAAAATACAAGAACACCTGTAACAATAAGAACTATGAAAAGATAAAACATGTTTTTTCCTTTCATTACCATTCCTCCTTACAGCACATTTTTTATGTATTAATTATTCTGAAAGAGCTTCTTTTGCTTTAAGGTATATAGCACACTCAATACGTTTTTTCTGAAGTTCGCAACCTGTTTTATACTGTGAAAGTATACTTCCACCATACTGATATGCATTTGCTGCACAGCCACCACTACAATAGAATTTTGCCCAACATACTTTACAATCAGGTTTTGAATATACATTGCAACCTTCAAACTCTTCACGTCTTTTTTCATCTTTGACGCCTTCATAAACAGTACCCATTTTAAATTCTTCTTTACCAACAAACTGATGACATGGGTAAAGGTCACCTTCTGGTGTAACAGCAAGATATTCTGTACCTGAACCACAACCTGCAAGTCTTTTTACAACACAAGGACCACCTTTAAGGTCTATATTAAAATGGAAGAAATTAAACCATTTTCCTTCTTGTCTGCTTTTATGTATAAGTTTTGCAAGATTTTCATATTCATCATATATTACAGGAATATCTTTTTCTGTAATAGCATAATCCATTTCATCTTCTGCAACAACAGGCTCAACAGAAATTTGTTTAAATCCAAGGTCTGCAAGATGCATTACATCTTTTGCAAAATCAAGATTATGTTTTGTAAATGTTCCTCTTACAAAATAATCTGTCTGATTTCTGCTATCAGCAAGTTTTTGGAATTTTGGAACTATTGTTTCATAACTTCCCTGTCCACCTGCTTTTGGACGCATATTATCATTAACTTCTTTTCTTCCGTCAAGACTTAATACAACATTATGCATATGTTTATTTATATACTCCATTTTTTCATCATCAAGAAGTATACCATTTGTTGTAATTGTAAATCTGAAATTTTTATTATGAAGTTTTTCCTGTTCACGACCATATTCAACAATTTCTTTTACAACATCAAAATTCATAAGTGGTTCGCCACCAAAAAAGTCTATTTCAAGATTTTTTCTTGCACCTGAATTTTTAATTATAAAATCAATAGCAGCCTTACCAACTTCAGCACTCATAAGAGAACGTTTGCCATGATATTCTCCCTCTTCTGCAAAACAATATTTACATTTAAGATTACAGTCATGAGCTACATGAAGACAAAGTGCTTTTACAACAGGGTTTCTGTTTGTAACTTTAGGAAGTACAAATTCATAGTCATCTTCTGTAAAAAGCATTTCTTCTTTTTCAAGTTCTTTTATTTCTTCTAAAGCTTCTTTAATTTCTTCTTCACTAAATTTATTATGGTATTTTTCAAAAATTTCTTTTTCGCTTAATTCCTTAAAATCATCTACTATTTCATAAACAACATTGTCTACAATATGCACAGCACCACTATCTACGTCCATTACTATATTAATGCCGTCCATAGAAAACTTATGTATCATTAATAATCTCCTCCAAAAATTTATATATAATAAAAATTATCTACTAATTTTTTTGCAAAAATAAAATTGCCTTTCGGCAATTTTATTTTCTCTAAGTAATTATTTGTTTTCGCAAGACTGATTTGCCACTGTACAAGATGTTTTACAAGCAGACTGGCAAGATGTCTGGCACTCTCCACAACCACCTGTTGCAGCTGTTTTTTTAAGCATAGCTGTACTTAAAGTTTTAATATGTTTCATAACACTTTACCTCCTTTAAATTAGGATTTCTTATTAAATAATAAGCTTTAACACAGGCAAATTACCTGCATTATATTATGTTCGATATATTATAACACATCTATATAATTTTGAAAAGTTTATTTTTGGTATGCTTTAAATTTAAAAAAATAAAATTTATTTTTGAATATATATTTTAAAAACAGTAAAAATAATTATGAAAAAGGAGGAGATATTTTTGAAAAGTTATATTGAAATTACAGATGTTTTTGCTCGTGAAATAATAGACTCTCGTGGAAATCCAACTGTTGAAGTTGAAGTTATATGCGAAAATCAGTATATAGGAAAATCTGCTGTACCTTCTGGTGCTTCAACAGGTGCATTTGAAGCTTGTGAACTTCGTGACGGTGGAAAAAGATATGATGGAAATGGTGTATTAAATGCTGTAAGTAATGTAAATAACATTATTGCAAAAGAAATAATAGGAATGAACGCTCTTGACCAAAGAGCAATAGACCAAAAAATGATTACACTTGATGGAACACATAATAAATCAAAACTTGGTGCTAATGCAATATTAGGTGTTTCAACTGCTGTTGCAAAATCTGTTGCTAACGCTTTAAAAATACCTTTATATCAGTATTTAGGCGGATTTAACGCACACACAATGCCTGTTCCTATGATGAATATTATGAACGGTGGAAAACACGCTGATAATACTGTTGATATACAAGAATTTATGATAATGCCTGTTAATGCTTGTGACTTTTCAGATGGTTTAAAAATATGTTGTGAAATATATCATACATTGAAAAAAGTTTTAAAGTCAAAAGGACTTTCAACAGCAATAGGCGATGAAGGTGGTTTTGCCCCTAACCTTGAAAACGCAGAAAAAGTACTTGATATTATAAAAGAAGCTGTTGAAAAAGCAGGATATGTATTCGGAAAAGATATAAAAATTGCATTAGACCCTGCAAGTACTGAATTATATAATGAAAATGACGGATTTTATCATTTTGCTGGAGAAAGTAAAACAAAGGGTATTGAAGTTGTAAGAACAAGTGATGAAATGATAGAATATTGGAAAAACCTTTGCAATAAATACCCTATTGTATCAATAGAAGATGGTCTTGCTGAAGAAGACTGGGAAGGTTGGAAAAAACTCACAAGAGAACTTGGTGACAAAGTTCAGCTTGTTGGTGACGACCTTTTTGTTACTAACACAGAAAGACTTAAAAAAGGTATAAAAATTAAAGCAGCAAATTCAATTCTTATAAAAATAAATCAAATAGGTACTATTACAGAAACATTTGAAGCCATAGAAACAGCACAGAAAAATGGTATGACAGCAATAATTTCTCACCGCTCTGGAGAAACAGAAGACACAACAATAGCTGATATTGCAGTTGCTGTAAATGCTGGTCAAATAAAAACAGGTGCTCCTTGTAGAAGTGATAGAACAGCAAAATATAACAGACTTTTAAGAATAGAAGAAGAACTTGGTGATGCTTCTGAATATTTAGGTAATTCAACATTTAAGCATGTAAAAGAAACTACTATATAAATAAAAAAACACCTTGATTAATTTTCAAGGTGTTTTTAATTTATATACTTTTCTTTATCTTTAAATAATATAAAAGTCCTGTTATATCAGCTAATATCCAACCTATTGGAATTGCCCACCATATACCATAAAGACCTATTGCTGGTCTAGGTGCAAGAGTATATGCAATAAGAACCCTACTTCCTAATGATATTATTGTAAGTACAACTGACATTCCTGCTCGGCCTAGTCCTCTATATAAACCATAAAGTATAAATAAAATGCCAATTCCAAAATAAAATGCACCTTCAATTCTTAAATACTCAACACCTATATTAATTATATTTATTTCATCACTTTTTACAAATATAAGCATTAAATATTTTGCAAATACAAAAACTATAATTGAAATTATTATACTAAACACAACAGACATTTTTATTGCTGATTTTATACCTTTATGTATACGTTCCTTTTTTCCAGCACCCATATTTTGTGCTATATATGTTGAAAAAGCATTACCAAAGTCTTGTACTGGCATATATGCAAAAGCATCTATTTTTACAGCTGCTGCAAAAGCTGCCGTTACAGCTACTCCAAAACTATTTACAAGACCTTGTATCATAAGTATTCCAAAATTCATAACTGATTGTTGTATACTTGTAAGTGATGAATAATTAATAATCCTTTTTAACATATCTTTTTCAAACTTCATATGCTCTTTTTTTATACGAGTATAAGGAATTTTAATAAAAGAATATATAGAAACAGTAATAGCAGAAAAAAACTGTGCTATAACTGTTGCAAATGCAGCACCAAAAACTCCCATATTAAAAAAACATACAAAAACTATATCAATTACAATATTTATAACTGCTGATATACCCATACATATTACAGGTACAGAAGAATTTCCTATACTTCTTAAAAAACAAGCAAAAAAATTATATATATATACAAATACTATACCTGTAAATATAACTGTTAAATATTCCTTAGTCATTTCAACTATAACAGTATCTACTTGAAGAAGTAAAAGAATTTTATCAATAAAAATAAATACAATTATATTTATTAAAACAGTTACTATAAATATTGATACAAATGACATAAAAAAACTTTTTTTAAGGTTTTCAAAGTCCTCTCCTCCATAATACATAGAAAAAAGTACTCCGCTACCCATACATAAACCTATTATTACAGATGTTATAAATACCATAAGCGAAAAAGACGTACCTACTGCTGCAAGTGCATTTGAACTTACAAATTTACCTACTATAAATGTATCTGCTATATTATAAAATTGCTGAAGCATATTACCTAATATCATAGGTATTGCAAAAAGCATTATAGACTTCGTTACATTACCTTTAGTCAAGTCTTTTTCCATATCTATAACCTCCTTTAATCAATAGTTTTTATATATTTTCTATATAATCTTAAATACATTATAATACTCATTATAAGTGCTATAAATTCAGCAATAGGGAATGCAGTCCAAACAAATGATAAACCTAATATTTTTGCCATAATATATGCAACAGGAAGTATCACTAATAATTGTCTTATTATAGAAATAATAAGACTATATCCAGCTTTTCCAACTGCTTGAAAAACACATGAATAAACAATACTTATTCCTGCAAACACAAAACTTGTACTTATAATTCTTAATGCTGGTATACCTATTTCAATCATTTCTGCATCTGCATTAAATATTAAAAGAAGTCTATCAGGTACAATTTGGAAGCTTATCATACCAACAAGCATTATTAATACAGAAACAATTAAACCAAGTTTTATTGTTTTTAATATTCTTTTTTTATTTTTTGCACCATAATTATATCCTATAATAGGAATCATACCATTTGTAAGACCAAAAACAGGCATAAATATAAAACTTTGTAATTTAAAATATGCACCATATACAGAAACTGCACTTTGAGAAAATGTCATAAGAACTTTATTAAGACCTATTGTAAGCACAGAAGTTATTGATTGCATTACCATTGAAGGTATACCAACTGCATATATTTCTTTTGTAATTTTAAGACTTGGACGAAATTTAAACATATTTATATTAATTTTATCATTTTTCTTAATATTAACATAAAGACCAAAAGCCATAGCTACAATTTGACCTATAACAGTTGCTATTGCAGCACCCATAGCCCCAAGTTTAGGCATACCAAAAAGACCAAATATAAATATAGGGTCAAGTACAATATTTATTATAGCACCTGTTCCTTGAACAATCATATTATAAAAACTATTTCCTGTTGCCTGCATAATTCTTTCCATAGCAACCTGTACAAAAACACCAAATGAAAATATAGTACAAATTCTTAAATAATCTGTTCCCATTTTTAAAACATCTGGATTAGTTGTAAAACTACCTATAAATATTTCTGAAAAAAACAAACCAAATATTGCAAAAACAATACTACTTAATATACATAAAAATATTCCGTTTTCTGCTGCTGCATCAGCTTGTTTAAATCTTTCTTCTCCAAGTCTTCTCGAAATAAGAGAATTTATACCTACTCCTGTTCCTACTGATACTGATATCATAAGCAATTGTATTGGGAATGCTAATGTAACAGCAGCAAAAGCATCAGTACTTACCATAGATACAAACCAACTATCAACAACATTATAAAGAGCCTGTACAAGCATTGAAATCATTATAGGAACAGACATATTAACAAGTAGTTTCCCCTCCGGCATTGTTCCCATTTTGTTTTCTTTACTTAGTTCCAAAAAAACACTTCCTTTCTTATAATTCAAATAATTATTACATTATCTACGGAATTATAACATAATGAGTATAATAAGTATATAGTATTCTAGGCATAAAAAATAATACAAAGCATATATTGTTTCATAAACATATAAAAGAGGTATAAGTTATGGATAATGCAAAAAATATTCAGAAAAAAAATATGGAGTTTTTAAATATTATTATAAATATAATAAAGCCCCAAATTATCGCTATACTTATTACAGCAATAGTATTCATAGGTATGGCTATACTACTTACATACACAGATTTTAATGAAACAAAAATATCAACTGTATCTCTTATTTGTACAGCAGTAGCAACTCTTATATGTGGATTTGATACAGCAGCTTTGTTTGGAAAAAAAGGATTTATATGGGGTGCTATTTCAGGTATAGTATATTCAATTATAATATTTATTATATGTATTATAGCAGGAACAAATTTTACATTTGATTTTGGTAAAATAACAACTCTAATTATATCTATTGCAGGCGGAATGATTGGTGGAGTTTTGGGAGTTAATACAAAATCAAATAAACATTAATAATTTTTTATACCACAAGTTTATTTTATATTTAATATATAAATGTTAATATTAAAAAAATAAACTAATGAGGTGGTTTAATGAAATATATTAATATTTATCATGCTGATTATTGGTATTCTTATTATAATATAGGTAATTTCAAAATAAATGATATAAATAGTGTTGAATTATCAATATTAAATACAAAGAATGAATATGATATATTTTTTAATATAGATTTTTATAATATTAAAGGTATTGAAGATATTATAAAAGATGATGAATACATAGAAAAAGGTGATATTAATTATGATTATTTTATATCTCAATATGAACTTCTCAAAAAAGGAAAAATAAAATATTTTATAGGTTCAATATACTATCCACACTATTATAGAGATATAAAAAATTGTAATTTAGATAACAATTCTATATTTGAATTAACATCTCCAAATTTGAAGCCTTATTATTGCGTAATATTTACAAATGAACAAAATTCTCTTACACCTGAAAATATTATAAAATTATTAGAATATATTTCATTAGATTTATTTAAAGAAAAATTTAATTTTGAAATGTATGATTACTTTGATAAAAACAAAGCTCAAGAATTATATAATAAAGATTATGTTTATTAATAAAAAAACCGTGGATAATATCCACGGTTTTTAAATTCATAAATTATTTATTTATAAGAAGACTTTCTCCTGTCATTTCAGCAGGCTGTGGAAGTCCCATCATTTCAAGAAGTGTTGGAGCTATATCAGCAAGTTTTCCGCCTTCTTTAAGTCCTACACCTTCTTTGTAGTTTACAAGTATAAATGGAACAGGGTTTGTTGTATGAGCTGTGAAAGCATCACCTGTTGTATAATCTATAAGCTGGTCACTATTACCATGGTCTGCACAAATAAACATCTGACCATCTACTTTTAATAATGCATCAAGAACACGTCCAATACAAGTATCAACTGTTTCAACAGCTTTTATAGCAGCAGACATAATTCCTGTATGACCAACCATATCTGGGTTAGCATAGTTTACAATTATAAGGTCATAAACTCCACTTTCAATTTTTTCAACAAGACCATCTGTTACTTCAACAGCACTCATTTCTGGTTTAAGGTCATATGTTGCAACTTTTGGAGATGGAACAAGAAGTCTGTCTTCTCCTTCGTTTGGTTCTTCAACACCACCATTAAAGAAGAATGTAACATGAGCATATTTTTCTGTTTCAGCTGTTCTTAACTGTTTAAGACCAAGTGATGAAATATATTCGCCAAGTGTATTTGTAAGTTTCTGTGGTTTGAAAGCAACTTCTTTATTTTCAATAGTTACATCATATTCTGTAAATGTAACAAATTTTACAGTAGGATATTTTTCTCTAACAAAACCACTAAAGCTATCATCACAGAATGTTCTTGTGATTTCTCTTGCTCTGTCTGGTCTAAAGTTAAAGAATATAACTGAGTCATTATCATTTACTGTACCAACAGGGTTTCCTTCGCTATCAACAATACATGTAGGAACAACGAATTCATCTGTTTTTTCATCAGCATATGATTTTTCAATACATTCAGCTGAGCTTGTAGCTTTGTTTCCTTTTCCAAGAACAATAGCATCATAAGCTGTCTGAACTCTTTCCCAACGGCTATCTCTATCCATTGCATAGTATCTTCCACTTATTGTAGCAATTTTACCTACACCGATTTCAGCCATTTTAGCTTCAAGTTCAGCAAGATAATCTTTACCTGATGCAGGAGGTGTATCTCTACCATCAAGGAAAGCATGTACATAAACTTTTTCAAGTCCATGTTTTTTAGCAAGCTCTAAAAGTGCATAAAGATGTGTATTATGGCTATGAACACCACCATCTGATAAAAGACCGAAAAGATGAAGAGCTGAATTATTCTTTTTGCAATTTTCAACAGCATCAAGAAGTGCTTCATTTGTAAAGAAATCACCGTCTTCAATAGCTTTTGTTATTCTTGTAAGTTCCTGATATACAACTCTTCCTGCACCCATGTTAAGATGTCCAACTTCTGAGTTACCCATTTGTCCATCTGGAAGACCTACCGCAAGACCACTTGCATATCCTTTTACACAAGGATATTTTTTAACCATAGCATCAATAACAGGTGTATTTGCCTGTTTTACTGCATTACCTTCTACTTTATCATTAATACCAAAACCGTCAAGTATCATTAAAACTGTTGGTTTTTTACTCATTTTTTTATTCCTCCTAAAACTAAGGGCGGACAATTAAGCCCGCCCTAAATTAAAATTTATAATTAGTAATTAACAATCTGTGAAAAATCTTCTTTAAGGCTTGCTCCACCAACGAGTCCACCGTCAATGTTTGGCATACCGAATAATTCAGCAGCATTTTTACCGTTTACACTTCCGCCATACTGAATTCTAACTTCTTCAGCTGTTTCTGAACCATAAACTTCTCCAAGTACTGTTCTAATAGCTGCACAGATTTCTTCAGCCTGTTCGCTAGTAGCTGTTTTACCTGTTCCAATAGCCCAGATTGGTTCATAAGCGATAACAACTTTTTTAACATCTTCTGCACTAATTCCAGCAAGACCGCTCTTAATCTGTGTTCTGATGAAATCAACAGCAATTCCAAGTTCTCTCTGTTCAAGAGTTTCACCACAGCACATGATAGGTGTTATACCATGTTCAATAGCTTTTTTAACTTTTTTGTTTACAGTTTCATCTGTTTCTGCGAAATATTCTCTTCTTTCAGAATGTCCGATAACAACGTATTTTACACCGATTTCTGTAAGCATAGCTGGAGAAATTTCACCTGTATAAGCTCCACTTTCTTCATAGAACATGTTCTGAGCACCAACTGCAATGTTTGTACCTTTTAATGCATCAATTACAGGTATAAGGTCAACTGCTGGTACGCAAAATACAACATCAACTTTATCTGTATTTACTTTGTCTTTTAAAAGCTCAACAAGTGCTAAAGCTTCCTGTGGAGTTTTGTTCATTTTCCAGTTTCCTGCTACAATTTTCTTTCTCATAAAATAAACGCTTCCTTTCAAACCAAAATAGCAATTTATATAAGTATTATTTTTAAATTATTTATCATTAACAGCTGCAACACCTGGTAATTCTTTTCCTTCAAGGAATTCAAGTGAAGCACCACCACCTGTTGAAATATGGCTCATTTTGTCACCAAATCCAAGCTGATTTACAGCAGCAGCAGAGTCACCACCACCAATAATTGTTGTAGCACCTTCAAGAGCAGCCATAGCTTCAGCAACAGCTATTGTACCTTTAGCGAATGTAGGCATTTCAAATACACCCATTGGTCCATTCCATATAACTGTTTTAG
This sequence comes from uncultured Clostridia bacterium, assembly GCA_944379995.1. Lineage (GTDB taxonomy): Bacteria > Bacillota > Clostridia > Lachnospirales > Anaerotignaceae > Fimicola. The sequence goes on from CALWGF010000008.1 coordinate 76,761, forward strand.
CACCTTTTAATGCTTCAGCATAAAGTTCTCTTGTTTTTGGTCCAATATCAAGACCTTCCCATTCATCTGGGATTTCAAGTGTAGGAACTACCATTGTTTCTGCATCATTGCTAAATTCCTGTGAAACAACTGTATCTGTTGGAAGAAGTAATTTAACGCCTTTTTCTTCTGCTTTTTTCATCATTTCTTTAGCATAATCAACTTTGTCAAGTTCAAGAAGTGATTTACCAACTTTACCACCCTGTGCAACAGCGAATGTATAAGCCATACCACCGCCAATAATAAGTGTATCAACTTTATCAAGAAGGTTGTTGATTACGTTAATTTTATCAGAAACTTTTGCACCACCAAGTATAGCAACGAAAGGTCTAACAGGATTTTCAACAGCATTTCCAAGGAAAGCTATTTCTTTGTCCATAAGGTATCCAACAGCTGATTCACTAACAAAGTTTGTAACACCAACAGTTGAACAATGAGCTCTATGGCTTGAACCAAAAGCATCATTTACATATACATCTGCAAGGCTTGCAAGTTCTTTGCTGAAGTTTTCTTCATTTTTTGTTTCTTCTTTTCTATAACGTGTATTTTCAAGAAGAACAACATCGCCATCTTTCATTTCAGCAACTGCTTTTTTAGCATTTTCACCAACAACATTGTCATCTTTAGCAAAAACAACATTGATACCAAGTTTTTCTGATAATCTTACTGCAACTGGAGCAAGAGAAAGTTCTGGTTTTGGTTCTCCCTTTGGTTTACCCATATGTGAACATAATATAACTTTAGCACCATCACCAATAAGTTTTTTGATTGTAGGAAGTGCAGCTACAATTCTGTTTTCGTCTGTAATTTTACCATCAATGATTGGTACATTAAAGTCACATCTTACAAGTACCTTTTTACCTTTTACGTTTAAGTCGTCTACTGATTTTTTGTTTAACATGTTTTCAACCTCCGCTTAAATTATTTAATAAACTCCCAATTAAGAAAATGTAATAAATACATCTCTTAATATTTTGTCTTTGGATACAAAAAATATCCTTATGTCTTGCAAATAAAATTCTTTATATTTTCCTATTATAAAATAAGACCATATACATTTTTATTTTAACATAATAAAGTACAGTCATCAATAACAGCATTTAAAATACTTTTATAATTTAAGAATTTTATTTGCAGCACCTTCATCAATAACAAGTGTCATTTCTGGAAGGTTTCTACATATTGCAGATATACCTAAAGCTTTTTTTCTTCCAAGGGCCACAGCAATAATATTAGGTATTCTCTTTAAATCTTCAAATCCTAAGCCAACTAAATTAGATTCATAAACAACATTTCCGTCTTTATCAAAATAGTATCCAAAAGCTTCGGCAATAGCTTTTTTATCTACAAGTATTTTATAAACATCATCTGACACCCTTCTCTTTCGTGCCATTTCAAGAGCTTCCCCAAGCCCAAGAATTAATATATCCGCTTTATTCATACTTGACATTGTTTTACGAATAGAAGGCTCATTCATCACTTCATTTAAAGCTCGTGAACTCATAGCATCAGGAATATATAAAAGTCTATACTCTGCTGAAAGTTTTTCGGCAAGTCTTGCAGCAAGAATATCACTTTGTGTTTCAACATCTCTACCAATGCTACCTCTTGCAGGTACTACCATACAAGCTTTTTTTGTAGTATATTCGCTCATTCCATCAACCACAGAAGCAACAGTTGTTCCACCTGTTACAGCTATTATACTTTTTTCGTTTACGACTGTCATAAGTACTTTGGCAGCAAATTTTCCAAGTTCAGCTTTTACAGCAACATTCTTGTCATAGTCACCTTGTACTATATGAACCCTTTTTATCCCCAAAATATTTTCAATTTTTCTTTCTTTTACAGAAAGCCCGTTATACTCCCTCAACGGTTCTTCAAGCTCATAAAGAACTTCTTTTCCCTTTTCGGTAATGCTTAAACCAACCTTTGAAACATTTAAAAGCTCCTGCTCGGCAAGTTTCTCAATATCTCCTCTAACCGTTCTTTCTGTAATATCGAGATACGCAGATATACTTCTTCTTCCAACAGGCTGTAAAATTTCTACTGTTTTGAGAACATCATATCTTCTTTTTATTAAATTAATATGATCCGGCATTAATTTCTCAATCATAAAAATTATATTTTTCATAAACATCACCCTTTTGGGACTATATATGTCCCATACATATATTTTTTGTCCCACGTGCTTTAAAAATAATACTTACTTAAAATTACCCTTAAGTAAGTCTGAAGATAGTATACTACTGTTTTCCAAAAAATTCAACACTTTTTTTATATTCATTATGTAAAAACATTGTTATAATTATATTAAAATTAGGATATATTGCACAAATTAATATATATTATATAATAATATACACAATTTATACTTTATATTTTGTATGTATATTTATACTTATACAACTATTATAAATGTATTTTAAAACATAAAAGGGTATTTTTATAATACCCTTTTAATATTAAATTAATTCATTTATCACTTCATCTGTTATATCACATACATATTCTATAATTTCATTACAATCATTTGTTTCTGAAGATAATCTTTGACAATCTATATATTTATATCTATTAAAAAATTTATCAAAAAATATTATCCTTCCTATTCTTCCTTTTTCTGTTCCTAGAACAGCACCTATAACTATTATAGCTGAAATAAGTACACCACACATACCTTGTATTCCAAAACCATTATTTATAATACCTATACCATCTTCAAATTGTTTCGAAATATCAATATTATATTTTTTTTCAGCACTCATAATTATAGAGCTTGTACAACTATAACCATTATTATATAACTTTAATGCTAAATTCTTCATATATTACATATCAACCTTATTATTTTATCTTCAATATTATATTATGTTTATTTATTTACTTATGTTAAATATATTATTTGCTTATAAAAATTTGGTTACAAAATTCTAATTACTTAACATAAACTACAATTTATATAAAAAAACATTATTTTATATTATTTTTTTTGTGTATAAAAGAATGTTGATAATTTGTATCTTATATGGTATATTTTTATAAATTTGAAAAATTACATTTTTTAAAAAAATTATTTTATTTATAAAAAAATATAACTTTTGAAAATTAGGAGGGTATCATGAAAAATAAAGGTATTATGCCATTATTTATGTCTTTTGTTATGGTAAGTCAGCCTATTACTGTTCTTGCAGAAGAATTAAGTAGTGCTACAACACCAAACGGTAAATTTGTATTAGATATGGATTTATCTATGACTGTTAAGAACAGTGATTTTTCAATCGAACTTAAGAATAATGAAAATAATGAAACTACCGCTTCAAAAACAGTTTCTGCAAATAATAAAAATATACATTTTGAAGAAACTGTTCCAGCAGGTTATTATACACTTACAATAAAGTCTGAAAACTATGCTACATATACAAAACAAATTAAAATAGATAGTTCATATGCAACAACTATTTCACTTGATAATAATCGTATGAATTATAATCCATCTATAACAGAAAATCAAAAAGGTATTATAGCTTTTGGTGATATAAACAATGATGGTAATATTGATGATAAAGATAGCGATTTATTAATAAATGAAATAGAGTCAGGAAACAATAATGCTAAATATGACTTTAATAATGATGGAAGTGTTAATGTAACAGACCTTTCATATATAGCTGTAAACTATGGTGGTAATGTAGATACAAAAACAGTAAGTACAATACTTCCAGAAGCTATGAAAGCAACTCATGATGAAAATACAAAAGTACAAGGTGATATAAATGATATTACTTCAAATTCAAGTGCATATGTAACATTATCACCTAATAACAATGATGCTATATCTGAAACAAACCCTGTTAAAGTTGATATTGAAGTAACATCTGAAAATACAACATCTAACGGTTTAGTTATACAACCACCAAAGAATTCAGAAAATCTTATTACAGGTGGAACAATAATTGTAGAAGATGCAGAAGGCAATAAATATGAAGCAGTTATAACTTCAAGTTCTGCACGTCTTTTAAGAAGTGGTGGTGCAACAGCTACAATAGAAGCTGATGGTTCTATTGTTATTAATATAGGTCGTCAAGTTGCTATTAAAAAAGTAACAATTAATGTTACAGCTTCAAGTAGTACAAACCTTGTTGATATTGCAAAAGTTGAATTTGTAAATGGTATGGAAAATAGAATTCCTGCACCTAACTTAAATATACCTACAATTACAGAACTTACTCCTTTAGGTGATGATAGTTTTAAAGTTACTTGGACTAAAGAACCAAACGTTTCTTCATATGAAGTATTAATAAATGGACACACATTTAAAACAGATGATAACACTATAACTATTACAAAAGTTGGTGAAGATGTTACAACAGGTGTTCCTTATAATGTTCAAGTTCGTTCTATAAATGGAGATTGGAAAAGCCCATATTCAGATACAAAAACAATAACTCTTGAACCTACTTCTGTGCCTGCAAAACCTGATAGTGTTACTGCAAAAGGCGAAATTCAAAGTATTAGTGTAAGTTGGAAAAAGATGGAGCATGCTACATCTTATAATGTATACTATAAATTAGAGTCCGAAAGCGAATACACTGTTATAAAAAATATAACATCAACAAGCTATAAAATTTATAATCTTACACCAGGTGGAAAATATAATATATATGTTACATCTGTAAATAAAATCGGTGAAAGTTCTCCTTCTGATATAAATAAAGCAACTGTATTAAATGCTACTGCAACAATAATGCCAAAATATAAACTTATTAATACAGGTGACGAAGTTGGAGTTTTAACTGATAATATTAAATCTGTTACAAATTCAACAGATAAATTAGTAACAGTATATGGTGGTGAAAATGCTGTTGTTGACAACGACCCTTCAACATATACTTTTGTTGACCATTATGATGGTGGTGCATATTATGCTAGCCCTAAAGGTTCTACAATAGAACTTACTCAAAAATATAAATTTGATACAATAAGATTTGCTCCACATGTTAATCATACATGGTATGATGGTGTAAAATTTAGATATAAAAATGAAAATGGCTCTCTTGTTGAACAAAAAGTAGAGTATATGAGTAAGAAAATTGATAAAAACGGAAATATATATTATGATGTTAAACTTCAAGAACCTGTAACAACAGATACATTCCAGCTTAATATAGGTATATGGTATCCTGACCAAAAAGTTGCTATTTCTGAAATAAAAGTATATGAATATGACAGTATTGAAGATGATGTGGAAGCACTTTTTACTGATGATATGCATTTAGAATTAAATCCAAATGTAAATGAAGATACTTTAAAAGCACTTGAAGACAGACTTAATACACCTGATGAAGTTAGTGGTGAATATCACCCATATAAAGACTCTATACAATTAGATATTGATGCTGCAAGAAAACTTCTTAATCAGCAAGGTCTTGGTGATGTTATAAAAGTTAATACTTCTATAACTTCAAAAGCTGATGGTCATACTACATTTGCACTTCCTCTTAGTGACCTTCAACCTCTTGGTATATCTGCAACAGAAGGCGAAACTATTACATTATATGTAGGAAAATCAGGTGCTGCTGATGGAACTGCTACAAATTTAAAAGTTTATGCTACACAGGTACATGGTGAAAGTGATAAATGGGTTACTGAAGTTGCTACATTAAAAACAGGTAAAAACGATATAACTATAACATCTCCTTCAACAACAGCTAATGAAAGAGGTGGAGCATTATATATTGCTTATACTGGAAATAAAAATGCTGAAGAATATTCAATCCGTATAGGTAATGGAAACAGCATACCTGTTTTAGACATTACAAAAGGCAAAACAAGAGAAGATAAACTTGCTTTAGCAAAAACATATGTTGAAAAACTTGAAAAACATGTTAATTCTCTTGAAGAGAAACATAATGATTTACATGAAGAACATGAATATGACCCTAAATCTTGTTCTCTTAATGTTACAGATATAGTTATGGATACTGTAATGTATTCATTCCCTGCTACACAGGTATATTCTGCACTTAAAGGAAGCTCAATAGATGAAAAAGCAGAACAGCTTTTAACATCAATGGAAGCTATGGAACAAGAAGTTGATTTATTCTATCAGCATAAAGGTTTTAACGAAAATAGTACAGATACAAACAGATATCCTACACAAAAACTTAATATTCGTTACAGTACAATGTTTGATGGTGCATTTATGTATGCTGGCGGAAAACATATTGGTATAGAATATGACTCTGTTACTGGATTATTTACTACAACACCAGTTGTATCAGATGAAAATGGAAAATACATATCTGGTGGTTACTCTGGTTGGGGTATTGCTCATGAAATAGGACATGTTATAAACTCATCTAAATATGTAAATGTAGAAGTAACAAACAACTATTTCTCAATGCTTTCTCAATCAGATGATACAAATTCTACTGCTCGTATACCATATAATGAAGTATATAAACATGTAACATCTGGTACAACAGGTAAAGCAAATAATGTATTTACACAACTTGGTATGTATTGGCAATTACATATGTTCTATGATAATTATTATAATTATAAAACATTTGATACATATGAAGAACAGTTTAAAAACCTTTTCTTTGCAAGAGTTGATAGTTATGTAAGAGATATTTCAAAAGCACCTAATGGACTTAGTTTAAATAGTGATGCAGATAATAACTTTATGCGTCTTGCTTGTGCAGCAGCAAATAAAAATCTTCTTCCATTCTTTGAAGCTTGGGGACTTGTGCCAAATGAAGGAACTAAAACTTATGCTGAAAAATTTGAAAAAGAAACAGCTAAAATACAGTACCTTGATGATAACTCAAGAAACTATCGCCTTTCTGGTAAAGAAGGAATGAGTAATGGAACAAGTATAACTTCTTCAATAGATTATACAGAAAACAGCAAACAAGTTACTATTAATTTAAGTAATTCAAATAAAAACGATGATGCTATGCTTGGATATGAAATTATAAGAAATGGTGAAGTTGTTGCTTTTGTAACTGCTGATAATTCAAGCTATACAGATACAATAAAAACAGAAAACAATCGTGTTTATACATATGAAGTTATTGGTTATGACAGACTTCTTAATACAACAGAAGTTTCAAAAGCAGGTACTGTTAAAGTTTCTCATGATGGAAGTATAGGAAAAGATGGTTGGACTGTTGAAACAAATATGGTTTCTGATGATGACGAACATATTCATGCAGGAGATGACTCAGGTCATTGTGAAGATACAACAATTTCTGCTATAAAAAATATTATAAACGATAATTATTCTGATACTTATACAGGTACTTCAAAAGGTAATGCTGAAATTATATTAAATCTTGGTAGTGAAGAACAGATTACAGCACTTAAATATACTTCAAAAACTCCTTCAACAGATGGATATACAATATATGTAAGTACTGACAAAAAAGATTGGACTCCTGTAAAATCAGGTACTCTTTCTGGTAAAGAAAGTGAAACTATATACTTTAATAAAGCAGATGACCCTTGTATGTATATATATGATGCTTCATATGTTAAACTTGTTATTAATAATTCAACAGTTTCATTATCAGAACTTGACATACTTGGACCAACAGGTGATAATGTAGAACTTTTACAGTCTGGTATAGGTGTTCTTTCAGAAGATTTTAAATATGGAACTGGTGAAAGTGATATAATATCTCAAGGTTCTACAATTATAACAGGTACATATAAAGGAAATCCTGCATATAATGCAGTTCTTCTTAAAGACCAAAACGGAAACATAATAAACGGATACTTTATAATACTTGCTGAAGTTCCTGAACGTGGAGATATTGGTGAAGTTTCCAGCGGTACTTGGATATATGTAGTTGATGATATTTCTTCTTTAGAAAGTGTAAAAGCAGAACTTTACAGAGTTGATGATGCAGAAACTCTTGAAGGACAACGTCTTGTAAGTGACACTTTATATACAGAAATTCCAGAAGATTTACCACCTATAAAAATAGAAAGTACTGTTAAACCAGAAGACGTTGTTAATGCTCCTGTTGATGATGAATTATTAGAAAATACTGAAAATGCTGAAACTGATATTACAGAAAGTGAAACTGAAGATGCTTTAACTCCTGATGTTTCTGAAGATAAAACTGATGAAGTTATAATTCCTGATGCATCTGAAAACGAAACTGAAGATGCTGCAAATAGTAATACTTCTGAAGATGAAACAGTAGAAAGTACAACTCCTGATGTTTCTGAAGATGAAAGTTTAGATAATGTTGTAGATATTACACCTGCACCTGATACTGAAACAGAAGTTACAGAAGCAGTTGAAGATATTCCTGTTATTGAAGAATCTGATTTAATATTTGAAGGAAATGCAGATGCTATTACTCTTTCTTCAAATGTAACTATTAGTAGCGAAAGCAAAAATACAGCAACTATCAAACTTAATAACAGTAGCAATTATTCTTTCTTAGGAGTACAAACACAAATTAAGATTTCTGATGCTTCAAAAATTACTAATGTTTCTATGAATTGGAGCGAAAAAGCATCAAATGCTACTATTAAAAAATGTATATTTAATAAAGAAAAAGGAACTATTTCAATATATGTAGTTTCAAATAGTTCATTATCAGATAGTGAAGACTTTGATTTTGGTACACTTACAATAAAATCATCTTCATCAAAAACAGTAGATTTAACTGTAAATACTGATAAAACTGTTATAGTTTCAAAAACATTTGAACAGCATAATGGAGATGATACTGGCAGTTTTATTTCTGTTGAATTAAAAGGCTCAAGTAGTTCTGGTAGTTCAAGTAGTAGTTCTAGTTCATCAAACACAGATACAAAGCCTGAAGAAGATAAAAACGAAGAAATAAAAGATGAAGAAGTGAAAGACGAAGAAGTAAAAGATGAAAATACTAATACTAATTCTTCAAGTGCTTCTGAAACATTTACAGATATATCTACTTCTTCTTGGTACTATGATGCTGTAAATAAAGCATACAATAACAAATGGTTCTCAGGTCTTACAGAAAATTCTTTTGGTCCTGATAACAATATGACAAGAGCAATGCTTGTTACAGTATTAGGAAGATTTGATAATACAGTAATAAATACAACATCAAATGAATTTACTGATGTTCCTTCAGATATGTACTATGCTCCTTATGTAAGTTGGGCAAAAGAAAGCAATATAGTAAACGGTATGACAGAAACAGAATTTGCTCCAAACTCAGACATAACAAGAGAACAGCTTGCAGTTATGATATACAACTATCTTAAATACAAAAATGTTGATATGTCATCAGCTATAAATACAACAGAATTTACTGATAATTCAGAAATAAGCTCTTGGGCTAATGAAGCTGTAAATACTGTAAAAGCTCTTGGTATTGTAAATGGTCGTCCTGACGGTTCATTCAATCCTAAAGGAACTGCAACACGTGCTGAAATAGCTACAATATTATCAAATATTGACAATATGAATATTATTAAATAACATAAAAAAAGACGTTAATCATAATAGATTAACGTCTTTTAATTTATTTGTTTATAAAAATAACATCATAATCGTTACCATTTATAATATAAAGTCCTTCTATATCCTCACTATTATTACAAAACTCTATATTATTACAATAAAATCTTACACAAGTTCCACAGCTTGAAGAAAGTTTTCTTGGTACAGGCATCATACGATATTTTACCCCCATATTTTTAAGACTTCTACCAAACTGATTTGCTCCAAAATGAGTAAAAAAAGTAGCTATATATTCCATAAAATCCTCATTTCTTTACTATATGAAGTTTAAAATCTCCATTTTCTTCTTTCTTATCAATAGAAAACCCTTTATTATTACAAAATCTTGTTATATTCTGTACTGCAATATTATTATCAACTACTATTTCAAAATCATTACTTTTTTTTGCTGCCTGCTGTACCATAATAACAGGTTCTGGACAAGCAAGACCTCTTGCATCAAGTATTTCCATTATTTACTCTCCCCTCTTTTAATATTTACTACACTTATTATAGCTATTACAATAAATCCTATAATTACAGCTATTTTACCATTGGCTGATGGACCATCTGTTGAAGAAGCAAGACTAAAATTATGACAAAAAGCAGCCCCAGCAATCATACCAATTACAGAAATAGCAGAATCACTATTTCCTGAACCTGCAAGTATAAGCTGACGAAGTGGGCAACCACCAAGAAGTATACAACCCCAACCAGCAAGAGCCATTCCAAGGAAGTTCCAAAGACCATCAGTATGTGCAACTGGCTGACCTGCAAAACCTATTGCAAGTTTTCCAACAATAGCATTTCCTATAAATGCAAAAACAGCAATAGCTATAAATCCACTTATAAGATAAAAATCTTTAAACATAACAGCGTCACGTATACCACCAACCATACAAAGACGTGTTCTTTGTGCAAGTACGCCTACAATAAGACCTGCTACAAGTGAAGCAATAATAGGTGCTCTCATTGAGCCTGGACCGCTTTCACTAAATACAAAAAGTGATGGTACTGCAATAAATATTACAAATAAGAATACAGTTGATGCTGTAAAAGCAACTCCTTCAGCTTTTTCAAGGCTGTATGCTCTTTTAAGTGAAAATCCTTTATTAAGTGCAAATATACCACAAAGTATACCTACAATAAACCCAAAAAGACCTATTATAGCATTAAGGTCACCACCACCAATACGAAGCATCATTCTTAAAGGACAGCCTAAAAACATTAAAGCTCCAACCATAACTATAAAACCAATTATAAATCTTGTTACAGGCGATGAACCACCACAAGACTTAAACTCTTTAAAACCAAATGATGCTATAAATGCACCAACTACAAGACCAACTATTTCCGGTCTGAAATACTGCACAATAGGTGCTGAATGAAGTTTTACAGCCCCTGCCATATCTCTAAGGAAACAAGCTATACAAAATCCCATATTGCCTGGATTTCCCATAACAGTAAGTATTACAGCAATAATACCTACAATAGCTCCTGTGACTATTATTTTTCCATATTCTTTCATTAAATTAAACCCCCATATTTTTTATACTTTTTATTTTATATAAAGCTGATAATACAGCATTTATATCATCTAAATTTGTATTAAATCCAAAAGAAAATCTTAATGTGCCTTCTGGATATGTACCCATAGTTTTATGGGCATATGGTGAACAATGAAGTCCACATCTTGTTTCTATACCAAATTGACTTTCAAGTATATAAGAAAGCTCTGCAATATCCATAAAATCACATGTAATAGAAACAACAGGTGTATGTAATGAATTTTTAAGTTGAACAACTTTAAAACCATCTATTTTTTCAATACCTTCAACAAATGTTTTTCTCATATTTTCTTCATGACTTTGTATATTCTCAATTTTAGTTTCAATAATATACTTTAAAGCAGCATTAAGACCATATATTGCAGGTATATTCATTGTACCTGCTTCAAATTTATCCGGCATAAATTCTGGTGTTTCTATTGTATGAGAAACGCTGCCTGTTCCACCTTCTATTAAAGAAGGAATTAATTTTGCCATTTCATCAGTCATAATCATTCCACCTATTCCCTGTGGTGCAAGTAGTCCTTTATGACCTGCAAAACAAAGGACATCACAATTAAGCTCTTTAAAACTTACATTTATATGACCTGCTGTTTGTGCTGTATCTATAACAAAAGGAATATTTTTTGATTTGCATATTTCCCCTATTTTTTTAAGTTTCAATACATTACCAAAAACATTTGAGCTATGTGTCATTACAACAAGTTTTGTATTATATTCAAAAAGATTTTCAATATTATTAAAATTTCCGTATTCATCACATTCCGCAATAGTCCATTTTGCACCTATACTATTTATGGGACGCATAACAGAATTATGTTCAAAACCTGAGATTATACAATGGTCATCTTTTTTTAATAAACCTTTTATAACACAATTAAGACTTTCTGTAATTCCTGATGTAAAAACAACATTTGAAGGTTTATCAAAATCAAAAATATTACAAAGCATATATCTTGTATCAAGAAGTATATCTTCTGCATTAGCCGCATTTTCATAACTTGAACGGTTTACATTACAACCATTTTCAGTAATATATTTATACACAGCTTCTGCAACATTTGGTGCTTTTGGAAAACTTGTTGCACCATTATCCATGTAAATTCTTTTCATATATTACCTCCCAAGAATTACATCATATTCACTTCTTTTTACTACTTGCCCAACAACTTTTGCACAAGGTACATTATCTTTAAGAAGTGATAAAAGTTTTTCACTTTCTTTTTCTGGTACAGATATAAGAAGTCCTCCTGATGTTTGTGGGTCATATAATATATCTTCTGTTGCAAGGTCTATATTTGCTTTATTAAATACACGACTTTCTGCAAATTCTCTATTTCTATACATTCCTTCTGGTAAAATTCCCATTTCTGCAAGTTCATGAACTCCCTCAAGATAAGGTACTGAATCTGTAAATATTTCAATAGTATTTCCACTACCTTCCGCCATTTCGCAACTATGACCTAAAAATCCAAAGCCTGTAACATCTGTACAACTGTTTATATTAAAATTCATCATAATATCTCTTGCAGTTTTATTAAGCATACACATATTTTCAATAGCTTCATTATATGCTTTTTCATTTGCCATATTGGCTTTATGAGCAGTTGTTATAATTCCTATACCAAGAGGTTTTGTTAATATAATAACATCTCCTTCTTTTGCACTACTATTTCTAAGAAACTTTTTAGGGTGTGCAAAACCTGTAACAGAAAGACCATATTTAGGTTCTTCTCCCTGTATTGTATGACCTCCTGAAATAACTGCACCTGCTTCATATACTTTTTCATATCCACCCCTTAAAAGTTCATGAACATGTTCACGTTCCATTTTTGTAGAAACACAAAGTATATTCATAGCAAGTTTTGCTTCTGCTCCCATAGCAAAAATATCACTTAAAGCATTAGCAGCAGCAATTTTTCCAAATGTATAAGGGTCATCAACAATAGGCGGAAAAAAGTCAAGTGTTTGTACGATTACAAGTTCATCAGATATTTTATATACAGCTGCATCATCATTTGTATCATATCCAACAATAAGATTTTCATCTTTATGCACAGGTAAACCACCAAGAAGCTCAGAAAGTGTTCCTGCTCCAACTTTTGCTCCACAGCCTGCACATTTTGCAAGTTTTGTCATTTTTATTTCTGAACTCATAATCATTCCTCCAATGACTCTATAAGTATACGAACATATCCACCACAAACCATTCCTAATTCTTGTGCTGTTTTTGCATTCATATCATAATCAACTATTTTTTGTGTGCCTTTTTCTATATTTAAACATTCATTTATTGTTTTGCTTTCGGCATCTCCTCCACCAACTGTTCCACATATTTTTCCGTCAAAGTTTACAGTCATAACAGCCCCTGCACCTCTTGGACTACTTCCTTTTTGTGAAAGTATTGTAGCAACTGCTTTTGCTTTTCCTTCTGCTATACTTTCTATAACATCATCACCAACAAAAACACCTTGACTTTTTTGACTTCTTACTTGAACAAGTTCTGCACCTATTGAAACAGCAATTTCAGCCGGAGTAACTCCACCTATTGAAAGACCTATTGGAGTATGTACCGTTTTTATTTTTTTTTCACTTATACCAGCATTTCTCATTTTATCCATTACAAAACCTATTTTCGAACGGCTTCCAATCATTCCAACATAGCCATATTCACCTTTTAAAGCACTTTCAAGACATAATGTATCTTGTGCATGTCCTCTTGTTGCTATTACAAAATATGTATTTGTACCTCTAGGAACTTTTTTAAGTACTGTTTCAAAACTTTCACATAATACATTTGCAAAAGGAAATCTTTCTTTATTTGCAAAATCATCTCTATCATCAATAACAGTAACATCAAAATCAAGCATATTTCCTATTTTTGCTGTATAATAAGCAACATGACCTGCACCACAAACTACAAGACAAGGTTTTGTACATAAAGACTGATAGCAACATTCATCATTTTCTTTTTTATAAAGAACACAGCCTTTTTCATTTTCAACATTTGTTATTGAAATTTCATTTTTTGTAATATTTCTGAATATAGCAGTTTCATTTCCACTTTTAAGTATTTTTACAGCCTCATTCCATACTGTTTTTGCACTCATTTAATAAACCTCCGTATTTTCTCATAACAGCTTCAAGAACTCCTCCACCAACAGCTCTTGCTTTATCTGAAATTGTTGTAAACTGTGCCATTTCTCCTCTTGGGTCAATATCTCCACATTTAAAACCTTCTGTAACCTCTATACCTTCAAAAAGCATTCCTCTTATCATTCCGTCAATTTCTGCTTTTAATGGATTTCCTGAAACCTCAGCTACAATATCACCTTTTTTAACAATATCTCCAATAGATTTAAGTGGTTTAAATATTCCCTTTGATTTTGCACGAATTATTCTTTCTTTTGTATATCCTCCGATATTTCCCGGAACTCCTGAATTTGGTGCTGGCTCTCCATTTTCTATAACTACACCAAGATTATGACCTCTTTTTGTTTCTATTGCATAATGACAGTCTTTTCCGGCACAAAATCCAGGGCCAACACCTATTACAACAGGTGCTTGATTTATATTTGTACCCATATTCCTTTTTGCAAGTATTGCGTCAACAAGTATATGACATTTTATTTCTTTTAAAATATTCATTTCTGGGTCTGGAATAACTGCTATATTTCTATTTTTTATAGCTTCATTTATTTCATTTATATTTGTACATTTCAAAGCCTTTACACCTTCAACAGTCATTTCACATTCATCAATAGCCGTTGAAAAAGCTACTGTTCTTCTTATAGCAGTAGGTCTTTCAAGGTCTGTCATTATAATATCAAAATGAGCCTGCCATAATCTCCAAGCAATACCTGTTGCAATATCTCCTGCTCCTCTTATAACTGCAATCATTTTTCTATCTCCTTTCCCAATAATTATTTTTCAACGATGATATAACTACATTTTCTATACCTTTTTTATTTATATTATCTGCTAATTCAATAGCATTTTTAATATTTATATCTGACTGATTAATTAAAATAGTAAATTTATTTTCATTAATATTTTTTAACAAACAATCTTTTGAAACAATACTATTTTCTATAAATTCATTTGTTACAACTGTATCTTTATTTATATTTTTAATTTCATATCTAAAACAACAATCTGAAACTTTTTTACCTATTGATGAAAGTCCTATTACACAAATAATATGTTTTGAATTTTTAGGTATTACAGGCTCGTGGCTTGCCGGAATTTTAATAGGCATTCTTTTACTTCCATCAGCTTCCACAAGTACATAATCAAAATATTTTTCCAAACATTCAAGAGTTTTTTCTGAAACACCTGTAAGTTTTCCTTTTTCATCAATACTTTTTCCAACAGAACATATTCCTCTTTTAGATATTTTAATAATATCTTTTTCACTTGGATTTATAATTGGTTTTCCATAAAAATTTTCGTCTGGTGGAAAAATATGTGTTGTTGTTGTAAAAACTACACTTTTACCTTCAAAATACAACTCTCTTGCAATTTTATCTATTGATGATGTTTTACCTCCACCACCAACAAAAGAATTTATACCTTTTTTTATATTTAAAGTTTCATAAAATTTCATATATCATTATCCTTTAAAACAACAAACATACGTCTTTTTTGACCTTTACTATCTGTAACTTCAAGTATTTCCATAGGTGTATCATATGCTTTTTGAAGATTATCAGAGTTTAAAACTTCTGTTGCATTTCCAAAAGCTACCGTTTTACCTTTTTTTAATAAAAGTAATTTATCATTATCCAAAAAAGGATAATCTGGTGCGTGAGTTGAAAGTATTATTCCATAACCTTCATTTGAAAGACTTCTTATAACATCATATATAAGCTGTGATTTTGCAAAATCTAAATCTGATGTAGGCTCGTCCATAATCATAAATTTTGCTTCCTGACAAAGAGCCCTTGCAATAAGAACAAGTTTCTTTTCCCCACCTGAAAGCTCTGTATATCTTCTTTTTTCAAGATATGATATTCCAACACGTTTTAGAGCATTTCTTGCTTTTTCAAAATCTTTTTTGCTTGGAGAACTTATAAGTCCTATATTTCTTACACAACCCATAACAACAACATCAACAACACTATATCCAAAAACAGCATTATGATTTTGTGGTACATATGAAAAATATTCTGCTCTTTTTTTATCATTCCAATTTTCTATATTTTCGTTATCAATATAAACTTCTCCATTTTCTTTTTTCACAATACCCAGTATTGTCTTAAAAAGTGTTGATTTACCACTACCATTATGACCAATTACACAAAGTACACTACCTGTTTCAAAATTAAAACTTACATCTCTTAAAGATAGTTTTTTTGTATATCCACTCGAAATATTTTTAACATTAAGTATCATTATTCCGCCTCCCCTTTATGCCATATAAGATATAAAAAGAAAGGTGCACCTATAAGAGCTGTTATAACTCCAAGAGGTATTTCCATAGTAAATGTTGAACGTGCTATATTATCCATTAAAAGCAAATATGAGCCTCCCATAAGTGCTGTTACAGGCAATAATCTTTTATATTGTGGTCCAACAAAAAACCTTGAAATATGAGGAACCATAAGCCCAACAAAACCTATAAGTCCACCAAGACATACAGCAGATGCACTTAAAATCGTAGCACCAATAACAGCAATTATTCTTGTTCTATTTGGATTTACTCCCATACTTTTGGCTTCATCATCTCCAAGTGTAAGTATATTAAGTCTATAACGAATTGAAAATAGTATAATAAAACCAATTATCATAGGAATTATTGAAAATATAAGCGACTCTCTATCAACTTTTGCAAGACTACCCATAAGCCAAAATGTTATTTCTGAAAGTGTATTGTTTGGGTCTGCAATATATTTTAAAAATGTTGTAAAAGCATTTGCTAATGCTTGCACCATAATTCCTGCTAGTATAAGACTTACTGTATTACCAAATTTAATTGTATTTGCAGAAACATAGCATATAAAAACAGCCATAACACCAAATAAAAATGCCATAAGTTGTACATAATAATAAGGAAAATCAAGACTTATTGCTAAAGATGCCCCAAGTCCTGCTCCAGCAGATACTCCTAAAATATCTGGAGATACTAAAGGATTTTTAAACATACCTTGATATGCACTACCTGAAACAGATAATGCCGCACCTATCATAAATGCTGCAATTATTCTTGGTAATCTTATATTCATTATTATGTTATATGCATTTTGAGATGTATCACCTTTAAATATTACTGAAAATACATCTTTTAATGGTATTTTATAATATCCCATTCCAAATGATAAAATAATAATAGAAATACTTATAATTATCATTAAAGTCATTACAAAAGAAAATCTTTTAAATGTTTCACTATATGCTATACAACTTTTGGATTTTAATTTCAATGACATTACTCCTTTTTTATAAAAAATTAATATTAATTGACAGTATTATAATATTATGCTATCTTTATCCTTGAAAGAGTATAACGCTTTTTTATTTTAATTTCAAGTATATATAAGGAGAGAATATTATGAAAAAAATAATATCATTATTAACTGCATTTATTATGATATTTTCAATAGTAGGTTGTAGTTCAAATAATAACACTACTAACGAAAATAACACTACAAATACTACTGAAAGTACAGATAATTCTACTGTATCAATAACAGATATGGCAGGTCGTACAGTTGAAATACCAAAAGAAATAAATAAAATATACTCAACTGACCCTGTTGGTTCAATTACTGTATATACAATAAACCCTGATTTAATTCTTGGTTGGAATTATAAATTTAATGACTATGAAAAAGAATATATACTTCCTGAATATCAAAATCTTACTGTTTATGGTATGGGTGATAGTGTAAATCTTGAAGCTATTATTAATGATGCACCAGAAATATGTTTACAAATGGGTGGAACTAGCACATCAGATATTGAAAAAGCTGATAAATTATCATCACAACTTGGTATTCCTGTTGTAATTGTAAGTAATGCTCTTGAAGATACTCCTTCAACATATAGATTTATGGGAGATATACTTGGTGAAAAAGATACTTGCGAAAAACTCGCTTCATATTGTGAAAATGTAATAAATAATGCAAAAAATATGACTGTTGAAAATCCACCTTCTGTATATTATGGAAATGGTGAAAATTCACTTGAAACAGCTCCAGAAGGTTCTGTTTCTGCTGAAGTATTTAAAATCATTGGTGCTAATAATGTTGCTAAAGTTGAAATCGAAAGCGGTTCAAGAGTTCAAATATCAGCAGAACAGCTTATAAGCTGGAACCCAGAATATATATTTGTAAATGGTGAACCAAAAAAAGATATTACAGGTTCTCAGGCTGTTTCAGATATAGTTGAAAACCCTGTTTATGCTAATATTCAGGCTGTAAAAAATAACAATGTTTATAATATTCCAAAATCACCATTTGCTTGGGTTGACCGCCCAATGGGACCAAACAGAATTATAGGTATTGAATGGGTAAAAAGTATACTTTACCCAGAAAGTTCAAATACACTTACTAATGATACAATAAAAGAATTTTATAATCTTTTCTATCATATTGACCTTACAGATGAACAGATTGAAAATCTTATGAATATATAAATATATTATTAATTAAACTTTAAGTTTATTGTATTATTATTGTTTATATGCTAAACTTAAAATATTGTAAAACATTCGCCACTAATAGTATTATTTTTTGTCAGGAGGAATGTAAATGAGAGCATATGAACTTGTACAAATTGATATTAAAGCAACAGGAGAAAATATTAAGCGTCTTAGAATTGAAAATGGTTTTTCTGTAAAAGACCTTCAAGATTTTTTCGGCTTTAGTGAACCACAAGCCATATATAAATGGCAATGGGGAAAAACATTACCAAGCATTGACAACTTTTTTGCTTTAAGCAAACTTTTTAATACATCAATAGACAGTATCCTTGTAGCTAAGGATACTGTTATTTTTTTAATATTTTTTATTTTAAACTTTCTGTTCAATGATTTTTTATTTTATTTATATTAGAATTATCTCATAAGGAAGGTGGTTTTAGTATGAATTTAAAACAAGCATTCAGATACCAAAATAAAATAAGAGATATATTACACCATATAACAATCCATCTAGGCTCTAGAAGCTATATTACAACAGTAAAATCAATACATTATAAAAAAGATGTTTTCCCTTCTATGGAAAATGAAGAACTTATAGAAAATAATAACTCCCTTAATGTTACTCCAAATCAACTTATTGATTTTTTATGCTTTATACTTGACGAAAAAGAAACTTTATGTAAAGCAATAGATAAAGCAAAGAAATTAAATAATCTATCTATTGATACAGATATAGAAATGAATATTGCAAGACATGATGTTATAAATACACTTACAAATATGTCTTCTATAAAATCCGAAGAAAACTTATTAAAAAATGAAGGCTTTGGATACATATATAAAGAAGATTACAAAGAAGAAGCAATATATCATTATGATATACAAGAAATCAAAACAATAAATTTTGATAGAAATAAAGTAAAAAAATTAAAACACAAATTTTCCGTATTATCTGATGAAATATCTAATAATATAGAAAAAGTATTATTAACCACAGATGTTGATTATACTCCTAAATTCGATGTAAATAGCTCTTTTGAGGAAATCCTTGAAGACTATTTTGCATAAAAAAATCTGTTTTATTAAGACCAGTTCGGGTACAGGTGAACTATGATGCTGCACAATATATAAAAGAATTTAATGCTAATATTTATTTGGAGAATTTTAATGTAAAGTTCACTAAACATCTTATTATGCTATAATTCAAAAATGGGTATAATACCCCTCATTATACAATCGCACTTAAATCCATATTTCCAATAATCAGACTTCGTAAATCTTTTTTTCGGGTCTTATAAAACAGTAAAGCTGTACATTCAATGAATGTACAGCTTTTTTTATATTTTTAATACTTATTATCTTTTAATATTAAATGCTTCTTTTTTAGGATAAACAGCACTATTACCAAGTTGTTCTTCTATACGTATAAGTTGATTATATTTTGCAACTCTTTCACTTCTGCTTGGTGCTCCTGTTTTAATCTGACAAGTATTAAGTGCAACTGCAAGGTCTGCTATTGTTGTATCTTCAGTTTCACCTGAACGATGTGAAGAAATAGCTGTATATCCTACTTTATGAGCCATTTTTATTGCTTCAAGAGTTTCTGATACAGAACCAATCTGATTAAGTTTTATAAGTATTGAATTTCCACAACCCTCATTAATACCTTTTTTAAGACGTTCTGTATTTGTTACAAAAAGGTCATCTCCAACAAGTTGAACTTTTCCACCAAGTTCCTGTGTCATATATTTCCAACCTTCCCAATCTTCTTCATCAAGTCCATCTTCTATTGAATATATAGGATATTTTTCACAGAGTTTTTTCCAATGTTCAACAAGTTCTTTTGATGTAAATTTCTTTCCACACTTAGGAAGAATATATTCACCTTTTTTATCACTTTTCCACTCACTTGATGCAGCGTCCATAGCAAGAACAAAATCTTTTTCTGGCTCATATCCTGCTTTTTTAATAGCTTCAAGTATGTATTCAATAGCTTCTTCATCACTTCCAAGGTCTGGAGCAAAACCACCTTCATCTCCAACAGATGTTGCAAGACCTTTTGATTTTAAAATAGCTGCAAGTGCGTGAAATACTTCTGTACACCAACGAAGCCCTTCTTTAAAGCTTTCTGCACCAACAGGCATAATCATAAATTCTTGAACATCAACAGTATTTGCAGCATGTGCTCCACCATTTAATATATTCATCATTGGTACAGGAAGTCTATTTCCATTAACTCCTCCAAGAAATCTATATAAAGGCATATCTAAAGCTGTTGCTGCTGCTCTAGCTGCTGCTATTGATACAGCAAGTATAGCATTTGCTCCAATATTAGATTTATCTTTTGTTCCATCAGCTTCAATCATAGCCTTATCAACAGCATATATATCTGATGCATTAACACCATAAAGAACATCATTTATAATAGTATTAATATTATTTACAGCTTTTGTTACACCTTTTCCGCCAAAACGGTTTTTGTCATTATCTCTTAATTCAAGGGCTTCGAATTCTCCTGTTGATGCACCACTTGGTGCTGCTCCTCTTCCTACTGTACCATCAGAAAGATATACTTCTGCTTCTACTGTTGGATTTCCTCTTGAATCAATAATTTCTCTACCTATTACTTTTTCAATTGTTAAATAATCCATAATGTTAAAACCTCCCCAAAAATATAATATATTTTTTATATAAATTATAATCATATCAATTAGTTAGCTTGTTCTAACTAATTGAATAATAACAGTAAAATATATAAAAATCAATAATTATAATTAATAATATTTTTCAATTAACAATAAAAAAAGACAGGTATAAATATACTTGCTTTAAATTATTTAATACTATATTTTATTTTTTTATATTTTTATATAAACTATATGTTATATTATTTCCTTTTTTATTTTCAACAATAATTTTTTGTTTTATCATATATGGTATTAATGAATTAATAAAATCTTTAGGATTTATAACACCAAGGCGGTCTTTTGAAAAAGGTTGTGATACACTTATATTTTTAACAACTTCTTCAAGTTCTTTTTTTGTCAAATTATTCTTTTTCAATGCTTTTTTTATTTTGGAAATACCCTTTGCAGCAAGCATATTTCCTAAATCTCTATTTCTATTAACACTTTTATAAAGTCCCCAGCCATATATTATCATTGTTGCAAATGCAAATAGTAATATATATGGTATATATTCTAACATTTTTTATCTTCCTTCCAATATATGATATTATTATCTTTCATAATTTCAAGAAATTTTATAAGACGAGAAAGTCCTTTTTCCATATTAGAGTATTTATTTTCCATTTCAACAGATATATCATATACAGTTTTTTGACCATCTATTGCAAGCCATACAAAACTTCCATATTCATCAAGTGAAATATCGCTTATTTTTGGTCTATGAAAAAATTTCTGTGCTAATTTATGATAAAATCCTTTCCATTCTATTAAAAGAACAACTTTATCATCTTTAATTTCATGTTCTATATCAGGATTTTTAACTGGTATAAAATCCATATAATTAACAGACTCTTTTTTATTTTTCTTTGCCATATATAAACTCCTTTTTATAATATTATTACAGCCCACCTTAAAAGGTAGGCTGTAAATTATGTCAATTTCTAATATTAGGATAACTTTTATATTATTTTTTTATTAGTTTTTATTTTTTCCTTTATTTAAACATACATTAACAAGAGATATAAGAAGAAGTATAAATATTACTAAACTTCCAATCTGTCCTATTGATAATTTATCTGACAAATCAATATTAATTTCAAAGAATGCAAGAAGTGCAAGAATTACACCCATAAGACCTTCTCCGGCAATAAGACCTGATGTATATAATATACCTCTTTCAACAGCTTCTTTTTTGTCTTTTTCATCTTTTTTACGACGTTCAATGATATATCTTATTATACCACCTGACATAATACCTGCATTTAGGCTAAATGGAAGATACATACCAACAGCAAATGGAAGTACTGGTATTTTTAATATTTCAACAACAATAGCTGCAAAAACACCAATAAGTATTAATGCCCAAGGAAGCTGTGCATTCATAATACCTTCTACAAGCATTTTCATCATTGTAGCCTGTGGAGCAGGTATTTCACTTGAACCATAACCCCAAACTTCACTTAAAAGATATAATACAAAACCGATAGCTGCTGATGAAACAACAACACCAAGCATTTCTCCAAGCTGCTGTTTTTTAGGTGTAGCACCTAAAATAAAACCTGTTTTAAGGTCCTGTGAACAGTCACCAGCAATAGCTGCAATTACACATATAATAGCACCTATTGAAATAGCACCCATCATACCTGTTGTTCCTGTTACACCTGTTGCTTTTAATATAAGTGTTGCAATAATAAGTGTTGCAATAGCCATACCAGAAACAGGGTTATTTGAAGAACCTATAAGACCAACCATTCTTGATGATACTGTTGCAAAGAAGAAACCAAATATTACTATTATTACAGCTCCTATTGGACTTACTGGGAATACAGGAAGTATCCATATAGCAAGAGCAATTATTACAACAAGTATAAGAAGTACAGGCATTGGTAAATCTTGTTCTGTACGAAGTGCAGTATTAGCTGAATGATTTTTCTTCATACTTGACATAGCCTGTCCAAAAGTTTTAATGATTAATGGGAATGTTTTTATAAGACTTATAATACCACCGGCTGCAACAGCACCAGCACCAATATATTTAATATATGTTCCCCATATTGTTCCAGGGTCCATTGTTGAAATAGGAACATCTCCAGGGAATATTATTGCATCTCCACCAAAGAGAGCTATCATAGGCATAAGTACAAACCAGCTTAATGTACTACCTGCAAGCATATAACTTGAAATTCTTGGACCACAAATATAACCAACACCAGTAAGAGCAGGAAGTACCTGTATACCAATCTGTGAACCTGCATATCCTTTTATAGCATATCCAACTTCACTTGGGAATAATTTTATACCATCTGCAACAAGTTTATACAAAGAAGCAATTCCAAGACCTGCAAATACAGTTCCGGCTTTACTTCCTCCTTCTTCACCTGCAAGAAGAACTTCAGCACAAGCTGTACCTTCTGGGAAAGGAAGTGTTCCATGTTCTTCAACAATAAGAGCCTGACGAAGTGGTACCATAAATGCAACACCTAAAAGACCACCAACAAGAGCAATCATAAATATTGTTATAATACTTGGTGCTTCAATGATACCATCTTTTGCCCAAAGGAAAAGTGCAGGAAGTGTAAATATAGCACCAGCTGCAACAGATTCTCCCGCAGAACCGATAGTTTGCACAAGGTTATTTTCAAGTATTGAATCTCTACGTAATATAACACGAATAATAGCCATTGATATTACGGCTGCTGGAATTGAAGCAGAAACAGTCATACCTACTCTAAGTCCAAGATATGCATTAGCTGCACCAAATACAATAGCCAAAAATATACCTATTAATATAGATGTTACTGTAAATTCTGGTACAATTCTATCAGCCGGAATATACGGTTTAAAATCATTTTTATTATTTGACATTTTTTTCTCCTTTTTTTAATATAAGTTATCCAAATATAGAATATATTTATGTACACTTTTATTAATATAATTTATATAACGTTATACTTAACACAATAATAGTATTATTATATTTTTATGAAAGTTTATGTAAAACATAAACAAGAAGTTTATAAAAACGTTCTACTGAACATAAAGAAACATATTCATCAGGTGTATGGCAAGCCTTTATATCTGGTCCAACTGCTATTGCATCAAGACCTTCTAAAGAGTCTGAAAAAAGACCACATTCAAGACCTGCATGAATTGCTTCAACTTTTATTTCTGTATTGAAAAGTTCTTTATAACTTTCACAGAATAATTCTCTTATAGGTGAATTTTCAGCATAACTCCAACCTGGATATTCTCCATAAACAGAGCCTTCAAAACCAAATGTTTCACAAATAGTATATAAAATATCTTTCATTTCTTCCTGTATTGAAGTAACAGATGAACGAGCAGAAACAATTAATTTACATTTATCTTTTTTAAATTCAGCAATTGCAACATTAGTAGATGCAACAACAAAACCACCCATATTAATATTTCTAAATCTAACACCATTAGGCATAAGTTTTATTGCATTTAAAAAACTCATAGCATCATCAGTATTTGAAACAAAACATTTTTCATTTTCTATATTTGTAATAATAGAAAACTCTGGTTCATAAGGTTTAACTTCATTATATAAAACAGAAGTAAAATCAAATACTAATTTTTCACCTTTTTGTGCTTCTTCTTTTGAATTATACATAACTTTAGAAACACATTCTCTAGTAATAGCATTACTTTTTGTACCACCATTAAAAGATACAAATTCACACTTAGTTTCTTTAATTAATTTACTTACTATTCTTGCCATTAATATATTGGCATTATATCTTTCTTTATTTATGTCAAGACCAGAATGTCCACCTAAAAGACCTGATATATTAATACTAAGTGTATAACCTTCTTTTTCAACAGATATTATACTTTTTTCAGAAGTAAAATTAAAACCACCAGCACAGCTTACAGTAGCAACTCCTTCATCTTCAGAGTCAAGATTTATCATTGTACGAGCTGTAATTTTACTTTTATCAAGAGCAACTGCTCCAAGAAGTCCAATTTCTTCACCTGTTGTAATTACACATTCAATAGGTGGGTGCTTAATACTATTATCATCAAGTATAGCAAGCATTAATGCAACAGCTATACCATTATCAGCTCCAAGTGTTGTTCCATCAGCAGTAAGAACTCCATCTTTTACAATAAGTTTAAGTGGGTCTTTTGTAAAATCATGTTCAAGTCCTGCAATTTTTTCACAAACCATATCCATATGACCTTGAAGCATAACAGGCTTTTTATCTTCTGAACCATGTGATGCTGATTTTTTTATTATTACGTTATAATGTTCATCTTGATAATATTCAAGATTTCTTTCTTTTGCAAAATTAACAATATAATTACTTATTTCTTTTTCATTTCCAGAACCATGTGGTATAGCACATATTTCTTCAAAAAAATGAAATAAACTTTCAGGCTCATAACCTTTTACTTTATATTCCATATATTGACACCTCCTTTAATTTTTAAATAATAAACATTTGTTATTTTAACACTTTTCTGTACTAAATTCAATTATATTTACAATTACTGTACATAAATATGCCATTTTTTTTATGGTTTTATTGTAATATTGTAACATTTATAATAATATTTTGTATAAATAAACACCTATATAAGAATATATTTCATATATAGGTGTTTATTTCAATTAAAATTATTTGTTATAATATTTAAGAAGTGTCACAACTTCACAATGTGTTGTATGACAAAATTGGTCAACAGGATACACTTCTTCTATTTTGAAACCATTTTCATTAAGATATTTTAAATCTCTTGCCATTGTTGCAGGGTCACAAGAAATATATACAAGTTTTTTAGGTTTTATATTTGATATAGTTTCAAGAACTGCTATATCACAACCCTTTCTAGGAGGGTCAACAACAACTACATCTGCATTTATACATTCATTTTTATAAAGAGCAGGTATAACCTCTTCTGCTTTTCCCACTTCAAAACGTGTATTTGTAAAACCATTTATTTTAGCATTTCTTTTTGCATCTTCAATTGCTTCTGGAATTATTTCAACTCCAAGAACACTTTTTGCTTTTTTGGCAAAGAATAATGATATTGTACCTATACCACAATATATATCAATAACACTATCATTTTCATTTATATCAGCTAAATCAAGGGCTTTTTGATAAAGTTTTTGTGTTTGTATAGGATTAACCTGAAAAAATGATAGCGGTGATATTTCAAATTTAATATCCCCTATATAATCAGTAATATAATCTTTACCATAAAGTGTTGTAACTTTATTTCCAAGTATAACATTTGTTTTTTCTCTGTTTTCGTTAAAAACAATACTTGTTATACCTTCAATATCCTTAAATTTCTCAACAAGTTTATCTGCACAAGGCATTTTTTTAGAGTTACCCACAACACATATCATTATTTCACCAGTTTTAAAACCAATTCTTGTTAATATGTGTCTAACTATACCTTTATGACTTTTTTCATCATAAGGCTTAATATTATTTTCAGTCATAAATTCTTTAAATAATTTAACTATTTTATCATTTATTTCATTTTGAAGTAAACATTTTTCAGTATCAATAATATTATGACTTCTTTTAGCATAAAAACCTGTTTCTATACCATTTTTGCCCATACCAACAGGAAACTGTGCTTTATTTCTATATCGAATAGGATTTTCCATTCCTATGGTTTCATTAACATATATATCTTTAAAACCACCTATTCTTTCAATACAATCTATAACTTTTTTACGTTTAAACTCAAGCTGTCCTTCATAGCTTAAATGCTGAAGTTGACAACCACCACATCTTTTTGAATTAATACAAAATGGTTCTACTCTATATTTTGAAGGCTTTATTATTTCTATATTTTTACCATAAGCAAAACTTTTTTTAACTTTAACAATAAGAACCTTTATTATTTCATCAGGTAATGCATTTTCAACAAAAACTGTAAAACCATTTATTTTTCCTATTCCCTGACCTTCTGTTCCTAAATCATCTATACTCATTTCATATATTTCATTTTTTACCACAGGAGGTTCAAATTTCATAAAATCATTCCTTTTTACAATACTTACAAACTGTACCTCTACAAACACAATAACGGCAATTTACAAAAGAAGAATTTGCAATACCTTTTCCGTTTTTCATCATATTTCGCATAGTTTCTAAAGTTTTTATTACTTCTTTTCTTATAGCCCTTGTATTTTTAATAACAAACATATAATCTTTATAAACAAGTTTACCATACTTAGGCTTTATACCATAAACATCTTCTATTATTAAAAAATATGATGCTAATTGCAAAAGGTCACCTTTATGAGGTTCATGGCTTTTGCCTATACTTCCGCTTTTAAGTTCTAAAGGTACAAGTTTTCTTCCTAATATTTTTTTAAATATATAATCTGGCTTTCCTTGTATATCATATTTTTTTGAATATAATATTTTGCCATATTCAACGTTTTTTTCTTTTATATCTGTACTTTGGTCTGTATAAATAAGTACATAACCGGGCATTAAAAGAGATACTTTTTTCTTTTTATATTTACTGTTAAATATTCTAAAAAATAAAAGTATTACTATAAAAAAAACACAAGTAATATATATCATATCCATATTTAAAACTATTTTATCAAACACCACTTATCACCTTAAAATATAAAACAGCTATAATAAAACTAATCATAACAACAATTATAAACATTCTAAATATAAACTTTTGCATACGTATCTTTTTATAACTTTCATTATGAAACCTTGTACCACGTCTAAAGTTAGAATATGGATTAACTGTATACTCAAGTTTTTTACTCATTTCACTTTTAAGTTCTCTTAATTTTTTTCCCCCATAAAGTCTTTCATAATACCACTGATAATTACAGTAAGTAAATTTATTTATTTCTGATGACGATATTCTATTTTTTGCATTCTCTAATTTTTGTCCCATTAATAATCAGACTTCCTTATATTTCTCTGAAGCATTTTTTGATAACCTACCCAACTTCCTGCTGTATTATCAGTATCAATCATTTCTTCAATAACTTTTACTTTTGCGTCCATATTGTCAGCACAATGAAGTATAAAAGCTTCTATTGTTTTTGGTAATTGTGGAGAACCATACTCATATTCTCCATGATGAGAAAGTATACTATGTTTTAAAAGACTTTCAAGTTTTTTAGGAAAGTCTTGTATTTTTCTTGCTGACTCAGTTATAAGTTCTGTACCTATTATTATATGTCCAAGAAGCTGACCATCGTCAGTATAATCATTTTCTGGAAAATCAGAAAGTTCATATATTTTTCCTATATCATGAAGCATAGCAGTAGCTATAAGTATATCTCTATCAACATATTTATATCTTGGAGCCATAAAGTCACAAATTTGTGTTACAGAAAGTGTGTGTTCAACAAGTCCACCCATATATCCATGATGTATATTTTTTGCTGCTGAATGATATTTAAGTTTTTTACTTATAACACTATTATTTATAAATATTTCTTCAAGTAATTTTTTAATAAAAGTATTTTTGATAGTATTTATATATCCCAAAAGTTCTTTTGTCATTTCTTCAATGTTTTTTTCTGTACTTGGAATATAGTCCATTGGGTCATATTCTCCTTCAAGACTTCTTCTTATTCTTTTTACATTAAGCTGAATATCATTTTGATATACAATAGCTGTACCATCTATTTTTATAAATTCATTTTCTTCAAATGCTTTTATATCATTATTTAATTCCCAAACTTTAGCATCAACAGTACCAGTTTTATCTTGAAGTTTAAGTGAAAGATAACTTTTTCCGGCACGTGATTTTAATGTCTGTTTACTTTTACAAAGAAAATGTTCAACAACATTCTCTCCCTCTCTTATTTCGCTTATATAACGCATAAAAACCTCCGTTTTAAACCTAACCACTTTATCATTAATAACTTATTATACTTTATTATAATGCAAAAATACAGTAATTATAATAAATTTTATAAAAAAAAGGGGATTTTTGTCCCCTTTTGAAATATTATTGTTTTTTACCATTTACAATATCTGCAAAATATTGTATTCTTTTTTCCTCTACATTATTCATATATTTAAGTTCTTGACGATTATTATTTTGTCCTTTTTTCAAAACAAAATCAATAAGTTTCTTTTCTGTAAATGTAAGTGTATCATAGTTTAAAGCACCACCAACACTCATAAATACTTTTACATGTTTCATAAATAAAGGACTTGTATTTTTTATAACATATCCACCAAGAAGCCATTCATCTTTTGTTGAACAACACATCATTATATAAACATCTTTTTTAAGAAGTTCTTCAAGATTTTTTTTACAGTATTTTTTAATACCTTTATAAAAATCACCAACATATATAGGTGTTGCAATAATAATTCTATCTGCATTCTTTATTGTTTTTTTATCAGCTTCCGAAACTTCTATAAGTTCAAAATCACCTTCTATTTTTTCGCATAAAGAATCTACACATTTTTTTGTTGTTCCATACTTTGTACCATATAAAACTACTGTTTTCAATATTATCACTCTCCATTCCATACAATTTTAGAATTTAATTATGTTTGTGTCAACAATATTGAAAAATATAAAAGCGAGAAAAAATTAATTTTCTCGCTTTCGTTAATTTATCTTCCTTGTTTAAATCCAAATGTTGAATTATTACTTGTAGGTGTAGTATTTGAAGAACTTCCACTATTTCCATCAAATATTGTTAATGTTAATGTTAAAGGTGTATCACCATTTCTTATTATTCTAACTTCAACTTTACTTCCTACTTCTTGTTTTGCAAGAACATCAACAAGTGTATCCATTGACATTATTTTTTCTCCTGCAAAATCTGTTATTATATCACCAGACTGTATTCCAGCACTATCAGCACTACCACCAGAAACTACTTCTGTTACAAGAACACCAACAGGAAGACCATAAAGATTTGAAAGACTGTTTGTTACATCTGTTCCTGTTATTCCAAGGAAAGGTCTTGGAACTGAACCTTCTGTAAGAAGTTGATTTATTATTGGTATAACAGTATTACTTGGTATAGCATATCCCATTCCTTCAACAGCCTCCTCAAATGATTTCGCAGTATTTATTCCTATAACATTTCCATTAAGGTCTACAAGTGCACCACCACTATTTCCTGGGTTTATTGCAGCATCTGTCTGTATAACATCAAGACTTATATCATCAACAGCTATTGTTTTTTCTGTTGCACTAATCATACCACCTGATGTTGAAATACCTTCTCCAAGTGCATTACCTATTGCAATTACACTTTCACCTTCTTGAAGTTGGTCAGAGTCACCAAATGTTGCAACTGTTACACTATTAATTCCAACTTCACTAAGGTCTGTTTTATTTACAGTAATTACTGCAAGGTCTGATTTGCTGTCATAACCTGCAACAGTAGCTAAAACATCACTTTCTGCTCCTTCTATTGATACAGAAATATTTGTTGCACCTTCTATTACATGATAATTTGTTGCTATGGCAACTTTTGTATCATCTTCATAGAATATTACTCCTGAGCCTGCTCCTTCTGCTTCATATGGTATTGATAAACCGCCATAATATGTTGTTGATTTTTGTGCTATTGTATTTATACTTACAACAGAAGGTTTTACAGATTTTATTACAGAAACAACATCATTTGAAGATGTTGAAACTGATTTTGCTGTTGTTACTTTATTATTTGAATTAGTAGTTTCTTCTGAAGTTATGCTTGTTTTATTCTGCAATATATTTTGCATAATTGAATAACCAGCACCAATACTTCCGCCGCCAGAAATACTTACAACAAGGCAAGCTGCTATAATTCTATTAAAAGAACTATTTTTTACTTTACGTTTTTTACCTTCATTTTTTACAGTTTCATGATAGAATGTTTCTTTATTTTCATTTAAAGGTTGTTCATTAAATTGTTCTGTTTGACTTCTTAATTCTTGTTCATTCACATTTTCTGTTTGTGTTTCATTTTGTTTGCTTTCTAATATTTCATCTTTTTTTATTTCTTCTTCATTTTCTCTTTTTATTAAATCTCTTTCATTATCCATAATTTATAACCTCCCGTATTAAAAGAGTTTTATTATAACTCTTGTTGCTCTTTATCATTTACTATGATTAGATTATAAATCATATTTTTGAACAATGTATGAACACAAATTAAACATTGTTTAAATAATATAAATATTTACATTGCTAATTTTAGTGTAAAAATAAACTCAGTCCCTTTGCCTTCTTCACTTTTAACACCTATATTTTCGCCATGAGCAAGTATAAACTGTTTTGCTATTGATAGACCAAGACCACCGCCTTTTTTGTCTTCTCCTCTTGATGCATCTGCCTTATAAAATCTATCAAATACATATTTTTGGTCTTCTTCGCTTATACCTTTTCCATTATCTTTTACAGAAACAGTTATTTTATTATTATTTTTTAATGCTGTTTCTATTTTTATATTTCCAGAAACATCAGTAAATTTTAATGCATTATCAACAAGGTTATGAAACACTCTACGTATTTTATCTTCATCTGCTTTTACAATAGTATCTTTTTCAAAAAATACTATATCAACAGAAATGTCTTTTTCTTTAAATCTTGGTTCAAGTTTTTCTATACTATCTCTTATAAGTTCATTTATATTAAACTCTGTTTCTTCAAGTGTAAGATTACTTGTTTGTGCTCTACTTAAATCAACAATATCATTTGTAAGCTTTGTAAGACGAGATGTTTCTTCCATAACTATTTCAAGATAATGTTGTTGTTTTTCAACTGGTATTGTACCATCAAGTATAGCACCTATAAAACCTTGTATTGATGTAAGTGGTGACCTTAAGTCATGAGATATGTTTGCTATAAAATCCCTTCGTATTTTTTCATGCTTATCAAGACTTTCTGCCATATTATTAAAACTTTCTGCAAGCTGACCAACTTCATCGTCTGTATTAACTTCAAGTCTGTTTTCAAAATTTCCATTCGCTATAACTTTAACTGCATTATTCATTTCAAGTAATGGTTTTGTTATTCTTCTTGTTGATATATATACAAGAAAAGCACCTATAATCATTACAGCTACAAGGCAAATTATACCAACACTATACATACCTTGTATTGATTTTTGTATTTCTGGTATAGATGTACACATAAATACTCCACCTATAACTTTTTGACCAATAATTAAAGGATAACCAACAGTCAGTACAGGTTCTGGAAACATTCCATTAAGTTTTCCTTTAACAGTTACTATTTTACCATCAAGAACACCTTCAATGGCATCATCTGTAAGAGTTTGACCTACCCATGATTGACTTATACCAGGAGTAACATTTTCTATTACACCATTTTTATTCATAAAAAATACATTTGCATCAAGATATTCTTCAATAACTTGTAGTTGATATTGTAAATCATCTGTTTTAAGCTTTCCTGTAAAAAAATTTATAGCATACTGTTCATATATTTTTTGTGATAACTTTTCACCATGCTCTATAAGTTGTTTTTCTTTAAGTCCTATATAATAATTAGAATATGCAACAGTTAATGCTCCACCAAGTATAAAGAAGCTTATAAAAAGAGTTCCTATATATATAAAAAGCTGTTTTGTAAGTATAGACTTTTTAATCATATTTATTTCACCTCGAATTTATAACCTACTCCCCATACAGTTTTAACTTCCCAATTATTATCACCATTTATTTTTTCTCTAATTCTTTTAATATGAACATCAACAGTACGTGTATCTCCTATATATTCATATCCCCATATTTTATCAAGAAGTTGTTCTCTTGTAAAAACTTGATTTTTATGTTGTGCAAGAAAATATAAAAGCTCAAATTCTTTTGGTGGAAAATCCAAGTCTTTACCATTGTAATTTACAGTATAATTAAGAGAATTTATAATTAAATTATCAAATTTAAGTTCACCTTCTGATTTTTGTTCTGTTTTTGTTTCATATCTTCTAAGAACTGCTTTTACTCTGGCAACGAGTTCTTTTGAATCAAAAGGTTTTACCATATAATCATCTGCTCCAAGCTCCAATCCAAGAACTTTATCAAATGTTTCACCTTTAGCTGTAAGCATTATTATAGGTACATTACTTGTTTTTCTTATAGAGCTACAAACTTGATAACCATCAAGCCCCGGAAGCATTATATCAAGTATAACTATATTAGGGTTATACCCTGAAAAAATTTCAAGAGCCTCTTTACCATTATAAACTTCTTTTGTATCATATCCTTCTTTCATAAGATACAATGAAATAAGTTCTGCAATATGTTTATCATCATCAACAACCATTACTTTAACTTTATCGCTCATAAAATCCCTCCAGTTACTTTAATTCAACAACAGTAACTCCAAGTTCACCTTCTGTAAAATCACCTTGACGGAAACTTACAACATGAGGGTTTGTTCTTAAATATTTCCATACAGCACTTCTTAAAGCACCTGTTCCCTTTCCATGTATAATTGTAATCTTTTTAAGTCCTGCAAGGTATGCATCATCAATATATTTATCAATATTACCAATACCTTCATCAACAGTTTGACCACGACAGTCAATTTCTGGTGATATAAACTGACTTTTTCCTGCTTTTACTCTTGTTGAAACTTTTCTCATATTATTATCTTTTGATTTTGGTTCTTCTCTTTCGTCCATCATAAGTTCTTTTAATGGCACTTTTATTTTCATTATTCCAGCCTGAACCATTACATCTCCATTATTATCAGGAGCAGAAATAGCTGTTCCATATTGGTCAAAACTTATAACATAAACCTTATCACCAGCAGAAAGTGATTTTAAAGGTTTGTGATTAGTCTTTTTACCAATTGATTTTGATGATTTTTCTTGCATCTCACCAATTTTATTTTTAAGTTTAAGTCTTTCTTCATTCATTTTTTGAGTTGACTTTGATTTTGCTTGTTTATTAAGTTCTTTTATAATTCTGTCTGCTTCTTCTTTAGCTTGAATATATATAAGTTTTGCTTCTTCTCTAGCTTTAGCAAGTATTTTTTCACGCTGTTCATGTGTTTTTTGTCTTTGTTTTTCAACTTCTTTTTTAAGCTGTTCTGCTTCTTTTCTATATTCTTCTGCCCTTTCTTGTTCATAAACAACGCTTCTTTTACTTATTTCAAGGTCTGTTATTACATCTTCAAGTCGTATATCTTCTTTATCAATAAATTCTTTTGCCATATCAATAATATACTGCTGAAGTCCAAGTCTTTTTGATATTGCAAAAGCATTACTTTTACCCGGAATACCTATAAGAAGTTTATAAGTAGGTCTTAATGTTTCAACACTAAATTCACAACAAGCATTTTCAACACCTTCTGTTGAAATAGCATAAACTTTAAGTTCGCTATAATGTGTTGTAACTGCTGTTCTTATGCCTCTCTTAAATAAATATTGTATAATGGCAAGGGCAAGAGCTGCTCCTTCTGTTGGGTCTGTACCTGCTCCAAGTTCATCGAAAAGAACTAAAGAATTTGAAGTTACTTCTTCAAGTATTTTTACAATATTACTCATATGTGCAGAAAATGTTGAAAGACTTTGTTCAATACTTTGTTCATCACCAATATCAGCAAACACATTATCAAAAACGGCAAGTTCCGAATTATCAAATGCAGGTATATGAAGTCCTGACTGTCCCATAAGTGTAAAAAGTCCCAATGTTTTTAATGCAACTGTTTTACCACCTGTATTTGGTCCTGTTATAAGAAGTGTTGTAAACTCTTTACCAAGATATATATCAATAGGTACAACAGTTTTATCATCAAGAAGTGGGTGTCTTGCTTTTTTAATATTTATATAACCTTTTGTATTAAATACAGGTTGTGTACCTCTCATTGATATTGATAAATTTGCTTTTGCAAATATAAAATCAAGTTGTGTAAGTATCTCAAGGTTAGCTTCAAGTAATGGACAATTTTCTGTAACCATTTCTGAAAGATAAGCAAGAATTTTTTCAATTTCTTCTTTTTCTTTTGCTTGAAGCTCTTTTATTTTATTATTAAGCTGTACAACACTCATAGGCTCTATAAATATTGTTGAACCTGTATTTGATTGGTCGTGTATCATACCCGGAAAACTACTTCTATACTCAGCTTTTACAGGTACACAATATCTATCATTTCTTATTGTTATAACAAAATCCTGAAGCATATTTCTATATGCTGATGAATTTATAATACCATTAAGCTGGTCACGAATTTTATCGTTTGATGCTCTTATTTCTTTTCTTACATTTCTAAGACCAGTACTTGCATCATCAGATATTTCTACTTCTGAAACAATACATCTTGTTATTTCATTTTCAAGTTTTGGTATAAGCTCTATAAGCATAAAAAGCCCATCAAGTATTTCATATGTTTCAGCTTTATTTTCATTTTTAGCATAATTTTTTGCTTTTCTACATACATATAAAAATTCGCCTATATTCATAAGTTCTTCTATTGAAAGAGTACCACCCATAGCAGCTCTTTTAAGCTGTGGACGAATTTCACGAAGTCCACCAAGAGAAAGACTTCCTTTTCTCATAGTCATAGATACAGCTTCGCTTGTTTCTTTCTGTGAATTTACAATATCACTAATAACAACAGAAGGTACTAATGATTGTGCTTTTTCCTTACCCATAGGAGAAACTGCTAAATCTGTAAGTTTCTTTATAATTTTATTAAATTCAAGTGTTCTAAACGCTTTTTCATTCATAAAAATAACCGCCTTATATTTTAATTACAGAGTTGATTATATCACAAAAACTATTTTAAATCCTTAAAATAAAATTTGAATTTATTAAATAAAAAATTATATAAATCTTTTGTTTATATTTTTCACATAAACATATATATATTATTGTTAAATATACAAGCTAAATAAACA
Organism: uncultured Clostridia bacterium; assembly: GCA_944379995.1. Taxonomy (GTDB): domain Bacteria; phylum Bacillota; class Clostridia; order Lachnospirales; family Anaerotignaceae; genus Fimicola. Next base: position 113,065 of record CALWGF010000008.1, read on the forward strand.
CCAAAATAACTTTTATGTAAAATATACCAAAATAAACTAGAAAAAATTAATATTTACTATTATAATCAACATATAATTTATACCGCTAAAATATATTTTTAATAGGAGGAGATATAAAAATGGAGCATAATTTTTCAGCTTCCTACATAAAGTACCTTGAACTTTTAGCTAAAAAGTATCCAAACGTTACTATGACAAGTTCAGAAATAATAAATTTACAAGCAATACTTAATCTTCCAAAAGGTACAGAACACTTTGTATCTGATATTCATGGAGAATATGAGTCATTTAACCATGTACTTAAAAACGCTTCAGGAGTTATAAAAAATCATATTGATACAATATTTGGAACAAGTCTTCGTGAAAGTGAAAAAAAAGTTTTGGCTACTCTTATATATTATCCAGAAGAAAAAATTGATAAAGTTTCCAAAACAGAAAGCGACATGAACGATTGGTATAAAATAACTCTTTATAGACTTATATTAATATGCAAAGTAATTTCTTCACAATATACACGCTCAAAAGTACGAAAAGCTCTTCCTAAAGAATTTGCATATATAATAGAGGAACTTCTTCATGAAGATGGTATTGGAAGCGATAAATCTCTTTATTATAGTCAGATTATAGATACTATAATACGTCTTGGTCAAGCAGATAGTTTTATAGTTGCAATAGCAGAACTTATACAACGTCTTGCAATAGATTGCCTTCATGTAATAGGTGATATATATGACAGAGGACCTAATGCAGCAAAAATAATGGATATTCTTGAAAATTATCATAATGTAGACATACAATGGGGAAATCATGATATATCATGGATGGGAGCAGCTTCCGGTTGTAGAGCTCTTATATGTAATGTAATAAGAATACAAGCAAGATATGCTAATCTTGATACAGTAGAAGAAGATTATGGTATAAACCTTATTCCACTTGCTACATTTGCAATGGAAAAATATGCTGATGACCCTTGTACAGGATTTATTCCAAAAGTTTCTGCTGATACATATATAAGTGATAAAGAATCAAATCTTATTGCAAAAATGCATAAAGCAATAGCAATAATGCAGTTTAAATTAGAAGCACAAATAATAAAAAGACACCCTGAATTTTTAATGGACAAACGTCTTATTTTAGAAAATATTAATACTGAAAAAGGTACTGTAATAATAGAGGGTATTGAATATAAACTTAATGATACAAACTTTCCTACAATAGACCCTAAAAATCCATATGCTCTTACACCTGAAGAACATGAAGTTATGGAAAAAATAAAACTCTCTTTTATAAACAGTCAAAAACTTCAAAATCATATAAGAACACTTTTAAGTAAAGGAAGTATGTATACTATATATAATTCAAATCTTCTTTTTCATGGTGGTATACCAATGAACCCAGATGGTACTTTAAAAGCTGTACCTTTTAGGGATAAAATATATAAAGGTAGAAGTTATCTTGATGCTGTTGAAAAAACAGTACGTGAAGGATATTTCAACAAACCTCATACAGAATTAAAAAATCTTTGTCTTGACCTTGTTTGGTATTTATGGTGTGGAGAGGACTCTCCTCTTTTTGGTAAGAAAAAAATGACTACATTTGAAAGATACTTTATAGATGATAAAAAATCTCATAAAGAAATTACTAATCCATACTATGAATTAAGAAATAAAGAAGAAATTTGCAGTATGATACTTTCAGAATTTGACCTTGACCCAGAAAAATCTCATATTATAAATGGTCATGTACCAGTAAAAGTTTCAAAAGGTGAAAGTCCTATAAAAGCAAATGGTAAACTTTTTGTAATTGATGGTGGATTTGCAAAGGCATATCAAAAAGTTACAGGTATAGCAGGATATACTCTTATATATAACTCTCATGGACTTCTTCTTGTATCTCATGAACCTTTTGAATCAACGGAAATTGCTATTGAACAAGAAAAAGATATACATTCTTCAACAGTTGCTTTACAATATTCAAATGAAAGAATTCGTGTAGTAGATACTGATATAGGAATGGAAATAAAAAACACAATAGCTGACCTTGAAAACCTTCTTGCTGCATATCAGACAGGTGAAATCAAAGAAAGTGTTTTATAATAATAAAAATAAAAACGGCATTTTAAATGCCGTTTTTTTATTTGTTCTCAATAATTAATTTTCTATTAATATACATAAGTGTAATTAAACAATAAAATACAATATTAAAAAATTGATTTGCTGTTTGTATTAAAACAGTACCTATAAATATATTTTGGTCAATAACACCAGCAAAAATATATGACATAAGAACTGATATACTATATTTACAAATTCCAATTATTATAAGATACGTACATGTTTTAAACCATCTATTTTTAACTGTTTTTAAACTATATATAATTGCTGAGAGTGGATTTTTATTATCAATAACAATAGCATACATATAAAAATATCCTGCAATACCAATATATATACCTGGAAATATAAAACTCATTCCTATAAATATAAATAATATATATATAAATGCTGAAACAAGAAACATTCCACCCTTTTCAAGTGAACGTGAAATAGCCTGTTTATAATTTATACTTTCATTAAAAACATATTTATAAGTAACATATGCAACAGCCATAATTCCAAGAGGTTCAAAAAATAACTGTACTGTCATATATAAAAAATTATATATTATATATTCTTTTGGTAACGCATTCATTCCTATATTTTCAATATTTTCTAAGAGTATATCAATATTTATACTAGAAACTGAATTTGCCATAAAATTATTTAACACACCAAATATTATATTTATTGGTAAAAATAATAAAATTAATATAAAAATCATAGTTTTAATATTTTTTTTATATACTTCTTTACTCATACTAAAAAGTTGAGAAAAACCAACCTCTTTTTCTTTTAAAGAATTAAACATATATTCATTCCTTTCATAACTTATTTTAAACAATAAACATATTTATAATAGGTACAGTAACTATACAACCAAGAGTTGTAAGAAAAACGACTTTCGATGCCCAAACTGCATCGCCACCATATTCTTCTGCTATTGATGGTGCCATTGCAGATGCAGGCATAGCTGTAATAAGTACAGCTACACCAGCCATATAATAATTAAATCCAATAAATTTAAACAATATTAAATTTAATATTGGAAGTATTATAAGTCGCATAAAAAAACATACATAAGCTGTCCAATCTGAAAATAAATCTAAAATGCTATTTTTTACAATATGAGAACCTATTACAATCATAGACAATGGAGTTGTAAGGTCAGCTATAATATCCATTGCATCTATTATAGGACTTGGAAAACTTAATGGTGTTATAAATAATATTAAACCTATTAAAAAAGCTATATTACTAGGTGTAATTATAAGACTTTTTAATGAAGTATCTTTTCTTTTTTTATCACTCATTATTGCAATAATTTCAACTCCAAGTGAAAAACTTACAAGATTAAAAACTATAAAAGCAACAGAACCAAAGAAAAGAGCTTCTTCACCAAAAACATAACTTAAAACAGGAAATCCCATAAATGTTCCATTTGAAAACATACATATATAAATCCATATTCCAGCTATTATCTTTTTTATATTTAAAATCTTTATAACAATATAAGAAATAAATAATGCAAAAATATGTATGAATATCATAGCAAAAAAGAATTTTATTCCATTTTTCATAAGTTCACTTGAATATTCAATATTAAGTGAATTAATTATAAGAACAGGAACAATAAATTTTATTATCATACCGGAAATTTTTGATGTTGTTTCTTCATCGATAATTTTCATTCTTCTCATAAAATACCCTGAAAGCATAAGTATAAAAAGTGTTATAAGTCTTTGAAAAGTGACAAAGAAAACATTCAAAAAAATCCCTCCCTGTTTTATTTTGTAAAAACTATAAAAATTATTATACTATTTTTTATACTTAAAAGTCTATATATAATTGCTATTAAAGACTTTATATTATAAAATCTATTTATAAAGAAAGGGGCGATTATATTGCATCTTAAAGGTAAAAAAGTTCTTATAACAGGTTCTTCAAGAGGTATTGGAAAAGCAATAGCTTTTGCCTTTGCAAAAGAAGGCTGTGAAGTAATATTAAATGCATCAAAAAGCGGTTATGAAATGGAAAATACTGCTGATGAAATAACTGAAAGCGGTGGTATATGCCGCACATTTATGGCTGATGTTTCTGATTATTCACAATGTGAAGATATGTTTGAAACAATAGGAAATATAGATATACTTATAAATAATGCTGGAATATCATATTTAGGTCTTTTTTCAGATATGAAACCTTCTGATTGGGAAAGAGTTATGAATGTAAATATAAATTCTGTATTTAACTGTACTCATCTTGCAATACCACATATGGTACGTGAAAAAAGAGGAATAATAATAAACATATCTTCAATGTGGGGAGATAAAGGAGCTTCTTGTGAAGCTGTATATTCTGCTTCAAAAGGTGCTGTAAATTCATTTACAAAAGCTATGGCAAAAGAACTTGGTCCAAGTGGAATACGAGTTAATGCTATAAGTTGTGGTGTAATTGATACAAAAATGAACGCTTGGCTTAGTGATGAAGAAAGAGCTGAGCTTGCCGATGAAATATCACTTATGCGTTTTGGAAATTCTTCAGAAGTTGCAGATTTGGCAGTATTTCTTGCTTCTGAAAAATCAGAATTTATAAATGGACAAGTAATAACTATTGACGGCGGAATGTTTTAATAATATTTAATAAAAAAGAGTATCAACTTTATTGATACTCTTTTAATTTATCTTTGACCAAGTTTAAGCCCTGGTACTGCATTAAGGTCAAGACCATCTCTTATACCATTTATATATTCATAATATGCCGCTGAACCTATCATTGCTGCATTATCTGTGCAAAGTATTGGCGAAGGTATTGAAAGATAAATATTATTTTCTTCACAAGCTTTTGTAAGAGCCTCTCTTAAAGCTGTATTTGAGGCAACTCCCCCAGCAATAGCAACTTTATCAACACCCTTTTCTTTTGCAGCTTTTATTGTTTTTGCAACAAGTACTTCAACAACAGATTTTTGAAAACTTGCTGCAACATCTTCAGGAACTATTTCATTTCCCATCATTTTTTCTTTATTAACGTAATTTAAAACAGCTGATTTAAGACCACTAAAGCTAAAATCATAACTATCTTCTTCAAGAAATACTCTAGGAAATTGTATAGCATTAGGATTTCCAAGTTTTGCAGCCTTATCTATTTTCGGTCCTCCTGGATAACCCATTCCTATTACTCGTGCAACTTTATCATATGCCTCTCCAGCTGCATCATCTCTTGTATGTCCCATAATTTCATATTTTCCATAGTCTTCTACATATACAAGATGAGAATGTCCACCTGAAACAACAAGAGCAACATATGGTGGTTTAAAATCTTTATTTTGAATATAGTTAGCTGATATATGACCTTCTATATGATGAACACCAATAAGAGGTTTTTTAAGAGCATATGCAAGAGCTTTTGCCTCTGCAAGTCCAACAAGTAATGCTCCAACAAGTCCCGGACCATATGTAACAGCTATTGCATCAATATCATCAAATGTTGTATCAGACTCTTTAAGTGCTTCTTTTATTACAGCATCAATATTTTCAACATGCTTTCTTGAGGCTATTTCTGGTACAACTCCACCATAAAGTTTATGTAAATCAATCTGTGATGAAATTATATTTGAAAGAACTTCTCTACCATTTTTAACAACTGCCGCTGCTGTTTCATCACATGAGCTTTCTATCGCAAGTATTAATATATCATCTTTACATTTAGTCATATTATCCTCCCAAACAAAAATAAAAACTATAATCCTTTTGTTATTATATCCTTTATTTTTTTTCTGTCAAATGGTTGTTTTTCTCGTTTTGTATTAAACTCTATTTTATATGACATTTTAAAAACAAATTTATTAAGCAATAATATTATGAAACTACCTATTGAAATAACAGGAAATACATACATAGAGAAAGCAACACCAATAGCATAAACACTTTGACAAAGTACCATAAAAAAACTACCTATCATATAATACATATATGTATAACCTGATACATTTAACATATTGCATATATTATAGCCTAAAAATATAGCTAATGATATACCACCAAGAAATGAAATTATATAGCCTAATATACCTATTATAATTGCTACGGGAAGTCCTATAACAGATACTGTAAAAATAAAAAACAGTATAAGACCTAATATATATACTACATTTCCAATAGCTATTACTTTAATAGGTTTTTTTATCATTATCATAGTACCTTGTTCAGCTGTATTTTTAAAAATAAACAGCAAAATAAGACCTATTACAACTTTAAAAATTCCAGAAGCAAAAACTAATGCTACAAGCGGAATTTTACTAATAATTAATATTATATCTTCTATACCTAAAGCTATCATTATTTTTTCAAATATAATAACTATTCCAGCACTAAAGTCTATAATATCCGTTGGATAGTCTGCAATAAGTCTTAAAAAAAGTATTCCAGCAACAACTGCACTATATATAAATAATCTATTAATGGATTTCAGTTTATTATCATCATTCATGTATCATCAGCCTTATTTTGTATGCTTTTTACTTCTTAAAATAATAAACTGTGCAGCACATATTATTGTAAGTACAGCAAATATAATTCCTATTGAATTGGTAACTGTATTATTTAAAATATTAAAAGCCGTATCAGCTGCACCTTTTATAATTTCACCCTGCTCTGTAATTGTTGCAGAAACAGGTATAAGCCTTGCAACTTCATCACCTATATAAGGATTATTTAAAAGAGAAGTCATTATAGGTTCTCTATAAAGTACTAACATAGTACCTGTACCAAATAATAATGAAAAACTGCCCCATATAATACCATATATTTTATTTTTTATTGAATAGGTAACTTTGTATTCTTCTTCAGAAATTTTTCTTATTTCTGTCATAACATTTAATTCAAAATCTTCAGGTGCTTCAAAATCTGGCATAAGCATTATATCACCTATAAGTGAATCATAAATATAAAAACTTTCTTTACATTCATTACATATTAAAAGATGTTCATTTAATAATTTTGCATCTTTTTCAGATAATTCATTATCCATATATTTCATCATAAGTTCTTCTGCTTCGCTACATTTCACATTTATCACCTGCCTTCATTTTCAATCAAAATATCCTTAAGCATTTTTCTACCTCTGAAAATTCTATTTTTAACCTTTGATAAAGGTTCTTCTGTTATATCTGCAATTTCTTGATAAGATAAACCTTGTTTATGAAAAAGCACAATAGGTATCTTATACATATCTGGTAAAGAATTTATTGCATTTTCAACAGTTATTTTTTCTTCTTTTTCCAAATACTTACTTTCAGGAGTATCTTTTTGAGGCAAATCATATGTCATATCGTCAATACTTACTGTTTCATGTTTTTTCTTTCTTCTATAATCTATGACATGGTTTGTACTTATTCTTATAATCCATGTTGAAAACTTAAACTCTGGCTGATATTTATCAAGATTTTTATATACCTTTATAAATATTTCCTGTGCAAGGTCATTAGCTTCCTCAGCATCATTTACCATTCTAAGAACAACAGAATACACAAGATTTTTATATCTTGAAAGCAATTCAGCAAATGCATCATTATTACCCTCTATTGACATTTTTACCAATTCATAATCATCAGTTTTTTTCAACATAGCTACCCCTTTTGAGTTTTATAATAAACTCATTAAATAATACGATAAAATATAAGTTACAGTCTGTTAATCTTCTGGAAAATAAATAGTTTTACATTTTCTATCTTCTCCAATATAAGTATTTTCAAAAATACTTTTTGCATTATCTATAAAAAGCTCTGGCTCTGATAAAGAAGGACTAAAATGTGTAAGCCATAATTCTTTAACATTACCATCATAAGCAAGTTTTGCAGCTTCTGAAAAAAGCATATGCTTATTTTCAATAGCTTTTTGTTTTTTTTCATTTTCGCCATACATTCCTTCGCATATAAAAAGGTCAGAATTTTTTATAAATTCAGAAATAGAATGTAAAGGTCTACTATCAGTACAATAAGATACAGCAATACCCTTTCTTGGTTCCCCCATAACCATATCAGCTGTAATTATTTTATTTTCAAATTCAAGCTGTCCATCTTTTTGAATAACAGACCAAAGATTTCTAGGAATATTAAGAGCATTAGCTTTTTTCACATCAAAACGCCCTTTTCTTTTAATATCTATTCTGTATGCAATACATTTTATTGTATGGTCAGCTTGTACTGTGCTTATATGAAAATCACTTACAACAATTTCTTCTTCATAACTATCTATTTCAATATATTCAATTGGAAAAGGTATCTCTGGTGCAATACACATAATTCCTTCTACAATTCTTTTTAGACCAGTTGGTCCAATAAGTTTAAGAGGTTCTGTTCTTCCAGAATTACCTATTGTAAGAAGCATACCTGGCAAACCAGAAATATGGTCAGCATGATAATGTGTAAAGCATATAGCATCAATAGATTTAAAGCCCCAACCAAGGCTTTTTAATGTTACCTGAGTTCCTTCCCCACAATCTATGAGAATAAGTCTTCCATTCAATCTTGCCATCATTGCAGTAAGAAATCTGGAAGGCATAGGCATCATTCCACCAGTTCCTAAAAGTGCTATATCAAGCATCAAAAATCATTCCTTTAAATTAAAATATAAAAATACCAATAATACCAGCAAATATTATTATAAAAACAGGATTTATTTTTGTTTTCATAAGTAATATAAATGATATTGCAAATATTAAAAATGAAATAGGTTTAAATGTTTTTAAATATTCAAAAATACTGTTAAACTCTTGTGCAGAAAATATTTCTTTCATTCCTATACTTATGGCTGAAGCCATTATAAGACCAGCCGAAGCCGGTTTTATGCCATACATAATTCCTTTAACAATATTTGTATCAGAAAATTTAATAAAAAATTTTGAAACAATAACACTCATTATTATACAAGGCATAGTTATTCCTATGGTAGCAAATATTGCACCAATAACCCCTGTATTTTTAAATCCTACAAAAGTTGCTAAATTAACAGCAATAGGACCAGGAGTAATTTGAGATATTGCAACAATTTCTGTAAAATCACTTACAGACATCCAATTATATTTTACAACATAATCTTGAAGGAATGACATCATTGCATATCCCCCACCATAACAAAAAAAACCTATTTTCATAAATATAAAAAAGAGAAAAAGGGATTTTATCAATATTTTTCCCTCCTCTTTATAAATATTGTATAACCAATAACACCAGAAATAATTATTGCAATTATAGGTGACAAATTATAAAATAACATAAATAAAAGTATACATATAAATAACAATATTTGAAATACATCTTTAACAGATGATTTAAAAAGTTTAAGTACTGATGCAAGTATCAGAGCAAAAACAGACGCTCTGATACCTGACATTATATTTTGAACAATTTCCATATTTTGATATTTTTCAAATACAGATGCAAATAATGTTATTATAAGAAATGCAGGAAATACAATACCAAAGGCGGCGGATAAAGCTCCCCATATTCCACAAACACGATAGCCAATAAATACAGATGTATTTATTGTTATAACACCTGGAAGAGATTGTCCAAGAGCCATACATTCTACCATAGAATTATCATCAATCCATTTTCTATAATTAACAACTTCATGACGCATAACAGGGACCATTGAATATCCTCCTCCAACAACAAGAGTACCTATTTTAGAAAAGGAAATAATAAGTTCAATACATTTTTTTAACTTAAACATTATAACTACTCTCTTCTAAGATATTTTTTATATCTGCAATATATTGTATTTGTAATTTACGTATATTCCATAAATGTTTTGCAAAAAATCTTTTTATAGGATTTTTAACATATATTGTTTTTAAAAATACGACTTGTGTACGATTTTCTTTTAAAGGATATAAACAACATTCCCATATACCCATAAACTTTTTATTAATTATTTTAAGTTTATAGTATCTATAATTTATTTTTTCCAATATTTTAAAAGTATTAATATCTCCACTTTTATAATATTCAATAAAACTATTTGAATTATTTATTGATTGAACATAAGAAATATTACTTCTCCATTTATAATTATTAAAATGTGTTATAATATTCCATACATCTTTAATATTATAATTTAAAACAGTACAAATTTTGGAATTCATACACTTTTTCACAAAACCACATTCCTTCCTGTATACTTAAAATATTTTATCATAAAATACTTTTTTTTAACAGTATAAAGGGATTATATATTATTTTTCTATATCCATTATATTCATATCTTCATAAGTATTATTAAATTTCTTACCTTTATTAATCCAGTAAGTAGTTGATGCTTTTAAAAACATTGATTTTGTAATAGGCATAGTAACTTTTAAATTTAAGTTTTTATTATTTAATATAGATTTTGAAAAAGCTTTTAATTTCATATATACCATATATTTAAAAGGTGTAGAAAGTATAGCTTCACCACTTCCAATACGAAGAACACTTCCAAATTCAAAACCACATTGTTCAGAAAATATTTTTACTATTTGAACAGCAGTATCATTTTGAAAAGGTTCAAAAAAACCACAATTTATAATAACATGTACTTTAGGTTTATTTTTATTATTAAAATTTTTAATATCTTTAAAAAGATTTAAAAGTATAGCTGGAACACCATCAGTATATAAAGGAAATATAAATAAAATATGGTTTACATTTTCTATATTTTCACATATTTTATCATTATCTTTATTACACACAAATTCATTTATTTGAAACTTAGTATTAAATTTCTTAAATAATTCAGACAATTTTTTTGAATTTGAAACATTATATCTAGGGCTACCATTTACAATCATTATTTTTTCCATTGTTGTTCCACCACCTTTTTAGCTATATTTTCAGCCCCTTTTTCAGTTGTAAATATTATATCATAACTTATAAAACTCATATTTTTAGAATTTCTTTCAACAAGTTTTTTAAATGTTTCTTTTTCAATATCACTTTCTGCACCATAAGCTATTATAAAAGCTTTTTTAGGTATAACATCACGTTGAAAATGATGAGTTTCTCCTTCATGCATTCTTATAAAAGCTTTTTGAACAGGTAAAGACCTTTCCATAAGATTTTTTACAGGTGTATCATAACAACCAAAAACAACTTTAGAAACATAAATTAAAACATCAGTTTTTGCAATATTAGTATATATTCTAGTAGCATCATCACGAATAACGCATTTACCAGGTGTTTTAGTCCAACAACCAAAACAGCCTTTACAATTACCTATATTTTTTAAATTCAAATCAACATATTCAATATTTTTTTCTGTAAAGTACTTTTCATTCATAGTTAAATCAGTAATTAACAAAAAAATCACCTCCAATAAATACTATATAAAATAAAAAACCACAAGGCAATACTAACCTTGTGGTATAAAACTAAACTAGGGTAGCAGGATTTGAACCTGCGAATGACGGAATCAGAATCCGTTGCCTTACCGCTTGGCGATACCCCATTACAATATAAAGAAAAAACTATATTTTAAAAAACATAGTTTATAAAGTGCAGTCGAGGGGACTTGAACCCCTACCCAGAAACCCGGACTAGATCCTTAGTCTAGCGCGTATGCCAATTCCGCCACGACTGCATATTAAATTAAAGTTAATGAAATCGGGGTGACAGGATTCGAACCTGCGACCTCCTGATCCCAAATCAGGCGCTCTAGCCAAGCTGAGCCACACCCCGATACAACTTTAATAAAAACTAGGGTAGCAGGATTTGAACCTGCGAATGACGGAATCAGAATCCGTTGCCTTACCGCTTGGCGATACCCCATTATTTATTAAAAACCTAATTAAATAAAAAAGAAACCTGGGCTGATTGGATTCGAACCAACGAATGCAGGAGTCAAAGTCCTGTGCCTTACCGCTTGGCGACAGCCCACTATATGGTAATAACAGGATTTAATTAAGCAAAAAGCGCGAAACGGGATTCGAACCCGCGGCCCTCGCCTTGGCAAGGCGATGCTCTACCACTGAGCCATTCGCGCATAAATGATGCAGTCGAGGGGACTTGAACCCCTACCCAGAAACCCGGACTAGATCCTTAGTCTAGCGCGTATGCCAATTCCGCCACGACTGCATATTAAATTAAAAGTGAGTCATCCGGGGCTCGAACCCGGGACACCTGGATTAAAAGTCCAGTGCTCTACCAACTGAGCTAATGACCCATATCAAGGGTGGATAGTGGGATTCGAACCCACGGCCTCCAGAGCCACAATCTGGCGCTCTAACCAACTGAGCTATACCCACCATAAATTAAAAGCCTGTACAACTACTTTTAAGAAGTCGGGGTGACAGGATTCGAACCTGCGACCTCCTGATCCCAAATCAGGCGCTCTAGCCAAGCTGAGCCACACCCCGATAAATCCCGGCGACCACTTACTTTCCCAGGCGGCTTCCCACCAAGTATCATCAGCCGTTTAGGTCTTAACCGTCGTGTT
>CALWGF010000009.1 GCA_944379995.1 uncultured Clostridia bacterium
TCTTCAGACATAGCTTTAGGAGTAGGGCTATGCCCGCATATGAAAAACCACCGGCTAGGCCGGTGGATATTTATTATTAAATTTTACTATATAGCTATGAAATTAAAATTAAATTTGTTAATACTTTTTGAAATGGTGTTAAATAGCTGTAAACCTTGTTGATATTCGTTTTTTGGTATGGTATCTTGTTTTTGCAATAATAAATATGCAATGTGGAGGGAGCAAAAAATGAAATTTAATTTAAAAAAAGCTATTTTATCATTGTTAATGTGTACAGCAATTGTTTCATCAGCAATAGTATATAATGGAAATAATAATACTGCTGAAGCAGAAAGTACAAGAACAACTTTAGAAGAAAAACTTACAAGTGTTACAAAAACACCTAAATATATATTTATGTTTATTGGTGACGGTATGAGTTATCCACAGTTTCAGGCTGCATCTGACTATCTTGGAGCTGTAAAACAAGGTAATTCTCCAAAAATACTTAAAGGTGGAGAATATTTAAGTTTTATGAATTTCCCTGTTGCTGGTTCTGCAACTACATATGACTCAACTTCATTCTGTCCTGACTCTGCATCAACAGCTACATCAATTTCAACAGGTTATAAAACATATAGTGGTGTAATAAATATGGACGAAACAAAAACAGTTTCTTATGAAACAGTAGCAGAAAAACTTAAAGACCAGCTTGGTTATGAAATAGGTGTTATTTCAAGCGTTAACCTTAACCATGCAACACCAGCAGCTTTCTATGCTCATCAACCTTCAAGAAACAACTATTATGAAATAGGTGTTGAAATGGTAGAAAGTGATTTTGATTATTTCGCTGGTGGTGGACTTTTAAGCCCAAATGGTTCTGATGGAACAAAAGAAAGCATTTATGATATTGCTAAAAAAGCAGGATATACAATAGCAACAACACAGTCTGAAGCTGAAAAAATTAATGAAAATACAGATAAAGCTATTGTTATAGGTGAAACTCTTGCAGATAGTGATTCTCTTTCATATGAAAATGATAGAGCTAATAGTGAATGGGCTTTAGCTGATTATGTTAAAAAAGGAATTGAAGTTCTTGATAATGATAAAGGTTTCTTTATGATGGTTGAAGGTGGGAAAATTGACTGGGCTTGTCATGCTAATGATGCTGGTTCAGCTATTTCAGATACAATAGCTTTAAGTAATGCTGTTGATGAAGCAATAAAATTCTATAATGAACACCCAGATGAAACACTTATACTTGTAACAGGTGACCATGAAACTGGTGGTCTTACAATAGGATATGCAGGTACAGATTATGATACATACCTTTCAAATATTCAAAATCAAGAAATTTCATATGCTAAATATGATAGTGATTATGTTGCTGGATATAAAGAAAACCAGACAGCTTTTGATGTTGTACTTAAAGATATAGAAGAAAACTTTGGTCTTGTAGCAAAAGAAAATGCAACATCAGCAACAAATGAAAAACTTATTCTTACAGACTATGAATATGAAACATTAAAATCTGCATATGAAAAAACACTTAAAGGTGAAAAGGCTGATAAAGAAAACCAGGCAGAATATGTACTTTATGGAACATATGAACCACTTACAGTAACAATTACTCATATATTAAATAATAAATCAGGTATCAACTTTGCTTCTTACTCACATACAGGACTTCCTGTTGCAGTATTTGCAAAAGGTGCAGGACAATCACTTTTCGAAGGATTTTATGATAACACAGACATATATAAAAATTTAGCAGGGTTATTAAACCTTGATTAATATATTAATATAAAACCTCTAAAGCATAAAAACCTAAAAATACCCCAAGACTAAAAAAAATAAACGGTCATTTATATGACCGTTTATTTTTAATGAAAGGACGACAAAATTTGAAAATTAAAAATATAAATTACAGTATGCCACTTATTATAAGTATAATACTTTTTGCTATACTTATTTTTATACCAACTGGATTTGAAGATGCTGTTATATATAAAGAGTCAGAAAAATGTAAGGCAGAAGTTATATCAGTAAATAATGATAGAATAATAGATACAGGACTTGTGCGTTCTGGTGAACAAACCTGTGAACTTAAAGTGCTTAATGGAAAATTTAAGGGTGAAATTGTTGAAGGATATAATCCCTTGAATGGTTCTTTGGAAAATGATAAAATATTTGAAGTAGGTGATAAAGCACTTATACTTATAAGCTATACAGGTGATGAAGTTTTATCTGTAAGTATGGTTGACCATTATAGAATAAATTATGAAGCTATTCTTGCAGGTATATTTGTTATATTTCTTGTAATATTTGCAGGTAAAACAGGCGTAAGAGCTGTTGTTTCATTTGGTGTAACTGTTCTTATGCTTTGGAAAGTACTTATTCCTTTTTACCTTAAAGGATATGACCCAGTAATTATAGGTCTTATTATAACAGCAATACTTATTGTTATTATAATATCTCTTGTATATGGCTTTGACAAAAGATTTATTTCAGCATCAACAGGTGCATTTGCAGGGCTTATTGTAACTTGTATATTAGGTATTATATTTACAAAAACACTTAAAATACATGGTGCTGTTATGTCATATTCCGAAAGTCTTTTATATTCTGGATACCCTGACCTTAATCTTACAAATATATTTATGGCAGGAATATTTATAAGTTCATCTGGAGCTGTTATGGATTTGGCTGTTGATATTACATCTGCTGTAACTGAAGTTGTTGATAAAAAACCAGATATTTCTTGGAAAGAGGCTTCTATATCTGGTATGAATGTAGGTAAGGCAGCAATGGGTACTATGACAACAACACTTCTTTTGGCATATTCAGGGGGATATTTAGCTATGCTTATGGTATTTATGGCACAAGGAACTCCTATATATAATATATTAAATTATAAATATGTATCAGCTGAAATTATAGATACAATAGTAGGTAGTTTTGGGCTTGTAAGTGTTGCACCGCTTACTGCTGTAACAAGTGGTTTTTTCCTTACTAAGCATAACAATAAAAATCAATAGTTACATAAATGTAAAAATTGGTATTGATTAATTGTTAAATGTAATATATAATTAAAAAGATGTTATATAATTATTTCATATAATATTTTAAAAAATCCATTGTATATTTTGTAAATACATGGTAGTATATATGTAAGTGTTTTTACTATGATTTTAATAAAATAAAAATACTTGTAGTACTAAATAGCTTTTAATAATTGGGAGAGAATTATTTATGAGAAGAAGAGCTACAAAAAAAGCAATTTCAATGGCTTTAGCTGCAGCAATGGCTTTTTCACAAGTTCAGGTTTTTGCAGCATCAAGTGATATTAAAGGTCATTGGGCAGAAAGTGCAATTACATCTTGGCAGGACAAAGGTTTAATTACTGGTTACACAGACGGAACATTTAAACCTGATAACAGTATAACTCGTGCAGAGTTTGCTTCAATGGTAAATAAAGCACTTGGACTTACTGAAAAAGGAGATGTTCCTTTTAGTGATGTTCAGTCAGGAAGCTGGTACTATGATGCAATTTCTATTGCTGTTAAAGCAGGATATTGCTCAGGATATGAAGATGGAACATTTAAACCAGATGCAACAATCACAAGAGCAGAAGCAGCTGTTATGATTGCACTTGCAAAAGGTTTAACACAGAATACAGCAGCTGCAAGTGGATTTGCTGATGCTGCTAATATCCCAGCATGGGCAAAAGGTTATGTTGGAGCAGTTGTTAGTGCAGGATACATGAGCGGTCGTCCTGATGGAACATTTGATGCAACAAACACAATTACAAGAGCAGAAGCTGTTTCTTCATTAGACAGAGCTATGGGAAATACAGCAACTACAGATAAAGATGTTGTTGTAACAGAAGATGACGCAGTAATCGATGGACAGACAATAGAAGGAAACCTTATTATTGACAAAGCTGTTGGAGAAGGCGAAGTTTACGTTAAAAATTCAACAGTAGCTGGTAACATTATTGTACAGGGTGGTGGAGATGACTCTATATATCTTGAAAATGTTACAGTAAAAGGTAAAGTTATAGTAGAAAAATCAGGTGTAAGAGTACAGTTTGAAGGAACAACAGAAACAACAGATGTTGAAGTAAAAGCTGTATGTGAACTTAAAGGAAGAAACTTTGAGGGAAAAGTTGGAACAATTACAATAGCAGAAGAACTTGGAACAAGCGAAGCAGTTAAAGTAAACGTTCCAGCAGAAGCAGTTGTTATTTCAGCAAAAGCAAGTGTTTATGTAAATGCAAATGTTGATAAAGTAACAATTGCAAGCGATGCTAAAGATTCAAAATTAGAAGTTACAAGCAGTGCAAAAGTAGGAACAGTAGTAGCTGATGGTAAAGTAGCTATTTCAGGTTCTGGTAAAGTAGAAAAACTTGAAGCAAATGCTGATGGTATTACAGTTTCAAGCAGCACAACAATAACAAAAACAGAAGTAGCTGACGGAGTTGAAAAACCAAGCACACCAAGCACAGGTGGCGGCGGTGGCGGAAGCTCATCAGGCGGAAATACTTCAAGTAATAAAGTATCAGTTACTTTAAAAGATGGTGAAAATTTACAGACAATTCTTACAAAGGAGAAAACAAGTAAAAACTTAACTGTAAAAATACCAGCAGGCAATTATACAGTGCCACAAGGTGGTGTCTTAACATATGAAGGTAAAGGAAATTTAACAATTAACTGTGATGCAGGTGCTAACTTTACAGAAGCATTAACTAAGAGTGCTGTTGCATTAACAATTGATGCTCCTAATGTAACTGGTACTGTAACTGTTGAAGGTGCAACAAAAGGAATATCAGGATTAACATTTAATGCACCAACTGCAACTGTTAAAGCAGAAGTTCCAGTTGCTAAAGTAGCAATAAAAAGTGCTAAGAGTCTTGATGTTGCAACAGGTACAGCAACAACTGTAACAGGTACTGTTGATACAGTAAATATAAAAGATGCTACAGATGTAGTAGTATCAAATGCTGTTACAACAATTAATGTAACAAAAGCTGATAAAGTAACAGTAAATGATGCAGTTGCTAATATTACTGTAAATGGAGAAACAACAATTGCAGGTAGTGGTGCAATTACTACAATTAATGCAGATAAAGCAATAACAATTGAAAGTACAGGTGCTATTGATGTTGTTAATGCAAAAGCTGATATAACAATAGATGCAGCAGCAACAAATGTATCAGAAGTAGCAGTAAGCGGAGATGCTGATGTAACAGTAAATGCAGATGTTGCTAAAGTAACAGTAGCAGATGGAGCTACAACAAAAATTACAGTAAAAGACGGTGCAACTGTAGCAACTGTTGATACAAAAGCAGATATTACAGTAGCTGGTGCAGGTACAATTACAGATATTTATGTAACAGCTGAAGGTAGTGCAGAAGATAAAACAACTATTACAGCAGAAGGTACTATAAAAGTAGATACTGTTACAGGTGACAATACAGAAATAAATTCTGATGGTCTTAATACTGAAGAAGGCGGAAAAGTTCCAACTGAAGTAACAGGACTTACAGAAATCACAGGATTTACATCAACAGAAGATTTTGCAGTAACAGTAGAAAGTGATGAACACTTAACAACAGCAGAATTAGCAGCTAAAAAACTTCCAAAAACTGTTGAATTAACATATGATACAGATGGAAAAGTAAATGCTAATATTACAGGATGGACATGTGAAAACTATGATGCAAGCAGTAAAGAAGCACAGACATTTACAGCTACATATGAAATGCCATTAGGATATAAAGATGAAGTTGAAGCTATTACAGTAAAAGCAACAGTAACATTAAGTGTTACACAGACAGAAGCAGAAACTATTAAAAATATTACTGTTGGTGATAGAGAAGCAACAGTTAATGAAAGTCAGCCAGTACAGGTAAATGACGGAAAATATACAGTTGGTGCAGTAAGATATGATGAAGGAAGCAAAACATATACAATTCCTGTAAATGGTACAAAAGCTTTAGTTGGTGAATCTTCAAGTTCAACAGGTAGTGGAAAAGCTGGAAAATATGTAGGAATTGGTGTAACATTACAAGGTATAAGTGATATTAGAAATGTTTACTACTCATCATCAAAAGATTCAGGATTTGAAGCATTAACAGTAGATGAGACATTAAGAACAGAATTACAGAATAATTCATTTATATTCTATTTAGATGCAACAGGTAAGAATGAGGCAGATGGAGCAGAGGTAAAAGGTTCTGTATATAGATATATCAAACTTGGTGAAGATGGTGATGTAATTACATTAAAATTTGATTATACACCAGCATAAGCAAAAAGTGATGTTGTAACATTAGAATCAGTAAAAGTAAATGATGTAGCTGCAACAGATGAAAATGGTGACGGAACATATGATGTAGCAATATCAGAAGAAGATTTTGCAGATGTAACAACAACAGATGTAGTAGTAACAGTAACAGCAGGAAGTAATGCAACAGTTGGAGAAATTACAAAAGATGATGAAGCTAGTGTGGAAGGAACAAAAGTTGTATTCAAATTTACAGTAACAGCTGAAAATGGAACAGCAACAAAAGATTATACAGTAAATGTAACAAAAGCAGCAGTACAGGAAGATGTAACAACAGCAGCATTCTCAGTTGTAGCATATGACAATACAATAACATTAACAGCAACAGAAGGAACATTTGATGAAACAGAAGGAATAAAAAAAGAAAACTATACAGTAGCTCCAGGTTCATCAGATATAGCAGTAGCACCAACAAGTGTTGAAGTATCAGGAAATAAAGCAATATTAACATTTGAAACAGCTGTAAAAACACCAGGTTCAGATGTAACAGTAACAGTAAAAGCAGGTGCATTTGCAGAAGGAACAGTTGTAACAGAAGTAACAGGTGCTGCAAGCACAGTAGAATAATAATCTAAACAAATATTTAACTAAATTATATATAATATAATTTAACCACAAAAGAAGTCACAGCAATGTGGCTTCTTTTTTTATTTAAAAAATTCTCAAAAATTTTATTTTTGTTGTAAATACAACAGAATTATATTTTTAATTTGTATATAATACAAACATAAGTTGATTACTTGAAAGGGTTGATATTATGGAATATATTAAAAATATAACTCACGAAAGTATTGTTAATTTATGTGACCTTGTCGAAATTAAAGAAGGTCAGATTGTTAGCCGTACTTTGGCACAAAACGGTGCTGTAAGTATTACTCTTTTTGCTTTTTATAAAGGTGAAGAAATAAGCACTCATAAATCTGAAGGCGATGCTATGGTTACTGTTATTGAAGGTACTGGAAAATTTACTATTGACGGTAAAGAATATATTTTAAATCAGGGTGAAACAATAGTTATGCCCGCAGGTAAACCTCACGCCGTTTATGGTGTGGAAAACTTTAAAATGCTTTTAACAGTTGTATTTCCAATAAAATAATAAATAATAAGGAGAATTAAAATGGATAATAATAAAATGTTTTGTTTTCAATGTCAAGAAACAGCAGGTTGCAAAGGTTGTACAATTTCAGGTGTTTGTGGTAAAAAGCCTTTAACTGCTAAACTCCAAGATATGCTTATATTCGTTACTAAAGGTCTTTCAGAGGTAACAACATATTTAAGAAATAAAAAAATTACAGTTCCTACTTATATAAATAGACTTGTAAACGAAAATCTTTTTATCACTATTACAAATGCTAATTTTGATGATGAAGTTATTAAAAACAGAGTTTATGAAACAATAGAAGAAAGTCAGAAATTTATTAAAGAAAATAATATTACTGAAAATTTCGTTTCTGCTAATTTTGTATGTTCAAATGATACTGAACTTATGGAAAAAGCCGAAAAAATAGGTGTTCTTTCTACTGAAAATGAAGATGTAAGAAGCCTTAGAGAAATGATTGTTTATGGTTTAAAAGGTATGGCTGCTTATCTTAAACATGCTAATGCTCTTAATAAAGATAGTGAAGAAATAAACGCATTTTTACAGAGTACTCTCGCAAAAACTCTTGATAACAGTCTTTCTGTTGATGACCTTGTAGCTCTTACTCTTGAAACAGGTAAATTTGGTGTTGATGTTATGGCTCTCCTTGACTCTGCTAATACAGAAGCCTACGGAAACCCTGAAATTACTAAAGTTAATATCGGTGTAAGAAATAATCCTGCTATACTTGTTTCTGGTCATGACCTTAAAGACCTTGAAATGCTTCTTAAACAGACAGAAGGCACAGGAGTTGATGTTTATACACACTCTGAAATGCTTCCTGCTCACTATTATCCAGCATTTAAGAAATATAGCCATTTTGCAGGTAACTATGGAAATGCTTGGTGGAAACAGAAAGAGGAATTTGAATCATTCAATGGTCCAATACTTCTTACAACAAACTGTCTTGTGCCACCTCTTGCAAGCTATAAAGATAGAGTTTATACAACTGGTGCAGTAGGTTTTGAAGGCTGTACACATATTGAAGGTAAAACAGGTGAGGAAAAAGATTTCTCTGTTATTATTGAACATGCTAAAAAATGTAAATCTCCTACTGAAATAGAAACAGGTGAAATTATAGGTGGTTTCGCTCATAATCAGGTTCTCGCTCTTGCCGATAAAATTGTTGACGCTGTAAAGAGTGGTGCTATTAAAAAATTTGTTGTTATGGCAGGCTGTGACGGTCGTAGCAAATCAAGAGATTATTATACAGAATTTGCTAAGGCACTTCCAAAAGACGCTGTTATACTTACAGCAGGCTGTGCTAAATATAAATATAATAAACTTGACCTTGGTGATATTGGTGGTATTCCTCGTGTACTTGATGCAGGTCAATGTAATGATAGTTATTCTCTTGCTGTTATTGCTCTTAAACTTAGAGAGGTATTCGGTCTTGAAGATATAAATCAGCTTCCTATAATATATAATATTGCTTGGTATGAACAGAAAGCTGTTATTGTTCTTCTTGCACTTCTTTATCTTGGAGTTAAAAATATTCACCTTGGACCAACACTTCCTGCTTTCCTTTCACCAAATGTGGCAAAAGTTCTTGTTGAGAACTTCGGTATTGCAGGTATTACAAATGTTGAAGATGATATTGAATTATTCTTCGGAAAATAATTATATTTCTTATAAGTTTTCTAAACTAAACACATAAAAATACCCCAAAAAAAATAAGGCTGTATGTTACAGCCTTATTTTTATATATCCTGTTTTTCTCCATTTATGCTTATATTTTCATTATCTGAAACAGGTATCATAATATATTTTATACCATCAATTATTTCTGTCTTTAATTGTTTTTGTTCTGATGTTTTTATTACAATATTATTTTCTTTTACTTCTGTTTTGATTTCTTCAAGCTCTTTTGTAAGACTTACAACTTGATTTTGTAATGCTTTTTCATTTCTTCTTTTTTCAGCAAGAGCAAGAGCTTTGTTATCAAGTATATTTTCAGCAAGAGGTATATTTTCGCCAAACTCTGATTTATATATTGATTCTATTTTTTCTGCTGTT
This sequence comes from uncultured Clostridia bacterium, assembly GCA_944379995.1. Taxonomy (GTDB): domain Bacteria; phylum Bacillota; class Clostridia; order Lachnospirales; family Anaerotignaceae; genus Fimicola. The sequence continues at coordinate 9,482 of CALWGF010000009.1, forward strand.
TCTTTTGGTATTTCCATATCGTTTACAATATCTGCTATTGTGTCTGATGTAAGCATAACTTCATCTTTGTTATATATATTTGTGTTTTCGTCAACAATAGCATTTATACTTTCTTGTATTTCCATAAATATGTCTTCTGCTTCTTCATCATCATTAAAAGCATGTGAAATTATACTTTTGAATATTGTTTTTTGTTCTGTTGATGTCTGCTTTGGTTCACAGCCTAAAACATTTTCCATAAAATCAGCACGTGGCTCTTTTGGGTTCTTTGTATAATACATTAATGAGTGTATATCTGTTTCTCTATCTGAAAAAGCAGGGAATACAAAGCCTATTTCTGGCAATCCTACTATTTTATCTCTTATTCTTGCTCCTATTCTGTTTTCTCCTTCAATATAGCTTAAACCTGCTTTTGATATATCAACAGGACATATTCCACAAAGTATATAGTCAAAAACAGTTTCAGACTCATCAAGAGCATTATTATCTGTTGTTTTTGTAATTACATCATATGCATCTTTAAATAAAAGTATAATATAGCTTTTTTCTGTTTCATATTTTTCTATTACTGTATCATAAAACACATTTAATATATCTTCGTTATTAAGTCCTGTATCTTTAATTGCCATAAGAAGACCTTGTTTTCCTTCTTGTGTTTCTTCTTCTTTTTTAAAAGGTAATTCAAGTATATTGTTTCCAACCGTTCCTGAAAGAGTTTTATTTGCAATTTCAAGATATTTGAAAAGCTCTTCTTCTTCTATATTAAGAAATGTTTCTGAAAATGTAAGAACCTTATTTTTGTTTGTATCTACATAGCAACCACACATTTTTGTAAATGTACATTTATCTTTTTTTAATCGTCTTTTAAGTTCCAAAACGTCTTTTTTAGTCATTTGTTATACCTCCTTTGTTCTATAAATATTATAACGTATGTTCGATTTGTTTGCAATATTAATAGTTGCATGCATTTTCTGCATATTATGATATAATATTATAAAATATATCAAAATATAAATTTTGTATAAAATTACAAAAAATGATATATTAATACTTTACTTTTAAAAAACAATATGATAGAATATATTCGTTCATCGGAGGGTGAGTAACCATTGAAGTTATGAGCTGGATAAGATGACGGGTGAAATTCCCGTTTTCTTATTCAGCTCTTTTTTATTATTGCTTTATAAATTAAAAGGAGATGATTTAGAAAATGAATGAAAAAAGTCTTGTGGAAGGTAAAATTTTAAAATCTTTAATTACATTTGCCTTTCCTGTATTAATAGCGTTGTTTTTACAAGCTATGTATGGTGCAGCAGACCTTATTATTGTAGGGAAATTTGCAAGCACAGGAGAACAGTCAGGAGTTGCAACAGGTAGTCAGCTTTTTAATATGATAACTATGGTTATTACAGGTCTTACTATGGGTGTTACAGTACTTGTTGCTGAAGCTATTGGTTCTGGTAAGAAAGATAATGCAGGACGTGGAATAGGTACTGGAATTTGTATTTTTATTACTGTTGCTTTAATTATTACTGCTGTTGTTGTACCTTTTTCCGATAATCTTGCAAATTTTATGCACTCACCTAAAGAAGCATTTTATCAAACAAGTGGTTATGTACGTATTTGTGGTATAGGTACTATTTTTATTGTTGCTTATAATGTTATAGGTGCTGTATTTAGAGGTATGGGTGACTCAAAAACTCCTCTTGTTACAGTTGCTATTGCTTGTATAATAAATATATTTGGTGATTTATTACTTGTTGGTGTTTTTCATATGGGAGCAAGAGGTGCTGCTATTGCGACAGTAACAGCACAAGCTATAAGTGTTATTATATCACTTTGTTTTATAAGTAAAAAAAATCTACCTTTTAACTTTTCTAAAAAATACATAAAATTTAATAGTGTATATTTAAAAAAGATATTACGTGTAGGAATACCTATTGGTTTACAGGAATTATTGGTACAATTTTCATTTTTATTTATACAAGTTATAGTTAATGGTATGGGTGTTACAGAGTCGGCGGCTGTTGGTGTTGCAGAAAAGGTTTGTGTATTTTTAATGCTTGTTGCTTCTGCTTATATGCAGTCAATTTCAGCTTTTGTTGCTCAAAATAATGGTGCTGGTAAATATGAACGCTCAAAAAAAGCCTTGTTTTATGGTATGGCAACTGCTTTTATTGCAGGTGCTTTTATGGGAACGTTAGCGTTGTTTTTTGGAGATAATCTATCAGCATTTTTTTCAAAAGAAACAGATGTTATATTAGCTGCTCATAGTTATTTGAAAGCTTATGCAATAGATTGTCTTTTAACAGCTATATTATTCTGTTTTATAGGATATTTTAATGGTTGTGAAAAAACAGTATTTGTTATGATACAAGGGGTTGTAGGTGCTTTTTTTGTAAGAATACCTGTTGTATATTTTATGAGCCAAATTGAAGAAACAAGCCTTTTTTATATAGGTTTGGGAACTCCTGTATCTACTATTGTACAAATTATACTTTGTTTATTTGCTTATAATATATATTCTAAAAATAGATTAAGTAAAAAAATTACTGTATATATATAATATAAAAAAGCCTTTGTGTTAATTCGCAAAGGTTTTTTTATATAAATAGACAATACGTTTTATTTATGATAAAATTTTATTATAAGTTACATTAAAAAGGAGTGAATGTATGAATTTTAAAAAAAATGTTATTTATATTGTTATAGCTTTTGTTTTTATTATGATTATTAAATATAGTGATTTCATTATTTCAAAAGCAGGTATGCTTATATCAATAGCAAAACCTATTATTATAGGTTGTGTTATGGCATATATAATAAACATTTTAACTTCAGGTATAGAAAATATAGGTGTTTTTAAATCTCAATCTTCACCACTTTATAAGTTTCGTAGACCTATAAGTATATTATGTTCATTTGTTATAATATTTTTAGTAATTACTTTACTTATAAAAATTATTATTCCTCAGATTACAGAAGCTGTTGGTGTTATTATTGCAGGTGTTCCACCTATAATTGAAAAACTTAGTAAATGGTTAGTTAATACAGTTTCTGTTCCAGAAGTTGGAAATTTTGTGAACTCTCTTGATATAAGTTGGCCTTCTCTTATTCAGAAAGCAACAACATATTTAACAACAGGTATAAGCGGTGTACTTTCATCAACATTTGTAATAGTAAATGGTGTTACAGGTGTTATAATGCATTTTGTAATTGCTCTTATATTTGCAATATATATACTTGCTGGAAAAGATAAACTCGCTTATCAATTTAATATAGTTTTTAAAACATATTCTAATGATAAGATTTATAATAAAGTTATGTATTTTTTAAATATTGCTAATGATACATTTAAAAAATTTATTATAGGTCAGTTTACAGAAGCTATTATTATAGGTGTTTTATGTACAGTTGGTATGATGCTTTTAAAATTCCCTTATGCAACAATGATTGGTACATTAATAGGTACAACAGCTCTTTTGCCTGTTGTTGGTGCATATCTTGGGGCATTTATAGGTGCTTTTATGATATTTACTGTAAATCCTATACAGTCAATAGGTTTTTTAGTATTTATAGTTGTATTACAACAGCTTGAAGGTAATTTAATATATCCAAGAGTTGTTGGTTCGTCTATTGGTTTACCTGGTATATGGGTTCTTGGTGCTGTAACTATTGGAGGAGGTATAGGCGGAATTACAGGTATGCTTATTGCTGTACCTTTAACAGCTACTATATATAAAATTTTGAAAGAAGATGTTAAGAAAAAAACAGAATATATTACAAATTAATTTATTATTACAATTAAAATTATTATGTTTTTAATAAAAGGAGAGTAAGATATTAAGTATGGCAACGCTAAAGGATATTGCGAAAAAAACAAAGGTTTCCCAGTCTACTGTTTCAAGAGTTTTGAATAGGGATTCAAGTCTTAGTGTTTCCGACGAAACAAGAGAAAAAATTTTTAAAGTTGCATCAGAACTTGGCTATAAAACAGTCGGTCAAAGATATAATGATGAAGTGTTTGCAAACAAAAGAATAGGTATTGCTCAAATGTTTGAATTTAAAGAACAGTTTGAGGATATATATTATTTACTTATGAAAAATATTCTTGAAGAAGAATGTTTTTCAAGACATATTAATACAGTTACCCTTTTTCGTAATAATGAAAGAAAATTTATTAAAAATGATGATGAAAAACTTGATGGAATTATTGCTGTTGGCAGATTTACAACAGATGAAATAGAAAGTTTAAAAAAATATACCAATAATATTGTTTTTATTGACTCTTCTCCAGATGAACAAAAATATCATAGTATTATACCTAATTATCATTTAGCAGTACGTATTGCAATAAATGAATTTATTAATAAAGGTCATAGCGATATTGCTTTTATGGGTAGCTGTTATACTTTTGGTGATACAAAAGAAATCACTCTTGATCCTAGATTTTATTATTATAAAAATTCTATGATAGATAGAAAAATATTTAATGAAAAATATGTTATTGATTGTGAAATGAATTCTCAAAGTGGTTATGAAAAAATGAAAGAATATATTAAAACAGGGCAGAAAATGCCTACTGCAATATTTATTACTAGTGATACTATTGCTCCAGGGGTTTTGAAAGCTTTGCAGGAAGAAAATATTTCAGTTCCTCAAGATATAAGTATTATTACTTTTAATAATACAAGTCTTTCGGAATTTTCAAATCCTCCGTTAACTTCTATTGAAGTTTATATGCGAGAAAATGTTAAAGCAAGTCTTTTATGTTTTGACCAACTTTGGAGTGGTGAAAGCCACGTAAAAAAAATTGTTATATCTTGTGAACTTATAGATAGAGGTAGCGTTAAAAATATTTAATTTTGTTGTTTTCATATTAAATCTTAATAAAAAATATTAAATTATAAGGAATATTATGTTACCAAATATGAAAAATCATATTTTTAGAGTGATATAATATTCCTTTTTATTTTGAATTTTAATAAAAATGTAAGTAAAAAAATTACTAAAAAATAAATTATAAAATAGTAAAAATATTGACTGCATAAATTTAACATGGTAATATTATATCATAAATAAAAATAAAATATGTGTGTAATTATATTATAAATATAGAATAACTCAAAATATTTATAATGATTTATATAAAAAAGTATTAAGTAAAAATATTACTAAATTATAAAATATTTAGTGATATATAAGAGATTTAATAAATAATATGTATATTTTAAAGAAATAAAGAAAGGTTGGGTATGATTATATGTGGTTAGGTGTTGACTATTATCCAGAACAATGGGATATATCTATGATAGATGAGGATATGAATAATATTTTAGAACTTGGTTGCAATGTTATAAGAATTGCTGAATTTTGTTGGCATATTATGGAGAAAAAAGAAGGTGAATATGATTTCTCTTTTTTTGACCATGTAATTGAAAAAGCAAAACAAAAAGGTCTTAAAGTTATTATGGGTACTCCTACTGCTACTATTCCTGCTTGGCTTGCTAAAAAGCACCCTGAAATTCTTTCAGAATTTGAGAATGGCAGAAAAAGAACTTTTGGTGGTAGACACGTTTATTGTTTTAATAGCCAACATATGTATGAATATTCAGAAAAAATAATAAGAAAACTTATTGAGCATTATAAAAATGAAGAAGCCATTGTTGCTTGGCAAATTGATAATGAACTTGGTCACGAAGGTAGTGATATTTGTTATTGTGAACAATGTCATAAAGCTTTCCAAAAATTCCTTGAAAATAAGTTTAATGGAGATATTGAAATTTTAAATTATACATATGGAACTACTTTCTGGTCACAGGAATATAACGATTTTGACGAAATCCCACTTCCAACAGAAACTATTACAACTCATAATCCATCATTAAGACTTTATTGGGAAAGATTTAGGAATGAAAGTATTGTAAAATTTGCAAAATTCCAGTCAGAAATTATTAAAGAAATTTCCCCTAATGCTGTTGTTATACACGATTTTCCGGGAGGTGGACTTGATAAACATTGTGACTATTCTGATGTTGCAAAACATATTGATGTTGTTGCATATAATAACTATCCTGTATGGGGTGGTCAAAAAGAACCTATTCCACCACATGAAATTGCTTTTGGTCTTGATTATATAAGAGGTTTAAAAGGAGAAAACTTTTGGATTACTGAAGCTATTATGGGGGCTCAAGGACATGATGTTACAGGTTTCTTACCTAGACCAAATCAAGCAAAAATGTGGTCTTATCAAGGTATGGCAAGAGGTTGTTCATCGCTTATGTATTTCAGATATAGAGGTGCTACAAAGGGTGCTGAACAATTCTGTTATGGTGTAATTGACGCTGATAACAAAAAAAGAAGAAAATTTTATGAAGTGCAGGATTTCTTTAAAACAATATCAAAATATGATGATGTACTTCAAAATCCCGTTGAAAGTAAAGTTGCTATAATTTACGATTATGACTCGATAGCTTCTTTTAGAATACAGAAACAAAGTATTCTTCTTGATTGTCATAACGAAATGAAAAAATTATATAAACCATTTTATGATAACAATGTAATGGTTGATGTTATACCTTCTGACGCTGATTTTTCAAAATATAGTATTATTATACTTCCTCAAATGATTGTGGGAAAAGATGAGTTTAGAGCAAAAGTTAAAGAGTATGTAAACAATGGTGGAAATGCTATATTTACATATAGAAATTCTGTAAAAGATAAAAATAATAATCTTACTTTAGGTGCTGTTATTCCTGTTGGATATGACGATTTAACAGGCGTTTATGTTGAAGAAACAGAAAGTCTTCAAGACTTAAATGCATTTCCTATTGTAGGTTGTGGTGAATGTGAAGGAAAAGAGGGCACAGGCGGTATATTTAGAGATATGCTTGTTACTACAACTGCCCAAGTTATGTTTAAATATGGTGATAAATTCTATAATGAATATGCTTCTATAACTAAAAATAGCTATGGTAAAGGAAAAGCATATTATTTAGGCTGTTCTCCAGATGAGAATACTCTTAAAGAGTTTATGGAAAGTGTTATGAAAGAAGTAGGTATTAAAACTAACTTTATTGCTAAGGGTGTTGAAGTTGTAAAACGTGGTGATAAAACAACTTTCTTAATAAATCATAATGATTATGGTGTAAATGTAAATGATATAACATTAGAGGCTTTTGAATGTAAAATAATATAACATTATGCTTTTATAATATTTGTATTAATAAAAATATATTTGACTATTTGCTTTATATATTTAATTAAAAAATTTTTTTAAAATTTTTGAACGGATTTTAAATTTCCAATCGTATTATAAATGAAAAGGATTTATAATACTAGGAGGGATTTAATATGAAAAAAATAATTAAAATTATGGTGGTAACAACATTAGTAGGTATTAGTATGGCAACATATGCTTTTGCAGGATATGGTAATGATTTTTTTAAAAATAATGTAAATTATGTAGACACAAACGGTGACGGAGTATGTGATAACTATGGAACAATGGAAAATGGTGCAAATTATGTAGACGCAAATAGTGACGGAGTATGTGATAACTACGGAACAATGGGAAACGGTGTAAACTATGTAGATGCAAACGGTGATGGAATATGTGACAACTATGGAACAATGAGAAATGGTGTAAACTATGTAGATGCAAATGGTGACGGAATATGTGACAACTATGGAAATAAAGTATGTCCTAAAAATGGTATGGGTAGAAAATGGGGACTTATGAACAAATAATGAAAGAGGGTTCATTGTGAGAAGTGAACAAGAACTTAATAGAGCCATTGAACAGTATTCAAATACTGTTCGAAGGCTCTGTATGATACATCTTAAAAATTATTATGATACAGAGGACATATTTCAAACAGTGTTTTTGAAGTATGTCCTTAATTCTGTTGAATTTGAAAATGATGAACACGAAAAAGCATGGTTTATTCGTGTAACTATTAATGCTTGTAAAGATTTGATAAAAAGTTTTTTCAGAAGTAAAACTGTTCCTTTAGATGAAATTTTAACCTATTCTGAAAATATTTCTAATGACAAAAAAGAAGTTTTGGAAGCTGTGCTTTCATTACCTTTAAAATATAAAAATGTTGTGTATTTGCATTATTATGAAGGTTATACTGCTCCAGAAATAAGTAAAATTTTAAATAAGAATGTAAATACAGTATATACACTTTTAAAACGTTCAAAAGAAATGTTAAAAAATAATTTGGGAGGTGAGTTTTATGAGTGAAAAAATAAAAAGTGCTTTTGATGAAATATATGCTGAAAATGAACTTAAACAAAATACAAGGGAATATGTACTTAAAAAAATTGAAAAAAGACATAAAAAATCAAATACTATAAAATATGTGTATTCACTTGCTGTATGCCTTTTTATTTTTATAATAGGTGGTTATAAAATATATTTTAATACTACTTCTATTATAAGTATTGACATAAATCCTTCTTTGGAACTTGAAATTAATTGTTTTGATAAAGTTATTTCAGTAGAAGGATATAATGATGATGGTGAAATTTTAGCTAATAATATTGATGTTCATTTTGATAATTATAATGATGCAATTTATGAAATTATAAATAGTAGTGAAATTTCAAATAGTATTTCTGAAAATGGCTTATTATCTATTGGTGTTGTTGAAATGGATACAAAACAATGTGAAAAAATATTATATGATATTGAAAAATATACTGAAAATCAAAATAATATGTATTGCTATTCAATGAAAGAAAGTGACGTTTTAGAAGCTCATAAAATTGGTCTTTCCTGTGGTAAATATCATGCATTTTTACAGTTGCAATCATTAAACCCTAATATTACTACTGATGAAGTAAGTCAAATGACTATGAGAGAAATAAGAGATTTAATAGAAAGTCTTTCTAATAACAATGATATTGAATTTGAAAATGGACAGGGTAATGGTCAATGTAATGGACGAGGAAACGGACAGGGCAATGGTCAATGTAACGGGCAAGGTAAAATGCAAGGTAAGAATTTTAATAATTAAATGCATTTTATTGTTGATTTTCAAAAACATATTTGTTATAATGTAAAAAACTTCGTAAGGGAGTAGCAAGCACATTTTATTGTGTAGCAAGTCAACATACTGACCATTTTATTGGTCTGGCTTGTTTTAAATTGCGAGACTTATGTATAACTGTTTAGCTATACTATAAGTCTATCTATTTTTATATAATATATGGATTATTTAACCGGTTTAGCTTTTCAGTTAAATCGGTTTTTTTATTTGTTTTTATTAATTTATTTTTTAAAGGAGAGTAAAAAAATGGAGTGGAGTTTTGTATTTGTAATTAATAGTATATTGCTTGGAGTGGGACTTGCTATGGACGCTTTTTCTGTTTCTGTTGCAAATGGTCTTAATGAGCCTTATATGAGTAAAGGTAAAATGTGGAGTGTTGCTGGAACATTCAGTTTTTTTCAGGCTTTAATGCCTATGATTGGTTGGATTTGTGTTCATACTATTGTTCAGTATTTTAAAGCTTTTGAAAAATTCATACCTTGGATTGCTCTTATACTTCTTTTATTCATTGGTGGGAAAATGATTATTGAAGGTATAAAGGGCGGTGATGATGATGAATGTTCACCTTCTGTGGGTGTTGTAGCTCTTTTTATACAAGGTGTTGCTACATCAATAGACGCTTTATCTGTTGGTTTTACTATTGCTGATTATAAATTTATTATGGCATTAACATCTGCTTTAATTATTGCTGTTGTAACATTTATTATATCTATGGGTGGTATAAGTATAGGCAAAAAGTTCGGTACAAAATTTTCTAATAAAGCCGAAATTTTAGGTGGAATTATACTTGTATTCATAGGTTTTGAAATTTTTATAACAGGTATTATGTGATTTGTGATAAAATAAAAGGGAATGGAGGTAATAAATTATGAATTCTCTTTTTGATAAAATAAATATAGGTAATATTTGTTGTGAAAATCGAATTTTAAGAAGTGCTACTTGGGAAGGTATTTCAGATGAAAAAGGCTTTATGTGCCAAAAACAATATGATATTTATGAAGAACTTGCTAAAAATAATGTTGGGCTTATATCAACAGGTTATGCTAGAATATTGGAAAGTGACTGTCCAAATGCAGGTATGATGGGTATTTATGATGATTGCTTTATACCACAATATAAAAAACTTACTGATATTGTTCATAAATATAAAAGTAAAATTATGATGCAAATTGCATATGGCGGTTCTAAAACAACATATAAAGTTGGTGAACGTGTTATATATTGTCCTTCAGGAATTCCAGAAACATCAACAGGTACACAGGGTAAAGAAATGACTGTCGATGAAATAAAACTTGTTGCGAAAGCTCATGGTGATGCTGCAAAACGTGTTAAAGAAAGTGGTTTTGACGCTGTTGAAATTCACGCAGGTCATAATTATCTTTTAAATCAGTTTTTAAGCCCTTATTATAATAGAAGAACTGATGAGTATGGTGGTTCTTTTGAAAATCGTATAAGAGCCGTTTTAGAGTGTTATGATGAAGTTAGAAATGCTGTTGGTTCTGATTTTACTGTTATGATTAAAGTTACTTGTACTGATTTTGTAGAGGGTGGTTTTACATTTGAAGATTGTATGAAACTTTGTAAAATACTTGAACAAAAAGGTATTGATGGAATTGAAATTTCTGGTAATATACATGGAAAAGCTGAAAAAATGATAGGTGAAGTTTTTGAAGGAAAAACTATATTAAAAGAAGGCTATTTCTTAGAATATGGAAAAGTAATTGCAGAAGAATTAAATATACCTGTTTATGTTACTGGTGGTTTTAGAAATCCTGAAAATATGAATAAAATACTTTCTGAAACTAAAGTTTCTGGATTTGGTTTAAGTCGTCCTTTTATGACAGAACCGAATATTGTTAATAGATGGATTAATGGTGATTTACATACTGCAAAATGTGTACATTGTTCTAAATGTAGAACTTTAGATGGTAATTATTGCACTGTTTTTAATTTTAAATAATATTTAAACTAAATTTAACGAATGATATTATGTATTATAAATGATTTTGTAAATTTAGTATTGCAAAATATATTGATTTTTCTTAATTTTAAACAAATAATATTAAATATTTTATTATTTTTAATCTCAAATAACATTTAAACTAAATTTAACAAATCTCTTGACGTATTTGTAACATAATGATAAAATTTATTTGTTTAAAATTGTCAGAAGTCTGATAAAGAGTACCTTTTTTTGCAAAGGTGCTCTTTTTTAAAGCTGCACATCATTAATATTATCACATAAAAACAGCTTAGACTGATTAAAATGAAATATTTTTTATTTTTATACGGAGGGGCTTATAAAATGAGAAAAAAGTTGCTTATTGATATAGTAGTAATTATATTGATAAGTTCCATATTTTTACTTGCTTTATCATGGTGTATAACAAAGAATGAAAGAATAAAAATGGAGTCTTCATATCTTGATATTACTATAAGTCAAGTTGTTGAAAATATGGAAAATAATTCTAACAATCTTGAAAAAGCACATAATATTTTTCTAAATGATTATATTAACCGTTCAAATTTTATTTCATATTTTATAGAAGAAGATGATAATGGCATTATAGATTTAGATGAATGGAATAAAATTATTGATGTAACAGAAGTAAGAGATATTTATATTATTGATAAAAATGGTACTATTACTCAAAGCAGTAAAAATGAGGCTATTGGCATAAATTTTTATAATACAAGTACATTTGAAACATTTATACCTCTTATAGAAGGAAAAGAAAAAAAGGAATATGCTGTAATTTATGATGGTATTTCTGTTATAGACGGTATGGAAAGAGTATATGTTGGTATAGCATTAAAAGATAATGGAATTTTAATGGTTGATGCTGATAAAGAAATACTGCATGAATATGAACAAGCTATAAGTGTTAAAGAGATTATTTCAGCAGTACCTACAAGAGTTGGAGAAAGAATTTTTGCTGTTAGTAAAGATACAGGAAATATTATGGGTTCTTCTGACATGAGTCTTTATGATATAGATAATAGAATTATATTGGATTATGTTAAATATGTTTTAAATAACCCTCAAATAGTTTCTATTAATGATGGAAAAGAACTTATGTTATCAAAAGAATATAATGATACATATGTTGTTATGTCAGTTTCTATGGAGCAAATTATAGAATATGTTAAATCAAGTGTTATACAGTATATTATTATTATATTTGTTATATGCTTTTTAATAATTGGTTTTTTATATGTAAGTATAAAAAAACTTATAATTGATGATATTGATAATATAGGTGCAAAACTTAATGAGTTTTGTGAAGGTAAAAATGATATTGTTTTTAATTCTGCGAAAACCACTGAAATATCACAACTAATAGAAAAACTTTATAAAGTTATAAATGCATTAGAAACAAAAAATGAGCGTATAAGTAGTATTGTTTCTATGATGGGTGACGGTTTTGGTGCTTATGAGTATTATTCTGAACTTAATCAGATTTATATTTCTGAAAATTTACCAGAATTAATAGGAAAATCGGAAGAAGAAATAAAAAAGAGTATTAAGAAGTTTTTTGAAGAAGAAAATTCAAGAATACAAAAATCCGGTGGTGTTTTTGATGAAAAAAATGAATATGAAACTTATAACAATAAAATTGTTAAAGTAAGAAGAAAGTTATATAAAAATGCAATTTATGCATTTATTGAAGATATAACTGAGCAAAAAGAAAGAGATACTAGATTAAGTACTGAACTTAAACGTACAAAAGAAGCTAATGCAAGAGATACTTTAACAAAACTTTATAATAGAAAGAAAGTAGAAGAGGAAGTAAATAAGTTTATAAAATCAGAACATACACATAAAGGTGTTATAATACTTATAGACCTTGATAATTTTAAAAACGTTAATGATATGTATGGTCATTTAAAAGGTGATGAGTTATTAATAAAATTTGCTGGTATTTTGAGTAATCATTTTAGAGATACAGATATAATTTCTAGAATTGGTGGAGATGAATTTATTATATTTATTAACAATAATGTTGATGAAGAAGTATTAGTTAATAAAATAGAAAACCTTCTCGAAATTATAAAAAAAGAACTTAATGAGAATTTTAATGATGTAAATGTTTCTGGAAGTATAGGTATTGCGTATATTGATGATAATATTAATACGTTTGAAGATGCATATAAACAAGCTGATGAAGCTATGTATTCAGCAAAAAATCAAGGTAAAGATTGTTTTTTTATAAGTAAATAATAAGTAAATAATAAGTAAATATTAAAATATATTAGAGGTTTGTTTCTTAATGGAAATAAACCCCTTTTTTGTTGTATTTAATATATTTTTGTTTTAAAATATATTAAAAAAGGGGAAATTATTTATGGATAATATCGAAAAAGAATTAAAGTTAGCTTTACAATATATTGAACCATATTGGAGAATGCAAAATAACTATCAAGATTATAAAAGTAGTTTTATATATGATGCAAAAACTTTTGAAGAAGTTATAACTTTATCTTCTGAATATGGTATTGATGTTAAATATGCAATTCATAGATGGTACAATTTTCATACCTCTTTAAGATGTGAATATATATTTACAGAGTTTGGTGCTGTTAAAGATAAAAATTATAAAAATAAAGAAATTGATATATATATTAATGATGTACCCTTTGATGTAAAATTAACTGTGTATCCTATGGCTTTAAAAGAACACCCCTTTAATTTAAGAAAAAGAGAAGGAAAAAATAAAATGATAGAATGGTTTTATATTCACCAATCGCAAGAAGGTCGTATGCATATGTTAAATAGACTTTTTATTGTGTGTGATGGTAAAACTCAAAAAGAAAGCCTTGCTCTTAAATGTGATTTTGACATTATAAGAGAAAAAATAGGAAACTATATGAAAGTAGTTAATGAAAAAGGTTTAAATAGTGTTACATTTAATTGTAAAGGAAAAGAATATACAGTTAATAGTGATATTATTTATATAACAAAATAAATATAAATATCCTATATTGTAAAATTTAATTTTTGTTTTACAATATAGGATTTTTTATTTTATGCATTTACAGTTTCTTTTTTATTAGAAGCCTGTTAAGTTTGATTTTTAAATATTGTACGGAAAATTAAACGTGTGAGAGGACCACAATAACATAATTGCCATATAATTGCCATTGGCATATTACAACCAAAAGTATGTATCCAAGTACCAAAACTTGGCTCTTTAAAAAGTATTGTAGCAATAAGACTCATAACAGGACACATAATACATACAATCATAAGTGATATTGCATAAGTTATAAACTGTGGTCTATCAGTTGGACGCATAAAAGTAAATGCTAAACCTGTTGCAAATTTTTCAACAAAGAAAAATTCAAGTATAAAAGCGATTGGAACCATAATAGGCATTTCATGAAGAGCAAGTAAGAATGTTTGATTACTAACCCCACCAGTATTTAATGCTACGTTATAAACTATCATACCATATACCATTATTACTGCCATAATTATAGTAAATATTACATTTTGAAATTTGTTTTTTGGCATTTTTAATTACTCCTTTTTTATAATTTTTTAGTTATTTACTGCACGTTTAAGGATTATATCATAAAAAATAATTATTTCGTAAGTAAAATTTTAAATCAAAAACATAAGAATTTTTAAATTAAAAGCCTATACAAAATGTAATAAACATAGAATTTTTTGCATTTATAAATTTTATATATATACAAAAAATATACTATTAATATAATTAAAAAAATTGTATTTTTATTTAAAAATAATAAAAATAAGTAAATTTTGCTAAATTAAAAAATCCTTGTTATATGTAATATACAAATAACAAGGATTTTTTGTTGTTAATAAATAAAATTAATATGCTCTGCCCCAGTAAACCATGTGTTTAGCTTTTTTACCACAGCATACACAAGTATCTGAAATTTCTTCTTGTTCAAAAGGAATACATCTTGAAGTTGCAGCAGTTTTTTCTTTAATTGCATCTTCACAAGCTTGGTCACCACACCACATAGCTTTAATAAATCCTGGTGTTTCATTAATGATTTTTTCAAATTCGTCCATATTTTTAGCAACATAAGTTTTGCTATCACGAGAAACTCTTGCTTTTTCAAGAAGATTTTTCTGTATATCATCAATAAGTTCTTTAACTTTTGTTTCAAGTTCGTCCATAGAAACAACTATTTTTTCACTTGTATCACGTCTAGCAAGTACAACCTGATTGTTTTCAATATCTTTAGGGCCTACCTCAAGTCTAATAGGAACACCTTTCATTTCATATTCAGAGAATTTCCAACCTGGTGAACGGTCTGTATCATCAACTTTTACTCTTACAATAGAAGAAAGTCTTTCTTTAAGTTCATTTGCTTTATCAAGAACACCTTCTTTTTGTTGAGCAATAGGAACAATTATAACCTGTATTGGAGCAATAGCAGGAGGAAGAACAAGACCACTGTTATCTCCGTGAACCATTATTATAGCACCTATAAGACGAGTTGTCATACCCCAAGATGTTTGATGTACATACTGAAGTTTGTTTTCTTTATCTGTGTACTGAATATCGAAAGCGTGAGCAAAACCGTCACCAAAATTATGGCTTGTTCCAGACTGTAACGCTTTTCCGTCGTGCATAAGACTTTCTATTGTATAAGTAGCTTTTGCACCAGCAAAACGTTCTTTTTCTGTTTTTTCACCTTTAATAACAGGTATTGCAAGTATGTTATGGCAGAAATCAGAGTAAACATTAAGCATTTTTATTGTTTCTTCCTGTGCTTCTTCAGCTGTTGCATGAGCTGTGTGTCCTTCTTGCCATAAAAATTCCATTGTTCTTAAAAATGGTCTTGTTGTTTTTTCCCATCTTACAACAGAACACCATTGATTATAAAGTTTAGGTAAATCTCTGTGTGACTGTATTATATTTGAATAATGTTCACAGAAAAGTGTTTCAGAAGTAGGGCGAACACAAAGTCTTTCTGTAAGTTTGTTTTCACCACCGTGAGTAACCCAAGCAACCTCAGGAGCGAAACCTTCAACATGGTCTTTTTCTCTTTGAAGAAGACTTTCAGGTATAAACATAG
This sequence comes from uncultured Clostridia bacterium, assembly GCA_944379995.1. Lineage (GTDB taxonomy): Bacteria > Bacillota > Clostridia > Lachnospirales > Anaerotignaceae > Fimicola. The sequence continues at coordinate 25,597 of CALWGF010000009.1, forward strand.
GCATATATACGTTTTCGTGTCCTGTTTCTTTAAATCTTCTGTCAAGTTCTTTCTGTATAAGTTCCCATATAGCATAGCCGTATGGTTTAATTATCATACAACCTCTAACACTTGAATAGTCAACAAGTTCAGCTTTTTTTACAACGTCTGTATACCATTGTGGAAAATCAACTTCCATATCTGTTATGGAAGAAACAAATTTTTTGTCTTTAGCCATTTTAAAAATACTCCTTTCAAAATTTAAACATAAAAAAAGCCTTCGTCCACAAAAAAGGGACCAAGGTAAATTTCGGCGGTGCCACCCTAATTGATATTTAAAATAAAAATATCCTCTTAAAACCTTTTAACGGGGGAAACCGTCGCACTTTTTATTCCTGCGAAGCTCAGGGAGCAGGTTCGAAATATTTTCATAAAGGCTTTCATCAACCGCCTTCTTTCTGAAATGAAATATATATCTACTATTTCCCTTCATAGCTTTTACAAAATATACAAGTGTATAATAAACCAGAATTTATATTGTGTCAATATTTAAAGTAAAAATATAAATACATATGATATTTTATTTTTAACACTATTATATAGTAGATACTATTTCTTGTAAATATTATTACTGTATGATAGGATATACATAGAAATAATTTGACATAAAAAGGAATGAATATTTTGAAAGATTATAGACTTGAAAAACTTGCAGATATACTTGTAAACTATTCAACACAAGTTAAAGAAGGTGATAGGGTAGCAATATCAGGAGAAGAAGTTTCCCTTCCTTTTATAAAAGCTGTTGCAAAGGCTGCTATTAAAAATGGCGGAATTGTAAAGTATTTTGTTGATATTCCGGAAATAGATGAATGTATAATTAAAGAGGGAAATGAAGCACAGCTTAAAGAACCTAATTTCCGTTTCGGGGAATGTGCAAAAAGTGATGTTTGGATAAGTGCTTGGGGAAGTGATAATTTAAAAACACTTGCTTCTGCTGATGGTGAACGACTTAAAAAAAGACGTCTTGGAAATAGTGAAAATCGTAAAATATATAATAAACGTTCGGCAACAGGTGAACTTCGCTGGTGTGGTACACAGTTTCCCGCAAACGGTGATGCTCAAAGTGCAAATATGAGCCTTGATGAATATGAGGATTTTGTATATAAAGCTGGTTTTATATATGAAAATGACCCTGTGGCTAAATGGAAAGAAATGGAGGAGTTCCAAGAAAAGTGGGTTAAGTATTTAGACACTAAAAAAGAACTTCATATAATAAGTACAAATACAGATATAAAAGTTAATATTTCAGGTAGAAAGTGGATAAACTGTTGCGGTAAAGAAAATTTCCCAGACGGAGAAATATTTACTTCACCAGTTGAAAATGATATAAACGGATATATTACTTTTTCATATCCTGCAATACTTAATGGTGATGAATTTGAAAAAGTAAAATTTACTGTTAAAAATGGTAGAATAGAAGAAATTTACTGCGAAAATAAAACTGCTCTTGAAAAACTTATATCATATATAGATACTGACAATGGCTCAAGATTTTTCGGAGAAGTTGCAATAGGCACAAACTATGGTATAGACAGATATACAAAAAATATACTTTTTGATGAAAAAATGGGTGGTACAATGCATATGGCTGTTGGTGCTGCTATGGAAGAAGCTGGCGGTGTAAATCAATCTGCAATACATTGGGATATGATTAACGATATGACAAAATGCGGTGAAATTTACGCTGACGGAGAATTGTTTTATAAAAAGGGTAAATTTTTAAATGAAGTGTTAAAATGATTTGATTTTAATACAAATTTATGGTATTGTAATAAAATAGGTTTTTTATGTAAAGACTAAATTGCTTTTAGTAGCATAAAAATAGAATTTTTTTAGAAGGAGCGATATTAATGGAATATGTTACAGGAAGCTGTCAGCCAAAAGATATGGAAGTATCTGACTTAATGCTTTTGGAAGACGGTGCCCAAGCTAAAACTCATGGTATGGTTTACTCCATAAAAGATATGGGTGATTTTGGTTTTGTTACTTTAAGAAAAAGAAATGCACTTGTACAATGTGTTTATGAAAAAGAAAACTCAAATTTTGAACTTTCTGATATTACAACAGAAGCATCTATTGAGGTTACAGGTACAGTTAAAAAAGATGACAGAGCTCCTAATGGTTTTGAAATACATCTTGTTGACTTAAAAGTACTTTCAATGCCAAAAGAGCAGACACCTGTAAATCTTTCAAAAAGAAAACTTGGTATGACTCTTGAAACAAAAGTTTCTATGCGTCCTTTAACACTTAGAAATAATCGTGAAAGAGCTGTATTTAAACTTCAAGAAGGTGTTGTTAAAGGATTTAGAGAATACTTCGAAAAAGAAGGTTATACAGAAATCCGTACACCAAAAATCGTTGCAAATGGTGCAGAAGGTGGAGCAAATATATTCAAACTTGACTATTTTGGTAAAAAAGCTTATCTTGCACAAAGTCCACAGTTCTATAAACAAACTCTTGTAGGTGTTTTTGAAAAAGTATTTGAAATTGGACCAGTTTTTAGAGCAGAAAAACATAATACTGCAAGACATCTTAATGAATATATAGGTGTTGATATGGAAATGGGCTTCATTGATAGCTTTGTTGATATTATTGAAGCAGAAACAGGTGCTTTAAAACATATGTTTGAAGTACTTAAAAGAGATTATGACAGAGAACTTAAAATATTAAATATTACTCTTCCTAACATCGACAAAATACCTATGGTAAAATTTAAAGATGTTAAAGAAATGGTTGCCGCTGAATACAACAGAAAAATTAAAGACCCATATGACCTTGAGCCAGAAGAAGAACAGCTTATTTCAAAACTTTTTGCTGAAAAATATGGTAGTGAATTTGTATTCGTAACACATTACCCTGTTAAAAAACGTCCTTTCTATGCTATGGACGACCCAGAAGACCCTAAATATACATTAAGTTTTGACCTTCTTTTCAGAGGTATGGAAATTACAACAGGTGGTCAGAGAATTCACGATTATGATACACAGGTAGCAAAAATGATTAGCAAAGGTCTTGACCCTGCTGATTTCGAAACATACCTTATGATACACAAATATGGTATGCCACCACATGGCGGTCTTGGTATGGGGCTTGAAAGACTTTGTATGAAACTTATGGACGGTGTAAATGTTCGTGAAGCATCAATGTTCCCAAGAGATATGTCAAGATTAGTACCTTAATTTTTTTAAAAAATATATATAGAGAAGGTGTAAGTATATGAAAATTACAGATGAAATGATAGATTACATCAGCCAACTTGCCCGTCTTGAACTTTCCGGAGAAGAAAGAGAAAAGGGTAAAGAGGAAATCGGAAAAATTATAGATTATATGGATACATTAAATACTCTTGATACAACTGATATTGAAGCTATGTCACATGCTTTCCCTGTTAAAAATGTATTTAGGGAAGATGTTGTAAAACCTTCTGTTGATAGGGACATTATTACACTTAATGCTCCACAGAAAAAAGAAGGCTGTTTCAAAGTACCTAAAACAGTTGATTAAAGGAGGAATAAAAAATGGAACTTACAAGTCTTTCTGCCCTTGAATTAGGGAAAAAGATTAAATCAGGTGAAGTTGGCGTTGTTGAAGCAACAAAAGCAAGCCTTGAAAATATAGAAAAATATGATAGTACTTACAACTGTTATGTAACAGTATGTAAAGAAGAAGCATTAAAAAGAGCAGAAGAAGTTCAGAAACTTATTTCTGACGATACACTTACATCACCTCTTGCAGGTGTTCCTGTGGGTGTAAAAGATAATATGTGTACAAAAGGTATACAGACATCTTGTGGTTCAAAAATGCTTTCAAATTTCAAACCAACATATACATCAACAGCAGTTCAGAAACTTGAAGATGCTGGAGCAGTAATACTTGGTAAACTTAATATGGACGAATTTGCTATGGGTAGTACATCAGAAACATCATTCTTTGGTGCTACTAAAAATCCTTGGAATATAGATAGAGTTCCTGGAGGAAGTAGCGGTGGTTCAGCAGCAGCAGTTGCAGCAGAAGAAGCATTCTGTACACTTGGTTCTGATACAGGTGGTTCTATAAGACAGCCGGCAGCATTCTGTGGTGTAACAGGTCTTAAACCAACTTATGGTGCTGTATCAAGATATGGTCTTGTTGCTTATGCATCATCTCTTGACCAAATTGGACCAATGGGTAAAAATGTTGAAGATGTTGCAGAAGTATTCTCAACAATTATGGGACATGACCCTAAAGATAGTACATCAGTAAAACAAGACGCAAAGAAATTTGTTCTTGATAATAATATAAAAGGTATGAAAATTGGTATACCTACAAATTACTTTAGAAAAGGTCTTGACCCAGAAGTAAAAGAAAGTATACTTGCATCTGCAAAAGTTCTTGAAGGAATGGGAGCAGTTGTTGAAGAATTTGAAATGCCTGCTCTTGATTATGCAATACCTGCATATTATATAATTGCATGTGCTGAGGCAAGTTCAAACCTTTCAAGATATGATGGTATTAAATATGGATATAGTGCAGAAAACTTTGATGGACTTGTTGACCTTTACTTTAAATCAAGAAGCGAAGGCTTTGGAGAAGAAGTTAAAAGAAGATGTCTTATAGGTGCATTCGTTTTAAGTAGTGGATACTATGATGCATACTATAAAAAAGCACTTCAGGTTAAAGCTGTTATCAAAAAATCATTTGATGATGCTTTCGAAAAATATGATGTTATTTTAACACCAACTGCACCTACAACAGCACTTAAAATGGGTGAAAACTTAAGTGACCCTCTTAAAATGTATTTAGGTGATATATATACTGTATCTGTAAACCTTGCAGGTCTTCCAGGTCTTGTTGTTCCTTGTGGATTTGATAAAGAAGGTCTTCCAATAGGTATGCAGCTTATAGGAAAACCATTTGGCGAAGATACACTTTTAAATGCAGGTTTTGCTTTCCAAAGCACAACAGATTATCATACAAAGAAACCTGTTCTTAAATCAGGAAAGGAGGCATAAAACAATGGAATTTGAAACCGTCATGGGTTTGGAAGTCCATGTAGAACTTTCAACTAAAACAAAAATATTCTGCTCTTGTACAACTGAGTTCGGAGGAGACCCAAATACACACGTATGTGAAGTTTGTACAGGTATGCCGGGAACACTTCCTGTTCTTAATGAGCAGGTTGTAGAATATGCAATACGTACAGGTCTTGCTACTAACTGTGAAATAACACAGTATAATAAATTTGATAGAAAAAACTATTTTTATCCTGACCTTCCAAAGGCTTATCAGGTATCACAGCTTTATCTTCCAATATGCCGTAACGGACATATTGATATAGAAGTAAATGGTGTTAAAAAATCAATAGGTATACATGAAATCCATATGGAAGAAGACGCAGGAAAACTTATTCACGACCCTTGGGACGATTGTACACTTGTTGACTATAATCGTTGTGGTGTTCCACTTCTTGAAATTGTAAGTGAACCAGATTTCAGAAGCGGTGAAGAAGTTATTGCATATCTTACAAAACTTAAACAAATTTTACAGTACATTGATGTTTCTGACTGTAAAATGGAACAAGGTTCAATGCGTGCTGACGTAAACCTTTCTGTTAGACCTTTCGGACAAGACGAATATGGTACAAGAACAGAAATGAAAAATATCAACTCTTTTAAAGCTATTGCAAGAGCAATAGAAGGTGAAAGAGCAAGACAGATTGAACTTATTACAGAAGGTAAAAAAGTTGTTCAGGAAACAAGAAGATGGGACGATAATAAAGGTTCATCATTTGCTATGCGTTCAAAAGAAAATGCACAGGATTACAGATATTTCCCAGAACCAGACCTTGTACCTATTGAAATAAGTGATGAATGGATTGAAAGAGTAAGAAAATCTCTTCCAGAACTTCCAACAGAGAAAAAAGAAAGATATATGAAAGAGTATAAACTTCCTGAATATGACGTTGATATTATTACAGGAACAAAAGCTCTTGTTAAAATATTTGAAGAAGCTAATGCTGTATGTAATAATCCTAAAGAAGTTTCAAACTGGATTATGGTTGAAGTTTTAAGACTTGCTTCTGAAACAAATACAGACCCTGATGATATTAGCTTTGACCCTAAAAATCTTGGTGTACTTATAAATCTTGTTAAAAATGGTGTTGTAAACAGAAACACAGCAAAAGAAGAAGTTCTTGCAAAAATGTTTAGTGATAATGTTGAGCCAGAACAGTACATTAAAGATAATAACCTTCAAATGGTAAGTGATGACAGCCTTGTAAGAGATATTGTTACATCTGTTATTGCTGCAAATCCAAATTCTATTGAACAGTATAAAGAAGGTAATGAAAAAGTAGTTAAATTCCTTATGGGACAATCTATGAAACAGCTTAAAGGAAAAGCAAATCCTGCTGTTGTTACAAAAGTCCTTGAAGAAGAACTTGCTAAACTTTAATATAAAAATGAAAGATGCTCTTTTTAGAGCATCTTTCATACTGTCAAAAAATCTATTTTCAAAAATTTTAGATACCGCTGAAGGGTAAAGGGAAACAAATAGTTTCCCTTTTTTAATCCGCAAACGGAATTGACTTCCGTTGAGGAAAACAGCGGGTTTCAAGGAATTTATGACGATGGAACTCGTCTGTTTATACCTACAGTAAATTCGTCAAAATCTTGATTTTGACGAGAGTGTGTCGATTTTTTCGACACACTCAAAGGTGTTCTAAAAAGAACACCTTTTTTTTATTACTTATTTACAACCGCAGCCACAGCCACAAGAGTCATTTGAATTATTTGAGTTGTTATTTGTTAATCTTCCTGTGAAGCCTGGTTCAAAAAGGCTCATAGGGAAATCAAGGTTGTTGAAGAAGTCGCAAGGGTCATCTGTTGTTGATGTACCTTTGCATTCTTCTGGAATACAATATCCTTCTGTTTTTACAACAATATTTACAGGTCTGAAAAGTTTAATTACTGCAAAAAGACCTATTGTTACTGATACAGAAACTGGGTATGATGTGTTTGCAGGAAGATTTCTTGAAGAACCACAAGAATTATTATTCCAATCACAACCACAGTCACAACCACAATCGCAGCCACAATTACAACCGCAGTTACAATCACAGCAAGAATTTTGACAGAATTTTAATTCAGCAAGAAGGCTTATTCCTTTTCCTTCAACAGATACAAAAGGTCCGGAAGAAAGAAGGTCATTACTACAATAAAGGTCTGAAGCTACAACAACATCTGCATCATCAGAACCATATAATGTTACTTTTGAATTATAAGATGAAGTTGCTTTTGTTGAGCAGATTTCACAGCCGTCAGCAGTTTTAAAAATAAGAGTATAAACAAAATTAAATCTTACTTCTATATCCCAATAACATTTTTTGAATGGGTTTTCTTTTTTGCTTACAATATTAATTTTTGAAAGAGATAAATCTCTTACTGAAACTGATGCTGCATTTGTAGGTGGTACAATAACCTCATTGTCTTTGCAACAGTCATCAAAACAACTGTAAGAATATACTCTTGCAGCTCCTAAATTATGAGGTGTTAAACATTTCTGAATTCTACATTGGTCAAATATTTTCTGGGCAATAATACATTCCTCTTTTGATTGACATTTTGAGTCCATACAGTTAGCTCTAAGTTCAAATTTTGACATATTATAAATCTCCTTAAGGTTTTATCTTTTGATATATAGTATGCTTAATTTAAAAAAAGGTGAAAAAAATAAGCCGTATGTTTTACGGCTTAATATCTTCGTCTTTATCTAATATTGTAAATCTTGATGTACCTGTTATAATATCAAATATATAATTTGGAATTGAAAAAACAATTAATAATGCTATAACACAAAGTCCTGAAAGTTTAAACGCACGAACTCCATTAGTTACGGCATAAGGTATATTTTCCATAATAACACCATAAGCTGCATAATACATATTTGCACCAGGAACAAGAGGAAATATAGGTGGTAATACATAAAGCATTACTGGAAGTTTTCTTGACGATGAATATAACTTTGCTATAAATGCTATTGTTGCAGCTCCTAAAAATGTTGCTGTCATTGGGTCACCTGTATTTATATAATATGCATAATATATACCATAGCCAAAAGCACCTGTTATTCCACAAGCTATAAGCTCATTTTTAGGTGTTTTATATATTATTGCAAAAAAAAGACAAGCAAAAAATGAAAAAAAACTTTGTGCTATAATGCTCATAGTATGCCTCCTTTTGTTATTATTGTCCAAAGTTCCACTGAAAAAGCAATTCCTGTTGCAATGGCGACACCTGTTATAAGTGCTTCTAATGCACGAATACCTCCAGCAATATGTTCACCCTTTAAAATATCATCAACTGCATGAGTAAAAGGAACACCGGGGGCAATAGCAATAAGTGAACCTATAATTATTTTATCGAGTTGTGTGCCAAATCCATATCTCATAAAAAGGACAGAAGTAAATCCTACTATAAATCCACCAAATATATTAACAAGAAATGTTATAACTCCTTTTGAATTTAATGTTTGTACAAATATACCTAAACACATACCTACAAAAAAAGATGTAAAAGCGTCCCAATAGTTTCCATTAAACATAACTGTTCTAAAAGCAGCAGCACCACCAAATGCAAGGGTAGTTACAAGAAAACTATATCCTGTTTTTTTGTTTATTGTATCTAAACGAGCAAGTGCTTCATCAGCTGTTATAATATTATCTTTGAAGTTTTGTATTATTTCTTCAATAAGTGCTATTCTTTCCATATGCATTGATTTTTTTTGCACATGTTTTACCATTGTAAGAACTCCTGTTGAAGGACTTTCTATTGTAACAACTATACCGGAAGTAGTTACAAAAACCTCATTTTTAATAAAATTTTTAGTTGAAAGTATATTTTTTATAGCATCTTCTATTCTTGAAGTACTGCAACCGTTTACAAGCATTAATTGACCTGTATTTATTGCAAGCTCCAATACCGATTTACTATCCATATGTAAAAATTACACCTCTTTATAAATGTTAATCAATAATATCTTTATATAATTATTAACTTTTTCTAAAAAAATGTCAATAATTATCATAATTATAATATATTAAACATTTTTTTAGGCAAAATATATTAAAAATAATATTTTATATTGTATTAAGTAAATATATATTAACGAAAATATGATTATTGACCATTTTATAATACTAAATCATTTGTATTAAATTTTGAATTGTGCTATACTTGTTTACATCAAAAAGACATTTGATTTTATGTGAAGAATATTTAATATGGAGGTATGTAAAGTGAGTGAATTTAATTTTGATGAAATTAGAAATGTAGACCCTGAAATTGTGGAATGTATTGAGGCTGAACTCAAAAGACAAAGAGAGAATATAGAACTTATTGCCTCAGAAAACTTTGTTTCTAAAGCCGTTATGCTTGCTATGGGTACTCCTCTTACAAATAAATATGCTGAAGGATATCCTGCAAAAAGATATTATGGTGGTTGTGAAAAAGTTGATATTGCAGAAAATCTTGCTATTGCAAGAGCAAAAGAACTTTTTGGTGCAGAACATGTAAATGTTCAGCCACACTCAGGTTCTCAGGCTAATATCGCTGTATATTTTGCAATGCTTAAACCAGGAGATACAATACTTGGTATGAACCTTGACCAAGGTGGACATCTTACACATGGTAGCCCTGTAAATATATCTGGTAAATATTTTAATGTTATACCTTATGGTGTAGATGAAAATGGATATCTTGATTATGATGCACTTGAAAAAATAGCAAAAGAAAATAATCCAAAAATGATTGTTGCTGGAGCTAGTGCATATGCAAGAACAATAGATTTTGAAAGAATTAGTAATATAGCAAAAAGTGTAGGGGCATATTTAATGGTTGATATTGCTCATATTGCCGGACTTGTTGCAACAGGACTTCACCCATCACCTGTTCCATATGCAGACTTTGTAACTACTACTACACATAAAACATTACGTGGTCCAAGAGGTGGTATGATTATGTGTAAAGAGGAATATGCAAAAGCTATTGATAAAGCTATATTCCCTGGAATACAAGGTGGTCCACTTATGCATATTATTGCAGCAAAAGCAGTTTGTTTCAAAGAAGCTTTACAGCCTGAATATAAAGAATATATGTTAAATGTTGCAAAAAATGCAAAAGCTCTTGCAAATGCATTAATTGAAAATGGTGTTGATATTGTTTCTGGTGGTACAGATAATCACCTTATGCTTGTTGACCTTAGAAAACTTAATCTTACAGGTAAAGAAGCTGAAAAAATGCTTGACTCAGTAGGTGTTACATGTAATAAAAATACAATTCCTTTTGACCCACAGTCACCATTCGTTACAAGTGGTGTAAGACTTGGTACTCCTGCTGTTACATCAAGAGGAATGAAAGAAGAAGATATGAAAGAAATAGCTGCAATAATTGCTATGACTCTTAAAGATTATGAAAATAATAAAGAAGAAGCAAAAGCAAGAGTTAAAGCACTTACTCTTAAATATCCTTTATATTAATTAAAATAAAAAAGCTCTTTGTTTTACAAAGAGCTTTTTTTCTATTCTATATAATTATTTCTTAATATTTCAATTTCTTTGGCATATCCTGAAAGTTCATTTGGTGTTTCAAGGAAAAATGGTAAATGTTTTAATTTAGGGTGGTTTATAATTCTTGTTATAGCTTCAATACCTATATAACCTTCACCGATTTTTTCGTGTCTGTCTTTGTGACTTTCAAAAGGATTTTTACTGTCATTAAGATGAATTGCTTTAAGTTTATTAATACCTATTATTTTATCAAATTCATTAATAACACCGTCAATATCATTTACAATATCATATCCGGCATCATATACATGACAAGTATCAAGACATACACCAACTTTATGTGAAAGATTAACTCTTTCTATTATACTTTGTATTTCTTCGAAACTTTTTCCTACTTCTGTACCTTTTCCAGCCATAGTTTCAAGTAATACTGTTGTTGTTTGTTCTTCTTTTAAAAGTGAATTAAGCATATCTGCTATAAGTTCAATACCTTTTTCACTACCTTGACCAACATGGCTACCTGGGTGAAAATTATAAAGATTGTTTGGTAAATATTCCATTCTTTTTAAATCATCTTCCATTGTAATAAAAGCAAATTCTCTTACTTTTTCGTCAGCAGAGCAAGCGTTTAATGTATATGGTGCATGTGCTAATATTTTTGAAAAATTGTTTTCATTCATAATACTAATAAGACTTTTTACATCATCTGTATCAATTTCCTTTGCTTTACTTCCTCTTGGATTTCTTGTAAAAAATTGAAATGTATTTGCATTTATTTTTAAAGCTTCTTCTCCCATATTTTTAAAGCCTTTTGATGAGGAAAGATGACAGCCTATATTTAACATATTAAAAATAACCTCCTTTAAGAATATTTACTATTATATTAGTTTTATTGTATTATTACAATAAATAAATTTAATAAGGGTGATATTATGGACTTTGAATATATAAAAAAATGTATTAATGAAAATTCAGAAACAAAATATAAAGAATTTTCATCAAAACTTGTACCAAATATAGATAATATAATAGGTGTTAGATTGCCATATTTAAGGAAATTAGCAAAGGAAATATCTTCAAGTGAAATTGCAGAATATTTTTTGTATAATTATAAAGAAGAATATTTTGAAGAAACAATGTTAAAAGGCTTTGTTATAGGATATATAAAGTGTGATATAAATAAAAAGTTTGAGTATATTGATTTTTTTGTTCCTAAAATAAATTGTTGGTCAATATGTGATAGCTTTTGTTCAACACTTAAATTTGTTAATAAAAATAAATATGAAACATATGAGTATTTAAAAAAATACAGAAATTCTTATAAAGAATATGATAATAGATTTATAACAGTTATGTATATGACATATTTTTCTGATGAAAATTATATTTATGATATTTTGGAATACTTTAATAATGTAAAATCACAAGAATATTATTCACAAATGGCAATAGCTTGGGCTTTGTCGAAATTCTATTTTGAATTTAATGATTTAATAAATAAATACTTATTGGATTGTAATTTATCTGATTTTACTTATAATAAAACAATACAAAAAATAATAGAGTCAAAAAAAGTAACTAATTCACAAAAAGAGTATGTTATCTCATTAAGAAGAAAGTAAGAATTATTTCATTGTTTAATATATATTTTTATCTTATAATAGTATAAAGTTAAAGGAGGCATTAAAATTGAAAAGGAATATTTTAGTCGGAATACTGACAACTATGATTATTACAAATAATGTATTGGCTGGTGAAGTTGTTAAAAGTACTGTTATAAATGGCTATACAACATCTTCAAGACCTAATCCGGTTTATAATATAAATCCTTATAATATATCAACATATAAAGGAGTTGGAGAAGGAGGAAGTTTAAAACTTTTTGGTAATGGCGAAATTGTTGAAATACCACTTGAAACTCCATTATATAAATTAAGTGAGGGATATTCAGATAAAATTATAAATAAAGATGGTGTATGGGGTGTTGAAAGAAATGTAGGTGTATATGAATTTACTGGTGCTGAAAACTGGGAATTATATACTGCAAATGATTATAATAATACTTCAACAGTAATATTTACTTGTAATTCACCAATAGAAAATTCAATTCTTAATGGATTATGTACACATTTTGATGTATTATCAGATAAAGATATGAAAACAACTATTTATGATGGAATATCTTTTTCAACAGATGGAAATAAAATTTTTATGCGTTTTATGAATGTAAGAAATGTTACCACAGTAGAAAATATTAAAAACTTTTTATATAGTCAAAATATAAATGGAACACCTGTAAAATTGTTATATTTTATTGATGAACCTGTATTTGAAGCTTTTGACGAAGATATACAAAATAAACTTAATGGTATTTTTGATGAAGATAATATAAAAAATATAGGATATACAGATGTAAATCTTCAAAAAATAGAATTTAATGGTATTGAAAAAAATCTTAATACAGACATATTTAATACATATACAACAAATGATGAAAAACTTGATAATTTTCTTACTGGTATTACAGATTTAAAAATATATAATAGTGGTGACGAAAGTTATTTTATAAGTGAAGTTTATGCTGATAGTAATAATATTAAAATATCTATAAAAGACAGCAATAATATAATATACACAGGATTAATGTCATATTCTGAATTAAACTTTATTAATGATAAAAACACAGAAGTTGTATTATCAAATGAAAAAAGCGATGTTATAATACGTATGCAAATTAATCTTTCAAAAACAAAAGTGCCTTTTGGTACAATTTCATTAAATGATAATACTATTTTATTAAATGATAGTTGTAAAACAAATATGCAAGTAATAGTGCCAGAAAAAATATATTATACAGATAATGGAAATACAGAGGTTTATTTAAGTAATACAATTATATCTGGAGAAAGTACAGCTAATAGAGATTTTAAAGTTTATTCAAAAGGTGAATATACATTTAATGAAACAAATAATAGTATAAAACCTGATATAGATAATGAAAATATAGTTGTATATTATTCATTTGATGATAAAAATAAATATTCTGTTGAATTTGAATATATTCCAAAACAAAATATAGATAAAACACTTAATGTTATGTTTTTAGGTGATAGCTTAATAAATGAAGAGTATTATTCAAAGTATGTAAAAGAACTTTTTAATAATGATGGTGTTAAATTAAACCTTATAGGAACAAGAGGAACAGATGATAATAAACACGAGGGACGTGGTGGCTGGTCTGCATATAATTATTGTCATAGTGTTTCTACATCAGGTTATACAAATCCATTTTTAAATAATGGAAAATTTGATTTTAAATATTATATGGAACAAAATAAATTTGAAACACCAGATTATATTATATTAAATTTTGGTATAAATGACCTTAATCTTAATGGTCATAATAGTTTCAATGAAATATTTGAAAACTTTGATACCATAATTAATAGTATACATGAATATAATAAAGACATTAATATTATTATAAATACTCCTGTATTACTTTATGAAACAGATAAAACAAATACAGCGAAAACAACAAGACTTGTGTTTAATGAAGTTCTTATGGAAAGATATAGTGAAGGATATGAAAATGTAGTTGTGTGTCCTTCTTATACTGTTTTAAATCCTAGAACAGACTATAAACTTATTGAACAAAATAATAATGATACTATGATAGTAACAGATACAACACACCCTAATATATATGGTTATAAAAATATGGCAGATATTACATATACATATATAAACTATGTTGAATATTGTTCAAAATGATAATTTAGAACCTTATGGTTTTAAATATATAATTGTTTTTCTAAAACATAAAAAAAGGAGGGAAACTTAATGAAAAACAATTTCAAAATGAGTTTGCCATTAAAACTTATTATTGGAGTTATAGTAGGTATTATACTAGGTATGGTGGCAAATGAATCTGTTATGAATGTTGTTGTAACTGTAAAATACATTCTTGGACAGTTTATTAATTTCTGTGTACCATTAATAATAATAGGCTTTATAGCACCGTCTATTACAAAATTAGGAAGTAATGCATCAAAAATGCTTGGTATTGCACTTTTGATTGCATATATTTCATCAATATGTGCTGCTTTTATATCAGCTGCGGCAGGATATGCAATTATACCAAATTTATCAATCGTTACAGAAACAGATAGTTTGAAAAAACTTCCAGAAGTTATATTCCAGCTTGATATTCCACAGATTATGTCTGTAATGAGTGCACTTGTATTTTCAATTATTGCTGGTCTTTCAGCAGTATGGGCAAAAGCTAAATTTTTTGCAAACATTCTTGATGATTTCCAAAGAATGATATTAATTGTTGTTAAGAAGATAGTTATACCACTTCTTCCATTTTTTATAGCAGTAACATTCTGTTCATTAAGCTATGAAGGGGCAATAACAAAACAGCTTCCAACATTCTTAATAATAGTTATAATAGTTATTATAGGTCATTATATATGGCTTGCTGTATTATATGGAATTGCAGGTTTATATTCTGGAAAAAATCCAATAGAAGTAATAAAATATTATGGTCCTGCATATATTACTGCAATAGGTACAATGAGTTCAGCAGCAACACTTGCAGTTGCTCTTGAATGTGCAAAAAAATCAAAAGTACTTAGAAAAGATATGGTTGATTTTGGTATACCTCTTTTTGCTAATATACATCTTTGTGGTTCTGTATTAACAGAAGTATTTTTTGTAATGACAGTAAACCAAATTTTATATGGTTCACTTCCTCCAGTTGGCTCAATGATTTTATTCTGTTTACTTCTTGGTATATTTGCAATAGGTGCACCGGGAGTTCCGGGGGGAACTGTAATGGCTTCTTTAGGTCTTATAACAGATGTTCTTTTATTTGATGGTACAGGTACAGCTTTAATGCTTACAATATTTGCTTTACAGGATAGTTTTGGTACAGCTTGTAATGTAACAGGTGATGGAGCATTAACACTTATGCTTACGGGATATGTTGAAAAACATAATATAGAAGAACAAAAAATTGATTTTAACTTATAAAAATTAATATAAAACTCCTTCTTTATATAGAAGGAGTTTTGTTTTATAAAAAATATAAAAAGTTATAAAAATTCTATAAATAAAAAATCTAATAATGAACCTATCATTTTACCTATTGCCATTGATAATATAAATAGTGTAATACCATTAAGTATTCTTAAACGTCGTGTAAATATAGGTACTACGTTTAAAACCTCTGCTAATGATACTGCTAGTACACCTATAAAAATACCTGTACAAAGTGAGAATAAAACAGTAAGTATTGGTATTGACGGAATAGGGAATTTAAAAAATGTAATAATTGTTCCTATAATACCACCTATTACTATTGTATCTTCATAAAGTGGTATATGAGTTACAGATTTTGTTTTTTGTGCCATTCTTGGAATAATGCCTATCATTGCTATAAATGCAAATACACCACCAGATATTACTACTCCAGAAGAAAAACCGAAAAATATACAAAATAACGATTTTAATACATCATTCAACTTTTATCCTCCTTTTTCTCTAAAGAGGCTATAATACTGTCTATTGTTTCTTTTTCATATGTTGTCATTTGTACTTCAATAGGAGTAGGGTCTTTTGTTATATATTTTTTTGAAAAATGATTAAAGAATACTATTATTCCACCACCTAAACCTAATGTATATGGTATAACTATTAAAGGTGAATTTTCAATATAATTACCAAAACAAAAATAATATAAACTGCCAAATATTTCTGGTATTTCTGCATCTGCATGAAAACTCATAATAGTTGTTGCTGAACCTGCTAAAAGTACAGCACAAACAAATAATACTTTTGCATACTCAACAAATTTTGAAGATGTTCTATCTTTTATTTGATATTCTATAAGAGTGTCTGTTTCTCCAAGATTTGATATTGTTGCATCAGGGTATTGTGAATTAATAGCTTTTACAATATCCATAACAGATATAACTCTTTCACAATCAGTATCAGAATTTATGTTTATTACAGGAATACTAACTATGTTTTGAAAATTGCCTTTTGATACAAAAACATCGCAAATATCTTTTATATATACTGTTTTTCTTTTTATAATGCGGACTTTCTTTTTAGGCTTTATATATATATCCAATTTTCATTCCTCCTTTATAAATATTTTTCTAATGTTTTTATGTTTTATACATAATTGTTAAATTTTCACCTTCCATTGACTGTATATATTAGCTGTGATACCATTAAAAAGCATAATACTTAAAAAGAGGTAGATTTAATATGAATAAAAAATGGTTGAAAGTATTGGAAATTATATTAATAACGGTTGCATTTTTAGGTAAAGGATACATAGGTTTTATAGCATGGATATTATGGTCTATTGAGATATTTACCATAAAATGGTTTAATTTAAAAAGTTCAGGTGATAATGATGCTATTGAAGCTATAAAAAAAGAAATACCTATTTATATAGGTATATTTATATTCTTTATAGCTGTAAAATTTTTTGCAGGAACATTATAAAAAGGCGGATTTTTCCGTCTTTTTATTTTTTGCGGTTTTTTGTAGAATTAAGAAAAATTTTGTTGAAAAGATTTTTTTTTAGTGTACAATAGTTATTGTATCTTTTGTATAAAATCACTAAATTTTTAATTTTAATATATATAATATTAACGAATATTAAGATTTTTTTAATTTTTTGTAACATTGAAACTTTTTGTCGTTTTTTATACTCTAAAAGGTATAATAATTTAAACTGAAAGACGGTGTTTTGTTGTGAAAAAGATAATTTATGGCATTATTACATTACTTATTATTATTTTTGCCGTAAATATGATAATAGATAATAATAAAAAAAATATAGATGTTTCTCAAGGTATAAATATACTTAAAGACCTTGAAAGCAGAGATGTTACTGTTGTTAAAAATGAAATAGACCAGTTTAGAAATGAAACTTTTGTTGATGAAAACAACGATTTTTCAAATCTTACATATAGTCAAAGGTTTGCAAATTCTGTTATAATGGGTGACTCTCTTGCAGAAGGGTTCAGCGACTATGGAATTATAGATAAATCAAATGTAATTGCAAATAAAGGTATGGTTGTTTCAAAGGCAGGAGAGGAGATTTCAAAAGCAATTTCGAAAAATCCTGAAAATATATTTATATCATTAGGAACAAATGATATTGGATATTATAACGGCAATAGCGAGAAATTTATAAATTATTATAGACAGCTTATAAATCAAATTAAAGAAAATTTACCAAATACAAAAATATATATTAACTGTATTATGCCGGTTGAAGAAAAGGCTATTGAAAATAAACCTTATCTTATACATATAGATGATTTTAATGCTGCACTTAAAAATTTATGTAATGAAACAGATACTACATATATAGATAATAGTATGCTTATAGAAGGTGTTGAAAATATATATCAAAGTGATGGTATACATTTTAAATATGAATTTTATCCGTTATGGATTGAAAATATGGCAAAATATGCAGGAATTTAATATATTGTGAAAGGGTTTTACATATGAAATGGTTATTTGTTAAAGCTGTACTTATTGTATGGCTTTTTATGATGATTGTAGGTTTTGTTGGTAAAAATCATGTAAATGATATTGATTTTGATACATTTGTAAATTCAATTATAAAAGAAGAACATAAAACAGGTATGGTAGAATGTTCTACTTTAAAAATAAAAGAGGTTTATGGTATAAACAAAGATGAATGTGAAGGTTGTGTTCTTTATATGGCAGAGGATACTATGGACGTTAGAGAAATACTTATTATAAAGGCATCATCTGAAAGTCAAATAGAAAGCTTTAAAACAAGTATAGAACAAAGACTTGAAAAACAGAAAAAAAGTTTTGATGGATATGGAATAGAACAAACTAAACTTCTTAATGATAGTGTTATTAAAATAAAAGGTAAATATGTTATGTTTGTTGTAAATGAAAATACTCAACAATTTGAAAAAGCTTTTGATGATGTATTAATGAAGTAACAAAGTGATAAAATAAACAGCAAGGAGTTTATAAATAAAAATGGTATTCAGTAGTATTATATTTATGTTTGTATTTCTTCCAATATTAATTGGAATATATTATATTGTACCTTTTAAACTTAGAAATTTAATAATACTTTTATTTAGCCTTGTGTTTTATGGTTGGGGCGAACCTGTATATATAATACTTATGATATACAGTATAGTATTTAATTATTTTATGGGTATAAATATTGAAAAAGACAAGATAAAAAGAAAAAGAACATTTATATTTGCAATTTGTGTAAATATATTTATACTTGGATTTTTTAAATATTATGATTTTTTAATAGAAAATATAAATAAAATTTTTAATATATCTTTAGAAGGTCATAGTCTTCCTTTGCCAATAGGTCTTTCGTTTTATACATTTCAAGCAATTTCATATATAGCAGATGTATATAAAGGCAAAGTTTCTAGCCAAAAAAATATAATATCTTTTGGTGTTTATATAGCAATGTTTCCGCAACTTGTGGCAGGTCCTATTGTACAATATAGTGACATTGATTATCAGCTTAAAAACAGAAAAGAAAGTATTGATAAATTTGGTAAAGGTTCTTTTTATTTTATGTGGGGACTTTTTAAAAAAGTACTTTTGGCAAACCGTATGGGTGTAGTTTTTGAAGCAATAACAGCATTAAGTGGTATATCATCATTAACAGCTTGGGTAGGTATAATAGCTTATACTTTCCAGATTTATTTTGATTTTAGTGGTTATTCTGATATGGCAATAGGTCTTGGATATATGTTTGGTTTTGATTTAAAAGAAAATTTCAAATACCCTTATATTTCAAAAAGTGTTACAGAATTTTGGAGAAGGTGGCATATATCACTTGGAAGTTGGTTTAGGGAATATGTTTATATACCTTTAGGTGGTAATAGAAAGGGTGTAATAAAACATATAAGAAATATATTTGTTGTATGGTTTCTTACAGGTTTATGGCACGGTGCAAGCTGGAATTTTGTAGCTTGGGGTGTTTATTATGGAATTTTACTTTTAATTGAAAAGTATATTTTAAAAAGTTTTATTGAAAAACTGCCTAGCTTAGTAAAACATATATATACAATACTTGCAATAATGATAGGGTGGGTATTTTTCTTTAGTCCAAATTTGTCAAGTGCATTAAACTATTTAAAAATAATGTTTGGATATGGTAATACGGCTATATATGATAGTATAGGATTATATTATATAATGTCATATGGTTTATCAATAATATTATGTGTTTTGTGTTCAACACCTTTAATATATAATATTGTTATAAGAAGTATAGAACTAAAAAAGGGAAAGTGTGCTTTTTTAGTATGTGTTATTCATATAATGTTGTTTATACTTTCAACAGCATATATTGTTGCTGACACATATAATCCTTTCCTTTATTTTAGATTTTAGGGTGATTGTTTATGAATAAAAGAAATATAAATAAAAAACTGCGTACTGAAATATTTATGGGTTTGTTATTTGTAATTACAATATTTTTGCTTTCAATATTTAATATTGTAGCCAAAGACAGGGAGTTTTCTAATAGAGAAAATAGAGTTTTGGCAGAAAGCCCTGCAATTACATTTTCATCTATAAAAGATGGTACATTTATGAAAAAGTTTGAAACTTATCTTTCCGACCAGTTTGCATTTAGAGATTTTTATATGAATATACGTTCAGTTTCAGAACTTGCATTAGGTAATAAAGAGTCTAATGGTGTGTATTATGGTAAAAATAAAATGCTTTTTGAAAAAACTGTTGATTTTGGTCAATATGATAGTAAAAATAGAGAAGCAATTTCAGCTTTTTTAGATAAATATAGTGATTTGAATAAATATATGATGATTGTTCCCAATAGTGCTTGGGTTATGGAAGAAGAACTTCCTAAATATGCACCTATAAATGACCAAGAGGCACAAATAAAAGAATGGGAAAATTATTTAGGTGATAAAATACAGTTTATTAATTTGTGTGATACAATGAAAAGCCATAAAGATGAATATATATACTATAATACAGACCACCATTGGACAACATTAGGTGCATATTATGCATTTTTAGAATTTTCTGGTGTAGCAGGAATTGAAAGTAATTTTAATAACTACAAAACATATGCTGTAAAAAATGATTTTTCTGGTACATTAGAGTCTAAAAGTGGATATATGGTTGATGATGATGTTATAAGTGTTTATATTCCAAATGATGAAGAAAATGTAATTGTAACTGATGGTGATAATGTTACAGCATCACTTTATGACAGCACAAAATTAGAAAGTAGCGAACCATATGGAGTATTTTTAGGAGGTAATAGTGGTTTTAAAGAGATAAATACAATGTCAGATAGTGGTAGAAATATAATTATATTTAAAGATTCTTATGCAAATTGTTTTATACCATTTATGACACAATATTTTACAAATATATATGTTGTTGACCCTAGATATTATTATGATGATATTGAAAGTATTATGAAAGAAAAAAATATTACAGATATTCTTTTTTTATATAATGGCAATACATTATTTGAGGATAGTTCTATTTATCAAGTTTTACAATGAACTTTTGAAGGGAAAGATATTAGTCTTTTCCTTCTTTTATTTTATTGTTTTATATACTATAATATATTTATATTTATTTCATAGGGGGAATAATTTATGAATAATGTAAAAAAGCTTACTGATAGTAAATTTCTTAATCTTTTTCAGATAGATGCAAAAGATAGAAAAGGAAATGATTTTAAATATTATTTTGCTTCAAGAGGTAAGGGCGAAAACCTTAAATATAATAGAAAAGAAGATATACCAGACGGTGTTATGGTATATGCAGTACTTAAAGATGACCCATCAAAAATTGTACTTGTAAAACAATATAGATACCCTATAAATGATTATATATACGAAATGCCGGCCGGTCTTGTTGATGAAGGTGAAAGTTATGCAAATTGTGCTATTAGAGAGTTTAAGGAAGAAACAGGTATGACACTTAAACTTATAAATGATGGTAAAACTCCAATGAGCAGACCTTTTTATACAACAGTAGGTCTTACTGATGAAGCTGTATGTATATATTATGGATATGCAGAGGGTACTCCTTCAAAAGAATGGCTTGAGGCAACAGAAACTATAAATACTGAAATTGTTGACAGAAAAGAGGCTTTAAGAATATTAAAAGAAGAAAGAGTTGCTATGAAATGTGCTTTACTTCTTATGCAGTTTATAAATAGTAGCGATGAAAATCCTTTTGGATTTTTAGATTTAGAATAAAAATATATAAAAAATAAAAAGAGGAAGTGTTTTATAATGAGTGATTATATTATTGAAAATGGAAAAATAAAAATAAGAGTTAATTCAAAAGGTGGAGAGCTTAAAGAAATAGTAAGTAATGATAATAAAAGTTATCTTTGGACAAGTGATGCTTCTGTATGGGGTTATTCATCACCTGTACTTTTTCCATTTGTTGGACTTATGAAAGATAAGACATATACATATAAAGGTAAAGAATATCATGTTTTACAGCACGGTTTTGCAAGAACATCAGAATTTGAACTTTATGAAAAAAATGATAACAGTATTTCATTTATATTTAAAGAAAATGAAGAAACTCTCAAAAAATATCCTTTTAAATTTAATTTAATATGTGGATATGAAATAAAAGATAATAAAGTAATAGTTTCTTGGACTGTTGAAAATAAAAATGATTGTGATATGCCTTTCTTTATAGGTGCACACCCTGCGTTTATGTATCCAGAAGGTAAAAATTCAACAGGTTGTTTCCTTAAATTTGAAGGATTAGACAGTATAATTTGTAGAGATTTCCTTGAAAGTGGTCATGTTGCAGAAACTACTACAACACATAAACTTGAAAATAATTCTATTGAAATAACAGAAAATCTTCTTAATGGAAATACTTTTGTACTTGAAAATAATCAAGTTAATAGTATTTCACTTCTTTCACCAGATAAAAAACCATATGTAAAAGTAGACTTTAATGCTCCTGTTGTTGGAATATGGTCAAAACAAGATGCTAATAATATATTTGTATGTATAGAACCTTGGTATGGTAGATGTGATAGTGAAATAGCAGATAGCGAAATTGAAAATAAAGATTGGGTAAATATAATTAAAAGTGGTGAAAAATTTACTGCATCATATACAATAGAAGTTTTATAAGTACTTTCACCTGTTTTTTAATATATACATAAAATATATTGAAAAACAAAAAAGAGGTGAAAATAATATGATAAATTGGAAAGTAAGACTTAAAAATCCATATTTTTGGCTTGGTATTTTAGGGGCAATATTTATGGCTATGGATATTGATTTTGAGGCAGTTACAAGTTGGAAAATTTTTATTGAACACTTTAAAGACCTTATAAATAATCCATATACGCTTTTTTCTGTTGTATTTGTTGTTATTGGTATAGTTACTGACCCAACAACATCAGGATTTAAAGATAGTGAAAATGCACTTAGATATACTGAACCTAAAAAATGATTTTCTAATAAAAATTTAATTCATTAAAAAGGTATATTGAAATACAATTAAAGAGCTAGAATTTTTTTTCAGCTCTTTTTTGATAAAACGAAAGGTGGTAATTTATTAATATTATGAAAAAGTTTTTAATGATAGCTATGGCAATATCTTTGGCAGTAGGTACTATTTCAGGTTGTGGAAATACTAGCACAAATAAAAGTGCTGTAACACAAAGCAATAATACTATAAATAATGAGTATTCTGAAACAGGAATGAAAACAATAAATGGTAATGACTTTAATATATCTGATGGTACTGTTTTTGTTGACCAGTCTTTTGGTTTTGGACTTAAACACCCAGAGTCTATTTATAGTTTAATAGAAGCCGGAAGTGTTGCAGGATATGTTATAGAACCATATTCAATAGGTCTTGCATACTACATTAATGAAAGTGATGTTTTCTATATTTGTGGTATATGGAGATATGAAAAAAATGCCGTTGGTATGGAAGAAAACTTTAATATGTGGAAAGAGCTTTATACAAATACAGAAGTTTTAGCTGAAACTGATACAGACATTTATTATTGGGGATATAACAAAGATATATCAAATGTAAATATGGACGAAACAAAAAAAGCAGAACTTCAATCAGTAATAGATGCACTTGATGATATTAAAAATGGAATATGTATATTTAAACCTAGTGCAGTAAATACATCTACTATAACAGAAATACCAGCATTTGAAGCAAAAGATTTTGAAGGTAATACAGTTACAAATGATATTTTTGCTGATTATGATTTAACTATGGTTAATATATGGGCTACTTGGTGTGGACCTTGTGTTGAAGAACTTCCGGGGATAGGAGAACTTTATAAAGAGCTTCCAGAAAAAACAAATATAATTTCAATTTGTACAGATGCAAATTATGATATTGAACTTGCAAAACAAATTTTAAGTGAAAGCGGTTGTGATTTTATAGCAATTATACCTTCTGAAGGACTTGAAAAAGATTTTCTTATGAGTATAAGCTCAATTCCTTATACTGTTTTTGTAAATTCAAAAGGTGAAATTATAGGAAATCCTCAAATTGGAGCACCAGCAACAGGTGATAAAGTAAAAGATGCCTATAAAAATATAATAAATGAAAGACTTCAAATGATTAAAGGTGAGCAAAGTGAATAAATATTTTAAATATATTATAGTTGCTATTTCAATAGCATTTATTTTTATAGGTATACAGAGAGGTGAAGAAGGAATTGTTCTTCAAAAAGCAATTAAAATATGTCTTGAATGTATAGGGGTAGGCTAATGAAAACAAAAAATAAAATTCGTCATATAATACAATTAGTTGCTACAATATTTACAAATGGATATATTTTAGGTTTTATACAAGGTAAAATATATACAGGTAATATAAAAACAGTATGTGTTCCGGGGCTTAATTGTTATTCTTGCCCCGGAGCATTAGGCTCTTGTCCAATAGGAGCAATGCAGGCTGTAATTAGTGGTAGAAAACATAGTTTTTCATATTATGCAGCAGGTATAATAATGTTTTTTGGAGGAGTTTTAGGTAGAGCTGTTTGTGGTTTTTTATGTCCTTTTGGTTTTATACAAGATTTACTTTATAAAATACCATTTAAAAAATATAAATTGCCTGAAAAAATACATAATATACTTATAAAACTTAAATATGTAATAGCAATATTATTTGTTATTATATTACCAGCTTTTTTAACAAATAAATTTGGTATTGGTTCACCTTATTTTTGTAAATTAATATGTCCGGCAGGTACACTTGAGGGTGGTATACCTCTTTTACTTTCAAATGAGGGACTTAGAAGTCAATTAGGACTTTTGTTTAATTGGAAAGCATTTATATTATTTGTTATTGTAATATCATCAATTATAATATATAGACCATTTTGTAAATATTTGTGTCCATTAGGAGCTTTTTATTCATTTTTCAATAAATACAGTTTTTATACAATGAAAATTGATATTGATAAATGTACAGGCTGTAAACAATGTGAAAAAGTTTGTGGTATGCAAGTAAAAGTTACTGAAAACATAAATTCTTTGGAATGTATACGTTGTGGAGAATGTAAAAAGGCTTGTAATTTTGATGCTATTAAATCAGGATTTAAAATTAATTAATATATGAGTAAAAGGAGGAATTTTATTCCTCCTTTTTAAATGTAATAATATATGTTATGATTATTATAAGTAATTAAGTGGAGGTTGTTTATATGAAAATTTCTACAAAAGGCAGATATGCATTAAGACTTATGTTAGACATAGCAATAAATGATAGTGGTGAACCTGTTAAACTTAAAGATGTTGCAAGACGTCAAAGCATATCTATAAAATACCTTGAAAGTATAGCTTCTATATTATCAAAAGCTAATTATATAAAAAGTATAAGGGGGGCACAAGGTGGATATAAACTAACAAAAAGTCCTTCTGAATATACTGTTGGAGATATTTTAAGACTTACAGAAGGAAATATGGCACCAGTAGATTGTTTAAGTAGTGAACAAAATAATTGTGAAAGGGCTTTAAATTGTACAACATTAAGAATATGGAAAGAACTTGATTGTGCAATAAAAAGTGTAATTGATAAATATACATTAAGTGATATGGTAGAATGGGAAAAAGAGAAAGGATACGATTATTTTATATAAAAATAAATAAATAAAAAAAATCCCTAAAATATAGGGATTTTTAAGTGCCGGTGGCCGGACTCGAACCGGCACGGATTGCTCCGCCGCATTTTGAGTGCGGTGCGTCTGCCAATTCCGCCACACCGGCATAATGCATATTATACAGAAATAAACTGCTTTTATATAATAGCACAGTAGTTTTAAAATTGCAATATATTTTTTAAAATTTAAAAATATATGGATATATTGGAACATATTATTAATTTTATTCGTCAAAATAATGTGGTGTATTATGATTATGACAGGAGGTTTTAAAAGATGTCTGACGAAAAAACAGATATTCTTATAAAATCGGCTTTAAAGGGGGATATGCAGTCTTTTGAAGAACTTATATACCAATATGAAAAAAAGGTTTATAACGTTGCTTTAAGGGTTTTTAAAAATCCAGAGGACGCAAAAGATATTTCTCAAGACGTTTTTATAAAGATATATAAAAATCTTGACAAATTTGATAATAAATCATCATTTTCAACTTGGATTTATAGAATTACAACAAATACATGTATAGATGAACTTAGAAAAAGAAAAGGAAAAGAAACTGTTTCTATTGATAATGATATTGAAGATGATGAAGGAAGATTTAAACGAGAGTTTGCAGATAATGAACCTACACCAGAGGAAAAAGTTATTTCTAAAGAAGGTGAAAGTGAAATTATAAAATCTATGAATACGCTTTCAGATGAACATAGAACAATTATAGTTATGAGAGATATAGAAGGTCTTAGTTATACTGAAATATCGGAAATTATAGGTGTTTCAATAGGTACTGTTAAATCAAGAATATCTCGTGCAAGATTACAACTTAAAAATATTATTTTAAAAAGGGAACAAAAAGATTTTAAAGTCGTCAATATAAATGAAAGGAGGGTAAAATAATGGAGTGTAAAGACTATTTTGAACTTATGAATATGTTTATTGATGAAGAAATTTCAGAAATTGATAAAAATAAACTCATTAAACATATTGAAAGTTGTGAAAGTTGCAGACAGGAATTTGAAGAACTTAAAGAAATGGTAAATATGTTAAGAGAAGAACCATTAAGCGAACTTCCTGCGGACTATCATAAAGAACTTATGGAAAAAATAAATAATGAAAATAATAACAATGTTATTAATTTTAAGCCAAAAAAGAATAAAAATAATATTTATAGATATTTTGGACTTGTAGCTGTGTTTGCTCTTTTTATTGTAGGAGGAAGCAAAGCAGGGCTTTTTAATATTAGAGATGGTAAATTTGAAAATATGCCTTCAAATGTTGTTAATGAAAATATAAATGATACAGAACAGAATGATATAAAAGAAAATAATACAGATAAATCATTAGAAATTACAGAAAATAATGAATTAACACAAAATGAAAATTCAATTACACAACAAAATACTGATAAAAATTCAGTAACATCTGAAAATATAGAAAAACAAGTTATGACAAGGAATAATAATATTACAAATAATAATTCTAATTCTAATATAACAGAGAATACTGATAATAATACTATTACTGATAATAATAGTACAACAACAGATAATAATACAGTTAATGAAAGTAATGATACTGAAACAAATAGTCAAGTTCCAAATACAGCAAATTATAATGATTTAGGAAGTACACAAGTTACACCTAATGGTGTAAGTTCATATACAAATCCATTAATTAAAAGTTTTGATACTTTGAGTATAGTTTCTGTAAATACCAGTATAAAATTAAATGATGAAGAATATTATGATTTTATTATAAATACTGCTAATGAATATAAATGTGCTATAATAGAAGAAAATGATTTTACAAAAATAGAAATTTCTAATGAAAATTATGATAAATTTATAGAAACATTAAAATCAAAAAATGTTTATACAATAGAAGAAAATAAAGAGGATTTGACAAATTCATATGCAGAACTTAATAAAAATCTTACTGAAATACAACAACAAATAAATAATAATGAAAACTCTAATGAGCTTTTAAATGAGGCTTCTCAAATATCAGAAAAAATAAAAAATATTGAGCATTATAAATATTTTTCTGATATTTATGTATATAAATAAAAGGGGGTTTTATTATGAAAAATATTTTTAAAAAGTGTATGGCTTTTGTTGTTGCAGGTACTATGACACTTGCTTTTGTAGGTACAACAGCATTTGCAGGTGATGTTACACAAAAAAGTATAACTGTTAACGGAACGGGTATAGTTAAAGTAAAACCAGACATTTGTGATATTTCATTTACAGTTCAAACAAATAATAAAGCAAGTGATGTATCTCAGCAGGAAAATATTAAAATAACAGAAAATGTTATGACTGCATTAAAAAATATGGGTATTGATAGCGAAAATATAATAACATCTGGCTATACTGTATATCCTGAATATTATTATAATGAAGAAACACATACATCAACAATAACAGGATATAATACAACAAATAGATTTACAGTTACAACAAAACAGATTGATAAAGCTGGAGAAATAGTTCAGACTGCTATTAATGCAGGTGCTACAAGAAGTAGTGGTGTAAGTTTCTATGTTGAAGATACAAATAAATATTATGGAGAAGCTCTTAAAAGTGCCATTTTAAATGCTTCAAATAGTGGAAAATATATTGCAGAAGCTCTTGGAGTAAATATTACATCAGTATTAAGTGTTGAAGAAATGCAAAGTTCAAATTCATATGAAAACTATAAAGAAAATTCGATAGCATCAGATATGGCTATGTCAGAAAGTGCTGAAGGCGGAGCAGCATCACCTAATATAACATATGATGATATAGAAATATCTGCAAATGTAATAGTTGTATATGGATATTAAAATTTTTTAGGTACGGTTATTGCCGTACCTTTTTATATTTTGAATATTTATATTTTTTATGGTATACTAAATTGTATTAATTTAAGATTTAGGTGATATAATGCTAAAAAAATATAAAACAATATTAAATCAAGCAGAAGCTGAAATAGTAGAAAAAAAATCAAGATTTATTGCTACTGTAAGACCTGTAAAAACAGAGGAAGAGGCTCGTTCATTTATTGATGAAATGAAAAAGAAATATTGGAATGCAACACATAATGTTTCTGCATATCAAATAGGTGATAGAAATGAAATACAAAGATGTAGTGATGACGGAGAACCACAAGGAACAGCAGGAAAACCTGTTCTTGATGTGCTTATTGGAGAGAATATAAAAAATACAGCTGTTGTTGTTACAAGATATTTTGGAGGTACACTTCTTGGAACAGGTGGGCTTGTACGTGCCTATGGAAAATCTGCTAAAGAAGGTATACTTTCAGCTGGTATAGCGGAAATGATATTATATAGAAAATTTAGTATTGTTACAGATTATCCGACATCAGGTAAAATACAGTATGAAGTTTTACAAGATGGTCATATAATACATGATACTATTTATACAGAAAATGTTGAATTTATAGTTCTTGTAGAAATTGATTATGCAGAAAATTTTTATAATAAAATGATAGATATTTCTAATGGTAAGGCTGAAATAACAAGTATAAATGATATTTATGGTGTTTGGCTTAACGGAAACTTAGAATTAAAAGAATAATAACTTGTAATATAATATAAAAAATGATAAAATGTAACGTGGAAAAATTTTTAGGAGGGTATTTATGTCAGGACATTCAAAGTTTGCTAATATTAAACATAAAAAAGAAAAAAATGATGCTGCAAAGGGTAAAATATTTACTATGCTTGGAAGAGAAATTGCAGTAGCTGTTAAAGCAGGTGGTCCAGACCCTGCAAATAACGGAAAACTTCGTGATGTTATAGCAAAAGCTAAATCAAATAATATGCCTAATGATACAATAGAAAGAAGTATTAAAAAAGCTGCTGGTGCTGAAGATGGTGTAAACTATGAAGCAGTAACATATGAAGGATATGGTCCAAACGGCGTTGCTGTTATTGTTGAAGCACTTACAGATAATAGAAATCGTACTTCTGCAAATGTTCGTAATGCTTTTACAAAAGGTAACGGTAATATGGGTACAAGCGGTTGTGTATCTTTTATGTTTGATGAAAAAGGTCTTATTGTAATTGATAGAGAAGAAGTTGAAATGGAAGAGGACGAGCTTATGATGACTGCCATTGAAGCAGGTGCAGAAGATTTTGCAGCTGAAGAAGATAGCTTCGAAATTACAACAGCACCAGATGACTTTTCAGCAGTACATGAAGCTCTTGAAGCAGCAGGAATTCCTATGGCTTCAGCTGAAGTTACAATGATTCCACAGACATATACAGAACTTACAAATGAAGAAGATATTAAGAAAATGAATAAACTTCTTGACCTTCTTGATGATGATGATGATGTTCAGAATGTGTATCATAATTGGGATGAGTAGTCAAATGTGATGACATGGTCAAAAAAGCCCGAGAAATCAACGTTTTCAGAGGTTTTTTTGAAGGATTTTTAGGCTTAAAAAAATTCGATTTTCATAGATGACATGGAAAAAATTAGGCAAAAATTCGATTTCAAGCGATGTGATTTTAAATTCACATCGCTTTTTTTGTACCTTAAAATATATGTCAAAATTTAACAAATCCATTTTATGCGTGTTTTTTAAAAAAATATTTCGCAAATTATGACAAAAAACAACAATCATAATCATAATAAGTGATTATATTGTGTTTTATAAAATAAAAACTTAATATGAGTGATTTTTATATACTCGTACTATAAAGGGGGGATGAGTAACTAAAAATTATTTTATGGCAGTACAAATTAAAGTACTGCTTTTTTTATTGCCATTAATAAGGAAGAAACAATGAAAGGAGAAATTTGTATGAGAGAAAAAGAAATCAGAGTTTTAGAGGTAAAGCCGCATGAGTACCCAAAAGAATTTATGTTGGAAAATTCACTTGAAGCTATGCAGGAGGCTGTGGGAGGATTAATTGACATTATAGATTTGGAACAAGATACTTGTATCCTTTTAAATGACGAAGGAAAATTAATTGGATTGGAAGGCAACAGGAGATTTTATGATGACATAATTGTTGGCAACTTCTATATTTGTGGAAGTGATGAAGAAGGAAACCTTACTTCATTGACAGATGAGCAAATGGAAAAATACAAAGAAATTTTTTATGAGCCACAGGAGTTTACAGAAGATGAAATAGAAGAAACAACAAGAATTGAAGTTATTACTTTTTAAATATAAATGGAGGTTTAAAAATATGAGAGAAAAAATTTATAA
Source organism: uncultured Clostridia bacterium (assembly GCA_944379995.1). GTDB lineage: Bacteria > Bacillota > Clostridia > Lachnospirales > Anaerotignaceae > Fimicola. Next base: position 56,613 of record CALWGF010000009.1, read on the forward strand.
AGAAACTGAAACTATTGATATTCCAGAAAGCTATCTTGAACAGGCAGGAATAAATCCTAATGAGCAAATAGATGCTATTGTGGGAGAAGGTTTTATAGTAATTAAACCACGAAATATTCTTGGAAGACTTCCTGAAGACCTTCTTTTATTTTATGAGAGTTTAGGTTTTGAGAGAGAACTTGTAAAAGAAGTATTGGAAAAAGAAGCAGAGAAAGTAGGAAGCATTGACGAATTGGTTAGGGATATTAAAAAATTTTTTAATAAGCAGTAAAAAGGACATGAGTTAAATCATGTTCTTTTTTTATACCAAAAAGAAAGAAGGAAAAAATATGAGAAATGAATTTAAAGAAAACAAATACCCAAAAGCACCAAAGAAAATATTACCTAAAAAAACAACAAATTTAGTTAAAGTAAAATATCACAGACGTTCAGAAAAATCAGGGAGATGATAAAGTGATAAAATTATATCCGAATTCTTTTGAAACAGCTTTAAAAAATGGCAATTATGATATAGGACTTTATATTGCTTCTTGTAAAGAAAATATAAAGTGTGCAAGAGATATTGAAAAAGCCATTAATGAAAATTTTGATGGCTATAAATTAGGTAAAGGCTTCGAAAAAGAAATAATAGAAACTTATGGCTTTCAAAGAGTAAACTTTGTACTTGCTTATAATATTCAGCAAAAAGTTAATGATGGAAGAATTAACACAGAAAATAAGGACTGGGCAAAAAATATAGATATAGAAGATGATAAATTCAATTCATATGACAGAAGAAGTGAATACTTAATAGATGCAGATGTTGGACTTTTAAATATTTTTGCAAACCGAGTAATAGAAGAAACATCATTTCAAAAAGTGGAGGATTTAGATGACGGTTTGAAATGCTCATACTAGAATAAAAAGTTTTCTTTTGAAAGAAAGTTTGCTGTGGTAGAATTATATTTATTGATTAAACTATAATATTTACAATCAAAGGAGAAAATTATGTATCTTGAAAAAGAAAAAGAAAATATAAAATGGTTCAAAGAAAATGAGTTAAGGATCAAATTAAAGAATTTAGGTGAAGAATCAGAAATATGGGTTACACTTAATAAATATAATATTTCTCTAAAACTTATAATGTTCGACTTTGTTTTACAAGTAAAAAGAGATTTAACTTTAGATATATCCATAAAAAAAGTACTTGATAGACAAAGAGTTTTTATTATAAATTCAAGTTATGCATTGGAATTGGTGGATTATATATCAGAGTTTATAAGTGAATGGAATATTAAAGATACTTTGGATACAGTATCAGAATCTGATATTATTTTAAATGAATTTTGGTATGAGTAAATGAAATTTTTTAAACAATAATTGATAAAGTAGAAAATTGCTGAGTTTTAGTATAGAAAAATAGCCATCTGTTGAGTTATTATAATGGCTTAGACTCAAATCAGCACAGAATAGGCGTTTTGGAAAGCAATCTACCGAGGGCAATGTTAACCCCAACAAAGCTAAATAAAAGGCAGAATGGCAGGCGAATAAAGGAAGAAGACGAGGAAATGTTCACATTAACAGCAACAGATATTCATGGTATTTTACATAAATCAAGAATACGAAGATTGACACAACTTGAAGCATTCAGATTACAAGGTGTTCCAGATGAATATTTTTACAGAGTAGCTGATATATGTTCAGATACTCAACTGTATAAACAAATAGGTAATGCAGTAACAGTACCTGTTGTAAAAGCAATAGGAGAAAAAATAATGTTTATAGAAGAAAGTGAAAGAGTTTAGCAGGCAGAAATGTCTGCTATTTTTATTTTAAGGAGGATTTTTTAAAGTGATTAGATTATATGTAGCAAGTAAAAAATTAGTAGAAGCAGAAAAAGAAATTTGTATAAAATTAGTGTTTCCAACAGAAGAAAACAATATTTGGATAGCACTTCAAAAGACAGAAATGGAATCGTTAGATGATTGTGAAATTTCGGATATTGAGTGTGATGTTAAAGAAGCAGATGAATTTCTTAAAAAATTGGACTTTGATAAGACTGATATATTTGAAATGAATGTGTTTGCACATATGCTTTTAAATTTTTCTAAATGTGAGTTGGATAATTATTGTGAGAAGTTAGAAAGATGCAAACCAAAAACTTTAAAAGAAGCGATATATAAAATTTAACCTAAAATAGGGGGAATGATAATGGATAAATATTTAGATGAACTGAAAAATAAGATTATAGCTGAAATAGATGTTTCAAATATTGAAAATATCATAAAAGAAAATGATGACATTTTAGAGTTAAATGAATTATTAAATCAATATAATAAGCTTGATGATGGAATGAAAAGAGTGTACCAATTGGGGCTTCAAGTAAGAGAATTTAAAACAGTAAATGAAATGACAAAGTTATTTGAATTATTGCCTAATATTTGTGTTGCAAATGGTATAAGAAACGAAAAAGAACTAGGGCATTTTGTTGTGGAAAATGAATTGTTTCCTGTGGACTTTAATGAAGATGTATTACCTTTTTTAGATTATAAGAAAGTTGGTGAGTATTATCTTAAAACTAATTTAGGTAAGATTATAGACGGTGTATATGTAGAAGATACATCATCACAAACAGATTGGTCTATTAATGAAAGTATTGATGAAACCAATAAACAAGACTTTTCAATGTAATTTAAAAAAGCTTAGGAAGGGGGTGAATATATATGGTAAACAGCTTTTTTCCTTGGATTGGTGGTAAAAAACTTATGAGAGATATAATACTTGAAAGATTTCCCTTACAATATAATAAATACATTGAGGTATTTGGTGGAGCAGGTTGGATACTTTTCGCCAAAGAGCCTGAAGAGTTTGAAGTATATAATGATGCCAATTCAAATCTTACAAATATGTTTTATGTTGTAAAAAACAGACCTATTGCTTTTCTTGAAGAACTTGGATTTTTACCTTTAAATAGTAAAGATGAGTTTGAGATACTTCTTGATTGGCATAAGAGAAAAGATTTTACTTTGCCATATTATAAAGAAGAATTGGATATGGCTAAACATTACATATCACCACCGCAGTATGAAGAATATAAAGCAATAATGAATAATAAAGCTACAATGGGAGATATAAAAAGAGCTGCTATATTTTATAAACTTATAAGATACAGTTATGCGGCAAGTGGAACAAGTTTTAACGGACAGCCAATTAATATTGCCCAAACATTTCAATCAATATGGCTTGCAAACAGAAGGCTAAATGAAAACGGTGTTAAGAGCAAAGATAGTCTTTCATTGGCAGAAGGAAAAGTAGGTAAAGGAGTTATTATACAGAATAAAAGTTTTGAGGCAATAATAGAACTTTATGATAACCCACTTACATTTTTCTATCTTGATCCGCCTTATTATGGAACTGAAAAGTATTATGAGGCTATGTTTAGTAAGGAACAGCATTATATGCTTTATGAAAAGTTAAAAAATATAAAAGGATACTTTATGCTTTCATATAATGATTGTGATTTTATCAGAGATTTGTATAAAGAGTTTAATATAGAGTGCTTTGAGAGATTGAATAGTATTTCCCAAAGATATGCTCCAGGAAATACATTTAGAGAACTTATTATTACAAACTACAATCCTTATGAGAGAAAAAACAATAAGCCTAAACAGCTTTCGTTGATTTAAAAAGTTGATTTAAAAAAGTTATTTTATAGGCAGTGACTATTGGTTACTGCCTTATATATTGAAAGGAAAATGTAGGTTTGATAGAATTAGATTACAAAGAAAGTTATAAATAATATTTGTAGTATTTAAAGAATTTTTTGAAAATATTAAGAGAGGATTTGAAGTTGATATATGAATTACAAAATACGATTAATGGAAAAATCAGAATATCATTTATTAAAAGAATTTTTATATGAAGCTATTTATATTCCAAAAGGTGTTGAACCACCACCTAAATCAGTAATAGAACTTCCAGAGTTACAAGTATATATATGTGATTTCGGGAAATCAGAGAATGATAAAGCATTAGTTGCAGAGTTAAATGGATATATTATAGGTGCTGTTTGGTCAAGAATTATGAATGATTATGGGCATATTGATAATGAAACACCATCTATAGCAATGTCTGTATATAAAAAATACAGAGGATTAGGAATAGGAACAGCTTTGTTAAAAGAATTATTATCATTATTAAAAACAAGTGGATATAAAAAAGTTTCATTATCTGTTCAGAAGGATAATTATGCTGTGAAAATGTATAGAAATTTTGGATTTGAAATTTTAAATCAAACTGATGAGGAATATATTATGGTAGTTAATCTTTAAAATTAAATTAAAAAATATAATGAATTTTATTGACCTTTACGGAACGTCATAGATTAAAATAATTATATCAAGAACAGGGAGGTTAAAGATTATGATGACAGTAAAGGAATTATCAAAACTTACAGGTATCAGCGTACGCACACTTCACTATTATGATGAGATTGGTTTGTTTCTGCCAACAGAAAAAAGTGAAGCGGGATATAGGCTTTATGACGATAAAGCATTGGAAATATTACAACAAATATTATTTTTTCGTGAGTTTGATATTCCATTAAAAGATATAAAAGCTGTCATGGAAAATCCCGAACTTGAAAAAAATGAAATTTTGAAAATGCAAAGAAATATGTTGATTAAGAAAAAGGAACGTATTGAAAAGCTAATAAAAAGTATCGATGATATTCTGAAAGGAGATAATAATATGGATTTTACAATTTTCAACAAAACGGAACTTGAAGAAATGTTTCAAAATATGATTGAGCTTATGCCAGACGATATTAAAAATCTTTCTATAAAGGAATTTGGAAGTATTGAAGAATGGAAAAAGCATTATATAGAAGTATCGTCTTCAGAAGAAATGCAGAAAAGTTATAGAAAAGTTGTTGAGTGGTTTGGTGGAAAAGATAAATTTATAGAAATAAGCCAAAAACCTATTAGTAAAGAAGTAGCCATAAGTTATACAAAAAGATTAGATAGTATTTTACAGAAGCTTGCAGATAAAATAGGTTGTGATGTTGACTCTTTTGAAGTTAAAGAGATTATAGGAGAGCTTGGATTCGTTATGAAACAAATGACTCAGATTAAAGAAGAAAAAGGTTTAATGTTAAGTCAGGTATCATATTATCGCAATGAAAAAATTAAACCAAAGATAGACGAAAAATATGGTGAGGGTGCTTCAGAGTTCTTTGCTAAAGCAATTGAAGAATTTTATAAAAATTAAAAAATATATTTAATTAAAAAACAGCAGTAATCATTATAAATATTTGGTTACTGCTGTTAAATTAAAAAATTAAATATTTTAATAATATTAGAGTCATCATTTTTAGATGACTTTTTTTATTTGAAAGGGAGGTTTCATTATGGAATATAAATATTATAAAACAGTAGGTTCAAAAGGAAGAATATATATTCCCTTGTCAATAAGAGAAAGTGTTGGAATTGATAAAGACACAGTAATTCAAATCACAAGCAGTAATGGAATTGTTTTGATTAACAAAGCTGAAGTTGTGGCAGAAAATCCTGTTATGCTTTTACAAGAGAATATTAAGAAAGAAAAGGAGGTGATTGAAAATAAAAGAAATAATATTAAAAACAGAATTAAAAAGTTGTTAGACGAAGGAAAATCCATAGATGAAGTATTGGATGAAGCCCTTCGTTTTTTAGTTTGAAAGGAAGTGATATTTATGGATTTTGAAAAAGAGTTATCAAAATATAAAGAAACAGAAAAGTTTGCATATGATTGCCAAAATTTAAGAACAGAGCATTTTATTAAATACGGACAACTTATTGATGATTTAACTATTGAACAAAAAGTATTGTCAGAAAAAATCAAAGAATTAGAAACATATGAAAGGGGTGATATTTAATGAAAAAAGGAATATTGATATTTTTGACAACTATATCTTTAATACTTCCTATAACTGTTTTTGCATCACAGGAAAGCATATTGCCTGCACCTATTTCAGTTGAAAGAAAAAATATTGATGGTACAGAATATGTAATAAAAATGTATGAATTGCCTATTCAGACAGAAGATGCAACACTTATTGAACCTGACTTTGAATTAGATGGTTTTATATTTACTCATGAAACAACAAATAAGGAGATAAATGAAACTACTGATATAAAGGAAGTTACAGAACAAGCACAGGCACAAAGCCAATCTAAAAATCTTGAAGAAGTTATAAAACAGTTTCCTTCAACAAAAGCCTATGACCAAGATGGATATAAAGGAACATTGACACTTGACACAGGGAGTATAGTAACAGAAGTTGCAGGATATACAACAAAGAATTATACAGTATCAACTACAAAAGAATATCCTAACTTAATGTATGCAGACCCTTCATATGTATCACAATCAACAGTAAAAGATGGATATACATTACCTTTAGTTGATGTAAATTGGACAGTAATGGGAACATCACTTGCAGGAGATACACTTGTTCCAACAGAATATAAGGCAGTAGCAACATATTCAAAGACATTTAGTTCACAAGTCCCAACAGGGTATATATCAACAGCAAGATATAAAGGTAATGTTACAAAGAAAGTAGCAAATACTGCCGATTTTACAGTTACATATGTAGGAACACTTATTGATGAGGGTATGCCTACTATATTGAAAGTGATTACAGGCTTTGTATTGGTTTTACTTATAATCTGTGCCATTACATTATTATTGTTATATTTAAAATCAAGACGAGGTACTTATGTATATAATCTTATAGATAAAGAGTATATTTGCATAGGTCATCAAAGTATTAATCCTAAAAAGCCTGTTATAGATTTGAATGACTTTGAAGATATGATACAGAGCAATGTATTCCAGTTCATACTTGATAAGAAAACAACATCAGAACTTTTTGGAAGAAATATAAATGTTACATATAAAGATGTAACAATAAAACATTTGGTTAATGAGAAAAAAGGCGAATATCGTTTTGAATTAAATTTGGGAGGTGTGTTAGATGCAGAATAGAATGAGTATATTTTTATCATTACTTTTAATATTTTTATTTTCTGTACCTGTGTATGCCCTTGAATTGGATTTAAGTTACAGCTACAAAACAGAAAATACAGAAGAATTCGTTATAACAGGAAAATCAAATATCAATATAAATGGAGAAATACCTGACTACTTAAGAGATATTTATGATGTATCACCACAGACTGTATATAATTCAGAGTATGGTTCAAATGTAATAGTTCCCAATGCTCCAACAGTTAATAACACAACATATGCACCATACTATGCACCTATAAATACATATACACAAAGTCCAAGTAGTTTAGTTACAGGTTTATCATATGGTGGAAGTTCAAGTGGAAGTTATACAGCAGATATTTCATCAAATGGTTATGTAAATACAATTCCTGAACCTATATATGATGATGTTTTACAGTATCCACTAACAACTATTGAACAAGTAAGAAATAGTGACGGAAGTATAGGAGTTTTGAGAATACCTACAATTAATTTAACAGTAACAGCCTTTGACGGTGACACATTTACAGCTATGAAAAAAGGTGTTGGTCATCTTCCTTCAACATCTTGTTGGAATGGAAATATAGGACTTGTAGGTCATAATCGAGGAACAAATGATTATTTCGGAGATTTGAAAAACCTTGAAATTGGTGATGAAATGACATATACCACAAATTTAGGTACAAGAACATATGTAGTAAAATCAATTACAAAAATTTCAGATACAGACTGGTCAAGACTTCAATATACAAGTGACAACAGACTTACATTAATAACTTGTGTTGAAGATGTACCAGATAAAAGACTTTGTATACAGGCTGTAGAGAAATAAGTATTAAACTGTTGATAAATGTGTTGATAAGTGTTGAAGCAATGTTTATAAGTCAGTATAGAGATATTGAAAAAGTATTGCTTTGTATACAAATTTATAATATATAAAAGGTGGGTGGTAAAAATGAAATGAGGTGTTTAATATGAAAAAGAAGTATATGTGTATGATTTTAGCAGTTTTAAGTATTGGTTTTTCATCAAATGTTTTTGCTCAACATATCTATGTTGGTGATGGTGTCGAAAAGGTGGTGACTTATGATGAAACAGGAAGAAAAGTAATTACACTTATATTCAATCCTGCTAAAATTCCTGAAGAAGTAAAAATACAGCTTGGAATGACAAGTACAGTACCAACAGAACAAAAACATATTCAACCTATTATTCCAAAGCTTACAGAACCACCAAAGGAAGGAGAAGTGCTTGCTAAAATACAATATATTGATGAAAAAGGTGTTAAAAGATTTACAAAACCTTATGGTACATATGCAATAGGTCAATGTACTTGGTATGCAGGTGGAAGATTTCAAGAAGTTTATGGAATACCCATTTCAATAAATGGGCGTGCAAAAGATTGGATAAATGAGGATAGATGGGGTGATGAACTGGAAGTGGTAACTGATGTTGAAGATATAACAGAGCAGACTGTTGCCATATATGCACCAAAATATGATAATAGCATTGCAGGTCATGTATGTTTTATCGAATATGTAGAAAGAGATGAAAATGGCAACCCTTTATATGTCTACTACACAGATGCCAATGGTAAAAAAGATACTGTAAAAAACTCATACACAGAAGGAGTTGATGGTATAGTAATAAAAGAAAGTTTTAAATCATT
>CALWGF010000010.1 GCA_944379995.1 uncultured Clostridia bacterium
CTTCAGACATAGCTTTAGGAGTAGGGCTATGCCCGCATATGAAAAACCACCGGCTAGGCCGGTGGATATTTATTGTTCTTTTCATATATAATTTTTTAGTATATAATGTTAATGTAATAATATTACATATGAAGGGAGAATTAATATGAGCAAGAAAGTATTTCTTTTTTTAGCTGAAGGATTTGAAGAAGTTGAGGCACTTACACCTGTTGACCTTTTAAGACGTGCAGGTATTAATTGTATTACTGTTTCAATATCAGATAAACTCGAAGTTACAGGTTCTCATGGAATAACTATAAAAGCAGATAGAATTTTTGATGAAAAAGAATGTATAGAAGGAGATGCTATAATACTTCCGGGAGGTATGCCTGGAACTATAAACCTTTCAAAACATTATGGCTTAAAAAATGTTATTATAGAATATGATAAAAGAAAGAAACTTATAGCTGCTATTTGTGCTGCACCTACTGTGCTTGGTGAAATGGGACTTCTTGAAGGGTATAAAGCAACATGTTATCCCGGATTTGAAGATAAACTTTTTGGTGCAGATGTTTTAACTGAAAAATATGTTAATGATAAAAATTTTGTTACATCAAGAGGTGTTGGAACATCAATTCCTTTTGCACTTAAAATAATAGAAATACTTGAAGGCGAAGATACAATGAATAATATTAAAAACCAAATAGTTTTTTAATTTATATTAAATATATAAAAGGTGGCAGATTGTACTGCTACCTTTTATAATTTTAATAAATTACTGTATTTAATAAAGATAGGTTGGTGGATTTTATATGAATCAGATACAAAAATATTTTAGATACAGACAAAGTCTTATTGACCAATATAAAAAAGGTGATATGACAAAAAGAGAGTATTTGCAGATGAATTATGATGCCGTTATAAATAATGGCATAAACCCTTTTAAAAATATTGATACAGTTGAAAAAGCTCTATATAACTATCAGTATTATAATGCACTTGCAAAACAAATGAAATCTATAAGTACTGAAAGTGGTATGGATTATGAGATAAAAAAAGATTATAGAGAAAAATCTGATTATTATTACTATAAAAAAGATAAAGCTACAATGAAAGTATTGAAAATGCTTGATTATAGAAATATAGAAGCATATTTTGTAAAAGTACGTTCAAAATATCTTAAAGGAAAACTTTTTGAAATTGTTATACCAGAATATAATGTTATACTTCATTCAACAAATAATTTAATACTTAATAATTTAAGAGAAGAAGGTGTTTTTACAGAAGGAAGCAGAGTTTCTCTTATAGATGAATATATTAATCATAGATATTAAGGAGGAAATATTTATGGAAATAGAAAGAAAATTTCTTGTAAAAGAATGTCCTAAAAATATAGATGAATATGAATGTATATCAATGGAACAAACATATATATCAGTAAGTCCCACAATAAGATTAAGACGAGAAAATGAAAAATTTATTCTTACTGTAAAAGGAAGTGGACTTATTTCAAGAGAAGAATTTGAACTTGAAATAACAAAAGAACAATATGATAATTTATTATTAAAAAGAGAAACACCTTTTGTAAAAAAGAAAAGATATAAAATACCATTGGAAAATAATCTTATTGCAGAACTTGATATATATTTTGAAGACTTAGAAGGTCTTATGACTGTTGAAGTTGAGTTTTTAACAGAAAATATGGCTTTAAATTTTATACCTCCAAAATGGTTTGGTAAAGATGTTACAATGGATAATAGATATAAAAATACAAATCTTTCTACATGTGGAATACCAAAATAAGCCTTTTATAAGGCTTTTTTTATGTCATAAAATAAATATTACAAATTATTCCAATTTAATATAATAAAATATATTTTACATATTATAAAATAAATATAAATTGTAAATATTTGTAAAATAATAAAAAAATATACTATTTTATATGGTTTTTATTATATTGCAAAACATATTTTTATAATTTATAATAATTTTTGTAGTAAATATTTTCCATTTTTACAATATAAATGTAAAATGATGTTTTATATAATATATAAATTGGAGGGATAATTTTGAATAATGGAAAAATAAAAATTCTTTTAGCAGATGATAACAAAGATTTTTGTGATATTGTAAGTAATTATATTAACAAACAAGAGGATATGGAAGTTTGTAAATCAGTTTATGATGGTATAGATGCCTATAATAAAATACAAGAATTAAGACCTAATGTAGCTATTATAGATGGTATTATGCCTCGTCTTGATGGTCTTGGAGTTTTGGAAAAACTTCAAAATCAAGGTGGAAATATACCTATATGTATTATTATTTCAGCAATAAGCCAAGAAAAAATTACACAAAGGGCTATTGAACTTGGAGCAGCATATTATATTGTAAAACCATTTGATATGGAGTCACTTTGTAGAAGAATACGTCAATTAGTAAGTGAAAAACCTGTAATAAAAACATCAACATATAATGCTATAAAAATTACAGGAAATACACAATATGACTTAGAAGCTAAAGTAACAAATATTTTACATGAAATAGGTGTACCAGCACATATAAGAGGTTATCATTACATGAGAGAAGCAATAATAATGAGTGTAAATGATATGGACGTACTTAATTATATAACAAAAGAACTTTATCCTTCAATCGCTAAAAAATGTAATACTACACCTTCACGTGTTGAACGTGCAATTCGTCATGCAATTGAAGTTGCTTGGAATAGAGGTAAAATAGATGCAATAGATGCACTTTTTGGATATACAGTTGATAATCATAAGGGTAAACCTACAAATAGTGAATTTATAGCACTTATAGCTGATATGTTAAGACTTGAGCAAAAAGCAGTTTAATTTTACTTAATGTATATAAAAATTTTATATATCAGACTAGATATTTATTAAAACCGTAATTATTTAATGTATTAAATAATTTTAGGGTGATGTATATGAATAAAAAATTATGTCTTTCTGAAAATAAAATAATAGGTGGTGTTTGCGGAGGGATAGCTGAATATTTTGATTTTGACCCATCTTTAGTGAGAATAGCATGGGTGCTATTAACTTTTTTATTGGAGTTTATAATGATAGCAGTATATGTTGCCTGTTGGGCTATTTTTCCTTCAAAAAAATAAAGTAACGGATTTAATCCGTTACTTTTTTGTTATTTTTTCAAAATCAATTGTTTCAGGTAGAGTAATCTGTTCAGTAGGAATATCTTTGTTTGAAATCATAGAAGTAAATATTGAACCATATAAAGTATTTACATTCTTTTTCCAATTAGAACACATTAATCTGGCTTGTTCTTTTGACGGAACAGAAACGCTGATTTCCATAAGACAAGCACCTTCACTATCATATATACCGCATTTGACACTATATTCATTATTAAGTTCAAGAAAATAATTAGCTGTAACTTCGTATTCTGCTTTTATTCTTTTACCATTATCATGAACATATGTTATTATATCATTTTTTGCAGCAGGAGAAATATGTTTTATAAATATACTTAATACTTCAGTACCTTCATCAGTAAGAGAATATCTTGTTGTATTATTTTCTTTTTGTTGGTCAAGAAATCCAGATTCAACAAGCTCCGAAAGATATTGCTGTGCATTAAAATAATTTATGTAGTTTTTTTCAAGAAGAAACTGGCATATTTCGCTATTTGAAAGTGCTATACCCATTTTTTCAACAAGATAAAGTATTATAAGCTTATCTTCTGCAAGTCTTCGTAGCTTATTAGACATTTTTAAACACTCCCAATTACATAAAAATACAATATAGTTATATTATTATATAATATTTTTTTAACATAGACTATACATTTTTTAAATTTTTTCCTTGAAAAGAATGTTTTTCTCGCATTTTTTTATGGATTAAATTAAGAGTTCCTCTTTTATCAAGACTCCATAAAGGTTCAATAAGATTTTCTTTGCTTCCGTCACCTGTTATTCTATGAATAACGATATTTTCAGGTATATTTTCAATAGCTTCAATTATAATATCTGTATATTCTTCTTTATCAAGTATATGGAATTTATTTTCTTTGTAATATTCATATAATTTTGAGTCAGAAAGAATATGAAGAAGTTGAAGTTTTATTCCATCAATATTAAATGAACAAACATATTTTACTGTGTTTAACATATCTTCTTTTGTTTCATTTGGAAGCCCCATAATTGTATGAACAACAACTTTTATATTACGTTTTTTAAGTTCTTTTACTGCATATTCAAATACTGAATTATCATAACATCTGTTTATAAATTTTGCAGAATTTTCATTTGATGTTTGAAATCCAAGTTCAACCCATAAATATGTTTTTTGATTTATTTCTGAAAGAAGTTCTAAAACATCAAAAGGTAAACAATCTGGTCTTGTAGCTATTGCTATACCACATATATCATCACACTCAATAGCTTCATAGTATTTTTTTCTAAGTTCATCTATTGGAGCATATGTATTTGTATATGATTGAAAATAAGCAATATATCCTGTATCTTTCCATTTTTTTGATGTTTGTTCTTTACCTTTTTTTATCTGTTCTTTTATAGAAAGTTTACGACTTTCTGCAAAATCTCCCGAACCTTTTGAACTACAAAATATACAGCCACCATATCCAACTTTTCCATCTCTGTTTGGACAGGTAAAACCACCATCTATTGATATTTTTGCAACTTTTTTACCAAATTCTTTTTTAAGCTCATAATTTAATGAATTATAAGGTTTATCTCCCCAAAGCATCAATATACCCCCTTTGACAATAAAAAATATTATATTCTAAATTCTTTTTAAAATAAAGTCGAAATTATAATTTTCTTCTCTTATTTTTTTACAAAGTTCAGTAAGGTTTTTCCATTGTATATCAGATTTTACAAGTCTTATTTCTCTTAAAAATTCTGCCTTACACTCATCTTTTAATCTTTCTAAAATTATATTGGCTTCTTCATCAGATTTACTATTAAAAGAAGATATAAAAAGTTCATGGGTTTTGTCTGTAAGAGTAATAGGTATACAATCTTCTATTTTTTGCATAATATTTTCAAGTGTACTATTACCTAAATTTTGATTTTTCATATACAAATAAAATGAATATTCATTCATAAATGTAACGTTTGATATATTTTTATAAGGATATTCCAATAAAAAATTCCTTATAGTGGTAAGAATGTATTCAATTCCTTGATTTGCTAGGATTTTTTCCATATAAAAAACCTCCTTGTATATGTAATATATACGTATAAAAAATAAATACACTCTGTAATAGGTGGAAATTTGTTCACTGTATAAGGTACATTTATAGAAAGTATAAGACACTTTCTATTGAATATTTTACTACTTTAGTACTATAATATACCTATAATAAATTTAAAAATAAATATAATTTATTATATAACTCTTAATTAAAATTAATAGAACGGGGGAAGTCAAATGTCATACATTGATAACGTATTATCAGGCGTAATCGCTAGAAATCCAGCTCAGCCGGAATTTATACAGGCAGTTGATGAAGTTTTAAATTCATTAAGACCTGTTATTGATGCAAATTCTAAATATCAGGATTTAAACCTTATTGAAAGAATAGTTGAACCAGAAAGACAGATTATTTTCCGTGTACCTTGGGTAGATGATAATGGTAAAGTTCAGGTAAACAGAGGATATCGTGTACAGTTTAATAGTGCTATTGGACCATACAAAGGCGGTCTTCGTTTCCACCCATCAGTAAACCTTGGTATTATCAAATTCCTTGGATTTGAGCAGATTTTCAAAAATTCACTTACAGGTCTTCCAATCGGAGGCGGTAAAGGTGGTTCTGACTTTGACCCTAAAGGAAAAAGTGATAGAGAAGTTATGGCATTCTGCCAGAGCTTTATGACAGAACTTTGCAAATATATCGGTGCTGATGTTGACGTTCCTGCTGGTGATATTGGTGTAGGCGGACGTGAAATAGGTTTCCTTTATGGACAGTATAAGAGAATAACAGGACTTTATGAAGGTGTTCTTACAGGTAAAGGTCTTACATATGGTGGTTCTCTTGCTCGTACAGAAGCTACTGGTTTTGGTCTTATATACATTGTAGAAGAAATGCTTAAAAATGCAGGTAACAGCCTTGAAGGAAAAACAGTTACTATTTCAGGTTCAGGTAACGTTGCTTTATATGCTTGTAAAAAAGCTCAGGAAAAAGGTGCTAAAGTTGTTACACTTTCTGACTCTAATGGTTGGATTTATGACAAAAACGGTATCGATTTCGAAGCTGCAAGAGAAATCAAAGAAGTTAAGAGAGGACGTATTAAAGAATACCTCGAATATCATAAAGATGCTGAATACCATGAAGGAAAAGGTGTTTGGACAGTACCTTGTGATGTTGCTCTTCCATGTGCTACACAGAACGAACTTAATGAAGAAGATGCAAAAACTCTTGTTAAAAATGGCTGTATAGCTGTTGGTGAAGGTGCTAACATGCCTTCTACAAAAGAAGCTATTGATGTATTCCTTGAAAGCAAAATACTTTTTGCTCCTGCAAAAGCTGCTAATGCTGGTGGTGTTGCTACTTCAGCTCTTGAAATGAGCCAGAACAGTCAGAGACTTTCATGGACATTTGAAGAAGTAGATGCAAAACTTAATGGAATTATGGTTAATATCTACAAAGAAATGGCAGATGCTGCTAAGGAATATGGTATGGAAAACAACTTTGTTGCTGGTGCTAATATTGCTGGTTTCCGTAAAGTTGCAGATGCTATGCTTGCACAGGGAATTGTTTAATTCAATATATATTTTTACAAAAGAAAAAACAAAGACCTCTTTTTTAAGAGGTCTTTTTAAGTTAAAAAAATAAGACCTCTAAAAATAGAGGTCTATATTATTATTTTGCAGGAACTACTTCAATCCAATAATTATCAGGGTCGTTTATAAAATATATTCCCATTTCTTCGTTATTAAAACATACATAGCCCATTTCTGAATGTTTTTTAAATGCAGCTTCATAGTCATCTGTAACAAATGCAAGATGAAATTCGTTTTCACCAAGATTATAAGGTTCTTTTCTATCTCTAAGCCAGGTAAGTTCTAATGAGAAATCACTTTTTCCATCTCCCATATATACAAGTATAAAACTTCCGTCAGATGCTTCTTTTCTTCTTACTTCTTTAAGCCCTAATGCTTCTTCATAAAATTTTATGCTTTTTTCAAGGTCAAGTACATTATAGTTATAGTGATTAAATTTGAATTCCATTTTTATTTCCTCCAATTTTAAAAAAGTGAAAGCTGTTCACCTGTTTCGTATGAAAACTCTGACAGCTTGTTTTTCATTATATTAATATAATCTGTTGATATATTATATTTTTGTTTTAATTCATTTATAGTTAAGTATAGATTTTTTTTATATTTTAAATCAATATTTCCATTTTTATAAAGATTTAAGTATTTCTCAAAAAGATTTGGATATTTATTTTTTATAAAGTTTAAGTATTCTATTTTTGTGCTACCTTTTAGATTAAGAGTATCAATAATAATATAGTCTGCATTAACTGATTTTATAGTTGAAAACAATTCTTCAATTTGATATTTACTATCTGTTATAAAAGGTAGTACAGGCATTATATGAACTCCAACAGATGCATTTGTTTTTTTAATTTCTTTTATAACGTTAAATCTATTTTTTATAGATGATGCACCAGACTCTGTTATTTTTATAATGTTATCATCACAACAATTTATAGAAAGAGCTATATTTATATAAGTATTTTCTGAAAGTTTATTTATTAAATCTATATCTCTTAATATAAGGTCTGATTTTGTAGATATTACAGCAGGTGATTTATATTTAATGAGTAGTTTTAATATTTCAGGCATAATTTTATATTTTTTTTCTATATGTTGATAGCTATCACAAACACTACCTATATTTATAACATCTTTTTTCCATTTTTTTGATGATATAACTTTCTCTAAACTTTCCACAATATTTGTTTTTACATATATATCATCAAAAAAGTTTCCACCGATAAATTCATGTGAATATCTTGCATAACAATAAACGCATCTATGAGAACAACCTCTATATATATTTAAATCCCATTTATAGGGCATTCTTGCACCTGATTTATTCAGAGGGCAGTGACTTTCCAGTTCATGTATAACCATAATTATTTATGATGATGTCCACAATCACAATCATGGTCATGATGATGGTTGTGTCCACAACTACAATTATGGTCGTGATGATGGTCGTGTCCACAACTGCAATCATGGTTATGATGATGGTCATGTCCACAGCTACAATTATGGTCGTGATGATAGTCCATAAGTCCCCAGTCCTCATCTTTTTCTTCTTCTGTTCTGTAATCGTATCCGTTATCAGTAAATACCATACCAGCTTTATCAACCATAAGAACTTTATGTTCAAAATCTGGAGCGTCTTCCATAGCATTTTTAATTAAATTAATTGCTTCTTCAACAGTAAATGCAGGTGGAAGTGATGAAAGAAGAAGTTGCATTGAAAGTTTTCTTATTTTTGAAGGAAGTTTTACAAAATATTCTTTCATAACATCTATAAACTCATCAAAAACTTTACTTTTAAATTCTACTGATGCAGGAGGAAGATTTGTATCTATATTAAAATTGAATATTTCATCATTAATATCTCCATAATACATACTTCTTACAAAACTATCACTCATAATACTTTTTGCTGTTTCATCAGAAAGATTTTCAAAAGAACCTACTTTTTCTATTATTTTAAGTTCTTCTTTACTAAGAGCATTTGCTTTGTCTATAATAGGCTCAAAAGCAACTTCAAGTCTTTCATTTAATGTATCTGTAAATGCTAAAGCTGTTTCAGCGTCAGTTTCTCCTGTAAGTATTTCACATACTGAATGATAAAGGTCACTGTATTCAAAATCATTTTCTGTAAGCTCTTCAAATGTATATGCTGTATAGAAAATTATTATAAGTGAATTTATATCATTAAACATCTGTGCGAAATAGTCTTCGATTTTATTAAGAGTATCAAATACAGAGTTAAAATCTGTATATTCTTCATCAAGTTCTTGGTCACTTAAATTTTCAGGAATAATATTTTTCTTTTCGCTTAACCATTCTGCAAGCTCAGGAAAATATTTTCCATAGTTTTCTTGTTTTTCAGGTGCACAAGCAGACTCTATTGTTTTAAGTGCATTTTTAATAGACTCTTCAGACTCACCACCAAATGCTATATTAAGTGATTGTTTTATAATATCAAAATATTTCTGACGTGCCATTTTTAAAGGAACGCATTTTAAAAGTTGTCCCATAAAGTTTTTCTGTTGAACAGGGTTTTCTGCTGTTGTAAGAAATTCTACACAATCATTATAAAACATATCAAATTCAATTTTTTTGTCTGATACGTTTTCTTCTCTATATTTTCTTATAGCAACTTCATCTGTTACAGGTGCAGAATAAATTCCCCAAGATGCAAAATATCTGTAAATATTTTCATATATACTTACAATGGATTTTTTAATATCAAAGCAGTCTTCAAGAGAAGCTGTTATAACTTCTTTATCTCCGTTTAAAATATCTTCGATTTTAATAATATAGTGTTTTATTGCTTCTTTAATTTCTTTTATATCTGAATGTATTTCATAAGGAATTTCATTTTCATCTCTTTCAATATCCTCAATAGCACTCATAAGTACAAGAAGAAGGCTTCCTACTGCTTCATTATATACATAATCGGCAGATATTTTTTTGAGTTTTTCTTCTGTTTTTATATCAACCATTTATAGTTAATCTCCTTTCAAAAAATTTGTTTTTTAGATTACAATATATTATAATTCAATATGAATTTAATAACAATATAAAGAATATAAATCGGAGAACAGATATGAAAAATAAAAGTATAATGCTTCAAGGGACTGCATCAAATGTAGGGAAGAGTCTTATTTGTACTGCTCTTTGCAGAATATTTACAGAAGACGGATATAATGTAAATCCCTTTAAATCACAAAATATGTCCCTTAATTCTTATATAACAACAGAAGGTGGAGAAATGGGTAGGGCACAGGTTGCACAGGCTGAGGCTTGTTATAAACTTCCTCATACTGATATGAACCCTATACTTTTAAAACCTTCAACAGATAAAAAATCACAAATTATATTAAATGGTAAAGTTTTCGGAAATATGAAAGCTATGGAATATTTTAAATTTAAACCAAATTTAAAACCTGAAATAGAAAAGACATATAAAAGACTTAGTGATAGAAGTGATATTGTTGTTATTGAAGGTGCAGGAAGTCCTGCTGAAATTAATCTTAAAGAAAATGATATTGTAAATATGGGTATGGCTGAAATTGCTAATGCTCCTGTAATACTTGTTGGAGATATAGACAAAGGTGGAGTTTTTGCATCTCTTGCAGGTACAATAATGCTTCTTACAGAGGAAGAAAGAAAAAGAGTAAAAGGAATTATAATAAATAAATTTAGAGGAGATGTTTCTCTTTTAAAATCTGGTCTTGTGCAGATTGAAGAAATAACAGGTGTTCCTGTTTTAGGTGTTGTACCTATGGTTGATGTTGATATAGAAGATGAAGACAGCGAAGCAGATTTTATTAAATATTCAAAAAATAAAACAGGAAATATTGATGTTGCAGTAATAAAATTACCGTATATTTCTAACTTTACTGATATAAATGCACTTGCTCTTGAAAAGAATGTGAATATAAGATTTGTAAATAACTATGAAGAACTTGAAAATCCTGATATAATAATACTTCCTGGTACAAAAAGTACTATGAATGCTGTTAAATTTTTGAAAGAAAAAAATCTTTTTTATAGTATAAGAGAAGCATATCAAAATGGTACATTTGTATTTGGAATATGTGGTGGTTATCAGCTTATGGGTAAAGCTATATATGATGAATATTCAGCCGAAAGTGAACAAAAATTTGCTGAAGGTCTTGGAATACTTGATATTGAAACATATTTTGAAAAAGAAAAAACAACAGTACTTTCAAATGGTGTTGAAAATATTTTTGGTGAAACTGTTAAAGGATATGAAATACATATGGGTACAGAAAAAAAAGGTGCTAATGTAAAGAGTTTTATAAACTTTGAAAATGGTTCTGATGGTGCTATAAGTAAAAATGGAAAAGCTATAGGAACATATTTCCATGGCATTTTTGATAATGGAAAATTTACAAGAAAATTTATAAATATGGTTCGTAGAGAAAAGGGTGTTGAGGAATATAATGGAGACATTGTAAATTTCTCAGATTATAAAGAAAGTCAATATAATAAACTTGCTAAAATAGTAAGAGAAAGCATTGATATGGAAAAAATATATAGTATAGTGAGGGAAGGATTTTGATAAAAATAATAATTGCCCTTGTAATTGATTATATTTTTGGTGACCCTTATAATTATCCTCACCCTGTAAAGTATATGGGAAAACTTATATCATTTTTTGATAAAAATATGAGAATATTTTTTAAAACTCCTAAAATGCTTAAATTTGCAGGTTTTTTAACAGTTGTAATAACAGTTTCTGTATCATTTTTTATATCATATTTTATTATATATAGTCTAAAAAAAATAAATCCTATATTGGGACATATAGCCGAAATAATAATAATGTGGAACTGTATAGCTTTAAGATGTCTTGATACTGAAGTTATGAAAATATACAATTCTTTAAAAGAAAGAGATATTGAAAAAGCAAGAAAACAAATATCATATCTCGTAAGCAGAGATACAGAAAGTCTTGATGAAAAAGGTATTGTAAAAGCAACTGTTGAAACAGCAACAGAAAATATAACTGACGGAATTATATCACCTATATTTTATATGATTATAGGCGGTGCACCTTTAGGAATAGCATATAAAGCTATAAATACTATTGATTCAATGATAGGATATAAAAATGAAAAATATTCTGATTTTGGTTTTTTTGGTGCAAAACTTGATGATATTGTAAATTTTATACCAGCAAGACTTACTGGTTTTGCTATGGTTATATTTGCTTTTATTACAGGTAAAGATTATAAAAACGGTTATCGTATAATGATTAGAGACCATAGCAAAAGTAAAAGTCCCAATGCAGGTTGGACAGAAAGTGTTGTAGCTGGTGTACTTGGTATAGAACTTTCAGGACCTACTGTATATTTTGGGAAAGTTGTTCACAAAGATACAATAGGTGATAATATAAATGAAATAAACTATGAACATATAAAAACAACAACTGATTTTATGTATGGTGCAACGGTGATTGTGCTTTTTATAGGGGTTGTTGTATTTTTAATTAAAGGAATGATTTAATATGAATTTTCATGGCGGAAATATATATGAATATGATAATAATATTATAGATTTCAGTTCAAATATAAATCCACTTGGAGTATCTGAAAAACTTAAAAATGCTATTATTGAAAGAATAGATGAAGTTTCAATATATCCAGATATAAATTATAATAAACTCAAAAATAATATTTCAAAATATATAAATGTTGATAAAAGTATGATTACAGTAGGAAATGGTGCAGTTGATATTATTTACAGAGCGGTTCAAAACTTGCCTATGAATAATGTTGTAATTATGGCACCAACTTTTTCTGAATATAGAAAAGCAGCTGAATTATCAGGAAAAAGATTTTTTGAAATACCTTCATTTAATTTTGAAAAAAATATATTTGATATGAGTTTTTTTGACAGTAAAATACACAGTAATTCTATTATAATAATATGTAATCCCAATAATCCAACAGGTGTTGCTATTGATAAACAGTCTTTGACTAAATTTTTAAAAAATATTAAAGATAAAGGCTGTTTTGTGATTATTGATGAAGCTTTTATGGAGTTTACTTGTAATGAAAATAAATTTTCAATGGTAGATATGTGTAATGAATTTGAAAATTTAATTGTTATTCGTGCTGTAACAAAATTTTTCGGACTTCCTGGTATACGTCTTGGTTATGGAATTTCAAGTAATAAAATATTTAATGAAGCTATGGAAAATTCATCAAAGCCTTGGGATATAAATACATTTGCTGTTATTGCTTCTGCTGTTATTTTTAATGATTATGAATATATTGAAAAATCAAAAAAATGGATTAAAGAAGAAACAGAATTTATGTATGAAAATATAAGTAAAATAAAAGGATTTTTGCCATATAAAACAAACTGTAACTTTATGCTTGTAAAATCAGATAAAAATTCAGAATATATTGAAAAAGCACTTTTAAAATATAATATATTAATAAGAATACCAAAAGGTTTTACAGGACTTTCAAAAAATTTTATTCGTGTTGCAATAAAAGATAGAGAAAGTAATATTAAACTTATAAATGCATTAAGGAGTGAGTTTTGTGAATAGACAAGGAAGAATTTTAGTTTTAACAGGTAATGGAAAAGGCAAAACAACATCTGCTTTAGGTATGGCAATAAGGACTATTGGCTGGGGTGGAAAGGTTTGTATACTCCAGTTTTTTAAATCATCAGATTATGAATGTGGTGAAAGAATTTTTTTTGAAAAATTAGGTATAGAAATATATCCTCTTGGAATAGGTTTTTCTTGGCAGAAAACAGAAGAAGAACAAAGAGAGGTTTTAAAAAATGCTTGGGAAAAAACTCTTTTAAAACTTTCTGAAAATTATGATATGGTTATACTTGATGAAATTATAAATGTATTTTCACAGAAAAATATAAAAACAGATGATATATTTACAGCAAATGAACTTTCTGAAATTATAAAAAAATATAGTTATAATAAAGATATAATACTTACAGGTAGAGGTTGCCCTAAAATACTTATTGAAACAGCAGATACTGTTACAGAGATGGAAAATATAAAGCACGGATATGAAAAGGGAGTAAATGCTTGTAAGGGTATAGAATATTAGGAGGAGTTATGAAAGCACCTAGATTTGTAATAGCAGGAACAAACAGTGGTTGTGGAAAAACAACAATAACATCTGCACTTATTTCTGCTATTAAAAAAAGAGGACTTAAAGTTCAGCCTTTTAAAATAGGTCCTGATTATATAGATACTATGTTTCATAGTTTTATAGCAGAGTGTGACGGAAGAAATATAGACTCATTTTTATTTAATGATGAAACTTTAAAATATGTATTTTCTAAGAATTGTAAAAAATCTGATATTGCCATATGTGAAGGTGTTATGGGAATGTATGACGGTATTGGAAGAACTTCAACAGCAAGTACAGCTGATGTATCAAAAATAATAAAAGCACCTATTATTATGGTTGTTAATGCAAAAGGAATGTCTGTTAGTATTGTACCTATAATAAAAGGTTTTTTGGATTTTGATAAAAATATAAATGTTAAAGGTATAATACTTAATAATGTAAAATCAAAAATGCAATATAATTTTCTTAGAAGTATAATAAAGGACAATATAAATATTGAAGTTCTTGGATATTTTCAAGAAAATGAAAATGTAAAGTTAGGAAATAGACATCTTGGACTTGTAACAGCAGGCGAAATAGAAAGACTTGAAGAAAAAATGGATATTCTTTCAGAAATGGCAGAAGAAACTATTAATATAGATAGAATTATTGAAATTGCAAATGATACACAAGAGTTAAAAGTTAAAAATATTTTGCCTGAAGAATTAAAATATAAATTTAATGGAATGAAAATAGGTATAGCATATGATTTTGCTTTTAATTTTTATTATCGTGATAATATAGACCTTTTGAATTATATGGGTATAGAAACTGTATTTTTCTCGCCTATTAAAGATGAAAAAATACCTGATGATGTTCATATGCTTTATATAGGTGGCGGATATCCTGAACTTTTTGCTGTTGAACTTACAAATAATTTTTCAATGAGAAATTCAATAAAAGAATTTGCAGAAAATGGCGGATATATATATGCTGAATGTGGTGGGCTTATTTATATGAGCGAAAAAATAAAAACATTTGATGGAAATGAATATAGTATGACAGGTGTTTTGGAAGGAAGCTGCAAAATGAGTGATAAACTTCAACACTTTGGTTATATAACTGTAAAAAATAAAGAAACAAATAAATATATAAATGCTCATGAATTTCATTATTCAGTTGAAGAAATAAAAAATGATACAGTTTTTGAAGTTTTAAAAACAAGAGGTTCAAAAACTACTACATGGGAAAGTGGATATAAATATAAAAATGTTATAGCATCTTATCCACATATACATTTCTATTCAAATATTGAATTTGTACTTAACTTTTTGGAAAAAGCATACAAGGAGGTTTATAATGCTTGAAAATATTGAAATAATATCTCCTATGGAAATAGAAAACAAAAGTTTTGAAATAATAACAGAAGAACTTGGAGAAAGAAGATTTCCACCATTATGGGAAAATATTATAAAAAGAGTTATACATACAACTGCCGATTTTGATTATGCAGATAATTTATATATAAGTGAAAATGCTGTTGAAAGTGGAATTGAAGCATTAAAACAAGGCTGTACAATAGTTACAGATACAACAATGGCTATGTCAGGAATAAATAAAAGAATTCTTTCATTATTAGGTTGTAATGTTGAGTGTTTTATAGCAGATGAAGATGTAAAAAAAGAAGCTAAAGAAAGAGGTATAACTCGTTCTGCTGTTGCAGTTGAAAAGGCTGGTAAGGATAAAAATATAAAAATATATGTTGTTGGAAATGCTCCTACTGCACTTATAAGCCTTTATGAGCTTATAAAAAGTGGAAAAATTGAAAAACCTTCTCTTGTTGTGGGAGTTCCTGTTGGATTTGTAAATGTTGTTGAAAGTAAAGAGCTTTTTGTAAATAGTGATATTCCTTGCATAATAGCAAGAGGTCGAAAAGGTGGAAGTAATGTTGCTGCTGCTATAATAAATGCAATTCTTTATACTATTTCTGAAAATAGGAGGGACTAATATTGTCAAAAGAGTTGTATACAGAAATAGCAGGTAAAAAATACAGACTTGGTTATACTACGGGAAGTTGTGCCGCAGCTGCTGCAAAAGCAGCTGTAATGCTTTTTGAAGGAAATAAAAAAGATGTAGTTTCTATAAATACGCTATATGGAATAGATGTTGATATAGATGTTGTATATAGCGAAAAAACTGAAAATTATGCTGTATGTGGAGTTATAAAAGATGGCGGAGATGATATTGATGTAACAAGTGGTATTAAAATATTTGCAAAAGTTGAAAGAATATTTGAAGATACATTTGTTACTGGTGGAGAGGGTATAGGTATTGTTACTAAAAAAGGTCTTAAATGTGATATAGGACAGTATGCTATAAATCCAGAACCTTTAAAAATGATTAAAAAAGCAGTAAAAGAAGTTTCAAATAATAATTATAAAATAACTATATTTGCTCCTGAAGGCGTTGAAATAGCTAAAAAAACATTTAATCCACGTCTTGGCATAGAAGGCGGAATTTCAATTATAGGTACAACAGGAATAGTAACACCTATGTCTGAGGAGGCTTGGAAAGAGTCTTGTTCTTATGAACTTTCTATAAAAAAGGCAGAGGGTAAAAAAAATATATGCTTTGTTTTTGGAAATTATGGACAGGTTTTTTCTGAAAAGTATATTAATATAAAATCAGAAAATATTGTATCTATAAGTAATTTTGTAGGTTATATGCTTGATACTGCTATGAATATGGGGTTTGAGTCTGTGCTTATTGTTGGACATACAGGAAAACTTATAAAAGTTGCTGGTGGTATATTTCATACGCATAGTAAAATTGCTGATGGAAGAATGGAGATACTTTGTACTCTTGCTGCATTGGAAGGTGCTAATATAAATGTTATAAAAGAACTTTATAATTGTACAACTACTGATATGGCGGAGAAAATTTTATTTGAAAATAATCTTTCTAAAGTATGGCAAAAAGCAGTTGAAATTGCTCAAAAAAAAGCAACAGAAAGAGTTTTTAATAAAATAAAAATAGGTTGTGTTATTTTTAATAACAACAATGAAATACTTGGTAAAAGTAGTAATGCTGATGATATTATATATAGATTAAGGTGATTTATGAATAAAGTTTATATAATAGGAATGGGTACAGGTGATGAAAGTCTTCTTACTTTTAAAGCTGTACAGAAAATAGAACAATGTGATGTTATAATAGGTGGAAAACGTCATATAGAAACATTTAAAAATAAAGAAAAAATAGAAATTAAAAATAATCTTTCGGAAATTGTAAAATACATAAATGAAAATAAAGACAATAAAAAAATTGCAATCCTTGCAAGTGGTGATGCCTTTATGTATGGTATAGGTTCATATATTGTAAAAAATGTTAAAGATATAGATTTTGAAAATATAAGTGGTATTTCATCAATACAATATATGGCAGGTAAATGTGGCATACCTTGGCAAGATATATATATTGGAAGTGTTCATGGAAGAAATGAAAATTTCTGTGGTATTGTTTCTAATAATAAAAAAACAGCATTACTTACAGCAACAAATACTTCTGATGTTATAAAAGAACTTTATGAAAAAGGTTTTGATGATTTATATATTTATATTGGAGAAAATCTCTCTTATGAAGATGAAAAAATAACAGAAGGAACTCTTTCAGATTTAATTGAAAAACAGTTTTCAGAACTTTCTGTAATGATTATAATTAATAATTCAAAAAAAATATATGATTATATATCAGCAGGAATACCAGATGAAATGTTTGAAAGAGGAAAAGTTCCTATGACAAAAGAGGAAGTCAGAGCTGTATCAATTTCAAAATTAAAATTAAAAAATGATAGTATTGTTTTTGATATAGGTTCAGGAACAGGCTCTGTTACTGTTGAATGTGGACTTAATTCTAAATTTGGAATGGTATATGGTTTTGAAAAAAATACAGAAGCAGTTGAACTTACAAAATTAAATCTCAAAAAATTTGGTGTACATAATTCATATGTATTTGAGGGAGATGCTCTTACAAATATAAAAAATACTGATATAATTCCAACAAGAGTTTTTATTGGTGGTACTGGTGGAGATATGTATGAAATATTAGATGTACTTTATAAAAAATGTGAAAATTTAAAAGTTGTAATAAATTGTATTGCAATAGAAAGTGTTTATGAAGCAATTAAGGGACTTGAAATATCAGGTTATAAAAATATTGAGTGTGTTTCTGTGTCTGTATCAAGAAATAAAAAAGCAGGTAGCAAAAATATGATGATAGCACAAAATAATGTATATATTATAAGTGGTGAGAAGGGAGATATAAGTGAAAGGTAAATTTTTTGGAGTTGGAGTTGGTCCAGGTGACCCAGAACTTATAACAGTTAAAGCAATAAATGTACTTAAAAATTGTGATTGTGTTGTTGTACCAAAAGCAGAAGGTCGTGACAGCACAGTTTTTAAAATAGCAAAAGAATACATAAAAAGTGATTGTGAAATATGTGAAGTGGCTTTTTCTATGGTTAAGGATAGTGAGAAAAGAAAACAAAGCAGAGAAGAAGCAGCAAAAATAATAGCTGAAATACTTGATAAAGATAAAAAAGTTGCTTTTATAACACTTGGAGATATTTCTGTATATAGTACTTGTATGTATGTTTATAAAATACTTTTCGAAAAAGGATATGAATGTGAACTTATAGCAGGAGTACCTTCATTTTGTGCAGTTGCTTCAAAAGTAGGAGAAAGCCTTGGAGAAGATGGAGAAAGTTTTGGTATAGTTCCTTCTGCACTTGGAACAGATAAACTTTCAAAAGCTGTTAAAGATTTTGATACAGTTGTTATTATGAAATCAGCAAAAAAAATTGAATATGTAAAAGAAATTCTTAAGAAAGAAGGATTTAATAATATAAAAGGTGTTATGAATTGTGGTCTTGAAAATGAACGTATTTTTATGAACTATGATGAAATAGAAGGTGACCTTGGATATTTTACAACACTTATAGCAAAAAGAGGTGAATAATAAATGGTTTATATAGTTGGTGCAGGCTCGGGAGATGTAGAGCTTATAACTGTAAAAGGACTTAAAAGAGTTAAAGAAGCAGACATAATTATATATGCAGGTTCTCTTGTTAATCCTGAAATTTTAAAAGAAGCAAAAGAAAATTGTGAAATACATAATAGTGCATATATGAACCTTGAAGAAGTAATTGATGTTATTAAAAAAGGTCATAATGAAGGTAAAAATATAGTTAGATTACATACAGGTGACCCTTCAATATATGGTGCAATACGTGAACAAATGGATATTTTAAGAGAAAATAATATTCCTTTTGAAAATATACCAGGTGTGAGTTCATTTTGTGGTGCTGCCGCTGCACTTCAAGCAGAATATACACTTCCGGCAGTTTCTCAAACTGTAATACTTACAAGAATGGAAGGAAGAACTGCTGTACCAGAAAAAGAAAGTATTGAAAGCCTTTCAAAACATAATGCTACAATGATTATATTTTTAAGTGTGGGAATGATAGATGAACTTGTAAAAAGACTTATGGAAGGATATTCAGAAAATACACCGGCAGCAGTTGTGTATAAAGCAACTTGGAAAGATGAAAAAATTGTAAGAGGGACACTTTCTGATATAGCTTTAAAAACAAAAGAAGCAGGCATAAATAAAACTGCTCTTGTTATAATTGGCAACTGTCTTGGTGATGATTATGAGCTTTCAAAATTGTATGATAAAAACTTTAAAACAGAATTTAGAAAATAATATGAAAATAGCAGTTTTTTATATTACAGAACAAGGGAAAAAAACAGCATTTAAAATTTCTGAAAATATTGATTGTGATATTTTTGATAAATATGAACTTAAAAATATAGATAAATATTTTTATGAATATGACAATATTGTTTTTATAATGGCAACAGGAATAGTTGTAAGAAAAATTGCAAATCTTATAAAGAGTAAAAAAACAGACCCAGCCGTTGTTGTGTGTGATGAAAAAGGTAATTTTGCAATAAGTTTACTTTCTGGTCATATAGGTGGTGCAAATGAATTTGCAAAAAAAATAGCTGATATAATAGGGGCGATACCTGTTATTACAACATCAACAGATGTAAATAATAAAATTGCTTTTGATGTATTTGCAAAAGAAAATGGATTAGTTATTAAAAATATTGAAAATATGAAATATGTTAGTGGTGATATTGTAAATAATAGTAATGTAGGATTATTTTCAGATGTTGAATTAAAAGGTGAAATTCCAAGCTATATATTAAAAAATATAAAGTGTAACAGTAATGTTTTTATTACACAATATAAAAAAGATACATCAAATAGAGATGTTGTACTTGTACCTAAAAAATATATTATTGGAATAGGTTGTAAAAAAAATACACCTTTTGAAAATATAAAAGAAGCTGTTTATGATTTTTTAGGAAATATTGATATTTTAGCTATAAAAGCATTTATTTCAATAGACCTTAAAAATAATGAAAAAGGTATAGTTGATTTTTGTAATTTATTAGATATAGATTTTATAACATATACAGCAGATGAACTTTTATCTGTTAAAGGTAATTTTACAGAGTCAGAGTTTGTAAAAAAAACAACAGGTGTTTCAAATGTGTGTGAAAGAAGTATAAAATGTTATGATGAAAATGCTGATATTATTATAAATAAAACTGTTTATAAAGGTATTACACTTGCTTTGGGAGAAATAAAAACATATTGTAAGTTTTAAAAGGAGTAGTAATGGAATATAAAAATACTGTAAAAGGAATATTTAAAAATCGTCCAAATAGATTTATTGCAAATGTTATTATAAATGGAAAAGAAGAAACAGTACATGTTAAAAATACAGGAAGATGTAAAGAACTTCTTATTGAAGGAGTTACTGTTATACTTGAAGAAAGTGACAATACTAACAGAAAAACAAAATATTCACTTATATCTGTATATAAAGGCGAAAAACTTATAAATATGGACTCTCAATCACCTAATTCAGTTTTTGCAGAAGCTCTTATTGATGGGGAAATAGAACAAATTGGTTCTGTGGATTTTTTAAAGAGGGAAGTAAAATATAATAATTCAAGATTTGATATATATTATGAAAAAAATAATAAAAAAGGCTTTATTGAGGTTAAGGGAGTCACTCTTGAAGAAAATGGAGTTGTAATGTTTCCAGATGCACCTACTGAAAGAGGTACAAAACATATATTAGAGCTTATTGAGGCTAAAAAAGAAGGATATGATGTTGGTATAGCTTTTGTTGTACAAATGAAAGATGTAAAATATTTTACACCAAATAAAGAAAGAGATAAAAAGTTTTATGATGCACTTTATAAAGCATATAAAGAAGGTGTAAATATATATGTATATGATTGTATTGTTACTGAAAATTCTATAACATTGGACAAAAAAGTAATGGGCGGTGTTATATTTTAATTATACTTTAAATATATTATAACAATAATATATTTAAGGGGTTTTTGATTTGAATAATATATTTAAAAGAATAATAACCTTTGTTATTACAACTGTTTTTATTATTACAAGCGTTATACCTATTTATGCAGAAGAAGAAAATACAGATATGGGGCTTGTATCAAAAAGTTATGTTCTTATGGAAGAAACAACAGGAGAAGTGCTTCTTGAAAATAATGGACATGAAAAACTTCCTCCTGCTAGTGTTACAAAGGTAATGACATTACTTTTGATATTTGAAGCATTAGAAAGTGGAAAAATTAAATATGATGATACAGTAACAGTAAGTGCTCATGCTGCAAGTATGGGTGGAAGTCAAGTTTTTCTTGAAGAGGGTGAAACTCAAACAGTAAAAGATATGATAAAATGTATATCAATAGCATCTGCAAATGATGCTTCTGTTGCTATGGCAGAGCATATAGGTGGAAGTGAAGAAGGCTTTGTAAAAATGATGAATGAAAGAGCCAAAGAATTAGGTATGAATGATACTAATTTTGTAAATGCTTGTGGGCTTGATGCAGACGGTCATGTAACATCAGCATATGACATAGCTTTAATGTCACGACAACTTATAAGTAATCACCCTGAAATAAAAGAGTATACAACAACTTGGCAGGATACAATAATACATAAAACAAAAAAAGGTGACACAGAGTTTGGTCTTACAAATACAAATAAACTTATAAAACAATATGACAAAGCAACAGGACTTAAAACAGGTAGTACAGGAAATGCTTTATATTGTCTTTCAGGTACAGCCGAAAATGATAATATAAAACTTATAGCAGTCGTAATGGCTGCTCCTAATCCAACAACAAGATTTAATGAAGTTGTTAAACTTTTTGAATATGGTTTTGCTAATTATGGTATTGAAAATGTAGGTAAAAAAGGTGATGTTGTTGCTGAAGTTCCTATATACAAAGGCAGCGAAAGTACAGTTACAGGAAAAACCTCAGAAGATATAAATATACTTGTCAAAAAAGGAAATGGAGCTGAAATAGAAACAAAAACAGAAATATTACCATCGCTTATAGCACCTGTTAATGAGGGTGATAAAATAGGTGAGGTTATATATATGTCTGAAGGTGTTGAAAAGGGAAGATGTGATATATTAGCAGCAAATTCCGTTGATAAAATAAATATAGGTCAAATGATGAAAAAATTATTATCATTGTGGTGTTAATAAAAAAAGTGTGAAGTTGTCTTCACACTTTTTTAAAGCATATTTTCAATAAATATTCCATAGCCTTTTGTAGGGTCATTTACAAATACATGTGTAACAGCACCTATTATATGATTATCTTGTATAATAGGACTTCCGCTCATTCCTTGAATGATACCACCGGTTTGTGAGAGTAATTTTTCATCAGTAATTCTTATAATCATACATTTTGAAGGATTTGAAGTATTTATATCAATGCTTTCTATATTTATTTCATATTTTTCAACTTTATTTCCCGAAATATTAGTAAGAATATATGCTTTTCCTTCTTTTATATTTTCTTTTGTAGCTATTGGTAAAGCTTCTTGTTCTGTAAAATCTACATTTTCGCTGTATATTTTACCATATAAACCACACTCTGTATTTTGATATATTTCTCCTATTACTTTAGTATCATCTGTTTCTCCACTAAGTTCTCCAGGTATACCTTTTTCACCTTTTTTTATACCTGAAATAATAGTTTCTGTTATTTTACCATCTTTTATTGAAAGAAGACTTTTTGTATCAATATCATAAACACCATGACCTAAAGCTCCAAAACCTTTTGTTTGAGGATTATAATATGTTAAAGTTCCTATACCTTGTGTACAATCTCTCACCCAAGCACCTATTTTTTGTTTACCATCTTCTGTTGATATTATAGGAGTAAGAGTTTCTTGTAATGTTTCGCCGTTTCTTACTATGCTAATATTTAGAGAGCCGGTTGAACTTTCTACAATTTCTATAAGTTCTTCTTTTTGAGTTATTTTTTCACCATTTACATGAGTTATTAAATCGCCTGTTTTTAATACTCCTTTAGAAGGCTGACAAACTTCGTTTGTATCTTTATTAACATATCCTGTACCTAAAACAAGTATACCATCTGTGTCAACAGTAACTCCAACAGCTTTTCCAACAGGAACAAGTTTTATTTCTGGTGAAACATTTACACTTACACTTTTCACAGGTACACCAAGAATTGACATATCTATTTTTGCAGTTCCTGATTGTATAGGATTTATTTCTATTGTGCCAAAATCTGTTTGTATATTTTCTGAAACTGTATTTTCAGAAATGTTTAAAACATTTACACTTTCTTCATCAATACTTGCATTTGCAATACCTACAAATAAATTTTTTGTTTGTCCTTCTATAAGTTTTATATTTGATGGAATTGAAAAATATATAAGGGCAAATGATATAATAGCTGTAATAAGTAATGATAAAGATAGTTTTTTTATAAATTTATTTTTTACTACCATATATTTTCACTCCATTACATTTTTATTTTCATATATAAGTTGCCCTTATAATAAAACCTTATACAGTAAAATAATTAAAGTATTTCAAATTTTTTCAGTATGTTTTCAAAAAGAACATTTCCGCTTTCATTCCAAATATTAAATATTTTTTTAGACGATACTTTAATATCGTTTCTTTCTGCACTTTCTGAAGTTTTTATATTTACTTCACATTCTTTAATATCATTTATAAATATTTCTGCTTTTCCTATAATTGTATTTTCCAATACTGGTGCTTCTAAAGAGTCTGGAAGAACTATATTTATTTTTATATTTTGTTTTTCTTCTTCTGATAAAGGTAATGTTATAGAGTCACACATTTCTGTTGATATAAATTGTTTTTTTGATGTTGTTATAGGTATATTTCCTGTAAAATCACCTTCAACTACTATTTCTGTATCTGAAAAATTTTCAAAACCGTAGTTTAAAATATTTTTTGTATCAATCCATTTTTGTTCTTTTCCTGTATCTCCCCAACCACTTCCAAGTACAACAGAAATAAGAGTTTGACCATTTCTTTGGGCTGCACCAACAAAACAATGACCAGCTTTTCCAGTAAATCCTGTTTTTACACCTATTGCACCTTCATATTCTGTTAGAAGTCTGTCTTTATTTGTTACATTGTGTGTTTTTGTTCCATTTACTGTGTAAAATGGTGTTTTTATTATTTCTCTAAATGTATCATTTTTTAATGCATAAGCTGTTATTATTGCCATGTCTTTTGCTGTTGAGTGGTGGTCATCAAGGTCAAGCCCATTTGGTGTTTTAAAAACTGTATCTGTACAACCTAAAGACTTTGCTTTTTCTGTCATCATAATACAAAAATCTTCAACACTTCCACCTATAAATTCTGCTATTGCAACAGCTGTATCATTATATGATGAAAGCATCATAGCATAAAGCATATCTTTTAATGTGTATTGTTCACCTTCAAGTATATGAAGTTTTACTTCTGGAGCAGACTGGGCACGTTTGCTTACAGTAAGTGTTTCATCAAGTTTACCACTTTCTATTGCTAATATAGCAGTCATTATTTTTGTTGTACTTGCCATAGCTAATGGTTCATTTTCATTTTTGCCCCATAATATACGACCTGTTTCAAAATCCATAAGTACTGCACCAAGAGCATTTACTTTTGGAGAGTTTTCAGCATATATATTAATTTGAAATGAAAATGTTATTATAAAAACAAGTAATAAAGCTATAAATTTTTTCATAAAAAAAACTCCTATCTTTATGTGATAGAAGTATTTTTTGTAATATTAGTATTAATATGTATTTTTTATTTATTTTCAGTATTTTCTAAATTTTCCAATGATATTTTTTCATCAAGAGGCGGAAGTTCTTTTACTGATGTAAAACCAAAATATCTGAGAAATTCTTTTGTTGTACCAAAAAGAATTGGTTTTCCCAGTGTATCAAGACGTCCTTTTTCACATACTAATTTTTTTTCAACAAGTTTATTTACAGCATGTTCAGAGTTTACACCTCGTATTTCTTCTATTTGTGATTTTGTTATAGGTTGTTTATATGCTATTATTGCAAGAGTTTCAAGTAGTGCCTGTGTAAGTCCCTGTTTTTGTGGTGATTTATACATATGTCGTATATAATCAAAACATTGTGGTGATGTACACATTTGATATGAATTTTCATATTCTACAATTTGTATTCCTCTTTTTTCAGAAGCATATTTATCAGATAAAGAACGTATAATAGCTTTTGTTGTAGCTTTGTCCATATCTATTGTTTGAGCAAGTACAGATATAGGAACAGCTTCTCCGGATATAAAAAGGAGAGATTCAATTACAGCTTCAAGTTCATTAAGTTTCAATTTTAATCACTTCCATTATTTTTTAATATTATTATATCACCAAAAGGCTTTTCTTGTGTGATATAAACATCTTTTGTTTTTATAAGTTCTAATAATGCAAGAAAAGTAACTACTATTTCCATTTTTTTTGCACCACTTCTAAATATAGACCTAAATATTATTTTTGGTGTTATAAAAAGTAAATCTTTTATATAATTTATTTTTTCGTCTATTGTATATAAATCTCTTTCTACTGATTTGAATGAACTTCGTACTTTATCAACTTTTGTTTCTTTTCTTTTCATTACTTCTTGAAAGGCTTTGAAAATATCATTAAGTGTTACTCCATTAAGAAAAGTTTCTATATTATCATTTTCTTCAATATTTTCAAAAAGTTTTTCAAATTCTTTATTTTTTTTATAAAGTACCAAAGATGCTTCTTCTTCATATTTTTTAAAATCTTGAGTTATATTTTTAAATTTCTTGTATTCAACAAGTTTTTTTACAAGTTCCTCTCGAGGGTCTTCTTCATTCTCTTCAGATTTATCATCACGTTTTGAAGGAATAAGCATTTTTGATTTTATTTCAAGTAAAGTAGAAGCCATAATTATAAATTCGCTCATACTTTCCATATTTTTGTTATCTGCATTTTCAATATACTCAATATATTGGTCTGTAAGAGAAGCTATTGGTATATTATATATATCTATTTCGTTTTTTTCTATAAGATGATAAAGAAGGTCCAAAGGACCTTCAAATGCTTCAAGATGAACAGTTATTTTTTTCAACTGAAATTCTCCTTTTATTATAAACCTGCAAGAAAACTTAAAATAGTTATTACAAAATTAATTATAGGTGTAAATATAAAATCTGTTGTTCCCATAAAGAGGAAAATCATAAATACTGCCTGAACAACTTTTTCATATTGTAAGTATTGGAAATATTTATTTGAAGGAATTATATGTGCAAGTACCTTTAAACCGTCCATAGGTGATACAGGAACAATGTTATAAATAGCAAGACTTATGTTATATATTCCTATTCTCATAAAAAGTGAATATATAATAATATTTCCTGTTTTTAAAAATACATTTCCAATTAAAAAACATATATATGCAACTAATATATTAGCTATATCAGGTGCTATTGCTGTTATAAGTGTATCTCTTTTTCTATTTTTATAATAAAGAGAAGTTGTATCTACTGGTTTTCCCCAACCAAAACCACCTGTTGCAAGCATAAGTATAAAACCTATTGGTTCAAAATGCTTTATTGGGTTTAATGTAACACGTCCCTTTTGTTTTGGTAAAGTATCACCAAGTATTGTTGATGTTATTGCTCTTGTAAACTCGTGTATTGTTGTTGCTACTATTATGCCTATTATGGCAAATAGTATAAATAAGAAACTATTTGTATTTAACATAAATTCAACTCCATAATAATATTTTATAATAAATTACTGTATTAAATATAATATCAAAGTTATTATATTTAGTCTATACCTGTAAAATTAATTATATGTATATTATAAATATTTTAACTCTAAATATTTAACATAAGTATAATGATATACTGTATTTTAAGAGATATATGTAATATACAATAAATGTGCAAAAAAATGCTATTGGTGTCAAAAAACAGGGTGTATGTGCAGAATATATGGAATTTTAAACATTTATTGATATAATATTTAACGAAGTATTTTGTCATAAAAATAAATAAGGGAGATGAATTTGTGATAATAAGTTAAAAGGATTGCTGACAAAATATTTTGATATACTTTTTTAAATTTTTAAGGGGGCGGAATATATGATTTCTGATATGTTGATTAAGGTTGTCGTAGTTGATAATAACGATATCTTTAGAAAAACCATAATTAACAGTTTGGAGAAAGAAAAAAATATTAAAGTAGTAGGAGAAGCATCAAACGGGGAAGAGGCTTTGAATTTAGTACTTAATAAAGAGGTTGATTTAGTTATACTTGATGTGATACTGCCAAAGAAAGATGGTTTATGGTTACTTGAAGAAATTGGGGATAAATGTAAAAATAAACCTAAGTGCATTGTAGTTTCTGCAATGAACTGTGATAGTATAGTAAAAAAGGCAGTTGAAGTGGGAGCATCATATTTTTTAAGTAAGCCTTTTGAAAGTGAACTTTTAATTAAAAGAATATTACAAATTTTTGATAATGAAAAAGAAGTTATACCAACAAAAACTTTTACAGAGGTTTCAAAAGAAAAAACACTTGAGATGAAAATAACAGAAGTTTTAAATAGTTTTGGAATTACTCCAAGTATAATGGGATTTCATTATATAAGATGTGCTATTGAAATGGCTGTTTATAATACAGAACTTCTTATAGGTATAACAAAAGGAATTTATCCTGATATTGCAAAGAAATATAATACAAGTAGTAGTAAAGTAGAAAGAGCAATAAGACATGCAATAGAATGTATATGGCGTAATGGAAATAGTCATATATATTGTAAAACAATAGGAATTATGAATTCCAAAAAACCAACAAATAGCCAATTTATATCTATATTAACAGAATATTTTAGACTTGGAATTATAAATGATAAAACAGCATAATAATTTATAAAAATAAAAGTGCAGATTATAACTGCACTTTTTATTTTTTATTCTTCTATTTTTAAATTTTTAATTTTTAATGGTTCAGGATTTATATACACAGACCAGTTTTGTTCATATATTACCATACCTGGTTTTGAACCATTAGGTTTTTTAATATTTTTTCTGAATGTATAATCAACAGGTACAAGAGTACCATCTTTTGCTTTACTATTAATAACAGCTAAATTTGCTGCTTCAATAAGAGTATTATCTGGAAGGTCATTTATATCATTGCATTTTCCTTCTGTTTTTATTATTACATGAGAGCCAGCTATATTCTTTGTATGAAGCCAAAGGTCATTTGGAGCAGCAAAATGTAATGTAAGGTCATCATTTTGAATATTACTTTTTCCTACATATATGTCAAAACCATCTGATGATATATAGTGCATAGGTTTTGATTTTTTGATTTTTTGTCCTTTACCTTTTTTAAATGATTTTCTTTTCATATATCCAGCATCAACAAGTTCTTCGCGTATTTCTAAAAGGTCAGAGTCTGTATTTGATGTTTCAAGAGAATTTAATATACTTTCTAAATATATAAGTTCCTCATCATTTTGTTTTTTCTGAATATCAATAGCGGCAAGAGTACGTTTTGCTTTATTATATTTTGCAAAATATTTTTGTGCATTTTCAGCAGGTGTTTTTAATGGGTCTATTTGTATTTCTATTTCAGGCATATTTTCATCATAAAAATTTATTGTCTTAAATACTGTCATACCTTTTTGAACTGCATAAATATTTGCTGTAAGAAGTTCTCCTTTTACACGCCAATCTTCTCTATTTTCAATACTTTTTAATGTCTTTTGTTGAATTTCTGACTTTTTAACACATCTTTCAATATTTGTTAAAATTATTCTTCTCATATCATGTGCCTTTTGCTGAATATGATACATATTATCTCTTTCAGCATAATATTCTTCTAAAAGTGCAGATATAGAGTCAAAATGCTGTTTTTTAAATCCATTACCATATTGTAACATTGAAATTGAAGAAAATTCTGTTATTTTTTCTGTATCTTCTGTATATATAATTTCAGGACTATATTTTTCAGATTTTATATCATTAAATACATTATAAAAAGTATCATATAATTTTGAAAAGCCATTTTCGTCAATTTCACCACAGTAAGAAGATGGGTCAAATCCAGCTCTAAAACATATTTCACTTGCCATTACAGGACTTATACCTGTATAATTTTTATATATAAATCCTTGAAGTTTTTGACCGTCTGTAATTTTTGATAAAGATATAAATTCATCTTTATTTGTTAATATAGGATTTTTTTTGTCTTGTGATGGTGGTAACATATATTGTTTGTTTGGAAGAACTTCTCTGACAGAACTTTTATCATGAGAAACTCTTTTAATTGAGTCAAGTATTATACCATTTTCATCAGTAAGAATAATATTACTGTGTTTTCCCATTATTTCTATAATGAGAGTTTTTATACCCATATCTCCCATTTCGTTTAAGCCTTCAATTTTTATATTAATTATTCTTTCAAAATTAGGCTGTTCTATTGAAATTATTTTACCACCTGCTATATGTTTTCTTAAAACCATACAAAACATAGGAGCTTGGGCTGGGTTGTCTTTTTGTATTTCTGTAATATGAATTCTTGGGTGACTTGAATTTGCAGTAGCTAAAACTTTAATATTTTTTCCAAGACTTCTTATTGAAAATATTATTTCATCATTTAATGGCTGATAAATTTTATCTATTCTTCCACCAATGAGTTTTTTTTGAAGCTCTGAAACTATATTGGAAACGGTTATTCCGTCAAGTGCCATATTTTTTTACCTCCGCATTGTTATTTTAAGGTTAGTATATCATTTTATAAAAAGTTTTAAAAGTATATCTTTTCTTCTTGAAAAATAGGGCATTTTTAATATATAATAAAATATAATGCAGATTAGAACTAATATAAAAAGGACTGAAAAATTATGATAAAAAGTATGACAGGTTATGGAAGAGGTGAAAATTCTACTGAAGATAGAAAGTTTACTGTTGAAATAAAATCCGTTAACCACAGATATAATGATATTTCAATAAAACTTCCACGTTCAATGGTATTCCTTGAAGATAAAATAAGAAAAACAATTTCTAAAAATATATCAAGAGGTAAAACTGATGTATACATAAGTTTTGAAACTCTTTCAACAGATGATGTTTGTGTAAAACTTAATGATGCTCTTGCAGAAGCTTATTTTGAAAAACTTGTTATTT
The DNA here is from genome assembly GCA_944379995.1 of uncultured Clostridia bacterium. Lineage (GTDB taxonomy): Bacteria > Bacillota > Clostridia > Lachnospirales > Anaerotignaceae > Fimicola. The sequence continues at coordinate 30,522 of CALWGF010000010.1, forward strand.
TAAAAGATAAATTTAAAATTGAAAGTAATGATATGCTTTCATTAGTTGCAAGATTTCCTGATGTTATTACTGTTGAAAAAGTACAAACAGAGGAAAATGTTATATGGGACGCTCTTTCTCCAGCTTTAAATGAAGCTATTTCAAATTTTATTGATATGAGAAGTATTGAAGGCGAAGCATTAAAAAATGATATACTTATAAAAGCTGAAAATATAGAGAAACTTGTTAAAGAAGTAAAAGAAAGAGCACCTGTTGTTGTAGTTGAGTATAAAGAAAAACTTACAGCAAGACTTCAAGAGCTTATGGGACAGGTTGATATTGATGAGCAAAGAATAGCAACTGAGGTAGCTGTTTTTGCTGATAGAGGTTGTATTGATGAAGAAGTAACAAGACTTGAAAGCCATATTATACAGCTTAGAAATATACTTGATGAAGGTGGTCTTGTAGGAAGAAAACTTGATTTTCTTGTACAAGAAATGAATAGAGAGTCAAATACAATAGCATCAAAATCAAACGATATAAATATAACAAAGGCTTCAATAGAACTTAAAAGCGAAATTGAAAAAATCCGTGAACAAATTCAGAATATCGAATAGAAATTAGGTGATATTATGAATAATATAAGATTTATAAATATAGGTTATGGAAATATTATTTCTGCAAATAGAATAATTGCTGTTGTAAGTCCAGATTCTGCACCTATAAAGCGTATTATTCAAGAAGCGAAAGAAGAAGGTCGTATAATTGATGCAACTTATGGCAGAAAAACAAGAGCGGTTATTGTAATGGATAGTGGTCATGTTGTTCTTTCAACAATAATGCCAGAAACTGTTGGTAGCAGACTTTCTTTAAAAGATATGGAATAGAAGGAGTAATATAATTATGAATAAAGAAGGTATACTTCTTATAATTTCAGGACCTTCGGGTTCGGGTAAAGGTACTGTTGTTTCTGAACTTGTAAAAAACGGTGATTTTTGCCTTTCTATATCAGCAACAACAAGAAATCCAAGGGATTATGAAGAAAATGGTGTTCATTATTTCTTCCATACAAAACAAGAATTTGAAAATATGATAGATAAAGGTGAACTTCTTGAATGGGCAAATTTTTGTGATAATTATTATGGAACACCAAAGGAATATGTTGAAAAATGCCTTAAAGAAGGTAAAAATGTAATACTTGAAATAGAAGTACAAGGAGCTTTACAAGTAAAAAAACTTATGCCAGAAAGTGTGCTTGTATTCTTAACAGCACCAAATATAACAGAGCTTAGAAAAAGACTTAATGGTAGAGGTACAGAAGCACCAGAGGTTATTGAAAAACGAGTTTCTAGAGCAATGGAGGAAATGGAGCTTGTAACTGAGTACGATTATGTTATAATAAATGATACTGTTGAAAAAGCAGAAAGTGCCATAAAGGATATTGTATCAGCGGAAGGAATGAAAACTTCTCGCAATCGTGATATAAATAAAGTTTTTAAAGGAGAGATATAAATGTTACGTCCATCATATTCAGATTTATTAGAGGTTTTAAATAAAGATGCAAGTAAAGTAGATGCAATTAACAGTAGATATACAATAGTTATTGCAGCAGCTAAAAGAGCAAGACAGCTTGTTGATAAAGCAGAACCTTTAACAATGAACTATACTGTTGATAAACCTGTTTCAATAGCTGTAAATGAGCTTTATGAAAACAAAATAAAAATACTTCAGAATACAGAAAAAGTATCTGAAGAAGAAGTTTTGGTTTCTGATGAGGAAAACATTACAGAAGAATAATTACTTTAGGGTATCGGAAGATTTTCAGATACCCTTTTTATTTTGATAAGGGAGGTGTCTGATATTTTATGAAATATGCAAATGTAATTATAAATATAAACCATACTGATGTTGACCGTATATTTGACTATGGTATACCTAAAGGTATAGAAAATATTGTAAAAGAAGGTATGAGAGTTATTGTTCCTTTTGGTAATTCAAATAAAAAAACAGAAGGATATGTTATAAGCATTTCGGATAATACAGATGTACCTTCTGAAAAATTAAAAAATATAATAAATATATGTGATGATTTTCCTATATTTTCAAAAGAAATGATAAAACTTGCATTATGGCTTAAAGAAAAATATTATACAACCCTTTCTGCTTGTTTAAAAACAATAATGCCTTCTGGAATAGGTATAAAGACATCATGGCTTGTTGTTTTAAATGATTATAATGAAAACAATATTTCTTTTACTGATAAAGAAAAAGAAATAGTTGATTTTCTAAATGAAAATAATAATATTTCTTTAAAAAGTGATATTGAAGAATATTTTGGAAAAAATATAAATAATCATTTAAAATCACTTAAACAAAAACGTGTAATATCAATTCGTCAAAGTGTTAAAGGACAAAATTATGAAAAAAATATAAGATATTTAAAACTCAATACAGATGAATGTTTTGAACAAAAATATAATGACCTTTTAAAATATAAAAGAAATGAAAAACAACGAGAAATAGTTGATTTTCTAATGGATTATGATGAAATTAAAATTTCTGAAATTAAAAGTGAATTTGGTGATATAAATTCTACTTTAAAAACTCTTGAAAAAAAAGGAATTATAAAAATTTATAATAAAATAGAGAAAAGAGATATTTTTAATATTGAAAATTATAATAAAACATATTCACCACAATTTACAGATGAACAGAAAAAAGCAGTTGAAACAATAGAAAATATAAGAAAATCTGATAATAAAAAACCTGTTCTTGTTTTTGGTGTTACAGGTAGCGGAAAAACAGAAGTATATATGGCTATAATAGATAAAGTATTAAAAGAAGGTAAACAAGCTATTGTTCTTGTTCCTGAAATTTCTCTTACACCTCAAATTGTAGGAAGATTTATATCTCGTTTTGGTGAAAAGGTTTCATATACTCATAGTCGTATGAATTTTGGAGAACGTTTTGACCAATGGAAAAAGGCAAGAGAAGGAGAAATTTCTGTAATGATAGGTCCTAGGTCTGCCATATTTACTCCTTTTTCAAATTTAGGTGTAATAATAATTGATGAAGAACATGAAAATTCTTATAAGTCGGAAACAACTCCTAAATATGACACTATTGAAACAGCAGTAAAATTATCTGAAATAACAAATTCTCTTGTTGTTATGGGGAGTGCTACACCTGATATATGTACTTATCATAAATGTATTAATAATGAATATAACATTGTTGAACTTTCAGAAAGAGCAAATAATAGTAGTCTTCCAGATGTTTATATAAAAGATATGAGATTAGAACTTGAAAATGGAAATCGTTCTATTTTTAGTGAAGATTTGTATTATTCTATAAAAGAAAATTTGGAAAAAGGCGAGCAAACAATGCTTTTTATAAACAGAAGGGGTTTTTCAACATTTGTATCTTGTAGAAAATGCGGACATGTAATGATGTGCGATAATTGCAATGTATCATACACATATCATTCATATTCAAATAGTCTTATGTGTCATTATTGTGGTAAAACAATAAAAAATCCTAATATTTGCCCTAAGTGTGGCTCAAAATATATAAAATATTTTGGTACAGGAACACAGAAGGTTGAAGAAGAAGTAAAAAAATATTTCCCTAATGCCAGAGTTTTAAGAATGGATATGGATACTACAACAAAGAAAAATAGTCATGAAAAAATACTTGAAACTTTTGGAAAGGGGGAAGCAGATATTCTTATAGGTACTCAAATGATAGCAAAAGGTCATGACTTTCCTAATGTGACACTTGTAGGAATAGTTGCTGCTGATATTTCTTTAAATGTAAGTAGCTATAAATCATCTGAAAATACATTTCAACTTATAACACAGGTTGCAGGACGAGCAGGAAGAAGTAATAAAAAAGGTAAAGTATATGTTCAGACATATAATCCTGAAAATTATGTTATAAAACTTTCTTCAAAACAAGATTATAAAGAATTTTATAATCAAGAAACATCAATAAGAAGTATAATGGATTATCCGCCTTTTGGTAATTTCTTTAATATAATGATAAGTGGTGAAAATGAAAGCGAAGTTATAAATTCTGCTCAAAGACTTAGTGATGTTATGAAATATTTTAATAAAAAAAATGATTTTTTAATACTTGGACCTGTTCCTGCTGTTATATCTAAAATTAAAAATGAATATCGTTTTACAATTACAGTAAAATCTAAAGAAGAAGAAAGACTTTGTAAATTTGTTTTATATTGTATAGATAAATTTAAACAAAGAAACGGTAAAACAGGAGTTTATATAAATATTGCAAAAAATACAGTTGTATTTTAAATTGTTGTTTAAATTACTGTTTTATTGTATACTGAATTACAGTTATAAATATTTTTATTTTTTGGAGGAAATAATATTATGGCAATAAGACAAATAAGAACTAATGGTGATGAAATACTTAGAAAAAAATCAAAAGAAGTAAAGGAAATTACACCTTCTGTAATTACACTTCTTGATGATATGGCAGAAACAATGTATGAAGCAAATGGTGTTGGACTTGCAGCACCACAGGTTGGAGTACTTAAAAGAGTTGTTGTAATAGATATTGGTGAAGGACTTATTGAACTTATAAATCCTGTTGTTGTTGAAACAAAGGGTTCTCAAATAGGTTCTGAAGGTTGTTTAAGTATACCTGGGGCTTGTGCTGATGTTGATAGACCAGAATATGTAAAAGTTGAAGCATTAAACAGAGATGGTGAAAAAATAGTTGTTGAAGGAACAGAGCTTTTAGCTGTTGCTTTATGCCATGAAACAGACCACCTTGATGGCGTTCTTTATATAGATAAGGCTATCGGTGAAATAGAAGGAATATAATTTTTTTGGAGGTAGCATTTTATGAAAATAATTTTTATGGGTACACCTGATTTTGCTGTACCTTGTCTTGATATGCTTGTAAAAGAAGGTCATGAAGTTTGCCTTGTTGTTACTCAGCCTGATAAACCAAAGGGTAGAGGTAAAAAAATGCTTTTTCCACCTGTAAAAGAAAAAGCTATTGAGTATGGAATAGAAGTTTTTCAGCCTGTAAAAGTAAAAGAAGAAGAAGCTGTTGAAAAATTAAGAAGTTATAATGCAGATATTATCGTTGTTGTAGCTTTTGGTCAGATACTTCCTGAAAGTATACTTAATATGCCTAAATATGGCTGTGTAAATGTTCATGGCTCACTTCTTCCAAAATATAGAGGTGCTGCACCTATACAATGGTCTGTAATAAATGGTGATACAAAAACAGGTGTAACAACTATGTATATGGAAAAAGGTCTTGATACAGGAGATATGCTTTTAAAAGCTGAATTTGATATAAGTGATGAAGATACTTATGGTACAGTACATGATAAAATGTGTGTAATGGGTGCTGATGTACTTAAAGAAACACTTGTTAAAATAGAAAATGGAACAATAGTAAGAGAAAAACAAGACGATGCCCTTTCAAATTATGCACCTATGATTTCAAAAGAAACAGGTCATATTGATTGGAATAAAACATCTTTTGAAATAATAAATCTTATTAGAGGTCTTGACCCTGTTCCTGCTGCTTGGACAGTTTATAATGGTGAAGTTCTTAAAATATGGAAAGCTGTTAAATTTGAGTGTGATAATAGTACTGCTAAATGTGGTGAAATTGCATATATAACAAAAAAAGGATTTGTTGTAAAAACTGGTGACGGTTTTGTTCTTGTTACTGAAATACAGGCAAGAGGTGGCAAAAGAATGGCAACAGATGCTTATATGAGAGGTCATGCAGTTGAAAAAGGAATAGTTTTGGAATAAATAATATTTTCAGACTTAAAATAATATAAAACGTACATGAGTTAAATTGATTTTATTGTAATGTATGTTTTAAAAATTAGGAGGTAAGATAATATGTTTTATCCATATTCTTTTTCGTATTTTTATATTTTAATTCCACCTATGATACTTGCCTTATATGCTCAGTCAAAGGTAGGAAGCACATTTAATAAATACTCTAGAGTATCAAACAGTAGAGGGTTTACAGGAGCTGATGTGGCAAGACAGCTTCTTAATGCATCTGGTATATATGATGTAACTGTTGAAAGAGTAAGAGGAAATCTTACAGACCATTATGACCCAAGAACAAAAACATTAAGACTTTCCGACTCTGTTTATGGTAGTACATCTATTGCTGCAATAGGTGTTGCAGCCCACGAAACAGGTCATGCTATACAGCATGATACAGGATATGCCTTTCTTAAACTTAGAAGTGCTATGGTACCTATAACAAATATAGGTTCAAATCTTGCAATGCCACTTATATTTTTGGGTGTTTTAATAGGAGGAATGGCAGGTTCTTCTTTTGGTTATACAATAATACAGCTTGGAATTGTTTTATTTTCAGTTGCTGTTGCTTTTTCACTTATAACACTTCCTGTTGAGTTTGATGCATCAAAGCGTGCAATAGAAGCTCTTGGAATGTATAATTTTTTAAGTGAAGAAGAATTAAAACCTGCAAAAAAAGTTCTTAGTGCTGCGGCTTTAACATATGTTGCTTCAGCAGCTGTTGCAATAGCCAACCTTTTAAGACTTGTTCTTTTATTTGGCAGAAGAGATGACTAAATTAAAAAAATTACGGCAGGGGTTTATATTTTCCCTGTCGTTTTTTTGTTTTATGACAAATAATATAAAAATATTTGCGGTATTTGATTATTTAGTTTAATATAAGATGTGAATATATTTTGGAAAGGCTTGAAAAATAATGATACAAATTAATCCAAGAGAGGTTGCCTGTGAAGGACTTTACAGAATATTTGAAGAACAATCATTTAATAATGTTGTTTTAAAATCTCTTTTAAAGCAAAATGGTGCAATGCCTAAAAATGACAGAGCTTTTGTTACAGAAATAGTAAATGGAACATTAAGAAATATATATTATATTGATTATGTTATAAATCAATTTTCAAAAACAAAAACAGAAAAAATGAAACCATGGCTTTTGGCTGTAATAAGAAGTGGTGTTTATCAAATAATATTTATGGATAAAGTGCCTAATTCTGCTGCTTGTAATGAGGCTGTAAAACTTGCAAAACTTAGAGGATATGGAAAACTTTCAGGTTTTGTAAACGGTGTTTTAAGAAATATAAGTAGAAATATTGATGATATAAAATTACCGGATATAGGTACTCCTGAATATTTAAGTGTAAAATATTCTCACCCTTTATGGCTTGTAAAAATGTGGCTTCATGAATATGATTATGAATTTGTTGAAAAACTTTGTGAAAGTAATAATAAAGCCCCTGATGTTACAATAGCTGTAAATACACTTAAAACAGATAAAGAAAGTCTTAAAAAAGAACTTGAAAAAAGTGGAATTGTTGTTGAATATGGAAAGTATTATGAAAATGTACTTCATATTAAAAAGACAGCAGATATATCTTCTTTAGAGGCTTTTAAAAATGGTCTTTTTCATATACAAGATGAAAGTTCTGTTACAGCAGTTAATGTTTTATCACCTAAAAAAGGCGAAAAAATACTTGATGTATGTGCTGCACCGGGAGGTAAAAGCCTTCTTTGTGCAGAAATTATGAAAAATGAAGGTGTTATATCATCAAGAGATATATATTTCCATAAAATAGAACTTATAGAAGACTCAGCAAAAAGACTTGGTATTGATATTATAAAAGCGGAAGAAAAAGATGCTCTCAAGTTTTATGAAGAAGATGAAAATAAATTTGATAAAGTAATAGTTGATGCACCATGTTCAGGTTTTGGAATAATAAGAAAAAAACCAGATATAAAATTCAGAAGAACAGGTAACAATATTGATGAACTTATTAAAATACAAAGAGGAATACTTGAAAATGCCTCAAAGTATGTTAAAAAAGGTGGAGTATTAGTTTATAGTACTTGTACAATATGTAAAAAAGAAAATATTAAAAATGTTGAATGGTTTCTTGAAAACTTTGACTTTGAAGAATGTGATATATCTTCTGAACTTCCTAAGGGTATAGAACAACAAAGTAAAGGCTGTGTTTCATTATATCCTAATGTAAATGGTACAGATGGTTTCTTTATAGCAAAGTTTGTAAGAAAGGAGAATTAATATAATGGCAAAACAAGATTTAAAATCTATGTCACTTGAAGAACTTCAAATATTTATGGGAAGTATTGGAGAGGCTAAATTTAGAGCAAAACAGATTTTTGAATGGCTTCATAAAAAACAAGCAGGAGATTTTGAAGAAATGACAAATATTTCTAAAAATCTTAGAGAGAAACTTTCAAATGAGGCTAAAATAAGCTATGTAAAAATACTTGAAAAACATGTATCAAAACAGGACAATACTACAAAATACTTGTTTGCACTTGAGAATGATAATATAATAGAAAGTGTGCTTATGCGTTATAATTATGGTAATGCAGTTTGTATTTCAACACAAGTTGGCTGTCGTATGGGTTGCACATTTTGTGCATCAACACTTGATGGTGTTGAAAGAAATCTTACAGCAGGAGAAATGCTTTCACAAATTTATGAAATACAAAAGGATACAGGAGAAAGAGTTTCAAGTGTAGTTCTTATGGGTAGTGGAGAACCTCTTGATAATTATGATAATGTTTTAAAATTTATAAGACTTTTAAATGACAAAGATGGTCTTAATATTGGTCAAAGACATATAACTCTTTCAACTTGTGGTCTTATAGAAAAAATGTATAATCTTGCAGATGAAGGACTTCAAATTACACTTGCTGTTTCACTTCATGCACCAAATGATGAAATAAGAAATAAAATAATGCCTATTTCAAAGAAAAATAATATGGAAAGACTTCTTGAGGCTTGTAAATATTATTCTGATACAACAAAACGTAGAATAACATTTGAATATGCTATGATAAATGGTGTAAATGACAGTATTGATTATGCAAGAGAACTTTCTGAAAAATTAAGAAATATGCTTTGTCATGTAAATCTTATACCTGTAAATGATGTAAAAGAAAGAAATTACAAAAAGAGTAGTGGAGAAACTGTTGAAAAATTTGCTGAATTTTTAAATTCTAAAGGTATAGAAACGACAGTAAGACGAAAACTTGGAAGTGATATTAATGCTGCCTGTGGACAATTAAGAAAAGGTTATATTGAGAGAAAGCAGCAATAAAAAGAAGGTGTTGGAATGAAAAGTGTTTATAAAAGCGTTGTTGGAATGAAAAGAAAAAATAATGAGGACTCTGTTTTTTGTGGCAATGATATTTTTTCTGATTTATTTATAGTTGCAGACGGAATGGGTGGTTGTAACGGTGGAGAAGTTGCAAGTTCCGAAGCAATAAAGGCTTTTGTAGAAGAATTAAATAATAATATTGAAGAATATAAAGATGATGAAAATATTCTTGACTCCCTTATTTCAGCAATACAATACAGTAATAAATTTGTATATAATAAATCTTGTGAAAATCCCAATCTTATAGGAATGGGAACAACAATAGATGGTGCTGTAATAAGAAAAGGGAAACTTTTTGGAGTACATGTAGGAGATAGTAGGATATATATTTTAAGAGATAATAAACTTTATAGATTAACATCTGACCATTCATATGTTATGGAACTTGTTAAATTAGGTCAAATAACTATGGAGGAAGCAGAAACACACCCTACAAGAAATTTAATAACAAAGGCATTAGGTACTAAAGATAATTTAGAAGTTGACACAGTTATAGTGGATACTCAATATGATGATATAATACTTTTATGTACTGATGGTCTTACGACTATGATTAATGATAAAAGAATAGAAGAAATTTTAAACCTTGATAAGAGTATAGAAGAAAAAGCGGACATTCTTGTGAAAGAAGCTAATGATGCCGGTGGGTTAGATAATATTACACTTATTTTAATAGAACAGGAGGTGGATGAATGATTTTAGCAAAGGGAACAATACTCAATGGAAGATATGAAATCCTTGAAAAACTTGGTTCTGGCGGAATGGCTATTGCTTATTGTGGTCATGATAAAATGCTTGATAGATATGTTACTATAAAAGTTTTGAGAGAGGAATTTTCTTCTGATGAGGATTTTAAGGAAAAATTTAAAATAGAAGCACGTTCTGCTGCTAGTCTTTCTCATCCAAATATAGTAAATGTTTATGATGTAGGAGAATATAACGGTATAAGTTATATTGTAATGGAATATGTACATGGTGATACTTTAAAAAAAGCCATTAAAGAAAAAGCACCATTTGATACAAAAACAATAACTAATATATCATTGCAAATGGCATCAGCACTTTCAGCGGCACATAAAAACAATGTTGTCCATAGAGATATAAAGCCACAAAATATACTTATTGGTTCTGATGGTGTTATAAAGGTTACAGACTTTGGTATTGCTAGAGCGGCAACAGGAGCTACTGTTGAAACGGCAGCAAATGCTGTTGGTTCTGTTCATTATTTTTCACCTGAACAGGCAAGAGGTGGTTATGTAGATGAAAAGAGTGATATATATTCACTTGGTATAACAATGTATGAAATGGCAACTGGTAGAGTACCTTTTGATGGTGAAAATGCAGTAACAATAGCACTTAAACATCTTGAAGATGATTTGCCAGATATGCGTCAGTTTAACCCTAATCTTTCAAAAAATATAGAATCTATTATAAAAAAAGCTACTATGAAACATAGTAGTGATAGATATGCAAATATAGACCTTATGATTGAAGACATTCTTAAGGTAAAAATAACAGAAGATAATACTGATAATAATACATATATTGAAAAACAAAATGAAAATGATGATAAAGAGGATATTCAATTTGTTCCTACTGGAAGAAGAAGGAGCAGAATGGAACGAAAAAATGAAACTTTAGATAAACATATAGGTAAAATTAAAATATCAAAAGATACAGATGATTTTGAACCTGAGTATGTGGAAGGTGACGATATGAGACGTTCTAATATAAAAGATAGAAATACTAAAAGAAATCTGAATACTAAAAAATCTCCAGTAAAAAGTAATACAAAAAGTAGAAAAGCAAGAGAAGAAGAGTATGACGATTATGATAAGGGGCAAGAGAAAAAGGTTATTATAGCGGCTGTAATAACAGCACTTGTTATAATTGTAGGTATATCTTTTGCTGGATTTAAGTTTCTTGGAGGAGCTTTATTAGGCTCTGATGAAAAAGTAACAGTACCATATTTTATAGGTATGGAACTTGAAGAAGCAGAAAAAGAAGCAAAAAAACTTGGTATTAGCCTTAATGAAATGGGTGAAGATTACAGCAACTATGATGCAGGTGTAATATATGCACAAAATATTGAAAAAGGTACTTCTGTAAAAAAAGGTTCAGAAGTAGGTATAAAAGTAAGTCTTGGTATGGCTGAATATAAAATGCCAGATGTAACTGGTAAAGAAGAAAAAGATGCAATAGAGGCTATAAGTGATGAAGTTGGAAAAGAGCCAGATATAGTATATGAATTTGATAATGAAGTTGAAATAGGAAAAGTTATAAGTCAGTCACCTTCAAAAGGAACAACTGTTACAGGAAATTCTGATATTAAAATTGTTGTAAGTAAAGGTGAAGAATTTAAAAAAGTTTCAGTTCCAAATCTTTCAGGTAAAACAGAGGCTGAAGCTAAAAAACTTCTTGAGTCACAAGGACTTATACTTGGTACAGTAACTAAAACAGAAAGTGAAAAAGTTGCAGAGGGCAAAGTTATAACTCAAACAATAGCGGCTGGTGATGAGGTTGCAAAAAATAGTGTTGTTGATATTGTTATAAGTACAGGAGCACCAGAAAAAGAAGAGCCTGAAAAAGAAGATAATAAAAATAATTCTGATAATGAAAATAATACAAATTCAGGAACAACAAATAACGAAAATAACACAAATAACAATACAAATAATAATACTAATAACAATACAAACAATAATACAAATAATAGCAATACAGAAACAGAAAACCCACCTGCTGAAAGTGAGTCTACATCAACAAAAAATTTCCCAGTATACCTTAAAGATGGAACTCAATATGGGGATACTGTACATGTTAAAGTTGTAAAAACAGGTAGTGATGGAAGTGTAACAGTAGTACAAGATTCAACACAATCAACTTCTTCATTCCCACAACAGATTTCTGTTACAGGTTCAGGCTCAGCAACTATTGAATGTTATATTGATGGAAATCTCCTTTGGAGTGAAAATGTTAATTTTTAAATAGGGTGGAAATTAAATGTTAAATGGTACAATAATTAAAGGAATAGGCGGATTTTATTATATAGATACTGAAAATGGTATTTATGAATGTAGGGCAAGAGGTATATTCAGAAAAGAAAAACTTAAACCAACAGTTGGAGATTTCGTGAAAATATCAGTCCTTGATGAAAAAAATAAAAAAGGCAGTCTTGATGTTATAGAACCAAGAAAAAATATGCTTATACGTCCAAGGGTTTCCAATGTTGAACAAGCAATAATTGTTTTTGCAGCAGTAAGTCCAGATATAAATATAGACCTTCTTGATAGGTTTTTAATACTTGTTGCAGAGCAAAAACTTGATGTTATAATATGTATAAATAAAATAGACCTTGATACTGATAAGAAATATGAAAATATAAAAAATATGTATGAAAAATCAGGATATAAGGTTATATGTTTAAGTGCAGAAAAAGGCATTGGTATTGATGAATTAAAATCAAACTTAAAAAATAAAATATCTGTTTTTGCCGGTCCTTCAGGGGTTGGCAAAAGCAGTCTTATAAATTCTATATCACCAAATTTACAGCTTAAAACAGGTGAAATAAGTGCTAAAATAGAACGTGGTAAACATACAACACGTCATGCAGAGCTTATGCAAATTGAAGAAAATAGCTATATTGTTGATTCTCCAGGGTTTACTTCACTTTTCCTTGAACATATACCGGCTGAAGAACTTCAATATTATTTCAGAGAATTTGAGCCTTATTTATCAGGTTGTCGTTATACTGGTTGCAGTCATATACATGAACCTGAATGTGCTGTAAAAGAGCAGATAGGAGAAAATATACAGACTGAAAGATATGAAAGATATGTAAACCTATATAATGAGTTAAGAAAGGACAGGAAAAAATAATGGAATACAAATTATCACCTTCACTTCTTTCCGCAGATTTCGGAATTGTAAAAGAACAACTTGAAATACTTGAAAATGCAGGAACTCCATATATACATCTTGATGTTATGGACGGCGTTTTTGTTCCTAATATATCATTTGGTATACCTGTAATAAAATCACTTAGAAAACATACAAAAATGATTTTTGATGCTCATCTTATGATTATAGAGCCAGAAAGATATATTAAAGAGTTTTATGAAATTGGCTGTGATATTATAAATATCCATGCAGAAGCAACAAAAGATTTAAAAGGAACAATAGAGAAAATAAATAGTTATGGTGTTAAATCAGGTGTTACAATAAAACCAAAAACTCCTGTTTCTGCAATATATGATGTTCTTTCTGATGTTGATATGGTACTTATAATGAGTGTTGAGCCGGGATTTGGTGGACAAAAATTTATGCCAGAACAGCTTGAAAAAGCTCGTGAACTTAAGAGATTAAAAGATGAAAATGGATATAAATATGATATTCAAATAGATGGTGGAATAACTCTTGATAATTTAAGAGAAGTTCTTGATGCAGGAGTAAATTGTATTGTTGCTGGTTCTTCTGTTCTTGGAAAAGAAGATATTGGACAAGCAGCTAAAGATTTTATGGAAGTGTTTAAGGAGTATTAATATGCGAGCTGTAATTTTCGGTGGTGCTGATATAGAGGAGTATGGTTTTTGTAAGAAGTATATAACTGATGATAGTATTATAATATGCTGTGATAGAGGACTTCTTCATGCTGATAGACTTGAATTAAAACCAGATTATATTGTTGGAGATTTTGATTCTGTTTCTGATACACTTCTTGAAAAATATAAAAATTCTGGTTTTAATATTAATGAATATCCATCGCATAAAGACTTTACAGACCTTGAACTTGGAATAAATATAGCCCTTGAAAAGGGTGCTAGTGAAGTTGTTATTATGGGTGGAATAGGTTCAAGAATAGACCATACATTTGGAAATATGCATTTACTTTACATGCTTCTTAAAAAGAATGTAAAAGCTTGTTTAATAAATAACTGCAATTACATTATGCTTACTGACTCTTATACAAAAGTTAAGGGAGAAAAGGGAGAAACTGTTTCTATACTTCCTTTTATGGGTGATGCAGAAGGTGTAACACTTAAAGGTTTTGAATATCCTCTTGAAAATGCAAATATGAGTTTTGGAGAGTCTTTAGGTGTAAGTAATGTTCTTATTGAAGAAGAAGGTACTGTTGAGGTAAAAAAAGGTTGTCTTGCTATTATGAAAGCAAGAGATTATTAATAAAAAAACTGCAATAGCAAATTTTTTAGCTATTGCAGTTTTTTTATTAGCTGTATTAAATAATTTGAATATAATATAGTAAAAAAAGAAGTGATTGACTATGAAATGTTTTAATAAAAATGCTTTAGGCTTTGTATGTATGGGCTTTGGTGCAGGAGTTATTCTTGTAGCATTTGTTCCTAAATGGTGTTTTTTATGGGGCGGAGTATTTATATTCTGTGGAAAAAGGCTTTTAGATGAGTAAAAAAATAAAGGCTTTCAAATTAATGAAAGCCTTTATATAATCCGTAATAAAAATTAGATTGCACGAGTTACTTTGTTTGAACGTAAACATCTTGTGCAGATGTAGATTGATTTTACTGTTCCGTTATCTACGATTTTAACTTTTTTTACGTTTGGTTTCCAAGTTCTATTAGCACGTCTACTTACCTGACTACGGTTGATGCTAATTCTATGTCCTGTACGCATACCTTTTTCACAAATTTCACACTTTGCCATTTTAAATGCACCTCCTCGAATTCTTTGTGTGACACAACAAAAGTATTCTATCAGAAAAAAAAGAATTTTGCAACAATTTTAATGTTTTTTTTAAAAATTTTTTAAAAAAAATAATTGCAGTAATTACAATATTCAATTACAATATTGAATACATAAATTTTTGTATAATTTATGTGGTTTAAAATAATGTTTTAAAAATATATATTTAGTGTTATAATAAAGGAAATTATAATTTTTTGGGAGGTAGATTTATGTCAGCTAAGCTTGAAAATGATTATGGTGTCATTACAATAGAAAATGAAGTTATTGCAAGGATAGCAGGCTATGCTGCCATGGACTGCTATGGTATAGTTGGTATGGCTGCTAAAAATGTTAAAGATGGCATAGTACAGCTTTTAAAGAAAGAAAGTCTTACAAAAGGTATCAAACTTACAGTTAATGAAAATAAAATATCACTTGATTTCCACATTATTGTTGAATATGGTACAAATATTACTGCTATTGCTGATAATATTATAAGTACTGTAAAATATAAAGTTGAAGAGTATGCAGGTCTTGAAGTGGAAAATGTCAACATCTTCGTTGAGGGTGTTAGAGTAGACGGCTAAGGAGGAACATACCTGTGGGTATTACTAGTATTAACGGATTATTATTAAAGAAAATGATTATTGCAGGAGCAAATAAGCTTAATAGTGAAAAACAGCTTGTTGACTCTTTAAATGTTTTCCCTGTACCTGATGGTGATACAGGAACAAACATGTCACTTACTGTTCTTGCTGCTGCAAGAGAAATAGAAAAATGTGATAGTCTTAATATAGGTGAAGTTGCTAAACTTGCAGCTAACGGTGCTTTAAGAGGTGCAAGAGGTAACTCTGGTGTTATTACTTCACAGCTTTTTAGAGGTTTTTATAAAGGTCTTGAAGGTAAAACAGAAGCAGGAACAAAAGAACTTGCACAAGCTATTGCTAATGGTGTAAAAACAGCATATAAAGCCGTTATGAAACCAAAAGAAGGAACAATTCTTACTGTGGCTAGAGCTTGCGGTGAAAGTGCTTCAAAATATGCTGATAAAATAACAGATATTGAAAAATTCCTTGAGCAAATAATAGAAGATGGAAATGCTATGCTTCTTCAAACAACAGAAATGCTTCTGGCTTTAAAGCAGGCTAATGTTGTTGACGCAGGTGGAAAAGGTCTTATTTTTATTCTTCAGGGTGCATATGAAAATATACATACTGAAGGAGATATAACTGTTGATGAGCCTTTAAAAACACAAGCTCCTGATTTTTCAGCTATTACATCTGTTGATAATGAAAGTATTACATTTGGATATTGTACAGAATTTTTTATAAATGTAAAAAATGCTGGTGATAATGTTGTAACAAAACTTAAAGCATATCTTGGTACAATAGGTGATTCCATTGTTTGTGTTGCTGATGATGAAATTATAAAAATTCATGTTCATACAGACCACCCGGGACTTGCTCTTGAAAAAGCTCTTACAATAGGAAGTCTTAGTGGACTTAAAATTGAAAATATGCGTGAACAGCATACAAATATAATTGATTTTGGTGGAAATAAAAAAGCAGAAGTAAAAAATAATGAACCAGCAAAAGAATTAGGATTTATATCTGTTTCTGTTGGTAGTGGTCTTTCTGATATATTCAAAAACCTTGGTGTTGATGAAATTATTGAAGGTGGACAAACTATGAACCCAAGTACAGAAGATATTTTAAATGCTGTTGAAAAAATAAATGCAAAAAATATAATTGTACTTCCAAATAATAAAAATATTATTCTTGCAGCAGAACAGGCTGCTAAACTTTCTAAAGATAAAAAAATATATGTTGTACCTTCAAAAACAATACCAGAAGGTATAACAGCAATGATAAACTATAATATTGGTGAAGGTGTAGAAGAAAATGTTTCTAACATGATAGATAGCCTTTCATATGTAAAAACAGCTATGGTAACATATGCTGTAAGAGAAACTTCTATTGATGATAAAAAAATAGAAGAAGGGGACATACTTGGAATGCTTGGCGGAAACATTTCAGTTGTTTCAAAAGATATTATGGAAGGTACAAAAGAACTTATTGATAACGCTATTGATGAAGATAGTGAAATGATAAGTATATATTATGGTAGTGATGTTAAAGAAGAAGATGCTAATGAACTTGCACAGTATATTGAAGAAAAATATCCTGACTGTGAAGTTGAAGTTCAAATGGGTAATCAGCCACTTTATTACTATATTATTTCTGTTGAATAATTTTTAAAAATTTTTTAAAATGCTTTAAAAGGGGTAGCTATGGCATTATATTTGCCATTAACTGCCTCTTTTTTTGGAGGTGATATAATAATGTATCTTGATAGTCCTGTTACAGATATAAAAAGTATAGGTGTTGAAAAAAGTAAAAAACTTTCAAAATTAAATATATATACTGTAAAAGACCTTATAGAACATTTTCCAAGAGATTATGAAGACAGAAGCGAAATAGTTCCATTATCTGATATTAAAATAAATGAAGAAAATACATTTAGAGGAAAGGTTAAAGGTATACCAGAAGATATAAGAGTAAAAAACCTTAGAATAGTAAGGGCTAGAATAGAAGATACAACAGGCGGTGTTACTGCTGTATGGTATAATCAACCTTATATGAAAAAGGCTTTTAAAGAGGGTGCAGAGTATATTTTTACAGGAAAGGCTGTTAGGAAATATAATAAAATAGAAGTGCAATCTCCAGAGTTTGAAATTATATCTGAGGGTAGTATACTTTCCGGTGGAAGAATAGTTCCTATTTATTCTGTAACAAGTGGTATTTCTCAAAAAATATTAAGAAGTCTTATAAAAGATACTCTTGATTATACAAAAAATCAAATTCATGACTTTATACCAACAAGTATAAGAAAAAAATATAAATTATGTGATAGAAATTTTGCTGTTTTAAATATACATTTTCCTGAAAATAATGACAGCTTTTTTATTGCAAGAAGACGTCTTGTTTTTGAAGAGCTTTTTTTGCTTCAAACAGCACTATTAAAAATAAAATCTAATGCTAATAAAGGTAAAAAAGGAATTATTTTTAAAAATATGAACTGTGCTAGAGAAGTTCTTGAAAAATTACCTTTTGAGCTTACAGATGCACAAAAAAAGGTTATGAGAGAAATAGTAAACGACATGAAATCTGGAAAAGCCATGAATAGACTTGTACAAGGTGACGTTGGTAGTGGTAAAACTGTTGTTGCTCTTATAACAGCTTTTATAGCTATAAAAAATGGTTATCAAGCAGCTCTTATGGTACCTACTGAAGTTCTTGCAGGTCAACATTTTGAGTTTTTTTCAAGTATATTTAATGAAATGGGTATAAAAACAGTATTGCTTACAGGTTCTTTAAAGAAAAAAGAAAAAAATAAGGCTCTTGAAGAAATATCAACAGGAAATGCTAAAATGATTATAGGAACTCATGCTGTAATACAAGATACAGTACAGTTTGAAAATTTAGGTATGGTAATAACAGATGAACAGCATCGTTTCGGTGTACAACAAAGAGGAACTTTAAGTAATAAAGGAAATAATCCACATGTACTTGTTATGACAGCAACACCAATTCCAAGAACATTAGCATTAATACTTTATGGTGACCTTGATATATCTATAATAGACCATTTACCTCCTGGAAGACAAAAAATAGATACATCTGCTGTTAATTCATCTTATCATGAAAGAATATATAATTTTATAAGAAAAGAAATAGATAGAGGCAGACAGGTTTATATTATATGTCCTATGATTGATGAAAGTGATAAAATGGACGTTCAAGCAGTTACAAGTTATACAGAAAAATTAAAAAATGAAGTTTTTTCAGAATATTCTGTTGAATGTCTTCATGGTAAAATTAAGCCAGCAGAAAAACAAGATATTATGGATAGATTTGCTGAAAATAAAGTTAATATACTTGTTTCTACAACTGTTATTGAGGTTGGTATAAATGTTCCTAATGCAACAATTATGCTTATTGAAAATGCTGAAAGATTTGGACTTGCCCAGCTTCATCAGCTTAGAGGACGTGTTGGTCGTGGTAGTGAAAAATCTTACTGTATACTTGTTTGTGACTCTAAAAATAAAGTTGCTAAAGAAAGAATGCATATGATGACAAAATCAACTGATGGTTTTGAAATATCTGAAATGGACCTTAAACTTAGAGGTCCTGGTGAGTTTTTTGGTACAAAACAGCATGGTCTTCCAGAAATGAAAATTGCCAATTTATATAAAGATATGGATATTCTTAAAGAAGCTCAAAATGCTGCTTTTGAAATTATTAATGATGATAAATTTATGGAAAAAGAAGAAAATAAGCTTCTTTATATGGAGATAGAAAATACACTTAATGTGGAAAATATAAACATATAAATTTCTATTTTTAAATGTCTTTAAATATGGTATAATCAATTTTATTATTGTATTTTAAAGGCTTTTTTGCTATACTCTATTTGTATTTTTAACAAATTTGTAATTTTGGAGGTTTTTTTATGCGTGTTATTTCAGGAATGGCGAGAGGGCATAAGCTTTTAGCGCCTGAAGGTATGGACACAAGACCTACTACTGATAGAATAAAGGAAACTCTTTTTAATATAATTGCTCCAGATATTCCAGAGGCTAAATTTTTAGACCTTTTTTCAGGTTCGGGTGCAATAGGTATTGAGGCTTTAAGTAGATATGCAGATAAATGTGTATTTGTTGATGAGTCATTAAAGTGTAAAGAAATTATTGAACATAATCTTAAACATACAAAATTAATTGATAAAGCAGAGATTTACTGTGTAGATGCTATTTCTGCAATAAATATGCTTTCTTCAAAAGGTGAAAAATTTGATATTATATTTATGGACCCACCATATAATCTTGGATTTTATGAACCTGTATTAAAGGCTTTGAAAAATGCAGATATATTAAATAAAGAAGGTTATATTATTGCTGAAAGGTCACCTAATAATCCTTTACCTCAAATAGATGGTATTGAGATTTTAAGAGAGAAAGAATATAAAACAACAGTTATGACCTTTATGGCTTTGGAGGATTAGAAATATGAAAGCAATATATGCAGGAAGTTTTGACCCTGTTACTTTAGGACATCTTGATATTATAAAACGAGCTGCTAAGATTTTTGATACTATTGTTGTAGCTGTTTTAGAAAATCCTAATAAAAATTGTCTTTTTACCGTTGAAGAAAGAAAAAAACATCTTGAAATTGTTACAAGTGATATAAAAAATGTTGAAGTTGCCTCATTTCAAGGACTTTTGGCTGACTTTGCAAAAGAAATAGAAGCTGATGTTGCTATACGAGGTCTTAGAAATGCTGTTGATTTTGCTTGTGAACAGCAAATGCATCTTATAAATGGACGACTTAATAAAAATATAGAAACCGTGTTCCTTGCTGCTGATGAAAGTCATATATCATTAAGTTCAAGTGCTGTTAAGGAAGTGGCTGTTTTTGGTGGAAATATTGATTTTATGGTTCCAAAAGAAATTATAGGTTTTGTACAGGAAAAATATATGAAACGAGGGGTTTAAATGGAAACAGTTTTAAAACTTCTTGATGAAATAGAAGAAATATTGGACACAAGTCATGTGACACCATTTTCATCAAAAGTAAAAGTTGATAAAGAAGAGATTTATGAAATAATATCTGAAATAAGAACAAGATTACCTAACGAGCTTAAACAGGCTAAATGGGTTATTGATGAAAGAAATAAAATTCTTGTTGATGCCCAAAAAGAAGCTGACGAAATAATTAAAAATGCTGAAGGTAGAATAGAAAAACTTATAAACGAAGATGAAATAACTAAAAGAGCTTACGAACAAGCTGCTATTATAAATGAAAACAGCAAGAAAATAGCAAAGGAAATGCGTCTTGGTGCTATGGAATATGCTGACGAAGTGCTTTCTCTTGCTGAACAAAGAGTTAAAGAGCTTATGGAGATAATGAAAGAAGAGTCTGCAAAAACAGACCAGTTCTTTAATCAAACTCTTGGTGTTATATATGAAAACAGACAAGAGCTTAGAGGTGTTAAAAAATAAATATATTACATAGTATTTTTTATACAAAAAATAAATGATAATATTATTATAAAAAAAGATGGTATTATATATAAATCACTAAAATTTGCAGTACCTTGTAATATCAATACAGTTGGTACTGCTTTTTGTATTGTTTTTTCAAATATTCCATAAAATAATATTATATATAAAACAGTAAATAAAGAATTTATAAGTCTTGATATAATATATAATAAAGGGCTTAAATCAGTATCAGAGAAAACACTTATTGTTTGAATATTTATTGATATTCCACCAAAACCTATTATTAATCCTATAAATATCATTTTTATAAATAAATCACAATCCCATAATGATATTTTTTCACAACCATATGTAACTTCTAAAATACCTGAAAAAATACTATATATATATTCATATGAAATATTAAAAAAATAATTAAGTGGTTTATATATAAAATATATAATATTCCAAATTTCAAATGCTTCTGTTAATACAGAAAAAAGGACTATAAATCCACCTATCATTATTATTGTTTCTGATGATGAACATATTGCAGTTTTAATAATTACACCTATACTTGTATTTTTTGTTTTAAATGTTTTGTTTAAACAATAGTAATTATCTTTTGTGTTATATATAAATCTAAATATAAAACTTGTTGAAATTGATGATATAAAAAGTATAAAAATTAAAAAATATCCTGCTTGTGTATAATTAAGCATTGAAGAGGCTATTGTACCTATTATAAAAATAGGTCCGTTTGTATTTATAAATGATAATGTTAATTGAGCATCTCTTTTTGATATTTCACCATTTTTATATAGGTCAGAAACTACTTTTGCACCAAATGGACAACCGGCAATAAGTCCTGTTATCCAAGGAAAAGCACATTCAGGTGAAACTGAAAATATTGGTTTCATAATATTTTTGAATAGTTTCCCTAAATAATATGAAAAACCTGTAAGAGAAAGTATTGTTGTTCCTATCATAAATATAAATAATGATGGAATTACATTTTTATACCATATTAAAAGACCTTTTAAAGATGCTGAAATTATATTTTGTGGAAATATTAATACTGTTATTAATACTGATATTGTTATAAATGATAGTAATATATGTAATTTTTTAAACATAAAAAAACACCTCTTTTTATTATAATGAATATGAAAAAAGAAGTGTTTTTATGATTTTTATATTATCACCATTGGTGTTGAAAATTCTCTTTTTGGTAAACGCATATTTTTTGATTCTGAAAGAGCAGAGTAAATATCTGTAAATTGTATTTCTTTTTCAAACATTTTTAATCCTATATCATCAAGTTGTGAATATATATTTTTTACATTTGTAATTACAGGAATTTTTGCTTTTTTAGTTAATTCACTTAAAACTATTGATGACTTTTTATTAAATCCCAAAACCCTTATATATTGAGCAAAACCATTGTTTATAAATTCATAAAAATCATTTTTTTGTATATCTAATATTATATGGAGTATTGCTCTTTGTATTTTTGTATATGTGTATCTTTTTGACTTTATATAATCACATATTTCATCAAAATCATAACATTCATATAATGATTTTAAAATTCTATTTTCCAAGCCTTCTGTAACATCAAGTATATTTCTTAAATATTCTTCTGAAGACATTCTAATTTTATAGTTTAAAAAATCGGATAAATCATTTTGAAAAATAGGTGCTTTTTTTGAGTTTAAAGCCTCTGAATATATATCAATACAATTTTTTGGTATTGCAGAAAATGCTGTTTTAATATCATTTGTTTTTATATATTCTCTTATAGCTGTTGCAGAGGCTATTGTACTTTCTATATTTTTAGAATTATAGTGTGCTTTTTCTCTTTTTACTGTTACAGGTGTTATATTACTATTTATTTTTTTTAAACTTTTAATATATTCTATACCTAATATATTATTTGGATTTTCTAATATTTCATTTGGTATATTTGCTATTTGTTTAAGTGCATTTCCTCTTGCGGTTGGAAACGGTAAACCTTTTGAAAGTTCTTTTTTTATAGCTTCTTTAAATTCTTTTGGTTCGTTATAAAGAATATTTGCTGTTTTTTCAATATATTCAATATGACCAGATTCAGAGCCGAATGAAATCATATTTACTATACCTGTATTTTCTAATATTCTTATAGCACACTCAGAAAAAAATTCTGCTGATGATGTTGAAAAATAAGTAGGTATTTCTATAACCATATCAACACCATTTAAAAGAGCAGCTTTTGTACGTGTCCATTTATCAAAAATAGCAGGTTCACCTCTTTGAACGAAATTACCACTCATAACTGCAATTACAAAATCACAACCTGAATTTTTTATTGATTGTTCTATATGAAATTTATGTCCGTTGTGAAAAGGATTGTATTCTGATACTATTCCAAGTACTTTCATGTTAAAAAACCTTCCATGTGATAAATTTTTGTATATTTTTATTTGGTATAATTATTATAACAGATATAGTGATTTTTGTTCAGTATTATTACTTTTTTCTATGGAAAAAAAGGGATTAAAGATATATACTTTTAGTGTGGGACATTTTATTTAATAATATATAGAGCAGGGATTGATTTATGGGAGATGATTTGGATTTTCTCAAATATATTTTTGCTGATGAATGTGGAAATAACATAGCAAAAATAAGTGAAATGGAAAAAGAGGCTTTAAATAAAAACTCTTTTGATTTGAATGAAATTAATATTATATTAAGAATACTTCATAGTATAAAAGGTTCAGCTTCTATGATGGGATTTATGGGTATTGCACAAGTTTCTCATTCATTGGAAGAATTGTATATATATATGAAAGATAGCGATTTTTCAGAAAAGGAATTTAATTATATTATAAATCTTTCAGAGCTTGCTCTTAATTATATTTTAAAAGAAATAAGTAATATAGAAACAGAAACAATAACTTTTGATTATGGATATGGTATTACAAAATTTATAACAGATTTTCTTAATGAAAAATCTCTTGAATATGAAAATCAAAAGTTTCTTGAAAAACTTAAAAATTCCAGTGGTAAAACAATAAAACCATATAAAATAAAGAAAAAAGATTTTTATATACTTGAAGAAAAATCAAAGCGTCTTATAAGTATATTATCTATGCAACTTTCAAAAAGTGTTGAACTTATTATAAAAGGTGCTGATGTAATAACAACAGAAAGCATAAATGAAAAAGTATCTATTGCCGTTTTACAACTAATAAAAAATAGTGTTGACCATGGCATAGAAACAAAAGAAGAACGATTAAAAAAGGGTAAAAATGAAAAAGGTATAGTTATTATAGATATATCTAAAAATGATGACACATTAAGTGTTGTTGTAAGTGATGATGGTGCTGGACTTGATAAACAAGAAATTTTTAATAAAGCACTTAAAAAAGGATTTGTAAATAAAAACATAAATGAATATACAGATGAGGAAATATATTCATTTATAATGTATCCCGGTTTTACAACTAAAGATACAGTTTCTATGTTTTCTGGTAGAGGAATAGGGCTTGATGCAGCTAATGGAGCTATATGTTCTGTTGGTGGGTGTATAATAATATCAAGTAAAAAATCAGAAGGAACAAGTTTTATTATAAAAATTCCATTAAAATAAGTAAATTTATATTATAAAAAATAGTAAAAAAGTCTTGTATACAATAAACTCTTTATATATAATATATAATGTACTTTGGTTAGAATGGATTTATATAGGGTTTAAAAAGAGTAAATATAGAAAAATTTTATTTTAGGAGGATTTAAAAATGGATTTTTTAAACATTATGAAAGAAAAAGCAAAAAGTGATATTCAGACAATAGTATTACCTGAATCTTACGAAAAAAGAAATCTTGATGCAGCCGCAGCTATTCTTAAAGAAGGTCTTGCAAACATTATTCTTGTTGGAGAAAAAGATAAAATTATTGAAGCAGCAGGAGATGCTGATGTATCAAAAGCTACATTTATAAATCCTGCTGAATATGATAAAATGGACGATTTCGTTGCTACATTCTGCGAACTTAGAAAAAGCAAAGGAGTTACTCCTGAACAGGCTTTAAAAGCTCTTTCAGACCCACTTACATTTGGTGTAATGCTTGTTAAAAAAGAAGTTGCTGATGGTATGGTTTCTGGAGCAATACATTCAACAGCAGATGTTCTTCGTCCAGCACTTCAGATATTAAAAACAGCTCCGGGAACAGATATTGTTTCTTCATTCTTCGTAATGGTATGTAAAGATAATACTTATGGAAATGATGGAGTACTTGTATTTGCTGACTGTGCTTTAAATCAAAATCCTAACTCTGCTGAACTTGCTTCAATAGCTGGAGACTCAGCTAAATCATTTGAGGCTTTTGTAGGTGGAGAAGCAAGAGTTGCTATGCTTAGCCATTCAACAATGGGTAGTGCAAAACATGCTGATGTTGATAAAGTTGTTGAAGCTACAAAAATAGCAAAAGAAAAATATCCTAATGTTAAACTTGATGGTGAATTACAGCTTGATGCTGCTATTGTTCCTTCAGTTGGTTCATTAAAAGCTCCTGAAAGTTCTGTTGCTGGTAAAGCAAATGTTCTTGTTTTCCCAGATATTGATGCAGGAAATATTGGATATAAACTTGTACAGAGATTTGCAGGTGCAGAAGCTTATGGTCCTGTATTACAGGGTATTGCAAAACCTGTTAATGACCTTTCAAGAGGTTGTTCTGCTGAAGATATAGTTGGAGTTGTTGCAATTACAGCAGTACAAGCTCAGGTTCTTAAAGCAGCTAAATAATTTGTTATATAGGTAAATATTTTATTTAAGGAGAGAAAAAAATGAAAATTCTTGTATTAAACTGTGGTAGTTCATCATTAAAATATCAGCTTATTGACGGAGATACAGAGGCTGTTCTTGCAAAAGGTCTTTGCGAAAGAATTGGTATTGAAGGTTCAAGACTTAAACATCAGCCAGCAGGAAAAGAAGACTTTGTATGTGAAGAATATATGGAAGACCATACAGTAGCTGTTCAGATGGTTATTGATGCTCTTCTTGATGCTGAACATGGTGTTATAAAATCAGTTAAAGAAATTGGTGCTGTTGGACATCGTGTTGTTCATGGTGGAGAATACTTTGCAAATTCTGTAATTATAACAGAAGAAGTTAAAGAAGCTATAAGAAAATGTTGTGACCTTGCACCATTACACAACCCAGCAAACCTTATTGGTATTGATGCTTGTGAAAAAATTATGCCAAATGTTCCACAGGTTGGTGTATTTGATACAGCTTTCCATCAGACAATGCCTGAAAGAGCTTATCTTTATGCTCTCCCATATGAATATTATGAAAAATATAAAATTAGAAGATATGGTTTCCACGGAACAAGCCACAAATATGTTGCTCAAGAATGTGCTAATATGATGAATAGACCTCTTAAAGAGTCAAAAATCATTACATGTCACCTTGGAAATGGTGGTAGTATCTGTGCTGTAAGAAATGGTAAATCAATAGATACATCAATGGGCTTTACACCACTTGAAGGTCTTGTTATGGGTACAAGAAGTGGTGACGTTGATGCTGCTGTTATAACATATCTTATGCAGAAAGAAAATCTTACACCAACAGAAATGGATAATATACTTAATAAAAAATCAGGTGTTCTTGGTATTTCAGGTGTATCAAGTGACTTTAGAGATATTGAATCAGCTAGTTCAGAAGGTAATGACAGAGCTAATACAGCACTTGACATTTTTGCTTACAAAGTTGCAAAATATATTGGTGAATATGCAGCAGCTATGAATGGTGTTGATGCCATTGTATTTACAGCAGGTCTTGGAGAAAATTCAGGTACAACAAGAAGAGCTATATGTGATTACTTAAGTTTCCTTGGAGTACACATTGATTCATATAATAACAGTTTAAGAGGAAAAGCTATGGAAATTTCTGCACCAGACTCAAGAATTAGAGTATATGTAATTCCTACAAATGAAGAATTAATGATTGCAAGAGATACAAAAGAACTTCTTGACAAATAATCTTTGAGTATGTATAATATCATAGGTATACGACAATAGGGGTGATTTATGTGCGTGTAGATATATCTCAGTTATTTGGTCAAAGAGGAAAAAGTATTCCATTAGACCTTTCTATTGATATAAACGATACAGAGGGATATCCTGATGTTGTCGGTTTTCAGGAGCCTGTTATAATAAAAGGAAACTTGACAAATATTGATGATATTATAGTTCTTGATGCAAAAGCTAAAACTGTTATCAATGTTTCTTGTAGCCGTTGTCTTGCACCGGTCAACGTTAAGTTAGACTTTGAATTGCATGAAATGTTTAGTAAGACAGGCAATATAGATGAAGAAATCGAGGCTGTTACAGAGGACAGTATTGATTTGTATCCTTATGTAAGGAATGAGGTTTTCGAAAACATTCCTATGAAAGTTGTATGCTCAGATGATTGCAAGGGATTATGTTCTTCTTGCGGTAAAAATCTTAATGAGGGCGACTGTAATTGTGATACAAGTTATATCAATCCTAAATTTAACAGTCTGAGAGCTCTTTTCAACGTTGATGAGGAGGTGTAGAAAATGGCAGTACCAAAGGGTAAGGTGTCTAAATCAAAAAGAGACAAAAGAAAAGCACAGAGCTGGACAATCAAAACTCCTGGCTTAGTAGCTTGTAGCAAATGTGGCGAATTAATGATGCCTCATAGAGTTTGTAAGGCTTGTGGTTCTTACAATAAGAAAACAGTTATTAAAGTTGACTAATTTGTCATCTGCAAGGACAGCAGGTTTTTACTTGCTGTCCTTTTTTGTAGAATAATATTTACAGTGGGTTTATAATTATATCATTATATAAATATCAATAATGTAATTATAAAACTACTGATACTTTATTTTAATGAAACGGAGGTGTAGTTATGAGTAAAAATATTACGGTTGCAGTAGATGCTATGGGTGGAGATAATGCACCTTTTGAAATTGTAAAAGGGGCTGTTGAAGCTGTAAATGAATTTGGTATAAATATTAAACTTGTTGGTGTCGAAAGTGCTGTTAAAGAAGAACTTGCAAAATATAAATATGATACATCTAAAATAGAGGTTATACATGCATCTGAAATTATAACAACTGATGAAGCACCTACAACCGCAATAAGAAGAAAAAAAGATTCTTCTATGGTTGTTGCACTTAATCTTGTAAAAAATAAAGAGGCTGACGCTTTTGTTTCTGCTGGCAGTACTGGTGCTGTTCTTACAGGAGCAACTTTTATTATTGGTAGAATAAAGGGTATAGAAAGACCAGCTTTAGGAACTTGTCTTCCAACTATAAAAGGTTTTACATTCCTTCTTGACAGTGGTGCAAATGTTGATTGTAAACCTAAATATCTTGAACAGTTTGCAAAAATGGGTTCTGTTTATGCAGAACATGTAATGGGTATAAAAAAACCAAAAGTTGGACTTGTTAATATAGGTGCTGAAAAAGAAAAGGGTAATGCTCTTACAAAAGAGGTTTATGAAATACTTGAAAATACAGATATAAATTTTTCAGGTAATATAGAACCTAGAGATATACCTTTTGGTAAAGCTGATGTTATAGTATGTGATGGTTTTGTGGGTAATACTATACTTAAATTTGCTGAAGGTCTTAGTATGGCACTTCTTAAAATAATAAAAGGTGAAATTACTAAAGGTTTATATAAATTTGCTGCTCTTGCACTCAAAAAGCCATTTGGTAATGTTAAATCAAGACTTGACTCAGAAGAAGTTGGTGGTGCACCATTTTTAGGATTAAAGTCACTTGTTGTTAAAGCACATGGAAGTTCTGAGGCAAAAGGCATACGAAATGCTATAAAACAATGTACAATTTTTGTTGAAAATGATATAGTTTCAAAAATTGAAGAGAATTTATAATTTTATAAAGACAAATTAATAATAAGGGATTATAATATAATACAAAAAAGAAACATTTTTAATTTCAGGAGGATAATTTTATGGATAGTTCAGTAGTAATAAGTATTATAGCAGAGCAGTTAGGAATTTCAGAATCAGACCTTAACGAAGAAACATCATTTGCAGATTTAGGTGCAGATTCTCTTGACTTATTTCAAATAATTTCTGCACTTGAAGAAGAATTTGATGTTGAATTTGAAAATGATGATGCTGAAAAAATTAAAACTGTTGGAGATGCCATTGAATTTTTAAAAGCAGCTGTGGAGCAATAATATTATGAACGCTTTTGACATAGAGGTTTTTGAAAAAAAAATTAATTATCAATTTAATGATAAAGAAAAAATAAAACTTGCATTTACACACAGTTCATATGCTAATGAACATAGAAATACTATATCAGAAAATAATGAACGACTTGAATTTTTAGGCGATGCTGTACTAGATATGATAGTAAGTGAATATATATATAAGAAATTCCCTAAAATGCCAGAAGGTGAACTTACAAAGTTAAGAGCTGGAGTCGTTTGTGAAGGTTCTCTTGCAAAAATAGCAAGAGAGTTTGATTTTGGAAAATATCTTCTTTTGGGAAAAGGTGAAGAATGTACTGGGGGAAGAAATAGAGATTCTATTTTAGCTGATGCATTTGAAGCTGTTATAGGTGCAATATGTCTTGATGGTGGTATTGATGCAGTTGGTAAATACATTATGAGTTTTATGGAAAAAGCCATTGATGATATGAAAATAAATTTTAGAACCCTCGATTGCAAAACACATCTTCAAGAAATAATACAGAAAAATAGCAAAAACCCAATAGTTTATAAAATAATAGATGAAAAAGGTCCTGACCATGACAAAGTTTTTGTTGCCGAAGTATATCATGATAATAATACGCTTGGTATTGGTGAGGGCAAAAGTAAAAAAGAAGCGGAGCAAAATGCTGCATATAATGCACTTGAAAAAATAGAAAATAAATAAATTTAAAATACCAATTCAATTATATATTGAATTGGTATTTTTTTTATTTATTTATTAAAATTTATATACATTAATGTAATTATATATATAAATGTTCTAATAAAAATGCATTTTTAATGAAATATTTATACAAATATAAAAATACAAATGTAAAAAACTACACTTATACATTTGTTCAATACTTTTGTCTTGATATATGGTTATTGATATGGTAACATAAATGTGTAAAGAAAATAATAAAAAAATATAACATATCTATACATTAATACTTTAAAATATATTATATATAAATAATTTATATTAATTTATTATAAAAAATATTTTAAATATAAATATATTTTTGTATAATTTATTTAAAGTTTAATATTTGTTTAAGGGAGGGTTTTCCCCATATGAGAAAAATAGTAGATGATGTAAAAATGATTTACAAATGTTGTAGTTTATATTATGAGGAAAATAAAAGTCAAAATGAGATATGTGATTATTTTGGAATATCAAGGTCAACAGTATCAAGAATGTTAAAATCTGGAATAGAACTTGGTATAGTAAAAATAGAAGTAATTAACCCTATGAATTATTCATATGGAAACTTAGAAGAAGAAATAAAGAAAAGATATAATCTTAAAGACATTATAATAGTACATAGTGATGTTCTTGATAATAAAGATGATGTTTTAACTTGTTTAAGTGAAAAAGCTTCTATTTTTTTAGACAATTTGTTTTGTAATGGAGATTATATAGGCGTTTCTATGGGTAGAACACTTTATAATATTACAAAAATAAAAAAAGAGTTTGATGAAAATAAGGATTTAACATTTATACCACTTATAGGCGGTGTAAATCAAGGTCAGACAAATAAAATTGATATTCAATCAAATCAAATTGCTGCAAGATTTTCTCAAATGTTTGGTGGTAAATATGTTCAGTTTTTATCTCCAGCTATGTTTTCAAGTAAAGAAATACTTAATGCATTTAGAATGGAAAAATCAGTAAGCTATATTTTTGATTATTATAGTAAATTAAATACAGTAATAATGGGAGTTGGAATTCCTGAAAGAGAAAAATCAACACTTATATCTAATGGATATATTGATAATGAATATATGGATAAATTAATAGATAAAGGTGTTGTTGGAGATGTTGCACTTCATTTTTTTGATAAAAATGGTAATTTAGAACCTTTTGAAGAATTTAATGATAGAGTTGTTTCAATATCAATGGATTTGATGAAAAAGGTTAATAATAGAGTTGCTATTGCAAGTGGTGCTGAAAAAGCACAAGCTGTAAAAAGTGCTATATATGGAGGTTTTTGTAATATATTGATTACTGATATAGCATGTGCTGAAAAGCTTTTAGAATAGGAATGGTAAAAATATATCTAAAAGATATATTTATATAAATAGGTAGGAATGTTATTAAATTTTAGGTTTTAGGAGGTTTTATATGAAGTATGAAGTTGATATAGTTGGTGCTGGAAGCGAAGCATTTTTCTTCTTAGAAGAAACAGATATGAATTTTATAATTATATTTAATGAAAATGCACCACCAGAATTAGCAGAAATATCTGTATTACATACAATAGGTGAATTAAAAGAAAGTTTACAAGTAGGAGATACAGTTGCTATTGGCAATAAAAAATATAAAATATCCGCAATAGGTTCTGAAGCTGAACATACATTAAGAACATTAGGTCATTGTACACTTGGTTTTAATGGTGGTTCTGAACCAGAAAGACCAGGTTATATAATGCTTGAAGGAGAACCTTTCACAAAAGAAGAGGCAGCCGTTGGAAATAAGATAACAATATATTAAAAATATATTATTTATAAATAATCTTTTAAAGTGGGTTAAGGAAGGAGAGTTTTTTTATGTTAAACATGAACCAAAAATTAATTAAAAGACAACAGGAAGGAAAAATAATTAAAACAGGTATTGTTGGTGCTGGACAAATGGGTAGAGGTATGGTTACTCAGATGGTATTAATGAACGGAATTATGCCAGCTATCGTATCTGATATTAAAGTTGAAAACGCTGTTAATGCATTCAAATATGCAGGTGTTACAGATGAAGATATTGTTATTGCAAAAACAATAGCAGAAGCTAATGCAGCTATTGAAAAAGGTAAATATGTTGCTACTGAAAGTGCAGATTTTGTTTCAAAAGCTGATTTAGTAAACTGTGTTATTGATGCAACAGGTGTTCCTGATGTTGGTGCTAGAGTTTCAACAGATGCAATCGCTAACAAAAAACATGTTGTTATGTTAAACGTAGAAACAGATATAGTAATTGGACCTTACCTTAAAAAACTTGCTGAAAAAGAAGGAGTAATATATACAGGTTCAGCAGGTGACGAACCTGGTGCTGTTATGGAATTATATTGCTTTGCTAAAGCTATGGGCTTAGATGTTAAAGTAATGGGTAAAGGTAAAAATAATAAACTTGCAAGAGATTGTAACCCAGATACAGTATTAGAAGAAGCTACAAGAAGAAAAATGAGTCCAAAAATGCTTTGTGCATTTAAAGATGGTACAAAAACAATGGTTGAAATGACAGCAATGTCAAATGCAACAGGATTAATCCCAGACGTTATAGGTGGACATGGTATTGAATCAGATGTTAAAGGATTAAATGAAAAATTCAAACTTATTAAAGATGGTGGTATACTTAATAAACATGGCGTTGTTGAATATGTTAACGGTATTGCTCCTGGTGTATTTGTAACAGTTTCAACTGAAAATGATGAAATTGCTTATCAGATGCAGTATCACAGCATGGGACCTGGACCATTATGGACATTATACCGCCCATATCACCTTTGCAACCTTGAAACACCTCTTACTGTTGCAAAAGCAGTTATTGATGGAGAAACTACAATAGTTCCTATTGACGGATTAGTTTCAGAATGTATTACAGTAGCTAAAAAAGACTTAAAAGCTGGAGAAACTATTGATGGTATAGGTGGATATACAACATATGGTTCAATCGCTACTGTTGAAGATACAGATGCAAATAATTATGTACCTTACGGATTAATCAACAATAAAACAGTAATGAAAAAAGATGTTAAAAAAGGTCAGCTCATTACTTTAGATTGTGTAGATTTAGATACAACAACTTTAATTTACAAATTAAGAAAAGAACAGGATAAAATGTACAATAGAAAGCTTGTATTATAATTAAAAATAGTGTATCATAATTAATGTAGTCTTTTAGTCTTAGTAAATATACTTTAGTTTTTAAAATTATTTCCATATTACTATAAAAGTGGTATGGAAATAATTTGCGTTATAAAAAATGTATATTAGAATGTATGAGAATGGAGTTGTTGTAGAATGAAATTTTTCTTAGATACAGCAAACATTGCTGACATCAAAAGAGCTGAGAGAACTGGTATTATTTGTGGGGTAACAACAAACCCTTCCCTTATTGCAAAGGAAGGAAGAAATTTTAACGAAGTTATCAAAGAGATAACAGAAATTGTAGATGGTCCTATAAGTGGGGAAGTTAAAGCGACTACTACAAGTGCCGAAAAAATGATTGAAGAAGGTAGGGAGATTGCTAAAATACACCCTAATATGGTTGTAAAAATCCCTATGACTGAAGAAGGACTTGCCGCTACAAAAGTCCTTTCAAAAGAAGGTATAAAGGTAAATGTAACACTTATATTTAGTCCTAATCAGGCACTTCTTGCAGCAAGAGCCGGTGCTGCATATGTGTCACCATTCCTTGGAAGACTTGATGATATTTCTTTTGACGGAGTTAAACTTATTGAAGATGTAGCAGATATTTTTGCAGTTTCTGGTATAGAAACCGAAATAATAGCTGCTAGTGTTAGAAATCCTATACATGTTACTAAATGTGCTCTTGCTGGTGCAGATATTGCAACAGTTCCATTTTCTGTTATAGAGCAAATGATTAAGCATCCGCTTACTGATGCTGGTATTGAAAAATTTGTTGCCGACTATAAGGCTGTATTTGGAGATTAAGGTAGGTGTAATAATGAATATAATTGAACTTAAAAAACAAGCTCTTGAAGTTAGAAAGAGTATAATTGAATCAG
>CALWGF010000011.1 GCA_944379995.1 uncultured Clostridia bacterium
GAGTTTAGCTCAGCTGGGAGAGCACCTGCCTTACAAGCAGGGGGTCACAGGTTCGAGCCCTGTAACTCCCATTTTTTAGACAACAATTTCAATTTAATATAGATTTTGGCGGAGTAGCTCAGTTGGCTAGAGCACGCGGTTCATACCCGCGGTGTCGGGGGTTCAAATCCCTCCTCCGCTATTTTTTTATTTTAAGATACAATTATTGTATCTTTTTTTATTTTAAATGGTATTTAATTTAATACTTGAAAAAATTTATTTTATTATGTAAAATCACTTAAAAGATTAAATATTATAAGGGTTTGATTTTATGGATAACTTTTTATTAAGAAAATATCTTTTAAATATAAGTTTTAAAGATTTTGAAAATAATGTACTTATTTTCTGTGATAAAGATATTTTTGATAAAGATAATATTATTAATGAAAATGAATTGTTTTTATCAGTTGATGGTAGTGATTGTTCAGAAGGTATTTTTGAAAAAGTTGAATTAAATATCAATAGTATAAAAGATGTTCTTTTATGGTATGGATATAATGAACTTTATGATATATTTGAAAAATGGTATAAGGAAGTGATAATTTTATGAGAATTGGTTCCGGTTATGATGTACATAAATTAGTTGAGGGAAGGAAGCTTATACTTGGTGGTGTCGAAATAGAACATTCAAAAGGTCTTCTTGGCCATTCTGATGCCGATGTTCTTGTTCATGCTATTATGGACTCTATTATTGGTGCAGCAGCTCTTGGTGATATAGGTAAGCATTTTCCTGATACTGATAATAAATTTAAAGATATATCAAGTATGATTTTATTAAAAGAAGTTTTTCACTTGATAGATAATAAAGGTTATTGTATAATAAATATTGATGCGACTATTGTTGCACAAAAACCTAAGTTAGCACCATATATTGATAATATGAGAAAAAATATTGCAGATGTACTTAATATTTCTGTTGATGATATTAATATTAAAGCAACAACAGAGGAAAAACTTGGTTTTACAGGTAGAGAAGAAGGTATATCAGCATCTGCTGTTTGTCTTATAGATAAAAAATAATATTGTAAAAGACTATGATGGAAAGAGTATTTGTATTTGAAATAAAAGAGATAAAGGGTCAAAGGCTGAAAGCCCTTTTTATGGGATAATACAAAGAAGTGCATTCTTGAGTCTAAAAAGTGAAACTAAGTAGCTTTTTACGTTTGGATTGCGTTAAAATCTTTAAAGCGAGGGTTTTTATTATTTATTAAATTTATTAATAAACCCTAAGCAGAGTGGAACCACGGATTTATTACTTCGTCTCTGATATTTTTCAGAAACGAAGTTTTTTTATTTTAAATATTATTTTTTAGGAGGTATATATTCTATGCTTAAATATGAAATAAAAACAATTTTAGAGAAAGACCCTGCTATTAAAAGTATTGCTGAAGTATTTCTTTATTCAAGTTTTTGGGCAATAATTTTCCATAGATTTGCTCATAAACTTTATAGAAAAAAAAGATTTTTTGCAGCAAGACTTATTTCCCAAATTTCAAGATTTTTTACAGGAATAGAAATTCACCCAGGTGCAAGAATTGGAAAAGGATTTTTTATAGACCATGGTATGGGTGTTGTAATTGGTGAAACTTGTGAAATAGGTGATAATGTTCTTATATATCAAGGGGTTACTCTTGGTGGTACAGGTAAAGATGTTGGTAAAAGACACCCTACAATAGGTAATAATGTTCTTATAGGCTCAGGTGCAAAAGTTCTTGGTCCAATAAAAATTGGTGATAATGTTAAAGTTGGTGCTGGCTCTGTTGTATTAAGAAATGTTCCTGCAAATTCAACTGTCGTAGGTGTTCCTGCAAGACGTGCAGGTGGAGCTTGTATGGTTAATAAAGAAAATCCTTCTGATACAATAGACCAAGTTAGAATAAGTGACCCTGTACAGGTAGAATTTAATAAAATTATAAGTAAACTTAATAGACTTGAAAAGAAAATAAAAAATATGGAAAATAAAAAATAATGGTTTGGAGGAATGAAAATGAAACTTTATAATACACTTACAAGAAAAAAAGAAGAATTTATCCCTATGGAAGAGGGAAAAGTAAAAATGTATGTATGTGGTCCTACTGTATATAATTTTATTCATATTGGTAATGCAAGACCTTATGTTGTTTTTGATACAGTAAGAAGATATTTTGAATATAAAGGTTATGATGTAACATATGTTCAAAACTTTACTGATGTTGATGATAAAATAATTAAAAAAGCTAATGAAGAAAACACAACAATGGACGTTATATCAAATCGTTATATTGAGGAAGCTTTTAAAGATGCTGATGGTCTTAATGTTAAAAGAGCAACATTCCACCCTAGAGTTACTCAGGAAATTGAAAATATAATAAAAATGATTTCTGAACTTATTGAAAAAGATTATGCCTATGAAGATAACGGAACTGTTTATTTTGATACAAAAGCCTTTAATGAATATGGTAAACTTTCAAAGAAAAATCTTGATGAACTTATAGCAGGTGCTAGCGAAAGAGTTCAACAAGATGATGCAAAGAAAAATTCAACAGACTTTGTACTTTGGAAACCACAAAAACCAGGTGAGCCAAAATGGTCATCACCTTGGGGAGATGGTAGACCAGGTTGGCATATAGAGTGTTCTGTTATGGCTAAAAAATATCTTGGTGAAACAATAGATATTCATGCAGGTGGTGAAGACCTTATATTCCCTCATCATGAAAATGAAATTGCACAAAGTGAATGTTGTAATGGAAAAACTTTTGCAAGATATTGGCTCCATAATGGATTTATTACTGTTGATAATGAAAAAATGTCAAAATCAGCAGGAAATTTCTTTACTGTAAGAGATATTGCTGCTCACTTCCCTTATGAAGTTATTCGTTTCTTTATACTTAATGGTCATTATAGAATGCCTATTAACTTTAGTGATGAACTTATGAAATCTTGCCAAAATGGACTTGAAAGAATAAAGAATTGTAAAAATAGCCTCATATATTATATAGAAAATGCAAAAACTGTTGATATGACTTCTGATGAACAAAAACAGCTTGAAGAAATTGATAAATTCAGAGTACAGTTTGAAACAGCTATGGACGATGATTTTAATACAGCTGATGCTATAACTGCTGTTTATGAACTTGTACGTTTTATAAATAAAAGTATTACAGATGAAGTTTCAAAAACTTTTGCAGAAAAAGAACTTGAAATGTTTAATAAACTTACAGCTGTTTTAGGACTTCTTGAAAAAGAAGAAGAAAAAGAAGAAGACCCTGATACAGCTATTATTGAAGAACTTATTGCAAAACGTGCAGAAGCTAAGAAAAATAAAGATTTTGCAACAGCTGATGCAATTCGTGATGAACTTTCTTCTATGGGAATTACAATAAAAGATACTCGTCAGGGTGTTCAATGGTTTAGAGGTTAATTTTTATGGAAAATAATGAAATTAATAAAAGTATGGAAAAAATATTTAAAGCAGAATATAATAATGGACAGGGGCCGAAGGAACTTTCGGCTCTTGCTCTTGCTTATGTAGGAGATGCGGTTTTTGAAATGCTTGTTAGAACAAAAGTGCTTTCTTGGGGAAATGCTCCTGTAAATGTTCTTAATAAAAAAGCAAGAGGAATTGTTAATGCAAAGGCACAATCTGATATGTATTTTAGAATAGAAGAATTTCTTACTGATGAGGAAAAAGGTGTTTTTCGTAGAGGTAGAAATGCCAAAAGTCATACAGTACCTAAAAATGCAGACATTATGGATTATAGACATGCAACAGGTTTAGAGTCTTTGTTTGGATACTTATATTTGTGTGGAAATATGGAAAGAGCAATAGAGCTTTTTGATAAGGGAATGGAAAGGAAATAATGTATGGATAATAATAAAAAATCCCATAGAAATTCTGAAAGAGAATTTAATGAAAATCAGCTTGAAGGAAGAAATGCAATTCTTGAAGTTTTAAAAAGTGGTAGAGATATTGAAAAAATACTTGTGCAAAAAGGTAATGTTGAAGGTACAATAAAAAGAATTGTTGGAATGGCAAAAGAAAAAGGAATTGTTATTCAAGAGGTTGCAAGACAGAAACTTGATGAAATTTCACAGACTAAAAATCATCAGGGTGTAATTGCTCTTGTTTCTGCTCATAACTATGTTGAAGTAAGTGAAATAGTTGAAAGAGCAAGAGAAAAAGGTGAAGAACCTTTTATAATAATACTTGATGGTATAACAGACCCTCATAATTTTGGTGCTATACTTCGTACTGCTGAAACAGCAGGGGCTCATGGTGTAATAATACCTAAAAGACGTTCTGTTGGTCTTACAGCTACTGTTGGTAAAACTTCAGCAGGTGCTATTGAATATGTACCAGTTGCAAAAGTTACAAATATTGTTAGTACAATGGAATATCTTAAAAAAGAAAATATATGGATAGCTTGCTCAGATATGAGAGGAACAGACTATTTTGAACAAGATATGAAAGGCGGAATTGCCCTTGTTATAGGTAGTGAAGGTGAAGGTGTAAGTCGTCTTGTTAAAGAAAATTGTGACTTTACTGTTTCTATACCTATGTATGGAAAGATTTCCTCATTAAATGCTTCTGTTGCCGCAGGTCTTCTTATGTATGAGGTTGTACGTCAGAGAAATTATCTCTAAAATATAACCTTTTGGGAGGTATTTATATTGGCAAAAGAATTTTTACTTGTAGATGGGTATAATATTATTCATGCATGGGACGAGCTTAAAGAACTTTGTGAAGTTAGTCTTGAAAGTGCAAGACAAAAACTTATGGATATATTATCAAACTATCAAGGATTTAAAAAAATTACAGTTATTGTTGTTTTTGATGGTTATCTTGTAAAAGGAAATATAGGGACTGTTTATGAGTATAATAATATAAATGTTGTTTTTACAAAAGAAGCAGAAACAGCAGACCATTATATTGAAAGAGTTGTTAACATACTTCCTAAACATTATAAAGTAAGGGTTGCAACATCAGATGCTTTGGAACAGCTTATAATTTTAGGTGGAGGAGCAATAAGAGTTTCAGCAAGAGAACTTTATAATGAAATAAAAGGTGTTGAAACTTCAATAAGAGAAAAATACATAAATAAACGTCCTCCTAAAAGTAATCTTCTTACAGATAATGTTGATGAAAAAACAAGAGAGTGGATAGAAATGATGAGAAGGCAGAAATAAGAGGTTTTAATATAAATGAAAAAAGAAACTTTTGTTTTTAATAAATATATAGAAATGCCAGATGAAGAAGTTATATATTGTATAAGAAATGGTGACCAATATGCACAAGATTATATTTTTGATAAATATAAAAATCTTGTTAAAATGAAATCAAGAGCATATTTTCTTATAGGTGCAGACAGCGAAGATATTATACAAGAAGGTATGATAGGACTTTATAAAGCTATAAGAGATTATCAAAAAGATAAAAATGCTTCATTTAAAGTTTTTGCAGAGCTTTGTATAAATAGACAGATTATAACAGCTATAAAAACAGCTACAAGACAAAAACATATGCCTTTAAATTCATATGTTTCATTAAATAAATCTGCTTTTGATGATAATTCTGAAGAAACTTATATGGATATTATAAAAACAGTTGATGAAATGAACCCAGAAGCATTACTTATTGGTCAAGAAAATAAAGATTATATAGAAAGCAATATTTCAAAAATATTAAGTGATTTTGAAAGAATGGTTCTTGCTTATTATCTTCAAGGTAAAAGTTATTTGGAAATATCAAAAATTAGTGGAAAACCAGAAAAATCAGTTGATAATGCTTTGCAAAGAGTAAAGAAAAAAATCGAAAAGTTTGTTGAAGAAAAGGAACTTGACACTTAATTTTTAATATGATAACATGAATAGGTATATGTTTAAATATATCTATTTATTGCTGATGTAGCTCAGTAGGTAGAGCACCGCATTGGTAGTGCGGAGGTCTCGGGTTCAAATCCCGTCATCAGCTTTTATATTAAGACACCCTAAAGGGTGTTTTTTTGTTTTATTTATTTATAATTATATAAAATTTGTAGATTTTTTAATTTGTAATAAATGTAGAAAATTAATGATATAATGATAAAAATATTATTGAAAATAACTTGTTTTTTTATGTTGTATAATTAAACACATATGCATATACTAAATTTTTTTGAAAATTATTATTACTAATGTAAAATATAGTTGATTTTTATTTAAAATAATTTAGTTTTTTTAATATATACTAAATATAAGCTCTTTTCCTTGATTTTGCAATTATTGACGATGATTTGTTTTTTATGATATAATTCTCAAGAAGAGAGAATGGCTTCTCCCTTGCGGTGTTATTGATAAACAGTTAGTATGCCTTGGTTTTTGGGATATTAAGGCACAGCTTCCTAGGCTAACTGTTTTCCGCAGTATTTAGTATAATTAGAGAAGGAGTGTTTCTATGATTTATTCAGCAGAAGTAAAAAATATGTGCCATGTTAAAAAAGGAGCTTATCACGGTCCTGCTCCAATTCCAGAAGAAGGAAAATGGGTACAGGTAAAAGAAGTTAAAGATATTTCAGGTCTTACACACGGTGTAGGCTGGTGTGCACCTCAGCAGGGAGCTTGTAAGCTTACTCTTAATGTAAAAGATGGTATCATTGAAGAAGCTCTTGTTGAAACATTAGGTTGTAGTGGTATGACTCACTCAGCTGCTATGGCATCAGAAATTTTACCAGGTAAAACTCTTTTAGAAGCGTTAAACACAGACCTTGTTTGTGACGCTATAAATGTTGCCATGAGAGAATTATTCTTACAGATTGTTTACGGAAGAACTCAGACAGCTTTCTCAGAAGGCGGACTTCCTATTGGTGCAAGCCTTGAAGACCTTGGTAAAGGTTTAAGAAGTCAGGTTGGTACAATGTTCGGAACAAAAGAAAAAGGTTCAAGATACCTTGAAATGGCTGAAGGATACTGTACAAGAATGGCTCTTGACGCTGAAGACCAAGTTATTGGATATGAATTTATCCACCTTGGAAAAATGATGGACTTTATCAAAAAAGGTGTAGAACCAGCTGAAGCTTTAGAAAAAGCTAAAGGTAAATACGGACGTTTTGACGAAGCTGTTAAATACATCGATCCAAGACATGAATAAGAAAGAGGGGAAATAGGATTATGGCATTATTTGAAAGTTATGAAAGAAGAATTGATAAAATAAATGGTGTTCTTGCAGAACATGGTATCGCTTCTCTTGAAGAATGTGAAAAAATATGTAAAGATGCAGGAATTGATGCATATACAATGGTAAAAGATATTCAGCCAATCGCTTTTGAAAATGCTTGCTGGGCTTATGTAATGGGTGCTGCAATCGCTATCAAAAAAGGTTGTAAAACAGCTGAAGAAGCTGCTAAAGCTATCGGTATCGGTCTTCAGGCTTTCTGTATCCCTGGTTCTGTTGCAGAGGACAGAAAAGTAGGTCTTGGACATGGTAACCTTGCATCTATGCTTTTAAATGAAAATACACAGTGTTTCGCTTTCCT
Organism: uncultured Clostridia bacterium; assembly: GCA_944379995.1. Taxonomy (GTDB): domain Bacteria; phylum Bacillota; class Clostridia; order Lachnospirales; family Anaerotignaceae; genus Fimicola. The sequence goes on from CALWGF010000011.1 coordinate 7,530, forward strand.
TGCAGGTCACGAATCTTTCGCTGCTGCTGAAGGTGCTATCGGTATTGCAAAAAGTGCAAACAAAGTTAGAAAACAGCCTTTAAGAGTTATTCTTAACGGTTTAGGAAAAGATGCTGCTCAGATTATATCAAGAATTAACGGATTTACATACTGCCAGACACAGTTTGACTATGCAACAGGTGAAGTTAAAGTAGTTAAAGAAATCCCATATTCAAACGGAGAAAGAGCAACAGTTAAATGTTTTGGTGCTGATGATGTTCGTGAAGGTGTTGCTATAATGCACTTAAACGGCGTTGATGTATCAATCACAGGTAACTCAACAAACCCAACACGTTTCCAGCACCCAGTTGCAGGAACATACAAAAAAGAATGTGTTGAACAGGGCAAAAAATACTTCTCAGTTGCTTCTGGTGGTGGTACAGGTAGAACACTTCACCCAGATAACATGGCAGCTGGTCCAGCTTCTTATGGTATGACAGATACTATGGGACGTATGCATTCAGATGCTCAGTTCGCAGGTTCTTCATCAGTTCCAGCTCACGTTGAAATGATGGGCTTCCTTGGAATGGGTAACAACCCTATGGTTGGTGCTTCTGTTGCAGTTGCAGTTGCTATTGAAGAAGCTGCTAAAGCAGGAAGAATTTAATTTTATTTGATTTTTTAAAGCTGTACATTTTATGTACAGCTTTTTTAATTTTATAAACAATATATAAAAGTATAAGTTATTAATTTTTTTAAAGATAAATAAATTTTAAGGGCAGATATTAATATCTGCCCCTTTTTATTACACTTATTACATTCTATCCATTGCGTCTGCAATATTGCCCATGATGTCTTCTGCTTTATAAGCCATTTTTTTACCGTTTTTTACAATTTTTCTTTGAGCTTTCTTATCATTTAAAAGATAGCCCATTCCTGCTGCGGCAGCAATACTTCCTGCAATAAGTCCTGTTGTAAATGCTTTCATAATATCACTCCTTTGTTTTTTGGGATATTGTTATTATGCTTTTTTAAAATTTATTTATACCTGTATTATATTTCAAATTTTTTTGAATAAAATATATAATAAATATCCATTGGAGGCTTATTATTGAAAAAAATTTATATTTTAAAAAAAGAGGGTATATGTGTATTTTTTCTTATAATGATTATATTTTCAACTGTTTTTTATACATATAAAAATACTGTTACTGCAATGCTTCCTGTTTCAGGTAAAACAATAATAATTGATGCAGGTCATGGCGGTTGGGACCCAGGAAAAACAGGTACAACAGGTGAAAATGAAAAAATAATAAATCTTGAAATATCAAAAATATTACAAAATTATTTAGAAACTTCAGATGCTAATGTTGTTATAACAAGAAGTGATGATGATGCATTAGGTAATAATAAAAGTAGTGATATGAAAGAAAGAAAAAATATTGCAGATACAAGCAAAGGAGATATTCTTGTAAGTATACATCAAAATTCATTTCCTAATAAAAGTGCTAAAGGAGCACAAGTTTTTTATTATGAAATATCAGAAGAAAGTAAAAAACTTGCAGAATGTGTACAACAGAAATTAATATCAGAATTAGATAATAATAACAGCAGACAAGCAAAAGGTAATAAAGAATATTATATGTTAAAAGCTATGGAAATGCCTTGTATAATAGTTGAATGTGGTTTTTTAAGTAATATTCAAGAGGAAAAATTGCTTAATGAAAAAGAATATCAGCAAAAAATAGCTTGGGCTATTTATATGGGTATTATGGAATATTTTTCAAATAAAGATGCTGTTTAAACTTGACTAAATATTAATAAAATGCTATATTACTGCTATTGAAATGCACGAAGCATACATATATAAAAGAATAGAATTTTATAAACCACGAAGGTTTTTAGTATATTTATAGGTGTGTTATATACTTTTATACATAAAACTTTCGTGTTTTTTTATTGTAAAAAAGGAGGAAAAAATGAAAAAATTAAAATTTCTATTATCAGGGGTATTAGTATTAACAATGTTTTTTACAGGCTGTGGAAAGTCACAGCAAACAGGTGATAAAACAAATGAAAATGTTAATAAAGATGAATTGGTTATGGCAATAGGAACTGAACCAGATGAAGGTTTTGACCCTTGCACAGGTTGGGGAAGATATGGGAGTCCACTTTTCCAAAGTACTCTTGTTGAAACAGATAAAGATATGAACATTATAAACGATATTGCTGTTGATTATAATGTAAGTAGTGATAATATTGTGTGGACATTTGATATAAGAGATGATGTTTATTTTACAGACGGTGAAAAATTAACAGCCGAAGATGTTGTATTTACATTTAATACAGCAAAAACAAGTGATTCTGTTGTTGACCTTACTGCAATGAAAGAAGTTGTTGCTGTTGATGATGATACTGTACAATTTACACTTAATTATCCACAATCTGCATTTATATATACTGTTGCAGCAACAGGAATTGTTCCTTCACATTTATATAATGAAAATTATGGTGAAAATCCTATTGGAAGTGGCCCATATGTACTTAAACAATGGGATAAAGGTCAACAGATTATACTTGAAGCAAATGAAAAATATTATGGAGATGTTCCAAAAATAAAAAAAGTAACAATACTTTTTATGACAGAAGACGCAGCATTTGCAGCAGCACAATTAGGTCAACTTGATGTTGCTGTTACAACAGCTAATTTTGCTGATAATGAAATAAAAGGAATGAAACTTACTAGTATTCAATCAATAGACAATAGAGGTATTACACTTCCTGTTGTCCCAGATATAGGAGAAACAACAGAACAAGGATATAAAATAGGTAATAATGTTACAAGTGATATTGCTATAAGACAATCTCTTTCTTATGGTATAGATAGAAATATGCTTGTTGAAAATGTTTTAAATGGATATGGTAGACCTGCATATAGTGAATGTGACGGAATGCCTTGGGGAAGTGATTATGCTGTTATAGATTATGACTTTGAAAAAGCTGTTGATATACTTGAAAAAGCAGGCTGGATTGACGAAGATGGTGACGGTATAAGAGAAAAAAACGGTATTAAAGCAGAATTTAAACTTTTATATAATGCTGGTGACTCTGTAAGACAAACACTTTCTGTTGCTGTAAGTCAAGAGGCAGAAAAACTTGGTATTAAAATAATTACAGAGGGAACAAGCTGGGATATAATAGATAAAGAAATGTATAGTTCTGCTGTACTTATGGGTTGGGGAGCACAAAATCCTCTTGAAACATATCTTTTATACCATAGTGATAATGTAGCAAAAGATTATTATAATCCTGAAAGTTATACAAATGAAATTACAGATAAGTATATAAATGAAGCTATGAGTGAAACAGATAATGAAAAAGCCAATGAAATTTGGAAAAAAGTTCAATGGGACGGAGAAACAGGAGTTTCAACAAATGGTGAGTGTCCTTGGGTTTGGCTTGTAAATGTTGACCATTTGTATTATGTAAAAGAAGGTCTTAATATAGGTGAACAGAAAATACACCATCATGGACACGCTTGGCCTATTGTTTCAAATCTTAAATATTGGGAATGGGAATAAAAATGAATGTTATAAAAATAATATTTAAAAATTCAATAAGAATGATAACTTTGCTTATAGCTGTTGCAATAGCTTCTTTTATACTTGTAACATCATCACCTATTGACCCTGTACAAAGTTATGTAAGAGAAGGTGTTGCTGTAAGTGCAGAACAAAGAGAAGAAATAGCAAATTATTGGGGACTTTATAATTCGCCTATTGAAAGATTTGAAAATTGGGGAAAAAATATATTAAATGGTGATATGGGAACATCTCTTATTTATAGGAAGCCTGTTTCAGAAGTAATTGGCGAAAAATTTCAATCATCTATTATACTTATGTCCATATCTTGGATAATATCAGGTATTTTAGGATTTGTGTTAGGTGTTATTATGGGAGTATTTGAAAGTAGTAAAATTGATAAATTTATAAGAAATATTTGTTTTATAATTTCATCTACTCCTTCATTTTGGATAGGAATGATGTTTTTAATAATATTTTCTGTAAAATTAGGGTGGTTTCCTATTGGTTTTAGTGTACCTATTGGAGTAAGTTCTGATAATATAACATTTAGTCAAAAATTATATCATGCAATATTACCAGCTATAACTCTTAGTTTTTCATCATTTTCAAATATTGCACTTCATACAAGGGCAAAAATAACAGAAATTATGAAAAGTAATTATATACTTTTTGCAAAAGCAAGAGGAGAAAGTCTTTTTAATATTATAAAACGTCATGTTTTAAGAAATGCTCTTATACCTGCTGTTACATTACAGTTTGCCTCAATAAGTGAAATATTTGGTGGAAGTATACTTGCAGAACAAGTTTTTTCATACCCAGGACTTGGACAGACAGCAGTTGATGCAGGACTAAGGGGAGATATACCTCTTTTGCTTGGAATAGCTCTTATAAGCAGTATTTTTGTTTTTTTAGGTAATATAATTGCTAATATACTATATGCTGTACTTGACCCTAAAATAAGAGAGGGGGCAAAGTATAGTGAATAGAAGAAAAAAAACAATATTTTTAATATGTGTTTCTATTATAGTTATATTTTCTGTTTTTATAGGTGGTTTAATTATACCTGAAACAGCTTTAAAAGCTGATTTTTCCATTAAAAATTCATCTCCTTCATTAAATCATATTTTTGGGACTGATTATATGGGACGAGATATGTTTTTAAGAACAATAAAGGGTATGTCTACAAGTATAATTATAGGAATGGTTTCATCTTTTATAAGTGTTGTAATTGCTGTTGTTTTGGGAACAGTTGCAGGAACTTTTTCAAAATATGTTGATGGTTTTGTATGTTGGCTTATAGATTTTGTTATGGGTATACCTCATATTATACTTCTTATACTTATATCTTTTGCCCTTGGTAGAGGTTTTAAAGGTATTTTTATAGGTATAGCAGTTACTCATTGGACAAGCCTTGCAAGAATTATAAGAGGTGAAGTTATACAAATAAAAAATGAACAATATATAAAAATATCAAAAAAAATGGGTAAGAGTAAATTTTATATAATGAAAAATCATATATTACCTTTTATTATACCACAAACTATTATAGGAGGAATTTTACTTTTTCCTCATGCAATATTACATGAAGCCTCTGTAACATTTTTAGGTTTTGGACTTTCTCCGGAAACTCCGGCAATAGGAATTATACTTTCTGAAAGTATGAAATATATTACAACTGGTTATTGGTGGCTTGCATTTTTTCCAGGATTAGTTCTTATTATTGTTGTGGTACTTTTTGATATTTTAGGAGAAAATATAAAATTACTTATTAATCCTTATACTTCACAGGAGTGATAATATGAAAAATATACCTGAAATTGAAATAGAAAATCTTTCTATAACATTTAAAATCTATGAAAAAGGCTTAATACAAAAAAATATAAAAACAATATCAAATCTTTGTCTTAAAGCCTATAAAGGAGAGATACTTGCTGTTGTAGGTTCAAGTGGTAGTGGTAAAAGCCTTCTTGCTCATGCAATAATGGGAATATTACCTAAAAATGCAACTGTTACAGGTAGTATAAAATATAAAGGTAGTGAACTTACAGAAAAAAGAATACATAATTTAAGAGGAAAAGAGATTTGTATTATACCTCAATCGGTTTCATATCTTGACCCACTTATGAAAGTGGGTAGTCAAGTTATGATTAAAAATAATAAAAGTTGTTTTGAAAAAATGAGAAATGCATTTAAAAGATATGACCTTTGTGAAAATGCAGAAAAATTATATCCTTTTCAATATTCCGGAGGTATGGCAAGACGTGCTTTGATTTCAACTGTTGAACAAACTGAACCTTCTGTAATAATAGCTGATGAACCTACACCAGGGCTTGATAAACAAATGGCATATAAAACAATGAAATATTTTAGAGATTTTGCAGATAAAGGAAAGGCTGTTATAATAATAACACATGACATTGATATTGCTGTTCAGTATGCTGATAAGGTATCTGTTTTTTATGGTGGAACAACACTTGAAACAACAAAAGCAGAAAATTTTATTAAAGGTGAAAAATATCTTTGTCACCCATACACAAAAGCACTTTATAATGCTTTGCCACAAAATGGTTTTAAACCTGTTGAAGGTTTTCAGCCATCACCATATGATGTTTTTGAAGGCTGTATATATTATGATAGATGTGATATAAGATGTGAAAAATGTAAGGAGAATATACCTATATATAATTTTCCAGACGGAAGTGGTTTTGTGAGGTGTATAAATGGCTATTGAATGTAAAAACATAACTTTTGGATATAGTAAAGATAATATCCTTTTTAAAAATATAAGTTTTTCTGTTGATTATGGTGAGCGTGTTGGTATTGTTGCAAAAAGTGGTTTTGGAAAATCTACATTAGCAAAAATTATTGCAGGATATGAAAAGCCTTTAAGTGGTGAAATTATTGTTGATGGTAAACCTATTACTAAAAAGGGTTATAATCCTGTGCAACTTATATATCAACACCCTGAAAAAGCTATAAATCCAATGTGGAAAATGGAAAAAGTTCTTTTAGAGGAAAATGTTTTAAATGATTATATAATTAATAGTCTTGGTATAAAAAAAGAATGGCTTAAAAGATACCCAACAGAGCTTTCTGGGGGAGAATTGCAAAGATTTTCAGTAGCAAGAGCATTATGTGAAAATACAAAGTTTATTATAGCTGATGAAATAACAACAATGGTTGACCCTATTACACAGTCTCAGATTTGGCATTTTTTAATTGAGGAGTGTCAAAAAAGAAATATGGGTATGATTATAGTAACTCATAATATGTATCTTGCTGAAAAAATATGCACAAGAATAATAAATTTGGAGGATATGGCACTTGAATGATACTAAATTATCAAAACTTAAACAATATATAAGTGAATTTTCAAAAAATGGTATATGTATTGCATTTTCAGGTGGTGTTGATAGTACGTTACTTATTGATATTGCTAATGAAGTAGTTGAAAAAGAAAAACTTATAGCAGTAACATTTTCTACAAAATTACACCCAAAAGGTGATATTGAAATTGCAAAAAAACTTTGCCAAGAAAGAAATATAAAACATATAATTATTGAAATTAATGAACTTGAAAATGAGAAACTTATAAATAATCCTGTAAATAGATGTTATATATGTAAAAAGCATATTTTAAAAAAACTTATTGAATGTGCTAATGAAAATAATATGGCTGTATGTATTGAGGGGACAAACTATGATGATTTAAGTTTTTATCGTCCGGGAATTAAAGCTATAAAAGAGCTTTCAATAAAAAGTCCTCTTATGGAATTTGAATTTACAAAAAAAGAAATAAGAGAAATCGCAAAACAAAGAGGAATTTCTGTTTCTGATAGACCTTCTGCACCTTGTCTTGCTACAAGAATACCGTATAACACAAAAATGAACTTTGAACTTTTTGAAAAAATTGAAGAATGTGAAAATATAATAAAATCTCTAGGTTTTAGAAATGTAAGAATAAGAGTACATAATAATATCGCAAGAATTGAAATAGATAAAGAGGATTTTGTTAAATTTATTGAAAATGGTGATATTATATGTTCTGAAATAAAGAAAAAAGGCTTTGATTATGTTACACTTGATATAGAAGGTTTCAGAAGTGGCAGTATGGATATAGGACTTAGTAAAGGGTGATTTTTTGGATACACTTATATTTCTTGAAAAAGTTAAAAGCGGTGAAATAGATATAAATGAAGCTGAAAATATACTTAAAAAACTTCCTTATGAAGATTTAGGTTTTGCAAAACTTGACCATCATAGAAAACTAAGAAGTGGTTTTGGAGAAGTTGTTTATTGTAGTGGTAAAACAACAGACCACCTTGTTAAAATATTTAAAAGTTTTTATGATGAAGGTATAGATGTTTTAGGTACAAGAGCATCAAGAGAGCAGTTTTTGGCTGTTAAAGATATAGTACCAAATGCAAAGTATGATGAACTTTCAAAAATAATAAAAATTCAAGAAGAAAATATTGAGAGAAAAGGTCTTATTGCAATATGTACAGGTGGAACATCTGATATACCTGTTGCAGAAGAAGCCGCACAAACAGCAGAATTTTTTGGTAGTAATGTTATGAGAGTTTATGATGTTGGTATTGCTGGTATACATAGACTTCTTTCAAAAATAGATGATATAAGAAAAGCAAATTGTATTGTTGCAGTTGCTGGAATGGAGGGAGCTTTGGCAGGAGTTATTGCAGGTCTTGTTGATAAACCTGTTATTGCAGTTCCTACTTCTGTTGGATATGGTGCAAATTTTAATGGGCTTTCTGCACTTCTTACAATGATTAATTCTTGTGCTGAAGGTATAGCTGTTGTAAATATAGATAATGGTTTTGGTGCAGGGTATATGAGTACACAAATAAATAGATTGGCGGTTGATAAAAATGAATGAGAATATACTTTATTTTGAATGTTTTTCAGGAATTAGTGGAGATATGACAGTATCAGCACTTTTAGATATTGGTGCTGATAAAGATGTTCTTATTAAAAGTCTTGGAAGTCTTGGTGTTGATGGATATAAAATAAATATATCAAAAAGACAAAAATGTGGTATTAATGGAGTTGCTTTTGATGTAATACTTGATAGTGAACAACATGAACACGAAGTACATCATCATCACCATGACCATAGTCATGAGCATGAACATCACCACCACTATGACCATAGTCATGAGCATGAACATCACCACCACTATGACCGTAGTCATGAGCATGAACATCATCACCACGACCATAGTCATGAGTATGAACATTATCACCATAACCGTGAACATCATCATCACCATCATGAACACAGAAATATAAATGATGTTTTTGAAATAATAGAAAGAGGAAATATTACTGAAAATGCAAAAAATATTGCAAAAGATATATTTATGAAAGTAGCAGAGGCAGAGTCAAAGGCTCATAATAAACCTTTAAATGAAGTCCATTTTCATGAAGTTGGTGCTATTGATTCAATAGTTGATATTGTAGCAACAGCTGTATGTATTGATAATTTAGGTATAAAAAGATTTGTATTTTCAAAAATATGCGAAGGTACAGGCTATGTTAAATGTCAACATGGAATACTTCCTGTGCCTGTGCCTGCTGTAATGAATATTTTTTCTAATTCAGACCTTACTATGAAAATTACAGATAATAATGGAGAAATGATAACTCCAACGGGTGCTGCTATTGCAGCTTCTCTTTCAAATGAAAAATCACTTCCAGAAAGTTTTAAAATAATAAAAACTGGTATAGGAACAGGAAAAAAAGACTTTAAAAATGCAAATATTTTAAGAGTTATGATTTTAAGAGAACAAAAAACAACAGAAGACAATATGGTTATGATAGAAACAAATATTGATGACTCTACACCTGAGGCTCTTTCTTATACAATGGATAAACTTTTTGAAAATGGTGCAAATGATGTATTTTTCACAAATATTTATATGAAAAAAAATAGACCAGCAGTAATGCTTTCTGTGCTTTGTAAAGAAAATGTTGTTTCTGTTATGTCAGATATAATATTTGAAAACCTTACAACAATAGGTATAAAAAAATATATTGTAAATAGAGATGTAATGGAAAGAGAAATAAAAGAATTTCAATCATCTTTAGGAAAATGTAGAATAAAAATATGTAAAAGAAATGGTAATGTTTATAAATATCCTGAATTTGAAGATATTAAAAAAATATGTAATGAAAAAGGTATAGGTTTTGATGAATGTATGAATACAGTAAAATATGAATGTAAAAAAGCTGTATTTTAAGTTTTTTATAGACAATTTATGTTTTAATAATATATAATATTTATCCGATAGTTAATGTTTCGTGTTATTATTAATGAAAGGATTTTTTTCATGGAAAATAGTTTTGAAAAATCAGGAATAAATATTGAACTTATAAAAGGACTTGAAAAGCAAGGTATAACAACACCTACTGAAATACAAAGTATTATTGTAAATCCATTTATGGAAGGTAAAGACATTGTGGGTATGTCTTATACAGGTTCAGGAAAAACACTTGCATACCTTTTACCTCTTTTTATGAAAGTTGATACAAGTTTACGTTCAACACAAGCAATAGTTCTTACACCTACTCATGAACTTGCAGTACAAGTTTATAAACAAGCAGAACTTCTTGCTAAAAATTCAGAAGTAGATGTAAAAACAGCACTTATAATAGGTGGTGCAAATATACAGCGTCAAATAGATAAACTTAAAGAAAAACCACAAATTGTAATAGGTTCTGCTGGAAGAATTCATGACCTTATTAAAAAAAGAAAAATACAAGCACATACTGTTAAAACAATAGTTATTGATGAAGCAGATAGAATGATTGATGACTTAAATATTTCCAGTGTTGAGGCTGTTGTTAAAACAACATTGAAAGATAGACAGATTGTAATGCTTTCTGCATCAATAACAGATAAGGCTTCTAAAAAAGCTATATCACTTATGAAAAAGCCTGTATTTTTAAATGCATCAAAAGAGGAAAAACTTCCGGAAAATATTGAACATATTTATATAACTGCTGAACAAAGAGAAAAAATAATTGTTATAAGAAAGCTTGTTCATGGAGAGAATATAAAAAAAGGTATTGTTTTTATAAATAATAATGAAAATATAGAAGTTATTGTTGAAAAACTTAATTATCATGGTATAAAAACAGTTGGAATATATGGTAAAGCAAATAAATATGAAAGACGTGATGCAATAGAAGATATGAGAGAAGGCAGAGCAAATATACTTGTATCTTCAGATTTAAGTGCAAGAGGTCTTGATATAGCTGGTGTTACTCATGTAATAAATATTGATATTCCAGAAGAACCTGTTTATTATCTTCATAGGGCAGGAAGAACAGGGCGTGCCGGTGAAAAAGGAAAATGTATTTCAATAGTTACTGAGTTCGAGAAAAAATGGATAAGAAAATATGAAAGAACTCTTGGTATAAAGTTTAGCCATAAAGAAATGTCATATGGAAAACTTGTAGATGTAAAAGAGGTTAAAAAATCCAATAAAGGAAATAAATTTTTTAATAGTAAAAAAACAGTTAAAGTAAATAATAAAACTGAAAATAAAAATGATGAAAAAGGATTTTTTCAGAAAAAAGCAGAAAAAGCCTTAAAAAAACAAAAAAATTAAAAAAAATAATTGTTATAATGTATATTATGTTATAGAATGAAAGTGCATATTATTGCTTATGCGTCAAAATCTAATAAAAGGAGAGGTTAACATGAGCGAAAAGGATTTAGAATGTGGCTGCGGCTGTGGTTGTGACCATGACCATGAAGAAGAAATGGAAACAATGTTTTTAACACTTGAAGATGATACAGAAGTAGAATGTGGAATTCTTGGTGTATTTGAAGTTGAAGGAAAAGAGTATATTGCTCTTTTACCAATAACAGATGAAACAGTTCTTATTTATGAATATAAAGAAGAAGGCGAAGAAATCGAACTTGGTCTTATTGAAAGTGATGAAGAATTTGAAAAAGTTTCAGAAGCTTTCTATGCTTTATATGATGAAGAAGAGGAAGAAGAATAAAAAATTTTTAAGCACAGCTTTGCTGTGCTTTTTTATATGCAAATCTTTACAATATATTAAATAAGTGTTATCCTAAAAACACAAATTAATATTATGCTGGGGGTGTCGTATATGGACGACTGAGAAAAATTTCCTTAAAAATTTTACTCCTGAACCTGATTCGGATTATGCCGACGTAGGGAAGCAATAATTTTACGAAGAAGGTCAAAATAAAAATATACTTATGTATAATTTTATTTTGACTTTTTTTATTTATTATTTTATTACATAGAAAGGAAGAGGTATTATGAAAACAAAAAAACTTACTATTTCAGCTATGTTTATAGCAATAGGTGTACTTGCAGGTCAGCTTATTTACATACCAATAGGTGCTTCAAAATGTTTTCCTATTCAACATGCACTTAATGTAATTTCTGCTGTAATTTTAGGACCTTTTTATGGTGTTGTAAATGCTTTTTGTATTTCACTTTTAAGAAATTTTATGGGAACAGGTTCTATTTTAGCTTTTCCGGGAAGTATGATAGGAGCATTACTTGCAGGTCTTGTATATAAATATACAAAAAATAATTTTGCAACAGCATTAGGAGAAGTTATTGGTACAAGTATTATAGGTGGTCTTATATCAGCACCAATAGCTGTTATTGTAATGGGAAGTGAAGCTGGAGCAATTACATATGTAATTCCTTTTGCAATAAGTTCAATAGGTGGAAGTATTATAGGATATATAGTAGTAAAATCAAAAGAAATACTTAAACTTGGTAAAAAAATGGAGAATTAATATTTTGGAGGTAAAAACTTATGAAACATGTACTTACTATTGCTGGAAGTGATACTTGTGGGGGTGCAGGTATACAAGCAGATTTAAAAACATTTTCAGCTCATGGAACATATGGTATGAGTGTTATAACAGCAGTTACAGTTCAAAATACACAAGGTGTTTTTGGTTGTCAGGATATAACACCAGAAATAATAGGAGCACAGATAGATGCAATATTTGATGATATTGATGTTGCTGCTGTTAAAATAGGAATGGTTTCACAAATTGATACTATTAATACAATAGCAGATAGACTTGAAAAATATAAGCCAGAAAAAGTTGTAATTGACCCTGTAATGGTTTCTAAACATGGCTTTGACCTTTTACAACCAGAAGCAAAAGATGCTCTTATAAAAAGACTTATACCTCTTGCATATGTTTTAACACCAAATCTTCCAGAGGCAGAAGTAATTACAGGAATGAAAATTGATAATATTGAAGCTATGGAAAAAGCAGCAAGAAAAATACACGAAATGGGAGCAAAAAATGTTTTTGTAAAAGGTGGGCATCTTGAAAATGATGCAACAGATATACTTTTTGATGGTGAAAAAATAACAATGTTTAAGTCAGAAAGAATACATACAAAAAATACTCATGGAACAGGTTGTACAATATCATCTGCAATAGCTGCAAATCTTGCAAATGGTATGACTGTTGAAGAAGCTGTAAGCAGTGCTAAAAAATATATAACTGTTGCAATAGAACATTCTCTTGATATTGGAAAAGGTGTAGGACCTACAAATCATTTTTATGCACTTTTTGAAAAAGCAGGTCTTAAATATGAATAATATTATTTATAATATATTTAAAGAGGATTTATTAATTATAAAACAAAAAAATCCTATGGTTCATCACATAACAAATTTTGTTACAATGCAAGATTGTGCAAATATATGTGTTGCTTTTGGTGCATCACCTGTTATGGCTTTTTATAGTGGAGAAGTTTCAGAGATTTCTGCTGTATCTAATAGTTTGGTTTTAAATACAGGAACACCAGACATTGAAAGAATAAAATCTATTATACTTGCAGGAAAAGAAGCAAATAAAAATGGTATTCCTATTGTACTTGACCCTGTTGGTGCTGGTGCATCACAATTTAGACGTGAAAGTATAAAAAATATTATTGAAAATATTAAACCGTCAATTATAAAAGGAAATTCAGCAGAAATAAAAATGCTTTCAGGATATATGCCTAAAATGAATAAAGGTGTTGATTCTGTTGAAAACTTTGATAGAAATGATAAAGATATAGCAAAAACACTTGCAAAAAATATAGGTGCTGTTATTGCAGTAACAGGAATAGAAGATTATATTACAGACGGTGAAAGAGAAATAACAATATCACGAGGAAGTAAATTTTTAAAAACAATAAGCGGTTCTGGCTGTATTACTTCAACTCTTACAGGTAGCTTTGCTGCTATTGAAGAAGATATGTTTCTTGCTTGTGTTTTTGGAATACTTACAATGGATTTAGCAGGAGAAATTGCCGAAAAAAGACTTCTTGAAAATGAAGGTGCAGGAATGTTTAAAGTAAGACTTTTTGATGCTATATATAATATGTATAGATATGATTTTAAGGAGGGCATAGAATTTGGTTTTTGACAGTAAAATGCTTAAAGTATATTTAGTTACAGATAATGGACAGCTTAAAGGTAGAGATTTTTTTGATGTTGTTGAGGAGTCTTTAAAAGGTGGAGTTACACTCGTTCAATTAAGAGAAAAGAATATTACATCAAGAGAATTTTATGAAAAAGCCTTAAAACTTCGTGAAATTACAAAAAAATATAATGTACCTCTTATAATAAATGATAGAGTTGATATTGCTATGGCAGTAAATGCTGATGGTGTTCATGTTGGACAGAAAGATATTCCAGTAAGTGAAGTAAAAAGAATTTCAGGCGGAAAACTTATTGTTGGAGCAACTGCAAATACTGTTGAATTAGCAAAAGAAGCAGAAAAACAAGGTGCAGATTATATAGGTTCTGGGGCTATGTTTTCTACACCTACAAAAGATGATGCAAAGCCTATGACAAAAGATATGCTTAAAAATATAGTTAATAGTGTTAATATACCTGTATGTGCAATAGGTGGAATAAATATTGATAATGTAATTGAATTAAAAAATACAGGTATAGCAGGAGTTGCTGTTTCTTCAGGTATTATGGGTGTTGAAAATGTATTTGATATTTCAAATAAATTTTTTGAAATTGAAATATAATAGGAACAATATGTAAATAATATACGTCTTAAATATAGAATAAATAAAAGTTATATTTAAGGGGGTAATTTATATGAAAGCTAAAGTATTATTTGCTATTATGATGTCTTTAACAATGGCTTTTAATGGAGTTTCAGTATTTGCAGCAAATACAACAGAAAATACAACTTCATCTGAAACTATAACAGAGGTAAAAGACCCAACTCTTACTTATGGAAAAGTTGTAAGTGTTAATGAAAATTCTATACTTGCAAAAGATGTAAAAGATATAGAAACAATTTATAATTTAGATGAAAAAACAATTTTTATAAATAGTGGAACTGGTGAAAAAGTTTCTGTTGATAGCATAAAAGAAGGAGATGGAGTATATTTCTATCACAGTCCAGCAATGGAGGATAGTTATCCAGGACAGACATATGTATATGCAGTTGCTATAAATACACCTATGGATACAAGTTGTATAAAATATCATGTTGTTGATACAATTACAGAAAATAATGGAGAAATATCAATAACAACAGATGAAAGTGATTTAGTTTTAAAATGTAAAGAAGATGTTGAAATAACATTTTTTGGTACTAATGAAAAAGGAAGTATTGAAGATTTAAAATTAGGTACACGTTTTTTTACATGGTATCAACAAGGCACTGATATGAATGGAAAACCTGTTGAAAATGAGGGAGTTTTAAATAAAATAATTATTGTACCATATGCTGATGGGGAAATAAGTATATATGCAAACAATAATATATTAAAACAAAAAGGAATAATAAAAGATGGTATGGCTTTTGTACCTTTAAGAGCAGTAGCAGAGGCTTATAATATGAAAATAACTTGGAATAGTGAAGAAAGTACTGCAAATATTGATGATGGTACAAGAAATATGAATTTTATTGAAGGTGAAGATTTATATGTATCATCTGCTTCTAAAGAAAATATGGTTGGTATGACATCTCCTTTAAAACTTGGAGTAGCACCTTATATTGACGATGAAGGAAAAATGTGGATACCAGCAGAAGCGTTAAGTAATATGGTTGGTTATAATGTAAAAATAGAAGGTAATGGACATTCTGTATCAATAATAAAAGAATAAAATAAAAAAAGCGTCTTTAAAAAAGACGCTTTTTTTATGTAAATATTAGAATACTGTTGATAATAATTGTACAGCTTTATTCTCAATAAGTTTTTCACCATGTTCAATAAGAAAGTATTTTGAAATAGCTGTTGAAATATGTTTTTCACCATATTCGCTTATAATAGTTTCTATATTTCCTAAATCTGAATATGATTTTGATATATCATTTTGTAATATAACAAAATATTTATCATCATATTTATAAAGAGAACTTATGCCATTAAATGAATGATTTATTCTTTCACAAGCATTTGTGACATCATCAATATTTTTAAATGAATATATAATTATATTATTATCATCTGTTTTAATATCTCTATCAAATGTTGTTATAGAATTTCTTTTAAAACGATTAAGCTCTTTTGTTTGTTTCATAATATTGAATTTATTTTCGCTTTTATTATCCTTGCCGTCTTGAAGTTTTGTAACTATAATCATTATACCGTCCATTGCAGCAGGTACAGCTTCAACCATAAGAGGTGTATTATCTGAGTGGAAACCACATTGTTCCATAGCTTGTTCCATTATTTCTTTAAAAAGAGCTGTTGTTTTTTCATTTGTTTTTGTAAGGTCTTCTATTTTAATATCTCTTTCTGTAAGGTCTGATTTAGTAAGAGTAAATTTTATTTGGTTTTCGCTGATTTTTTCGATTTTCATAGTATCACTTCCTTTGTTTTTATAATATTTTTAATCAAGAATAATAAATAATAATATCATATTTGTATCACATTATAGTATAATAAAATAGTCATTATATGTAAAGAGTATATTAAATAGTGGCTATATATTTATTTACGTATAAATCAGTCAAAATGTTTTTTATACCGTATACTATATTTATAAAGCGTATATTTTATGACACTTAAAGTGATAGGAGGATATTATGAGTAAAAATAAATTTTTAACTGCCATACTTACTTTTATAATATGGTTTGTTATGTTTTATATTTATCTACCACCATTAAATATAAAATCTAACGAATTTTGGAGTTTTGCGGTTGTTTGTATAATTGTTGCAGTTATTCTTAATATGTGGAATATAATTAAGAGTATTGCAAATAGAAGAAGAAATGTAGATGTATATGATGAAGAAACTCAAAAACCTAATAAAATTAAATATGTTTTTTATATTATAGGTGCTATTGTTATATTTTATATTGGTGGAACAATACTTTCATCACCTGTTATACGTGCATCTTCATATAGTGAACTTTTAAATGTTCAAAGTGGTAATTTCAATGAAGATATTGATGAAATAAATTATTCACAAATTCCTATATTAGATAAGGATTCAGCTGCTATATTAGCAGAAAGAAAAATGGGCAGTATGGTTGATATGGTTTCACAGTATGAAGTAAGTGATTATTATTCACAAATAAATTATAACCAAAAACCTGTAAGAGTTACTCCTCTTGAATATGCTGATGAAATAAAATGGCTTACAAATAGAAAAACAGGTATTCCTGCTTATATAAAAATAGATATGACAACTCAAGATGTTGAACTTATAAAACTTGATGAAGGTATAAAATATTCACCTTCAGAACATTTTAGTCGTGACCTTATGCGTTATATACGTTTTAGATACCCAACAGCAATGTTTAGAGGAATGAATTTTGAAATTGATGATAATGGAACACCATATTGGATTTGTCCTGTAATTGACCATACAATAGGTCTTTTTGGTGGTACAGACATTAAAGGTGCTGTACTTGTAAATGGTATAAATGGTGACCATACTTATTATGATATAAAAGATGTTCCACAATGGGTTGATAAAGTTTATGATGCTGAACTTCTTATAGAACAGTACGATTATTATGGTAAATTAAAAAATGGTTTTATAAATAGTGTATTTGGTCAAAGAGATTGTCTTAGAACAACAGAAGGTTATAATTATATGGCACTTGATGATGATGTTTGGGTTTATACAGGTGTTACATCTGTAAGTGGTGACCTTTCAAATGTAGGTTTTGTTCTTATGAACCAAAGAACAAAAGAAACAAAATATTATCAGATTTCCGGTGCAGAGGAATTTTCTGCAATGTCATCGGCAGAAGGTCAAGTTCAACATTTAGGTTATAAAGCTACATTCCCACTTCTTCTTAATGTTGCAGGAGAACCTACTTATTTCCTTGCTCTTAAAGATGGTGCAGGTCTTGTAAAAATGTATGCAATGGTTAATATCGAAAAATATCAGACTGTTGCAATAGGAGAAACTGTGGAAAGTTGTGAAAAGACTTATAAATCTTATATGAAAAGTAATGGTATAGTTTCAGAAGAAGTTAAAACAGGAGAAACTATTACTGGAACAATAGAATTTATAAAAGATGTTGTAATAGATGGTAATACATGCTATTTTATAAAACTTAAAGATAATGTTGGTATGTATAGTGTATATATTAAAGATAATATTGACATATTGACTAAAAATGTTGGAGATACTGTTGAATTTGAATATACTTTAACAGATAAAGATAATGTTTATAATATAGTAGATTTTAAATAAAATTTATTTTTGTAATTTAATATTATAAAAAGTGATATTTAAACTTTAAGTTTAAATATCATTTTTTTTGCATATTTAATAAATTTTCATTTAATGTAATTTTTTTTTTATTATATATATAAAAATATATATATGTATATTTTATAAATAAATGAAATATTTAGTAAAATAATACATTGTTTATTTTTATAAAAACATATAAAATAGTCTATTAGAATAGGACTAGAAAACTAATATGTTATATTTTATGGGGGAGTGATGGATTTTGTTTGACAAAATGAAGTTAAAAAGCTATTTGCTGACTATGTTTTCTGCAGTAATTGTGCTTGCTATTATAACTACGGCGGTAGGAATTAGAGGTTTGCTAGAAACACAAAATAATATGCGAACTTTCATTGATGATATTTTAGGTTCAGAATTAGCTGTAAAAACTTGTAGAATTGAAGTTAATATTGCTGCAAGAGAGTTACGTGAAATGGCATTACAAGATGATAAAACAAAGTATGCAGAATATGAACAAGCAATAAATGAAAGTATTGATAATATTAATGAACAAATGGAAGTGTTTAAGAAAACACATGGTACAACAGATGGCTTAGCTTCTGAATATGAAAAATTGTTTAGTGAATGGTTTACTATTGCAGATAAAGCAATAAAAGAATTAAACGCTGGAAATCAAGAAGGTGCTAGACGTACTATATTAGATGAATGTGTACCAGCATTAAATGATTTACTTGTTCTTTCTCGTACTATTGATACAACAATTGCTAAAGAAAAAAATGATGTAGCAGCCCATACAGAACAAGAGTTATGGATTTATATTATTGCATTAGGTATTATATTTTTAATTTCAGCAATTATTAGTTTAATATTTGCTACAAAAGCAACAAAAAATATTTCAAATAATACAAAGAAAATTCAGGTTGCAATTTCTGCATTATCTGAAGGAGATTTACATAAACGTGTAGATTATAAAGGGAAAAATGAGTTTGGTGAATTAGCAAATGATATTAATTTTTCTCTTAATGAATTACAAAAATACATTGATACTATTGACCATTGTATGACAGAATTTTCAGAAGGTAATTTTACATGGCAATGTCCTATAACATTTTTAGGAGACTTTGTAAATATTGAAAAACAAATTACAAAGTTCCAAGATAAAATGAATGTTGCATTACAAGATTTACAAACAAGTGCAGCTCAAGTAGACATTGGAGCTCAGAGGGTCGCTAATAGTGCACAATCTTTAGCACAGGGTGCAACAGAACAGGAAACAAGTTTACTTGATTTAAACAAAGCTGTTACAGAAATTTCTGAACAAATTCAAGCATCTGCGGAATATGCACAGTCTGCAAATAATTTAGGTGAACAATCTAGTATAATGATTAATACTAGTCAACAAGAAATGGGACAGATGCGTGCAGCAATTCAACAGATTTCAAAAGCAGCAGAAAGTATTCAAAAAATTATTAAAGTTATTGATGATATTGCATTCCAAACTAATATTCTTGCATTAAATGCAGCAGTAGAAGCAGCACGTGCAGGTAATGCAGGTAAAGGATTTGCAGTAGTTGCCGATGAAGTGCGTAACTTAGCACAGAAATCTGCTGATGCAGCAAGAGAAACAACTACTTTAATTGAAAATACAATTCAGCAAGTAGCAAAAGGTGAAACATTAGTAGTTAGTACAGGTGAATCATTTGATAAAGTTACACAATATGCAGAAGAAATGGTGGAAATGGTAACAAAAATTGCACATGCAGTACAAGAAGAGTCAGAGTCTATGCAGATGATTACAGGTACAGTAGGTGAAATTGCTTCGGTTGTACAAACTAATTCAGCTACTGCTGAGGAAAGTGCGTCAGCAAGTGAAGAATTAAGCGGACAATCAGGAATGATGCGTTCTTTAATTTCTGAGTTCCGTTTAAAACAAAAATCAAATGAAATGTGATTAAATATATAAAATGATAAAAATAAAAAAGAGCATTGAATTGATATTAATTCAATGCTCTCTTTTTATATGATAATTTATACTTTTATAAATTTTATATTATTAAACTATAAGAGCCCCATCTTCTTCAAGACGTTTAATAACATCTTTTGGTATTACAAGCATTTCTTTACGTTGCTCTATTGGAATAGTATTTTTTGAAAGTATAACTTTAAAACTTGCAGGTCTAAGAGTTTGTTCTTGTATTCCTATCATCATTCCTATAATAGAAGATACATTACTTGCAGGAATAAAGAAGTTTAAAAGAACTTCTTCTGATTGACTATAATAATTTTGTAAAACAAAATTTATAATATGGTCATAGCTTCTCATATATCCATGATATATACAACTACATTTGCTTGTGTTTTCTATATCCGAAACTTTGTAATATAAAGTTGTATATATTTTTCCTGTCGTTTCTTCTTTTCTTAAATTCATTACTGAACAAAAATAGTTTTTTTCAAAGTTATGATATAAATACAGTTTTTCACATTCTTCAAAACTATTTGAAGATACAGTATTATATTTTTTTGGTGGTCTTTTGTAGTCTATTAAATTTATTATATCAATACTTAATGCTTCCGATATTTTATATAAAGTTTCTATATCTATTGAAACAGTTCCGTTTTCATATTTTGAAACAGTCCCTTTACTTTTATTTATTTTTCCTGCAAGCTCATCAAGGCTCATTTTTGTTAATTTTCTATAAAGTCGAATTTGATTTCCTATGCAAGAGGCTATGTTATCTGACATTATATATACCTCCATGTTTTATTGTGAATTTAGCATAATTGATTATAAAGCTAAGAATATATATTGTCAAGAATACACATTATAACTTTTATAAATTATAAATAAAATATGATTTTTACAATAAAACGTTATACTATAATTGTATTAATTGAATATATATAACGTTTTAGTAAAATGTTATAATTATAAATTTT
This sequence comes from uncultured Clostridia bacterium, assembly GCA_944379995.1. GTDB lineage: Bacteria > Bacillota > Clostridia > Lachnospirales > Anaerotignaceae > Fimicola. The sequence goes on from CALWGF010000011.1 coordinate 28,746, forward strand.
AAGAAAGTTTTTGTTTTATTATATACCTTATTTATGATATAATTGCAAATTGTATACAAAAAAATAATTTTAAAAGAAAGGATTTTTTTATGAGAAAAGAAATTAAAGACATCTTAATTATAGGATTTGCTTTATTCTCAATGTATTTTGGTGCAGGAAATGTTATATTTCCACCATTTCTTGGACTTCAAGCAGGTGGAGAATGGATAAGTGCATTTATAAGCTATTATATTGCTGATATAGGACTTGCACTTCTTGCTATATTTGCAATGCTTAGATGCAAAAGTGATATTGAGGGAGTTACAGGAAGAATAGGGAAATATCCTTCTTTAATTCTTTCGTCAGCCATAGTTTTATGTATAGGACCTCTTCTTGCTATACCAAGAACAGCGGCAACTGTTCATGAGATGACTATTATGCCTATTTTTGGTAATGTAAATGTTGTTTTGACATCAGTGGTTTTCTTTATTCTCATACTTATTTTATGTATAAATGAATCTTCTGTTGTTGATATTGTAGGTAAATTTCTTACACCAGCACTTATTATAGGTCTTATAATACTTATTGTAAAAGGTATTATTGACCCTATTGGAAATATTAATCCAGAACCACAAATAACATATATTGTTTCTGAAGGTATATCATCAGGTTATCAAACAATGGACGTTTTGGCTTCTCTTATATTTGGTGTAATAATACTTAAAAATGTAAAAGAAAGAGGATATAAACAAGAGAAAACACAAATGTTTATAACAGGAGCAAGTAGTGTTGTTGCAGGTATAGGACTTTTTGTAATATATGGTGGTCTTACTTATCTTGGAGCAACATCATCAGAGATGTTTACAGGAAGAATACAACGTTCTGAACTTGTAATAAATATTGTAAAACTTTTACTTGGTAATGTAGGAACAATTATATTTGCCATAGTGGTAGCACTTGCATGTATAACAACAGCAGCGGCTCTCGTAAGTTCAACAGGTGCATATTTTAATGATATTACAAAAGGAAAACTTTCATATAAAGCAATAGTAATATTTGTATGTGTATTTAGTGCAATAACTGCAAATATGGGACTTGATTATATTATAGCTATTGCATCTCCAATATTAAATATAGTTTATCCAGCAGCAATAACTCTTATTGTTCTTACAATTTTCGGAGAAAAAATAAAAAATGATAATGTTTTTAAATTTGCAACAATAGGTGCAATTATTTCAAGTATTATGGAAATACTTATGGTAAATAATATAGCTTGTCATTTTATGATGAAAATGCCTTTTGCAAATATAGGATTTAGTTGGGTTTTACCTACTATTATTTTTGGTATAATAGGTAACTTTATTAAATTTGGAAATAGTAAACAATAAAAAAGTACAGGTTTTATCCTGTACTTTTTTATACCCATTTTTTCATACTTTTTAATGCACTTTTTTCAAGTCTAGAAACTTGTGCTTGAGATATTCCTATTTCTTCAGAAACCTCTGTTTGTGTTTTTCCTTCAAAAAATCTAAGGCTTAATATTTTCTTTTCTCTTTCACTTAATTTTTTCATAGCCTCATTTATTGATATATTTTCTATCCATTTACTATCACGATTTTTTTCATCGCTTACTTGGTCCATTACATAAAGTGCATCACCACCAGCATCATGAAAAACAGGTTCATAAAGTGATACAGGGTCTTGTATTGAATCAAGGGCAATAACTATTTGTTCTTTTGGAAGTTCCATTATTTTTGCAATTTCATCAATAGTTGCTTCTCTTGATTTTTCTTTAGTAATCATTTCTTTTACCTGAAGGGCTTTGTATGCTGTGTCACGCATTGAACGACTTACTCTTATAGCATTATTATCACGAAGGTATCTTCTTACTTCACCTATTATCATTGGTACAGCATATGTTGAAAATTTAACACCTTGTGTTACATCAAAGTTATCAATAGCTTTTATAAGACCTATACAGCCAACTTGAAAAAGGTCGTCCATATATTCTCCTCTGTTTGAAAACTTCTGTATAACGCTTAAAACAAGCCTGAGATTGCCGTATATATATTCCTCACGGGCTTTTTCATCGCCTTCAAGTATTTTGTCAAAAAGTTCTTTTTTCTTCTCGTTATTTAATACGGGAAGTTTTGAAGTATTAACACCGCAAATTTCTACTTTGTTAATCATGTCAATCGTCCCTTCGGAATTTTTATAAGGCTGTACACCTATAAAAAGATTTTTTCCTAAAGAGTCAAAAATATACTTTAAACTTATAACAAAAATCCACAATTCTTTTAATTGAAAAATTTTTTAATATATGTAATACTTAAAAAGAGGTGATAAATACTATGGAAGAAGATTTTTTTTGTGATGAACTTTTTGATGTTCTTGAGGCTGTAAAAGAAAAGAAATATGGCGAGATTTTAGAATGGGACGAAATTATTTTTGATAATAAAAGAGGTTTTCTTGTTTGGGATAGAAAAGTTTTTAATGAAATAACATTTGTTGATGCTAAAAATTCAGAATATGTATCTTTATATGCTTCTGCAAATCATGAAGAAACTTGGGAAAATTATGAAAAAATACTTAAAGTATATAAAAAATAAAAGACACTCAAAAGAGTGTCTTTTTCGTTATGCTTCATAAACTGCTTTAACATCAAGAGCGTCAATAAGTTTAACTTCTGGATTTTTTTCCATAAATGTATCAAGTGTGTATTGATTTGCAAAAAGTAAAACTGGTCTATCATATGCATCATATACAAGAGAACATCTTGCACTTTCATATTTTTTAAGTTCTTCTGGATTTTCAGTATCAACCCATCTTGCTACACTATAATTAAGTGGTTCCATACGAATTTCTGAATTATATTCATTTGTAAGTCTGTATTCAAAAACTTCAAACTGAAGCTGACCTACTGCACCAAGTATTACATCATTAAAGTCATTTCTGTATACCTGTATAGCACCTTCCTGTGCAAGCTGTGTTACACCTTTTTGGAAATGCTTAGCTTTCATTGTATTTACAGGACGAACACGCATAAAAAGTTCTGGTGGGAAGGTTGGGAGAGGCTCAAAGAAAAGTTTTTCTTTACTTGTTGTAAGAGTATCTCCTATCTGATAGTTTCCTGTATCATATATACCTATAACATCACCTGCTGATGCAAAATCAACTGTTTCTCTATCATTTGCCATAAGATGTGTTGACTGTGAAAGTTTTAATGGCTTACCTGTTCTTGAAAGTGTAACATTCATACCTCTTTCAAATGTTCCAGAACATATACGAAGGAAAGCAAGTCTGTCACGATGAGCAGGGTTCATATTTGCTTGAATTTTGAATATAAATCCGCTAAAGAAGTCATCTGTTGGAAGTACTTCTCCTGTTGTTGTTTTTCTTGGTCCTGGACAAGGTGACATATCAAGGAAATGATTTAAAAATTCTGTTACACCAAAGTCAACAAGTGCTGTACCAAAAAATACAGGTGAAAGTTTTCCTTTTGATATAAGTTCCATATTAAATTCATTTCCGGCACCATCAAGAAGTTCAACTTCTTCTCTTAACGTATCAAGATTTGCCTGACTTATTATTCCATCAAGTTTATCACCAAATACACCATTTGCACCAAGTTCAATTTCAGTATCTTTTCTGTAAAGAGATACTGTATTTCTAAGTCTGTCATATATTCCTTCAAATGTAAGACCATTACCAATAGGCCAAGTTACCGCAACAGAAGGAAGTCCTAATGCTTCTTCAAGGTCTTCCATAAGCTCTAATGGGTCTTTTGATTGACGGTCAAGTTTGTTTATAAATGTAAAAATAGGAATACCACGCATACTACAAACTTTAAAAAGTTTTTTTGTTTGTGCTTCAACACCTTTTGCAGCGTCAATAACCATTACTGCACTATCAACTGATGTAAGAATTCTGTATGTGTCTTCACCAAAGTCATTATGTCCCGGTGTATCCATAATTGAAACTATTTTTTCTTTGTATTCAAACTGCATTACTGATGATGTAACAGAAATACCACGTTTTTTTTCTATTTCCATCCAGTCTGATTTAGCATAATTTGATGAACCTCTTGCTTTTACTGTACCTGCATTTCTTATAGCACCACCATGAAGAAGAAGTTTTTCTGTAAGTGTTGTTTTACCAGCATCAGGGTGAGATATTATACCGAAAATACGTCTTTTCTGTATTGTTTCAACTGAGTTTAACTCTGCCATTACTACTATCCTTTCTAACGAAAACTTTTAATTTATAACTAATATTGAATTATATCATATATTATGTGTTTTAAGAAGAATTTTTTGCATAAAAAAGGGAAGTATCAATGATTTTGATACCTCCCTAAATATTAAACTAAAAAATATTGAATAATATTAAATATATATCCTGTTATTATTATTCCAACAGTAACTATTGCAATAAAAATTCCAAGGAGTTTTGGTTTTACAACTTTTCTAAGCATAATCATTGATGGAAGTGATAAAGCTGTAACACCCATCATAAAACTTAATATTACACCAAGACCTGCTCCTTTTTGGAAAAGTGCTTCTGCAATAGGTATTGTACCAAAAATATCAGCATACATAGGTATACCTACAACTGTTGCTATTATAACTGATAGTGGATTTCCTGTTCCAAGAAGGTTCATAATTATTTCTTCTGGTATCCAGTTATGAATTATGGCACCTATACCAACACCAATAAGAATATATAAATAAACTTTTTTTAATGTTCCTTTTACTACATTAAAAGCATATTGTATTCTATTTTCTTGTATCCATTTCCAAGACTGGGCACGTTCTTCTGCCTGTTCATCTTTTGCATCTTCCTCAATATATTTTGAAAGAGAAAGTTTATCTATAAGAGTTCCACCTATAACAGCAAGAACAACACCTAATACAACATATAAAAATGCTATTTTAAATCCAAATATACTTGAAAGAAGTACAAGAGAACCTAAGTCAACAAGTGGCGATGATATAAGGAATGAAAAAGTTATTCCTGTTGAAAGTCCTGCATTTGTAAATCCTATAAATATAGGTATTGATGAACAACTACAAAAAGGTGTTACTGTTCCAAGTAATGCAGCAACTGTATTTGCAAATATTCCTTTATATTTTCCTAGTATTCTTTTGCATTTTTCTGGTGGGAAATATGACTCTATTATTGATATAAAAAATATAAGACAAGAAAGAAGTATAAATATTTTTAAAACATCATATATCCAAAATTGTATGCTTCCGCCTATACGTGAGTTTATATCAAGTCCTAGAGAAGTCAAAATATTTCCTATTAGTGTATTAAGCCATTTCATAGCAAGTATTTGATATTGTATAAAATCTATAATTGCTGACATTTGTATTAATCTCCTTTTTAATAATATTTTTATAAGTTCATATCGATATATTTATATTTATCTATGTGTTATTTTATTACTCATATCGAAGAAAGTCAATATGAAAATTTATCTATTGACAAATATATATTATATTAGTATATTAGAATAAACTAATATAAAGGGGAAAATTTATGGAAAGAAAATTTAAGTTATGTTATGTTTCAGATGAATGTGTTGCTTGTGGAACTTGTATGAAAGTTTGTCCTAAAAGTGCAATATCAATAAATAATGGTATAAAGGCTAAAGTTGACGCTAATAAATGTGTAGGTTGTGGAAAATGTGCAAAAGTTTGTCCTGCAAGTGTTATGAGAATAGGAGAGAGAGTATGAAAAAACAATGGAATGATTATCTTTATATAATATCAGCTTTATATTTAATACTTGGATTTTTTAATATTATGTTTGCATGGCTTGGGCTTTTATGTTTTTCAATACCTATTATAATTTCTATTGTAAAAGGTAATAAAGCATATTGTAATAAATATTGTGGTAGAGGTCAGCTTTTTCAGATTTTGGGAACAAAATTTAAACTTTCAAGAAATAAAGATATACCAAAATTTTTACGTTCAAAGTGGTTTAGATATGGTTTTCTTGCATTTTTTATGATTATGTTTATAAATATGCTTTTTAATACCTATCTTGTTTTTTCTAATGTAAAAGATATGAAAGAGGTTGTTACACTTCTTTGGACTTTTAAATTACCTTGGAATTGGGTTTCAACAGATATGTTTTCACCTTGGGTGTATCAGTTTGCTTTTGGTTTTTATAGTATTATGCTTACATCAACAGTTTTAGGGCTTATAACAATGGTACTTTTCAAACCACGTTCATGGTGTGTATACTGTCCTATGGGTACTATGACTCAGGGAATATGTCGTATAAAACACAGAGGAGATGAATTTTAATGGATATAAAAGAAAAAGCAAAAGAAGTTTCAAAACTTTTGAAAACATTGTCAAATGAAAATAGACTTCTTATATTGTGTATGCTTATTGATGGACCTATGACTGTAAATAATCTTACTAAAGAGCTTAATATAACACAATCAGCTGTATCACAACATCTTTCTGTACTTTCTTTGGCAGGTATAATTGATTATGAAAAAAAAGGTCAAAGTATTTATTATTTTATAAGTGATAATCGTGTTATAGAAGTTTTTGAGGTTTTAAAAAGAAATTACTGTCAATAAATATAACTTGTGTTATAATATATCAAAAAAATACTTAGCAAAGGAAAATGAAAACTATGGAAAACACAAAAAAAGTACTTGCAACTGTTGATGGTAAAGAGATTACAAAAGAAAGCCTTAATGCTATTATTGAAAAATATCCTCCAAACCAGAAAATGTATTTTGAAACAGAAGAAGGTATGAAACAGCTTCTTGACCAAAAAATAGCTTTTATGCTTCTTAAAGAAAAAGGCTTTGAAATGGGTATTGATAAAAGAGAAGAATATATTGCTCAGATGGACCTTATTGTTGAACAGCTTATGACAAAATTTGTTATGGACGATATTTTTGCTGGAATAGAAGTTTCTGATGAAGAAGCTATTGAATTTTATAATGCTCATAAAGAAGGATTTGCTGATAAAGAAAGTGTTTCTGCAAAACATATACTTGTAAACACAGAAGAAGAAGCTAATAAAATTAAAAATGAAATAGCTGAAAATGGACTTTCTTTTGAAGATGCTGCTAAAAAGTATTCAAGTTGTCCTTCTAATACAGCTGGTGGAGATTTAGGAAAATTCGGCAGAGGTATGATGGTTAAAGAATTTGAAAATGCTGCTTTTGAACTTCCATTAAATGAAGTAAGTGATGCTGTAAAAACACAGTTTGGTTATCACCTTATAAAAGTATATGAAAAAACAGAAGCTAAAACAAAAGCTTTTGAAGCTGTAAAAGATGAAGTTATTAAAAATGTTAAAACAGCTAAATATGAAGCAAAATACAAAGAAGTTATGGAAGAACTTAAATCAAAACATAATGTAAAAGTATTTTAATCTAAAAAAGGAAAGCCTTTGGCTTTCCTTTTTATATTATATTAAAAAATAAATTTAATAATCCACATATTGTAAGACCACATATTACAGGTACTATTATGGAAATGATAACCCATTTTATACTTCCTGTTTCTTTTTTAATAGTTAGACAAGTTGTTGAACAAGGCCAATGCATTATTGAGAATATCATTACAGATAAAGCAGTTTGAATTGTCCAACCATTTTCTATAAATATATTTTTTAAACAAAGTATATTGTCCATTTCTGTTAATGTAGTATTTCCCATATAAGCCATTACCATAATAGGTATAACTATTTCATTTGCAGGAAAACCAAGTATAAATGCTGTTAATATTATACCGTCAAGACCAAAAAGAGATGCAAAAGGGTCTAAAAAATCGCTCATAATATAAATTAGTCCTTTTCCTTCAAATGTTATATTTGATAATATCCATATTATAAGTCCGGCAGGTGCTGCAACAGAAATTGCTTTGCCTAATATAAATATTGTTCTATCAAATATTGAATGTATTAGTACTTTTGTTATTTGAGGTTTTCTGTAAGGTGGTAATTCAAGTGTAAATGAAGCAGGTAAGCCCTTTAAAAATATGTGCCCCAATACTCCAGATACTATTAATGTCATTATTACACCAAAAAGTATTATTATAGCAAGTATTGCAGAAGAAGCAATATTTGAATATTTTCCGCTACCTACAAAAAATATTGTTATTATTGTTATAAGTGTTGGAAATCGTCCATTACAAGGTACAAAACTATTTGTTATAATAGCAATAAGCCTTTCTCTTGGAGAGTCTATTATTCGACAGCCTGTTACTCCAACAGCATTACAACCAAATCCCATTGCCATACATAATGCTTGTTTTCCACAAGCATTACATTTTTTAAAACAACAATCAAGATTAAAAGCCATTCTTGGCAAATATCCTAAGTCTTCAAGTATTGTAAATAATGGAAAAAATATTGCCATAGGTGGAAGCATTACCGACACAACCCAGGCAAGTACTCTATATATTCCAAATACAAGCATATTACATATGGTTTCAGAAATATTTATAGATAAAAGCCATAAATATAGTTTGTTTTCAAATGAAAATAAAAAATCATATAATATTGCAGAAGGATAGTTTGCACCTTTTATTGTAATCCATAATATAAATATAAGAAGTAAAAACATAATTGGAAAAGCTGTATATTTTCCTGTAAGTATATTATCTATTTTATTATCTTTTATACTGTAAGAAGGTGTGTTTTCACTTACTACACCATTACATATTTTTTCTGCTGTTTTAATTAGTCCTTCAGGTATTTTATCTTCTATAAAAAAATCCTTAGGTGCATATTCTTTTATGAATTTTTCTGCTTTGTCTAATGCTGATATTAATAAATATTTTTCATTTTTAGAAATATTTATATTATTTTCTAAAGTATCAATAAAATCATATTTTTCTTCTAATAGTCTTAAAGCAAGCCAACGTTTATTTATATCTGAAAAATTTTCATTTTTTATTTCATTTAATACAATATCAACAGCTTTTTCTGTAATATAATCATAATCTATTTTTATTTTTTTAGGTTTTATATTTGATTTATATATTTTATATATTTTTTCAAGAAGTGTTTCAAATCCTTTATTTTTTGATGCTGTCATTGGTATAACAGGAATTTTAATCCTTTCCTCCAAAAGTGGTATATTTATTTTTATACCTTTTTTTGTTGCTTCGTCCATAAGATTAAGACAAAGTATTGCATTATCTGTTATTTCAAGTATTTGGAGAACAAGATTAAGATTTCTGAGTATACAAGAAGCATCACATACTATTACTGTTATATCCGGTTTTTTAAAATATATAAAATTTCTTGCTTCTTCTTCCTCTTTGGAAGTAGATAATAATGAATATGTTCCCGGAATATCTGCAAAAGCATATCTTAAATCTTTATAATTACAATATCCTATAACATTTGATACAGTTTTTCCTGACCAGTTTCCTGTATGCTGGTTTAGCCCTGTAAGTTTATTAAATACTGTACTTTTTCCTACATTTGGGTTTCCTGCAAGTGCTATAATAATATCATATGAATTATTGATTTTTTTAAAAGGATTAGTCATAAAATCACCCCTTTACAGATACAATTATATTTTTTGCATCACTATTTCTTATTGCTATAAGTGTTCCATATATAAGATATGCACAAGGGTCACCTAAAGGGCTTTTTCTTATACATTTTATGGCAGTTCCATTTACTATTCCTATATCTTGAAGTCGTCTTCTTATAATGCCTTCAGAGTATATTTTTACTACATATGCAGTTGAACCTTCTTTAATATTTGAAAGTGGTATTGTATCCATTATTTGCACCTATAATTTAAGTTTCATAATATATTATGTTTATATATTTTTAAGTGTTACTTTTGTAATATGTTAAATACTATTTCATATTATATAAAAGGGGGTGTGTATATGAATAATGACAATATTTTGGATTTTACTATTGGTAATAGAAGAACAGGACCATATAATGAAACAAGATTTCAACCTAGCGAATTTTCTGATATAAAAAATATAGTTGATAGCAATTTTCAACCAGCAACACCAGGATTTGGACCAGAGGGGGAAGTAACGCCAGAAGTATCAACAGATGATTTTCAACCGGCAACGCCGGGATTTGGACCAGAGGGAGAAGTAACGCCAGAAATTTCAACAGGTGTTACTATACTTCCAGTAATACCGATATTAAGATATGGATATATGAGATTTATTAATGGATATGTTGGAAATATAGATATTTATGTGGATAATGATAAAGTTGCTAATAATGTTGGTTTTGGTGAATATACAAGTTATTATATATTTTTAGTAGGTAATCATAGAGTAAGAGTTTATAAAGCAGGAACAAAAAATAAGTTATATGAAAAGGTCATAAAAATAAAGAATTTTTCAAAATATATAGGTGCTTTTGAAGGTAATAAAAATATGTATTCAATGGTTATTACTGAAAGTAGTTGTAATAAAACAAATAGTAATATAGCTAGTGTAAGATTTATAAGTATTTCTGAAAATAAAACTTATTTAGATATTTATGTTGATGATATTATTGTAATAAAGGATTTTTATCATAATGATATAAGTGGATATTTAGCATTGCAAGAAGGTTCTCATAATATAAAATTAACTAGGGCAGGAACTATGAGAGTTGTTGTTGAAGAACCTCAATTAAAATTTGATGGAAGTAATTGTTATAGCGTTTATATTTTAGGTGATAATATTAATATTCCTATACAATTAAGAGTTTTGAAAGAAAATATATAAAATAAGGCAGTTATGCCTTATTTTTTTGTTAAAAAAGAGGATTTTATAAAAAAATGCAGTATTTATATTATGTAGGAAAATAGTCTTGTATTTTTTAAAGGTGGTGCTTGTTATGAATATAAGAGTTGAGCGTGAAAAAATAGAGAATTATATACTTTCCGAATTTGCAATGAAAAGTACAGATACAAAAGGACGAGATTTTTTTGAACAAAAATGTGATATAAGAACAGAATTTCAAAGGGATAGAGATAGAATATTACATAGTAAGGCTTTTAGAAGAATGAAACATAAAACTCAGGTTTTTATATCACCAGAAGGTGACCATTATAGAACAAGACTTACACATACTCTTGAGGTTTCTCAAATTGCAAGAACAATATCAAGGGCATTACGTTTGAACGAAGATTTGACAGAAGCAATAGCTTTAGGTCATGACCTTGGTCATACACCTTTTGGACATTCTGGTGAAAGAATACTTAATAGTTTATCACCATTTGGTTTTGAACATAATGTACAAAGTGTTAGAGTTGTTGAAATACTTGAAAATGACGGAAAAGGGCTTAATCTTACTGTTGAAGTACGTGATGGAATATTAAATCATAGAACAAGATTTAATCCTTCTACACTTGAGGGAAAGGTTGTAAGACTATCTGATAAAATAGCATATATTAATCACGATATTGATGATGCTATAAGAGGTGGTATTTTAAAAGAAAGTGATATTCCAAAAGATATTACTGATGTTGTTGGTAAAAGTTTTGAAGAAAGAATTAATTCTATGATACATAATACAGTTGAAAATAGTATAGGTATAAATGACATAAAACAAAGTGATGATATGTCAAAGGCTGTTTATGACCTTAGAAAATATCTTTTTACAAATGTATATATGAGTGATAGAGCAAAAAAAGAAGAAGAAAAAACAGAAAATATGATAAAAATACTTTATGAATATTATTGTGAAAAACCATACAAAATGAGTGATGAGTTTAAAAGATTTATAGAAGAAGGAATTGATGCTGAAAGAGTTGTGTGTGACTATATAGCCTGTATGACTGATAGATTTGCAATTAAAAAATTTATAGATATTTCTATACCTAAGTCTTGGAATATTTATTAAGCACAGCTTTATATTATAATACAATTTTATACATTTTACAATAATTTTTGAGCAATATTTCTGTATAATCTTAACATAGAATATAAATAGATAATTTCAATTTTGTTGATGTATACAAAGATGATATATATAGAAGGAAATAAGCCTTAAATGTCGAAATATATATTAAAGAGGGTGATGCCGTTATGAGATATTCTCAAGATTTGATTGAGGAAATTAGAACTCAAAATGACATAGTTGAAGTTATAGGGGAGTTTATGCCTCTTACAAGAAAGGGTGGTTCATACTTTGGACTTTGCCCGTTTCATAATGAAAATACACCTTCTTTTTCTGTGAGTGCAGACAAGCAGTTTTATTATTGTTTTGGTTGTGGTGCAGCAGGAAATGTTTATAGTTTTGTTATGCAAACTGAAAACTGTGACTTTCTTGAAGCAGTTGAAATTCTTGCAGATAGAGCAGGAATTTCTCTACCCGAACCCCAACAGTCTGAACAGGAAAAAGAAGAAGAAAGACAACGCCAAACTCTTTTTGATATGCATAAAACAGCAGCTAGATTTTATTATGAAAAACTTCACGAAACTTTAGGAGAAAGCACCCTTAAGTATCTTGATGAAAGGGGAGTTTCGCCTAATATACAAAAAAAATTCGGTATAGGTTTTGCTCCCGATAGTCATAATTCTTTATACAAACATCTTTCGGAAAAAGGATATAATATTTCAGATATGCTTAAAAGTGGTCTTGTAATAAAGAATAAAAATTCTGATGGCTATCATGATAGATTTTTTAATAGACTTATGTTCCCTATTATAGATGTTTCAGGAAGGATAATAGGATTTGGTGGAAGAGTTATGGGAAAAGGTGAGCCTAAATATCTTAACTCGCCAGAAACTATGATTTTTAATAAAAGTCGTAATCTTTATGGTCTTAATTTTGCAAAAAGTACAAGACGACGAGAGATTATATTAGTTGAAGGATATATGGATATGATAAGCATATATCAAGCAGGTTTTCATAATGTTTGTGCATCTTTAGGTACGGCTTTTAATAATGAACATGCAAAAGTTCTTAAAAAGTATGCTGATGATGTAATAATACTTTATGATAGCGATACAGCAGGAACAAATGCAGCACTTAGAGCTATTCCTATACTTGTTAGTAACGGATTTAATGTTAAAGTTTTACAAGTTCCTGATGGCAAAGACCCTGACGAATTTATAAAACATAATGGTTCAATGGAATTTTCAAAACTTCTTGTTAGAGCTGTAAGTCATATTTCTTTTCAAATTAATTGTAAAAGAAAAGATTATAATTTAAACAATCCTGAACATAAAGTCAAATTTACAATAGAGGCTGCAAAAATACTTGCAAGTTTGACAAGCGATATAGAAAGAGATGTTTATATAAAAGAGCTTTCTATTGAAACAGGTATTTCTGAAGAAGCTATTAAAAAAGAAATTTCTAAAATTACAAAAATTGCAGAAGCTGATTTTGCAAAAGAGGCTGAAAAAAAACGAAGAAGAATACAAAATAATAATAACTTAAGCAATAATGTATTTATAAAGTCAAAAGGAGTTATGGAAGCACAAAGAGAACTTCTTGCGGCTATGGCTTCCAATATAAATATTTATAATGCAATAAAAAAATATATTAAGCCTTCTGATTTTTTAACAGATGTTTATAAAAAAGCAGCACTTATTATATATGATATAAATGAAAATGGTGAGCAGATTTTTCCGGCAGAAATAGTAAATCATTTTCAATCTGTTGAAGAACAGAAGTATGTTACAGGGATTTTTGCAGTAAATTTCAATTATAACAAAGAAAATGAACTGGAAAAGGCTCTTAATGAAAATATAAAAATAATTAAAAAAGCTTATCTTGACGAAAAATCTTCCAATGCTACAAGTATTGAAGATGTTATGAGTATCGTTGAGGAAAAAAGAAATATTGATAAATTGTATATCACTATTACAAATGGTTAAAATAGAGTGTATTAGAAAGGAAGGTCTGCTTTGAAACCAGTAGAAGAAAATACATTTATAACCCGTTTAAAAGAACTTGTAGCAATAGGTAAAAAGAAAAAAGGTGTGCTCGAATATAAAGAGATTATGGACCATCTTGGAGATATAGAGCTTGAAGCAGAACAAATTGATAAAGTATATGAATATTTTGAAGCTCAAGGTATTGATGTACTTGGGGTTATGGACGCAGAGGAAGAAATTGACAAGGATTTAGACCTTTCTCTTCCAGAAGGTATAAATATAGATGACCCTGTTCGTATGTATCTTAAAGAAATTGGTAAAGTACCTCTTTTGAGTGCTGATGAAGAAATTGAACTTGCACAAAGAATGGAAGAAGGAGACGAATATGCTAAAAAGAAACTTGCAGAAGCAAATCTTCGTCTTGTTGTTTCTATTGCAAAAAGATATGTAGGTAGAGGAATGCTTTTCCTTGACCTTATACAAGAAGGTAATCTTGGTCTTATAAAAGCTGTTGAAAAATTCGATTATAGAAAAGGTTATAAGTTTAGTACTTATGCAACTTGGTGGATAAGACAAGCTATAACAAGAGCCATAGCTGACCAAGCTAGAACAATTCGTATACCTGTTCATATGGTTGAAACAATAAATAAACTTATAAGAATTTCAAGACAACTTCTTCAAGAACTTGGTCGTGAACCAGTTGCAGAAGAACTTGCTGTTGAAATGCAGATGCCTGTTGAAAAGGTAAGAGAAATTATGAAAATAGCTCAAGAGCCTGTTTCTCTTGAAACTCCTATTGGTGAGGAAGAAGATAGCCACCTTGGAGATTTTATACCTGATGATGATATTCCTGCTCCAGCAGAGGCTGCTGCTTTTACACTTCTTAAAGAGCAACTCATAGAAGTTTTAGATACTCTTACAGAAAGAGAAAAGAAAGTTTTAAGACTTCGTTTTGGTCTTGACGATGGTAGAGCAAGAACTCTTGAAGAAGTAGGTAAGGAATTTAATGTAACAAGAGAACGTATTCGTCAGATTGAAGCAAAGGCTTTAAGAAAACTTCGTCACCCTAGCAGAAGTAAAAAACTTAAAGATTTCCTTGAGTAATATTTTATAAAGAGAACTCCTTTCGGAATAATTATATTCTGAGGGGAGTTTTTATTTTATATTCTATATGATAAAATTAGTTTATTGAATTTTAAATAATATAATAAGGAGAATTAAAATTGAAATTATCTAAAAGAATGAGTACTGTTGCTCATATGGTAAATAAATGTAATGCTGTTGCTGATATTGGTACTGACCATGGATATGTTCCTATATATCTTGTTAAAAATGATATTACCAAAAAAGCTTTTGCTTGTGATATAAATAAAGGTCCTCTTGAAAAGGCTCAAATAAATATAAATTCATATAACTGTAATGAAAGTATTGAAACAAGACTTGGAAGTGGTCTTACTGTTATAAAGCCTTTTGAGGTTGATACAGCCGTTATAGCAGGTATGGGCGGTATGCTTATTATTGATATACTTAAAGACTCCATAGAAACTGTACAAAGCCTAAAACAGCTTATTTTACAACCACAGCTTGATGTTGGTGAAGTAAGAAAATATATACATTCAATAGGTTTTAAAATAGAAGATGAAGAAATGCTTATTGATGAAGGTAAATATTATACTGTTATAAATGCAGTAAAAGGTAATGAAAAATATGAAAATGAAATTGAATATTTTTTCGGTAAATGTCTTATAAATAAAAAGTCAGATATTCTTAAAAAATATGCTCAGTTTATGGCTGATAAAACTGAAAATATAATTAAAAATCTTTCTAATAATAATAGTGAAAGTGCTGTTTTAAAAAAATCACAGCTTGAATATGAAAATAAACTGTATAAGGAGGTTTTGGAATGTCTTTAAAATGTAATGATATAATAAATATTATAAAAAACTTTGCACCTGAAAGTTTACAAGAAAAATGGGATAATACAGGTCTTAATGTAGGGGATAGAAATAGAGAAGTAAAAAAAATTCTTTTTGCTCTTGATGCTGTTGATAATGTTATTGATGAAGCAATAGAAAAAGGTGTTGATATGATTGTTACTCATCACCCTATGTTACTTTTTGTAGATTTAAAAAATATTACTACTGATACTGAAATAGGAAGAAGAATATATAAATTAATACAGAATAATATAAGTTTATATTGTGCCCATACTAGTCTTGATATAGCCTTTGGTGGTACAAATGATGTTTTATCAAATATTATAGAACTTTCTGATATAGAAATTCTTGAAAAAACACAGTCTGAAAAAATATTTAAAGTTGCTGTATATGCTCCTAAAGAAAACTGTGAAGAAATTAAAAAGGCTATGGGAGATGCTTCTGGTGGCATTATAGGTAATTATTCACATTGTTCATTTACAGTTGAGGGAGAGGGCAATTTTAAACCTCTTTCAGGTTCAAATCCATATATAGGCACAGAAGACGTTATTGAAAAGGTTAATGAGGTTAAAATAGAAATTATTGTTAATGAAAATAATATTTCAAAAGTTATTAATGCTATACATAATGTACACCCTTATGAAGAACCTGCAATAGATATAATACCAACAAATATAAAAGGTAAAGAATATGGTATAGGAAGAATTGGAAATATAAAAGAGGAAATGACTTTTAAAGAGTTTGCAACTTTCGTAAAAAACAGACTTGGTCTTGATAGTATGCGTATAATAGGTAATGAAAATAAGCTAGTAAAAAGATGTGCTTTATGTACTGGTGCTGGTACTGATTTCTTTAGTATTGCAAAATCTAAAGGTGCTGATGTATATATTACAGGTGATGTTAAATTCCACGAAGCACAAAAAGCTATTGCTATGGACTTATGTCTTATTGATGGTACACATTATGCCACAGAAAATATTGCTATGCCTGTTTTGGCTGACTATGTTAAAAAACATATCGAAAATGAAAATATTGAAATATTAATATCTGAGTTTAATGGACAGACATTTAAAAATATATAATGACAGGAGGAATTTTATGGTTGATAAAATAAAAGCTATTGTTAATAGTAATGAATATATTGTCGATAAAACAGAAACATATGAAAAACTTTCTGATATTGTATGTGGTAAAAGAAATTATAATAATATAGTTGCAAAACAAGGTAATAAATTAAAAGAACTTTCAAGTTGTATTGAACAAGGTGAAAATATAACATTTATTGGTATTGAAGATAAAGACGGTATGAGAGTTTATCATAGAACAATATCAATGATTATGGTATGTGCTGTTAAAAAACTTCTTGGTGATAGAGTACCTGTTGCAATAGAACATTCTATAAATAAAAGTCTTTATTGTGAAATAAGAGATAAAAATGTTAATATAACAGATGATTTTCTTAATACTCTCAAAAATAAAATGAATGAATATATAGAAAATGACACTCCTATAATAAAAAGAACTTATAAAAAAAGAGATGCTGAAGAAATTGTAAAAAGATTTGACATGAATGATAAAGCTAAACTTTTTGAATATAGAAGAACATCAAATGTAAATCTTTATGAACTTGATGGTGTTTTTGATTATTTTTACGGCTATATGGCACCTTCAGCAGGCTATGTAAAAGTTTTTGATTTAAAAGCATATGAAAATGGTTTTTTAATTATTATGCCTAATGAAAAAAATCCACAGGAAATTAATAAATTTGTGGATTATAAAAAAATATCATCTGTATTTATGGAACAAATGCGTTGGATAAATCTTATGGGTGTTGATAATGTTTCAGACCTTAATGATGTTATTGTAAATGGTAAATTTAATGAACTTGTTCTTATAAATGAAGCACTTCATGAAAAGAAAATTGCTGAAATTTCAGATATGATAAATAAAAGACGTGAAGAAATAAAAGTTGTAATGATTGCAGGTCCTTCTTCATCAGGAAAAACAACATTTGCAAATAGATTAATGATACAGCTTAGAGTTAATGGTATAATTCCACATGTTATATCTATGGATAATTATTTTATAAATAGAGATGATGTTCCTTTTGATGAATATGGTAAAAAGGACTTTGAAAATGTTAATGCTCTTGATGTGGAACTTCTTAACTCTGACCTTTTAAAACTTATTAATGGTGAAGAAGCTGAATTGCCATATTATAATTTTGTTACAGGTAAGAGAGAATATAATGGAAATTATATAAGACTTAATGAAGGTGAAATATTTGTTATAGAAGGTATACATGGTCTTAATGATGCTGTTACAGGTTCTATACCAGATAAAAATAAATTTAAAATTTTTATAAGTGCTATGACACAGCTTAATATTGATAATCATAATAGAATTTCAACTTCTGATAGTAGACTTATAAGAAGAATTGTTAGAGATAACCAATTTAGAGGAACAAGTGCAGAAAAAACAATTTCTACATGGGATTATGTTACAAGAGGAGAAGAAAATAATATTTTCCCATTCCAAGAAAATGCCGATGTTATATTTAACTCTGCTACTGTTTATGAACTTGCTGTATTAAAAACATATATAGAACCTCTATTATTTAAAATTGATAAATCAAAACCGGAATATGTAACAGCTGAAAGAATTATAAAATTTATGGACTATTTTATTGGAGCAAATCCAGATATTGTACCTAAAAATGCAATTATGAAAGAGTTTATAGGTGGAAGCTGTTTTGACGTTTGACATATTTTTTTAAATGTGATAATATTTCTTTCGTGAGTAAGCCAGATGGTCGCGCTTTTTTAAGTGAGGAAAGTCCGGGCTTCATAGGGCAGGGTGCCAGTTAACGACTGGTGGAGGCGACTCTAAGGATAGTGCAACAGAGATAGACCGCCTATATTTTTATATGGGTAAGGATGGAAAGGCGAGGTAAGAGCTCACCGCTTTTGTGGTAACACAAAAGGCTATGTAAACCCCACCTGAAGCAAGGCCTAATAGAGAAACATATAAGGGGCTGCCCGTCCCGTTTCGGGTATGGCCGCATGATGACATTGGCGACAATGTACCAAGATAGATGACCGTTTAACACAGAACCCGGCTTATAGACTTGCTCACTTTTAATTTTAATAATAAAAATCCACTTTTATTTAAAAGTGGATTTTTTTGTTTTTATATTAAAGTTTTTCTGCTTCATCAAGCCATATTCTACCTACTGCATCGCTAGGCATTCTCCAATCTCCACGAGGAGAAAGGTTTATTGTACCTACTTTTGGACCGTCAGGAAGACAAGAACGTTTAAATTGTTGTGCAAAAAATCTTCTGTAAAAATTCTTTATCCATTTTATAAGAGTTTCTCTTGTATATTTTCCATTAAATGCTTTTTCTGCAAGGAAAAGAATTTTTGCAGGTGTAAATCCGAAACGTACTACATAATAAAGGAAAAAGTCATGAAGTTCATAAGGTCCAACAATTTCTTCTGTTTTCTGATTTATATTTCCGTCTTTATCCGGTGGAAGAAGTTCAGGGCTTACTGGTGTGTCTAATACATCAAAAAGTATTTCTGCTGCACCTTCTCCAAGAGTTTCATTTTCTGCTACCCATTTTACAAGAACTCTTACAAGTGTTTTAGGAATACCACCATTTACACCATACATTGACATATGGTCACCATTATATGTTGCCCAACCTAATGCAAGCTCTGAAAGGTCGCCTGTTCCTATAACCATGCCATATTCTTTGTTTGCATAGTCCATAAGTATTTGAGTTCTTTCACGTGCTTGTGTATTTTCATATGTTACATCATGTATATTTATATCATGTCCAATGTCTTTAAAATGTTGTATTGCAGCATCTTTTATTGATATTTCTTTTAATGTAATACCTAATGATTTCATAAGGTTTAAAGCATTGTTATATGTTCTGTCTGTTGTTCCAAATCCTGGCATTGTTATACCATGTACACATTTTCTGTCTAATCCTATATAATCACATGCTTTTACTGCTACAAGAAGAGCAAGTGTTGAGTCAAGTCCTCCTGATATTCCTACAACAAGTGCTTTTGAATTTGTATGAGTTATTCTTTTTGAAAGACCTGTTACTTGTATATTGAATATATCTTCACATCTTTCATTAAGCATTATATTATTATCAGGAACAAAAGGAGCTGTTTTTACTGTTCTATAAAAGTCATCAATAGAATTTTCATCAAGTGTAAATTTTACAGTTCTGAAAAATACAGGACCTTCATTTTTTCTTAATTGTGTCATAAAACTTGTATTTTTCTTTCTATCATTTGCAAGAAGTTCTATATCAATATCAGAAATTATAATACTACCTTCTTTTAAAAATCTTTTTGACTCAGAAAGCATATTTCCGTTTTCGCATATCATACTATGACCACTAAAAACTGTATCTTGTGTTGATTCTCCTGTACCTGCTGATGAATATATATATCCACATATACAACGTGATGATTGTTGTGAAACAAGATTTCTTCTGTATTCATGTTTTGTTGCAAGCTCATTACTTGCTGAACCGTTTATTATTATAGTAGCACCAAATATGCTTTGATATGAACTTGGAGGAATAGGACTCCAAAGGTCTTCGCATACTTCAATACCTATTGTAAGATTTTTGATATTTTCTGCTGTAAAAAGTATATCTGCACCAATAGGAACAGTTTGTCCACAAATTGTTACTTCATCTGAAATAATATCTGCTGATGAAGCAAACCAACGCTCTTCATAAAATTCGCTGTAATTAGGAAGACAAGTTTTTGGTATAAGTCCAAGAATTTTACCTTTTGATATTGCAGCTATACAGTTGAAAGTTTGATTATCACAACATACAGGAAGCCCTACTGTTATAAACATATCTTTATCTTTTGAAAATTCTGCTATTCTTTCAAGGCTTTTTTCTGCATATTCAATAAGTGTTGTTTGTGCAAAAAGGTCAGCACAAGTATATGATGTTATTGAAAGTTCAGGAAATGCAAGTATTTTTACATCTTTTTTATATGCTTCTTCAATAATATTTAAAATTTCGTCTGTATTATATATACAATCAGCAACTTTAAGTTTTGGAACTGCTGCTGCTGTTCTTATAAAACCATACATTTTTCCAACTCCCTTTAATTTTTTATATATTATACCACAAATAAGTAATAAAAAAAGATTGTTCAAAAGAACAATCTTTAATAAGTTTAAAACTTTCTGAAAAGTCCTATAACTTTTCCTACAATAGAAACATCTTTTACAAGAATAGGTGACATAGACTGGTTCTCTGGTTGAAGTCTTATATATTCTTCTTCTTTAAAGAAACGTTTTACAGTTGCATATTCTTCTATAAGTGCAACAACTATATCACCATTTTGAGCAGAATTTTGTTGACGAACAAGTATAAGGTCTTTATCAAATATTCCTGCTTCTATCATACTATTGCCTTTTACTTTTAACATAAATACTTCATCATTATGAACATAGTCAACAGGAATTGGGAACATTTCTTCTATATTTTCAATGGCAAGAATAGGAGTACCAGCAGTTATACTGCCTATTATAGGTACATTTACATATTCTCTTGAAGGTACTTCAGTAATGTGTTCAAGAATTTCTATTGCACGAGGTTTTGTTTTATCACGACGTATATATCCTTTTTTTTCTAGACGTGCAAGATGTCCATGAACTGTTGATGTTGATTTAAGTCCAACAGCTTCACATATTTCACGTACTGAAGGAGGATAACCTTTTCCTTTTACTTCTTTCTTCATATATTCAAGTATTTGTTTTTGTTTTTCTGATAAATCGCCCATATTATCACCCCTTAAATTAAACTTTATTACAGTATAGCATAAATATTTAATCAATTCAAACCTATGTTCGAAAAAATTTTGAAAAACTATTGACTTAGAACCTTAGTTCTATTATTATAAAAGTGAAAAAACAAACTATTGTTCTTGTATGGAGGTGTAGTTATGAAAAATTTAATGTTTATATTTATTACTGTTGTAATGGTGTTAAGTTTTTATGGAATGGTTCTAGGATACGGAGCAAGCGGGGTTTGTTCTAAAAAATACTATGAAGAAGTTGAAATAAAAAAAGGTGATACTTTATGGAATATAGCACACAAATATTCTAATAATAAGGTAAATATAAAAGATTATGTTTCGGAGATTATAGAACTAAATAATATGAAAAATGATAAAATAATGAATGGACATAAAATAATAATTCCTGTATATAAATAAAATTTTTTGGGTGTCAATTTTTGACACCCTTTTTTAAAATTAATTTTATTTGTATTTATAGTTCAATAAAATTTTGTAATATAAAACATTATTGACTTTTTTATATATACATTTAAACTTAAATAATAAAAAATAATAAAAGAAATAAAAGTAAGGAGATGAGTTTTTGTCAGCTAAAATTTATGTTGTTGGTCTTGGACCTGGAGATAGAAAAAATATGACTTTAAGATGTATAGATGCTCTTGAAAATAGTGATGTAATAATAGGGTATTCTAAATATATAGAACTTGTAGAAGAATATTACAGTCATAAAACTCTTATTTCATCACCTATGAAAAAAGAAGTTGATAGATGTATTGAAACAATAAATATAGCACTTTCTGACGGTGGTAAAACAGTTTCTCTTATAAGTAGTGGTGATAGTGGTATTTATGGTATGGCAGGAGTTTTACTTGAAACTGCTGATAGAATGAATTTTGAAGGAGAAATTGAGATTATACCGGGAGTTACAGCACTTTCTGCTTCTGCTTCTGTACTTGGAGCTCCTGTTATACATGATTTTGCAGTCATAAGTTTAAGTGACCTTCTTACACCCTTAGACACTATTAAAAAGAGAATAGAACTTGCAGCAGAAGGTGATTTTGTAATATGTATATATAATCCTAAAAGTAAAAAACGTACTGATTATGTTGATATGGCTGTTGATATTATATTAAAACATAGAAAAGGTAAAACTCCTGTTGGTATAGTTAGAAATGCAGGAAGAAAAGATGAAAGTTGTGTTATATGTACTCTTGACGCATTAAAATCACAATATGTTGATATGTTTTCAACAATAATAATAGGTAATAGTCAGTCATATCAATCTTTTGGAAAAATTATAACACCTAGGGGGTACAAATTTGAATAAAAATATTGTTGTTTTTTCAGGTACATCAGATAGTGTTGAAATTATAAAATTACTTGTTAAAAATGGTTTTAATGTTATAGCATCTGTTGCAACAAATGAAGGAACTAAAATGCTTTCTAATATAGATAATATAAAAATATCTGAGGAAAGATTAGATAATGAAAAAATGACAGAGTTTTTTATTAATTCAAAAACAAATATTGTTGTTGATGCTAGTCACCCATATGCTGAAAATGTATCAAAAACAGCAATAGAAGTTTGTAAAAGTCTTAATATTAAATATATACGATATGAAAGACCTTCAGAGGGTGTTAACGAAAATTGTATATTTGTTGATAACTATGAAAAAGCAGTTGAATTTGTAGAAAAAATAAATGGTAATATACTTGTTACTACTGGTGTTAATAATATAGAAAAATATATGGCTTTAAATAATTATAAAAATCGTATTTTTGCCCGAGTTTTAAATAATGAAAAATCATATAACAAAGCTAAATATATAGGTCTTTCTGATGAACATATATTACAGGGAAGTGGTATATATACTACATCTAATAATATTAATGTTATAAATAAATATAATATTAAATCTATTATTACAAAGGATAGTGGGAGAGCGGGAGGTTTTTTGGAAAAAACAGAAGCTGCCCATATTTGCAATATACCTATAATTATAATTAAAAGACCTAGTGTTCAATATGGTATTGTTACTGATAATATATCTGGTGTTTTAGATATTATTAGAGAAGGTGATATACTTTGAAAAGATTACCTATATTTATTAATATGGAAAATAAAAAAGTTATTGTTGTTGGTGGTGGAAATGCAGCATTAATAAAAATAAGAAAATTAGTTGATTTTCAATGTGATATTACTGTTTTATCTAATGATTTTATTTCTGATATATTTGATTTTGAAAATATAAATATAATTAAAAAGCAGTTTGAAAAAAATGATATTGAAGGCTTTTTTATGGTTGTTGCTGCTGCTGATGATATAACAAATAATTTTGTTTATAAGTGTGCTAATGAAAAAGGTATACTTTGTAGTGTTTCTGGTGGAGATTTAGAAGGAGATTTTATATTTCCTGCCCATAAAAAAAATGAAAGACTTACTGTTACTGTAAGTACAGATGGGGCTTTTCCGGCACTTTCAAAAAAGATATGCCAAAATATTGATGTGTCTTTAGGTAGTAGAATTGATTTTTTTGAAAATAAAAGACGTAGTGTAATAAAAAATATAAGTGATAAAAAATTAAGAAAAAAAATATTGTCAGAAATAATATCTGATGATGTTATATATAGTGATGATTATATTAATAAAACAGAAAATATTTTAAAGAGGTATTTTAATGAGTGATATTATTAAAATAGGTACAAGAGGAAGTATACTTGCACTTAAACAAGCTGAAATAGTTGAAAAATTACTTAAAGAAAAATTTAATGATGTTAAAACTGAAATAGTTGTTATAAAAACACAAGGTGATAAAATACTTGATAAAACAATAGATAAAATAGGCGGAAAAGGTGTTTTTGTAAAAGAAATTGAACAGGTTCTTATTGATAGAAAAATTGATATTGCTGTTCATAGCCTTAAAGATATGCCAGAAGAAATGCCAAAAGGTCTTAAACTTGGTGCTGTTACAAAACGTGAAAATCCTATGGACGTTTTTGTTTCTGGTGATGGTAAATCTTTTTTTGATATGCCTTCAGGTTCTAGAATTGGAACAGGTAGTTTAAGAAGAAGTGTACAACTTAAAAATTTAAGAGATGATATAGAAATTGTTCCTATAAGAGGAAATATAAATACACGTCTTTCTAAAATAGGGAATGAAGTTGACGGAGTTGTACTTGCTGCGGCAGGACTTAACAGAGCAGGTCTTTCTGAAAAAATATCTTATGAATTTTCACTTGATGAAATGGTTCCTGCTGCTTGTCAAGGTATAATAGGTATTCAAATAAGAGATAATGACCAATATATTGAAAAATATATGATAGCTTTAAATGATAAAAAATCTGAAATATGCCAAAAGGCGGAAAGAGGTTTTTTAAAAGTTGTTGGAGCAGATTGTCATGCACCTGTTGGAGCATTTGCAAAAGTTGATGGAGATAATATAAAAATAAAAGCTGTTTATTATACAGATAAAATTATATTTGAAGAAATAAATGGTAATATTAATGAGGCTTCTGAACTTGGCAAAAAGTTAGCTGAAAAAATTACTAAAATAGACTGAGAGGTAAATTTTTATGAAAAAAGGAAGAGTTTATATAACAGGAGCAGGTCCCGGAGATGAAAGACTTGTTACAGTAAGGTGTAAAGAACTTATAGAAAATGCTGATGTAATAGTTTATGATAGACTTGCTTCTGAAAAACTTCTTAACTATGCAAAAAAAGATTGTGAACTTATATATGCAGGTAAAGAGCCTAAAAATCATACTCTTAATCAGCAAGAAATAAATACTGTTCTTGTAAAAAAGGCTAAAGAAAATAAATCTGTATTAAGATTAAAGGGTGGTGACCCTTTTATTTTTGGTAGAGGTGGAGAAGAAGCCGAAAGACTTTTTGATGAAGGTATAGATTTTGAAATATTACCAGGTATTTCTTCATTCTATTCTGTTTGTGCCTATGCAGGAATACCTGTTACTCATAGAGATTATTCATCATCTGTCCATGTATTTACAGGACATAAAAAAAATGATGGTGATATAGATTATAAAGCTATTTCAAAACTTAAAGGAACTCTTGTATTTCTTATGAGTATGAAAAATCTTTATAAAATAACAGAAGAACTTATAAATGAGGGCATAGATAAAAATATGCCTGCTGCTGTTATACAATGGGGGACAACTCCAAATCAAAAAGTTGTTGTTGGAACTGTTTTTGATATAGCAAAAAAAGCAAAAGAAGAAAATATAGGTCATGCAGCAGTTGCTGTAATTGGTGATGTTGTTAAAGCAAGAGAAAAAATAGAATGGCAGAAATATAGACCTCTTTGGAAAAAGAAAATAGCTGTTACAAGAACAACTGAAAAATCAGGAGAAATAGAAAAAATATTTTCTGAGTATGGTGCTTATGTTATGCCTTTTCCTACAATAAAAATAGGAGAACCTTCTGATTATTCAAAACTTGATAATGCTATTTATAATATATCTAAATATAATTGGATTGTATTTACTAGCGTAAATGGTGTTGAAAGTTTCTTTTTAAGAATGAAAAAACTTCATAAAGATATACGTTGTATTTATAATGCAAAAATATTTGTTATAGGTGAGCGTACTAAAAAAGCTGTTGAGGAAAGAGGACTTTTTGTTGATGCTATGCCTGAAAAATATAATAGTGATGAAGGCGGTATTGTTTTAGCAAATAGCATTTATGAAAAAGATTTAGTTCTTTATCCAACATCTGATATTGCAGGTGATAATATTGTTAAATCTGTTGAAAAAGCAGGTGGAATTGTTGAAAAAGTAATAGCATATACAAATACTGTTAATGATGATATTAATAAAAATGTACTTAATGATATTAAAAATGGTGGATATGATGCTATTGTTTTTGCAAGTTCATCACAGGCTAAAAACTTTATGGATATAACAGAAAAACAATATGGTAATGCTAAAATATGTTCTATTGGTGTTAAAACAACAGAAACCCTTGAAAATATGAGTGTTAATGTTGATGTTACAGCTAAAAATTCAACAGTAAAAGGAATTTGTGATGCTGTATTGAATATACTTTCATAAGGAGGTTTTAAAAAAAATGAGAGGTAGAAGACTTAGAACTAATGAAGTTATAAGAAGTATGGTGAGAGAAACCGTTGTAAATAAAAATGAACTTATATATCCTCTTTTTGTTGTTGAGGGTGAAGGCATAAAAGAAGAAATATCATCTATGCCAGATAATTACCGTTTTTCAATAGATATGCTTATGGAAGAAATAAAAGAGCTTTATGAGCTTGGTTTAAAAGGAGTTCTTATTTTTGGTATACCAGACCATAAAGATGAACTTGGAACAAGTGCATATTGTGAAGGTAATATTGTTTCTAAAGCTATTATGGCTATAAAAAAAGAATATCCTGATATGTATGTTATTGCTGACGTATGCCTTTGTGAATATACAAATCATGGCCATTGTGGTTTTATTGAAGATGGTTATGTCAATAATGATAAAACACTTCCTTTACTTGCAAAAACAGCTATTTCATATGCAAAAGCTGGTGCGGATATGATTGCTCCTTCTGATATGATGGACGGAAGAATAAAATATATAAGAAAAGCTCTTGATGATAATGGTTTTGTAAATACTGTTCTTATGTCATATAGTGCTAAATATTGCTCATCTTTTTATGGACCTTTTAGAGATGCGGCAGATTCTGCACCTAAATTCGGTGACAGAAAAACATATCAAATGGACCCTGCAAACAGTAGAGAGGCTTTAAAAGAAATTATGGCAGATATTGAAGAAGGTGCTGACATTATAATGGTAAAACCAGCACTTCCATATCTTGATATAATAAAATCTGCTAAAGATAATACAAATATTCCAGTTTGTGCTTATAATGTAAGTGGTGAATATTCTATGATTAAAGCTGCTGATAAAATGGGTTGGATTGATGGTAAAAAAGCTGCTATGGAAAGCCTTGTTTCAATAAAAAGAGCTGGTGCAGATATTATAATTACATATTTTGCTAAAGAGTTTGCAAAAGGTGAACTTTATTAATTTTTTAAAGTACAGATAAATTTTATCTGTACTTTTTTGTTTATTTTTATTTAATATAAATGCTTATTGTGATATTATTAAACTAAATTCAATAATATGAATTAGGGAGGTGTTTTTTATGTTTCCATGGATAGTATTATTGTTTATTATAGGTACTGTTCTTCTTATTGCTGAGTTTTTTCTTCCCGGTTTTGGTATATTTGGAATAATGGGAATGTGTTCTTTTGGAGTTGCAGTTTTAATCACTGCAAATACTTATGGTATTATACATATGTGTATAGCTATTTTAATTGTTATATTAATATGTATTATGGCTATGTATATTTTAAAAAAGAATAAAATATACAATAAAATCATTCTTACAGAAACTATAAACGGAAAAGATTTTGATGAAGAAAGTATAAAATATTTAATGGGTAAAAAGGGGATTTGTGTAACACCTTTAAAACCATATGGAAAAGCTGACTTTGATGGTGTAATAACAGAAGTTTTTTCTAATGGTGGATATATTCAACAAGGAAAAACTGTTGAGGTTATATCTATTAGTGGTAAAAATGTTATTGTAAGAGAAGTTAAAAATTAAATATAGTATATAAATATATAAAATATAAAAAATATAATAAAGGCAGGTGTATATTATGAATGGATTTGATGTTGTAAGTCTTGTTGGTGGTACTTTTGCTATTGTTATAATTTTAATAATTGTAACTGTATTTTTAAGTTTTGTACCTGTTGGTCTTTGGATTTCTGCTATGGCAGCCGGTGTAAAAATAAGTA
This sequence comes from uncultured Clostridia bacterium, assembly GCA_944379995.1. GTDB lineage: Bacteria > Bacillota > Clostridia > Lachnospirales > Anaerotignaceae > Fimicola. The sequence goes on from CALWGF010000011.1 coordinate 57,168, forward strand.
TATTTTCACTTATTGGTATGAGATTAAGACGTGTAAGACCAGATAGAATTATAAAACCACTTATAAAAGCACAAAAAGCAGGTATGAATGTAAATGTAAATCAGCTTGAATCTCATCTTCTTTCTGGTGGTCGTGTTGATAATGTTGTTGATGCTCTTATTGCAGCTCATAGAGCAAACCTTGACCTTTCTTTTGAAAGAGCAGCAGCTATTGACCTTGCTGGTCGTGATGTTTTTGAAGCTGTAAGAATGAGTGTTTCTCCTAAAATTATTGAAACACCTTGGATTTCTGCTGTTGCTATTGATGGTATAGAGGTTAAAGTTATTGCTAAGGTTACTGTAAGAGCAAATCTTGCAAGACTTGTTGGTGGTGCTGGAGAAGATACTATTGTTGCCAGAGTTGGTGAAGGTATAGTAACAACTGTTGGTTCATCAAAAAGTCATAAAGCTGTTTTGGAAAATCCTGATTCTATATCACAAACTGTATTAAGTAAAGGGCTTGATAGTGGTACTGCTTTTGAAATACTTTCAATAGATATTGCCGATATTGATATTGGAAGAAATATAGGTGCACATCTTCAGATAGAACAGGCAGAAGCTGATAAACAGATTGCTCAAGCTAAAGCTGAAGAAAGACGTGCAATAGCTATTGCTATGGAACAGGAAATGAAAGCAGAAGTTGAAAAAATGAAAGCTAAAGTTGTTGAGGCAGAAGCTGAGGTTCCTATGGCTGTTGCTGATGCTTTAAGAAATGGCAATATAGGTGTTCTTGATTACTATAAAATGCAGAATGTTCTTGCTGATACAAGTATGAAAGATAATATTGCAAAAACAGATTTGGGAAATATACTTGGCAATAAAACAAACCAAAATAAAAATGGATATAAAAATAATACTGATAAATAAATAGATTTTTTAATAACCGCTATAATTTTATAGCGGTTATTTTATATTGACATATATAGATTATCTATATATAATTTATATATAGATAATCTATATATAGGAGTGATGTTTTTGAAATTTGATAAAAGTGTTATAGGTGGAAATATGACTTTGCTTATACTTGGGCTTATTGAAAATAGGGATATGTATGGTTATGAAATGATTGAAGAATTAAGAAGTCGTTCTGACGATACATTCGACCTTAAAGCAGGTACTTTATATCCTATACTTCACGGTCTTGAAGAAAAAGAATTCATATTTTCTTATGAAAAACAATCTGAAAACGGAAGAAAAAGAAAATATTATAGTATTACTAAAAATGGTAAAAAACTTCTTAAAGATAAAAAAGAAGAATGGAAAGTTTATAGTAATGCAGTAAATAAAGTTATCGGAGGTGTTAATTTTGGGGGAGCCTACTGAAAAATATATTAAAAGTGTTATAGAACATATAAGAAGTAAAAAAGCAAGAGATAATATTGCTGATGAACTTTTAAATCATATTAATGAACAAAAACAAGATTATATTGATTGTGGAATGGAAGAAAAAGAAGCAGAGGAAAAAGCTGTTATTGATATGGGTGACCCTATTGATGTTGGTGTAAATCTTGATAAAATACATAGACCTAAGCCACAATATAATTTGATATTAGCTGTTATTTTAATTATGATTGTAGGTATAGCTATACAATATTTTTGTTATGGTGTAATTACTGACCATTATGTATATGGTGATAGTTATACACAATATCATTTTCAAAGAATGATTTTAGGTTGTTTAATAGGTCTTTTTTGTATGATTGCTGTTTATTTTATAGATTATACTGTAATTTTTAAAAAACCTAAAGTATTATATACTATTTTAACTATTGGTATAGTTTTTGCTATATTAACATTAAATATTTCACCTATGCTTAGTGGAACATATTCAGGATTATACCCTCAGTTGGTAATTATTACAGTTCCAGTAATAGGTTCTATTGTATATAGAATGAAAAATCAAGGTATTGTCGGATTTTTAAAATTTGCTTTGATTTCAATTTTTGCAATTTTATGTTGTTGTATAATACTTAATATTTCTGTTGCTGTATATGTAGCTTTTGGATTACTTTTTATATTTATACTTATTATGAAAGATAATTGGTTCCAATTAAAAAAAACAGAGAAGATTGCTATAATATCATTTTGTATTATATTAGCTTTAATTTTTATAGGTATTATTTTCAAATCAGCATATAGACTTAAAAGAGTTGAAATGTTATTTGATTATGAAAGTGATAAATATGGTTATGGTTATCAAATATGGATTTTAAAATCAATAGTTTCTGCTTGTAATAATTTTGGTGCTGGTAATCCTATAATGTTAGATGGTAAAGAATTTTCATTTAATTATTTCCCTTATATAGAAAATGCAAATGAATTTCTTATGTTTATGTATAGATTTGGTAAAGTTCCAGCTATTATATTAGCTTTACTTATTATATCATTTATTATTTTAATTACTATTCGTTCTTTTAAAGAAAAAAATAAAATGGGGAGATTTATAGCTGTTGGTATAAGTGGGATATTTATATGTAAAATACTTTTTTATTTTATGAATAATTCAGGATATTACTTAATAGAAGCACAATTTCCGTTTATGAGTTATGGTAAAGTATATATGGTTGTAAATGGTATTTTAATGGGGATTTTATTATCTATATTTAGAAATACAAATGTTGTAAGTGAAAAAAATACTTTTTCAGATAGAAAATATAACAATGATAGTTTTTTCAATAGGCTTTTAAAAGTTTATGATGATGAATATATAGAATATAATGATATCTATGAAGAGGCTTATGAAAAGGGTTATAAAAAAGGATATACAGACGGTAATTTGAGTTTAGATAGTAATGATAAGCGTTGGTTTATTATAGATAATGGACGAATAATTATAAATTTTAAAAATCATGAATAAAAAAATCTTAAAAAACAATAATAGTATTACGAAAGACAAATAAGTCTTCGTTACAATATTATTTTATTTTTAGGAGGATTTTATCATGGACAAAAATATGAATAAAAACATGAACAAAGGCATGAACTGTACAAAGAAAAGCTCAGAAAAAAATATGAGCAGAACAGAATTTGCCAATGAATACTCAATGGATACAACAAATAGCATGAAAAAAACAAATAAAACAACAAAAAAATCAAGTGAAAAAGAAACTTACTAATTAATAAAAAAAGAGCATATTCTTATGAATATGCTCTTTTGTATTGTTTTTAATATTTAATTTACATTAAATTCATAGCAATTTTAGTATTTAAAAAATTTTTTTAAAAAAATTTAAAAAAATGCTTGCCAAATTTATTTTTACGTGGTAATATATAACACGTCCCAAAGAGAGGGGACATAAAACATCAAAAAAATAGTTTAAATGACAAAAACTTTTAAAAAAGTTCTTGACAAAAATAAAAAACCTGATATAATAAATACTCGTGACTGCGAAATGTAAGTAACAGACGATAACATTATAAAGGTTTTAAGTCAAAAAAACTTTTAAAAAAATAAAAAAAAGTTCTTGACAAATAAAACTAAAGATGTTAAAATAAACAACGTTCTGTAAAGAACAGGTTAAATTGGTCTT
>CALWGF010000012.1 GCA_944379995.1 uncultured Clostridia bacterium
TTTCTATGTGATATTTTGAAGTAATAAAATTTTGACTATCTTTTATATTTACTTTGTTCATTATAACCTCTCCTTAATTTATTGCATCTCTTTTCGAATATTTATTCATTAATTCCTCTAACCCTGCTTCGGATGTTAGAATTTCAAGATTATCAAATATTTCCTCTCCGCTCCAGTTCCACCACTCTAGCTTTAGTAAGAATTCAATCTTTTCGTCACTAAAGCGTTTTTTGATAAACTTAGCTGGATTCCCACTATATATTGAATAGGGTTCAACACTTTTCACTACTGTTGAATTAGCGGCAATAATCGCACCATCACCATATCCCATAGATTTCATTAAATCAACCACAAGATTTTCAAAAAACATTGATGATTGGTTCATAATTTCAGTCAATAAATCATCTGCTAATTGTTCATTAATCATTTTATATACACGCTCAAATGTTTCCTGTGGTGTTCCAACAATATCTTGTCCAATATAATCTGAAGTATTTTCAATAATTTTCTTTCCATCTTTAAAATCTGCGAAATCTGGATATTTATCAGCTAATAATTTATCTGTAATATTAACACCACTTTCAAGTAATTTTTTACCTTCACTTGTAATTTGAAAATTTGCTCTTTTTGGTGAAATAATAAGTCCAGCTTTCTTCAAATAAGTTACTGTCCAACTAATTCTATTGTCATAAATTGTTTGATTTCCGCTAGGTAATCTTTCAGATATTTCATTATCTTTAATATTTAATTCATTTTTTATGTAATTTTTTATCTCTTTAAGTGTATGAATTTTATCATCATTTATAGCACTTAAAAATGGTGAATATAATTCATAATACTTTGGTAACCCCATAATTGTTTCACCTCAAAACTTAAAAATATACTATTTATAACAAAATTTATATTTAATATTATATTTAATAAAATTAATTACGTGAGAGTAAAACAACAGTTTCAACATGTACAGTTCTTGGAAACATATCCATAAGTTTTACTTTTTTAGTTTTGTATCCGCTTTCTTCAAAAATCTGTAAATCACGAACAAGTGAAGTTGGTTTACAAGATACATATACTATTTCTGGTGCATTAAAATCAATTATTTTGCCTATTGCTTTAGGGTGTATACCATCTCTTGGAGGGTCTACTATTATAATATCAGGTTTATCATTAAGTTCATCAACTTTTTTAAGTACATCTCCTGCAATAAACTCACAATTTGTGATGTTATTTAATTTTGTATTTTCATTAGCAGCAACAACAGCTTCTTCAACAATTTCAATACCTATAACTTTTTTAGACTTTTCAGACATAATTTGTCCTATTGTACCTGTTCCGCAGTAAAGGTCAAAAACTACTTTATTTTCAGCATCTCCAGCAAAATCACGTACTATTGAATAAAGTTTTTCTGCACCTTTTGAATTTGTTTGGAAAAATGAAAATGTTGATACTTTAAAATCTAAATCAAAAAGTTTTTCCATGAAATAATCTCTACCATAAAGAATATTTGTTAAATCACTTTTTACAACATCAGCAAGACCATCATTTATTGTATGAAGTATTCCACATATACTTCCTTCATAAGAAAGGGAAAGAAGCTCATTTTTAAATTCTTCTGTATTAAATGTATATTCACTTGATGTAACAAGATTTATAAGTATTTCACCATAAGCTTCACTTTTTCTTACAACAAGGTGTCTTAAAACCCCTTCATGTCTCATTTTATGGTAAAACGGAACGTTTCTTTCCTTAAAGAAATTTAAAACACAATTTATAATTTTAATAAAGTCATTATCAATAATATTGCAATCTGTAAGAGTTACAACTTCATAATGACTCATTCTTTTTCTCATTCCAAGAGCAAGTTCTCCGCCCTTTTCTTCATCACCAAAAGAAAATTCACATTTATTTCTATAACCTTCAAGTTTTGGAGAAGGTTCAATTCCAAGATATTCAAAATCTTTTATATTGGCATCTTTAAAAAGTTTAAGGACTTGTTCTTCTTTTAATTTAAGTTCGTCATCATGTGTAAGCTGTTGATATGTGCAGCCACCACAAAATTCAAAATGTGGACATTTAGGTTCTATTTCATTTGGTGCTTTTTCTAAAATTTCAAGAAGTCTTCCTTCAACACTACTTTTTCTTTTTTTATTAATTCTTGCTAAGACTTTTTGACCTACAACAGTATTTTTTACTATTACATTAGTATCATCACATTTCCCCTTGCCTTTATTAGGGAAAATTACTTCATCTATAACTACCTCAACAACATCATTTTTTTTAACCATAAATACCTCCAAACTTAACATGGCTTTATTGAACTTTAATAAAAATTGTGTTATACTAAACCTCATATTTATGAGAATATATTTTCTCTACAACACAAAATTATATATATAGGAGTTGTTTTATTTAATGTCTGAAAAATTAGAAATCGGCACAGTAGTTGAAGGTAAAGTCGTAAGAGTTAAACCTTTTGGAGCAATCGTTGCTATCAACGAAAATACTCAAGGTCTTGTACACATATCTCAAATATCAAACAGCTTTGTACAAGATATAAATGAACATATTGCTGTTGGTGATACAGTAAATGTTAAAGTACTTTCTGTTGATGAGGAAACAGGAAAAATTTCTCTTTCTATAAAAGAAACTCTTCCACCACCGGCAAAACCTTCAAAGCCACAACATAACTTCAGAAATCGTGAATATAAGAACAATTATGAAAATAAAGGTTCAAATAATCCAAGTAACGAATATTTCCAGCCACAACCTTCTGTAACTTCATCTTCAGATTTTGAAGATAAAATGAAAGAATGGCTTAAACAAGCTAACGAAAAACAAGCTGGTCTTAATAAAAGAGCAAACAGAAGATAATAAATTAATCCACTGATAATATCGGTGGATTTTTTATTTCAAAATTATATTCACCTATATATAACCAAGTAATTTTATCATTAAATCACATATTTTTCAATAAAACAGTATATTATTAATATACAAAAAAGTTATATATATTTATAAATAAGTAGAACATTTTACTAGAAAAAAATTAGTTTTTTTCGAAAATTATTATTGACAAATCATTTTTTTGGTTTTATACTCATATCATAATAACAAAAGCGAAGACGGAGACAAAAGTATCCCCTATACGCACAGAGAGTCGGTGGTAGGTGAGAACCGATGGTTAAAGGATATGATTAATCACTCCCAGCTTCATAGCTGAACGGTTTTTTTCTTATTAAGTTATGACGTTTGCCTACGTTATAAGGCTAAGGTTAATATTGACCTGACTGAGGCGGTTTTTTCCGTGAAATAGGGTGGTAACACGAAGCCTTTCGTCCCTATATACATTTATACAATGTGTATAGAGACGAGAGGCTTTTTTTATTTCATTCTCAGGTCAAAAGAAATGATAGTTTTGATAATAATTGTTTTAAAAGATATTGAGGAGGAATATAATATGTGTAGAACTTTAACTTTCAAGGTAACAAGTGGTATGGATTCAGCTGTAAGAGTAATGACAACTTTAAGAAGAAAACAATTTGATGTAAAAGAATTTTCAATGAAAGATTTAGACGAAATAAGTGTTACTTTAGAAGATATGCCTATGGAATATACAAGTTTTGAAAAAGCTGTTCTCTATATGAAAAAACTTGAAGATGTTTATGATGTAAGAGAAGTATGTTAATATACTTTGTTTATAAAAGCTAAAATTTTGGGGGAAATTTTGGACGGAAACAGATTAAAGGAGAAAAATATATGAAGCTTACAGGTTCACAAATAATTTTAAGGGTTTTAAGAGATAAAAATGCTGATACTCTTTTTGGGTATCCTGGTGGAGCTATTATACCTCTTTTTGATGCTCTTTATGATGAAATGGATTATTTTAAAGTATATAGACCAGCTCATGAACAAAATGGTGTTCATGCTGCTGACGGATATGCAAGAAGTACAGGAAAAGTTGGAGTATTTATTGGAACATCTGGTCCTGGTGCAACAAATACAGTAACAGGAATTGCAACTGCATATATGGACTCAGTACCTCTTCTTGTAATAACAGGTCAAGTTCCTAATATGCTTATAGGAAAAGACAGCTTTCAGGAAATAGATGTTACTGGTATAACTCTTTCAATAACAAAACATAATTATTTAGTAAGAAAAATAGAAGACCTTCAACGTACAATAGAAGATGCATATGATGTTGCAAGAAGCGGACGTCCTGGACCTGTTGTTGTTGATATTCCTAAAGATGTTCTTCTTGCTACTTATGAATATGAAGAAAATAAAAAAGAAAGTAATATAAAACGCTTTGAAAGCGATTTATCAAATATAGAAAAAGCCTGTGAACTTATTAATTCATCAAAAAAACCTGTTCTTTATGCAGGTGGTGGAATTAGAATAAGTAAAACAGATAAATTATTAACAGAACTTGCCCAAAAAGCCTGTATACCTGTTGCCAATAGTTTTATGGGACTTGGTACAATAGATAGAAACCACCCTCTTTCTCTTGGATTTTTAGGTATGCATGGGGCAAAAGAAACAAATATGGCTGTAACAGAATGTGACCTTTTAATAGCAATCGGTGCAAGATTTAGTGATAGAGTTATTGGAAATCCAAACAGATTTGCACCTAATGCAAAAATAATTCATATTGATGTTGATGTTACAGAACTTGATAAAAATATTTCAAATTGTATACCTATTATGGGAGATTTTGAAACAATACTTAAAGAACTTATATCTAATGTAGATAATAAAGAAAGACCAGATTGGCTTAAACAAATAGATGATTGGCGAGTTGAAAAAGGTGATAATACTACATTCACTCCTGATAATATAATTGAAAAAATAAATAAATATTATGATAATGACACAATACTTGCAACTGATGTTGGACAGCATCAAATGTGGGCAGGACAACATTGGAAATTTAAACATTCTAATGAATTTATAACTTCTGGCGGTCTTGGTACAATGGGATTTGGACTTGGTGCTGCAATAGGTGTACAAGTTGGTAATCCAGATAAAAGTACTGTTCTTATAACAGGTGATGGCTGCTTTAGAATGTCAGCACAGGAACTTGTAACACTTTCAGCTTACAATATACCTGTAAGAATTTTTATGTTTGATAACAGTGCATTAGGAATGGTTAGACAATGGCAAAAACTTTTTAATGACAGAAGATATTCACAAACAGATATTAATCTTGATGTAAATTATAAAGCACTTGCCGAAGCATATGGAATAAAAGCATACAAAGTTACTAATCTAGATGAACTTGAAGAAGCTCTTAAAGACTCAAAGGATATTAAAGGTCCTGTATATTTTGATTGTATAATAGATAAAGACTTAAATGTTTTCCCTATGGTTCCACCGGGAAGACCTATTGATGAGCTTTTATTCAATGATTAACTTAGCCACCAAAATTTATATCATATATTTTTCCACAAAAAAATGGTACAGTTAAAATAACTGTACCATTTTTTTATTTTATAAAATTTAACTCTGTTGTTTTTTCTCTCATCATAAGGTCAAGAACTACTGTTTTTGAGTCTTTATTTTCAAATAATACTTCATTTATAGCTTTTGTTATAGGCATATCAACATTATATTTTTTAGAAAGCTCATAAGCTGCTTTTGCTGTATTAACACCCTCAACAACCATTTTTACTTCTTTTAATGTTTCGTCAAGGCTTTTACCTTTTCCAAGAAGTATACCTGCACGTCTGTTTCTTGAATGCATACTTGTACAAGTAACAATAAGGTCACCTATTCCAGAAAGTCCTGCAAATGTTTCTATTCTTCCACCCATTGCTACACCAAGTCTACCTATTTCAGCAACACCTCTTGTCATAAGAGCTGCTTTTGTATTATCTCCAAATCCAAGACCGTCACACATACCTGCTGCAAGAGCTATAAGATTTTTTAATGCTGCTCCAAGTTCAACACCTATTTCATCATCATTTGTATATACTCTAAATGATGGGTTCATAAATTCATGTTGTACTTCTTCAGCAATTTTTATATCATTTGATGCAACAACAACAGCTGTTGGTATTTCCCTACCTACTTCCTCAGCATGGCTAGGTCCTGAAAGCGTACACACACCACAATTAGGTATACACTCTCTTATTACTTCAGAAAGTCTTTTAAGACTTCCCTCTTCTATTCCTTTTGCAACATTAACTATTATTTTATCATCAGTTACAAATGGTGCTATGCTTTCAGCTGTTTTTCTAACAGCTTTTGAAGGTACTGCTGATATTATAATATCACCGTTTTTAACAGCATATTCCAAGTCATTTGTAAGTACAACATTTTCACCTATGGCAACATTAGGAAGATACTCTTTATTTTCTCTATCCTTTTTCATATTTTCAATACTTTCTTTTCTTCTTGCCCATATTGTAACATCATGTCCATTTTTATTAAGCATAATTGCAAGGGCTGTTCCCCAGCTTCCTGCACCTATAACAGATACTTTCTTCATAAGCACACCTCACTATAAAAAGCTATGCAGTCTTTTTTGCTCCAAGTTTATTTTCATTACCATTAATAAGACGTTTTATATTCTCTTTATGTTTATAAACTGCAAGGACTGCAAGTATTCCACAAACAATAATATATTCTTTTTCAAAATTTAATATGTAAAGGCTTATAGGTATAGCAACAGAAAATGCCATCGAACCAACAGAAACATATTTTGTAAAAAGCCCAATTATACCTATTACAAAAGATATAATTGTAACTCTATAATCAAGAGTTGAAAGACAAAGCATCATTCCTATCATAACAGCTATACCTTTTCCACCTTTAAAATTAAGATAGAATGGAAAATTGTGACCTAGAACAGCCCCAACACAGCCATATATACTTGCTATTAAACCTATTTCATCACCAAATATTAAACGGCATACAACATAACTTATAACAGATTTCATAATATCACTTACAAATGTTATAAGTCCTGCTTTTTTACCAAGAACACGAAGGGCATTTGTACTACCAAGATTGCCACTTCCATGCTGTCTAAGGTCTACATGCATAAATTTTCCAACAATAAATGCTGACTGTATACAACCAATAAAATATCCTATGACAATACATATAATTTTAAGTATCATCAGTCTTTCTCCCCTTTTTCTCTTACAACAAAATGTATAGGTGTACCAACAAAACCAAAGGCTTCTCTAAGCTGGTTTTCAATATATCTTCTGTATGAGAAATGAAGAAGTTCTCTATCATTTACAAATATAACAAATGTAGGTGGTTTTACTCCTACCTGTGTCATATAATATATTTTAAGTTGTTTACCTTTATCAGCCGGTGGCTGCTGCATAGCCATAGCTTCAATAAGTACATCATTAAGTACACCTGTACTTATTCTTAATGCATGGTTTTCATGTACAGTCTGTATAAGTTCAAGCATTCTATTAATTCTCTGTCCTGTATGAGCAGAAATAAATACTCTTGGTGCATAAGGCATATAAGCAAGCTCATTTCCTATATCTTTTAAGTATTTATTCATTGTTTTATCATCTTTTTCGATAGAGTCCCATTTATTAACAGCAACAATAGCTGCTTTTCCTCTTTCATGTGCAATACCTGCTATTTTTGTGTCTTGGTCTGTTATACCTTCGTTAGCATCAATTACAAGTATAGCAACATCACATCTTTCAACAGCTGCAACAGCTCTTATTATACTGAAACGTTCGATTTCTTCTTTAATTTTGCTTTTTCTTCTCATTCCGGCAGTATCAATAAATACATATTTCTGACCGTCAATTTCTATTGGAGAGTCAACAGCATCTCTTGTTGTACCTGGTATATTACTTACAATATGTCTTTCTTCTCCAAGAATTTTATTTACAAGTGATGATTTACCAACGTTTGGCTTACCAATAATAGCTACTTTTATTTCATTTTCATCATCTTCATAGTCGGCATCTTCTGGGAAATGTTTTGTAACTTCATCAAGAAGGTCACCAAGACCAAGAGCCTGACCTGCTGATATTGCTATTGGGTCACCAATTCCAAGATTATAAAATTCAAGAACCTCAAAATTGTCTTTACGCATATTATCAACTTTATTAACAGCAAGCACAATAGGTTTGTTTGTTCTTCTTAATATGTTTGCAACCTGCATATCATCTTCTATAACGCCTGTTTTTACATCAACAACAAACACTATTACATCAGCTGTTTCAATAGCAATTTCAGCCTGCTGTAATATCTGTTTTAATATAATATCTTCTGTTCCCGGCTCCATACCACCTGTATCAATAAGTGTAAATTTTTTATCAAGCCATTCAACATCAGCATAAATTCTGTCTCTTGTAACACCTGGTGTATCCTGTACAATAGATATACGTTCACCTGCAAGTCTGTTAAAAAGTGTGGACTTACCAACATTCGGACGTCCAACAACAGCAACAATAGGTTTCATTAATTATTCCTCCATATTAAGTATTTTCTTTATAAATTTATCACCTGAATTAGTAGAAATTTTTATTTTTATATTAAGTTCTTTTTCTATATCATCAATTTCCACATCATCAAGTAAAGTTTTTGTACCATTTCTTAAAAGTGACTCTGGCAAAAGAAGATATTCTCCTAAATCTTTATCTCTAAGTTGATTTATAATATCCTGACCTGTTAAAAGCCCTGATACTGTTATCATTTCACCGAAAAAGTCATTTTTTATAGAATAAACATTTACTGTTAAAGAAGGTATCTTTTCCATAAGTTTATCAGAAAGTTTTTTTATAAGGTCATAGGCAGCAACACCTGTTGCTACTGATACAACTTTTTTATTTTGATTATTATAACTTATTTTTTCAAGTTCTTCACAAAATTCTTTTTCAAAAAGAGAAAGCATACCTACACCATTTTCATATTGTGCAAAGTCTTCAAAAATATCTGCATTTGGAAGTGGTCTTTCTGCTTTAAGATAAAACTCATCAGCACAATAAACAAAACGAGTACCATATTCTTTATAAAATTTTTCCTGCCATTTCTCAACTTGTGAAATAACTTTTTCAGAATCCTCTTTTGAAAAAGGTTTCATAGGATAAAGTCCATCTCTATATTTTGTAAGTCCAATAGGAACAATACTCATACTATGAGCATTTGGCATAAATTTAGCACAATCAGAAATTGTTTTATCAAGTATATCACCATCATTTATTCCATTACATAAAACAACTTGAAGGTTCATTTCTATGCCTGCATCTTTAAGTCTTTTCATAATATCAATAACTTTATCTGCATTTTTATTTTTAAGCATAGTTTTTCTAAGATCAAGGTCTGTTGTATGAACAGAAATATTTATAGGTGAAAGATGATAAAATATAATATGGTTTATATCTTTTTCGCTCATATTTGTAAGTGTAACATAATTACCTTGTAAAAATGAAAGACGTGAGTCGTCATCTTTAAAATAAAGAGTTTCTCTCATACCTTTTGGAAGCTGGTCAATAAAGCAGAATATACATTTATTACGACAACTTCTTGCTTTATCCATAAGTCCACTTTCAAATACAATTCCTATATCTTCATCAAAATCTTTTTCTATTTCTGCAATATATTCTTCACCTTCTGGTGTTCTAAATGTCATTTCGAGATATTCTTCATTTATTTGATAACGATAATCAAACACATCTGTTATTTCTTCATCATTTATAGCAACAAGAACATCTCCTACTGATATACCAAGTTCTTCTGCAATACTTCCTTTTTCAATTTTTATTACAACATTTTCATTTTTCTTCATAAAAAATTACCTGCCAATATTTTATATAAGTTCCATAACAGCAACCATACTACCTCTTTCATTTCCCATTACTCTATGAGAATAAAAAAGATTTGGATTACACATAGTACATAAATCTGTAATTTCAATATTTTGTTTTGGTATACCGCTTTTTTCCATTAAAAATACATTTACTCCCCAAAGGTCTATTTTAAACTTTCCTTCTTCTTTATCTTTTTCAATAAATCTTTCTGCATTTTCTATTTTTTCAATAAATTCAGAAACAACAGGCATATCAACTTGGAAACAGCATTTACCTATTGAAGGACCTATTGCCGCAATTATATTTTTTGGATTTGTTTTAAAATTATCCATCATTTTATTAATTGTTTCAACAGCAATACCATTAACAGTACCTCTCCAACCTGCATGAGCCAATGCTATAACTTTATTTTCTGTATCAACAAAAAACAATGGTACACAATCTGCTGAAAATGTTGTAAGAACAACACCTTTTTCATTTGTTATAAGTCCATCTGTATCATTAAGGTCATTTTCTATTGTTACACCTTTACCTATATCATCTTTTGTAACAATCCTAACATTTGTTGTATGTGTTTGACGACTCATAACTATATTTTTATAGTTTATACCTGTGGCTTCTTCCATTATCTCAAAATTTCTTATGACATTTTCTCTTTTATCACCACGAGTAAAACTTAAATTCATTGAATAAAATTGATTTTCACTTACACCACCACAACGTGTTGAAAAATAATGTCTTACAATACCTGTTTTATTTATATTATCAAACTGTATATATTTTAAATTTCCTTTTTCAACTATTTTCAAAATATCACACCTTCCTTATTAACAGAAAGCATTTTCTATATAATTAAAATATACAGTATCATCTAAAACCATAACCTCTCCTATATCAAATCTAAAGTTATAATTATAGATTTCATTTTCTGCTATATACATAAACGCTGTATTTTTTATTTTTTTCTGCTTTTTAAAATCAACAGCCTCTCTTGGTAATCCCATAACAGGATTTATTCTTGTTTTAACTTCAACAAAAGCTATTGTATCATCTTTTTTTACTATTATATCAATTTCGCCACATTTTTTTCTGAAATTTCTTTCTAAAAGAGTATAACCCATATTTAAAAGTTCTTTTAATACAATATCTTCTCCCTTATCTCCTGTTATTTTGTTTTTAATCATATTATACCTCTAATATATTTTTTAAAAAACTTTTTCTGTGTATAGGAGATATACCATATTTTTTTATAGCTTCCAAATGTTCTTTTGAGCCATAACCCTTATTTTTTTCAAAATGATATTCCGGATATATTTTAGAATATTCTTCCATCATTCTATCTCTGTGAACTTTAGCAATAATACTAGCAGCACCAATAGAAAGACTTTTTGCATCACCTTTTATAATACCTTTTTGTTCATATTCAATATCAGGTATTGTTACAGCATCAGCAAGTACAAAATCAGGTTTTACAGAAAGTTTTGATAAAGCTTCTCTCATAGCTTTATATGTTGCTTGCAAAATATTTATTTCATCAATTTCTTTAGGACTTACAACACCAAAAGAATAAGCAACTGCATTATTTATTATTATATCATAAAGTTCATTTCTTTTTTTCTCAGAAAGTTTTTTTGAATCATTTATACCCATAATTCTGCAATCTTTAGGCAAAATTACAGCAGCAGTTACAACAGGACCTGCAAGAGGACCTCTCCCAACTTCATCTATACCAGCAATAATATTATATCCACTTTGATAAATTTCTTTTTCATATTGAAGTAGACTTTCAATTCTTTCCTTCTCTTTTTCTATTGCTTGTAATTTCTTTTTGTAACTTTCAATAATATTCAAAACGCCTTTTCTTTCATCATCTTTATATTTTTCAAAAAGAGTATTTATATTTTCAATAGGGCATTTTGAAAACTCATCTTTTATATAATTTATTGAAACAGACATATACTCAATCCTTTCTACAAAATTATATACTTAAATGTCAACTATGTAAACATTATAAAACAAACATAAAAGACTGTATATATTACAGTCTTTTAATTATTAAATATTATTCACATTCATCGTCATCTTCAAGATACTCACCATAACTCATAGTAAATACTTCATATCCATTAATTTTATAGTAAAAATAAAGTATATTTTTTTCAGTATCATAACAACTATTTATACCATCTTTACACATAATATCAATATCAAGACCATCTTCATTCATAAAATCTATAATACGGTCGTGATTATCAACATATTCTCCACAACCAGACATAGAAAGCATTTCTTTAATAAAGTCACATGTAGTTTCTGCTTTATCATTAAATGTGTAAAAATCCATTTCTGTTGATATATATACTGGTGCATCTTCAACTTGATTTATAATATCTTTTTTTAGATATGCAGCGTCCCAACACCCTTGATTTTCAGACCATATTAATATGTATTCATCAGTTAATTCATCATATCTTTCTTTAGTTATATTTTTGAATTTATAAAATTTACTTTCTTCTATGGCTTTTTTCTTTTTTTCTTCATCATCTATTTTGTCTATATATTCAATTTCTTCTTCAATATTTTCCTCTAAATATACAAAATTGCTTGTTATTTCTTCTAAATTATTCATTCTATTAAAATCATAATTTATAGAATTTTCACCGCAAAGCATCATATATTTTTTATATATGGTTGGAAATTTTATACCTAACTTTTCTTCGGTTTTAATAATTTCACTTTCATCAAAACCTTTTATTTCTTCTTCATTTAACTTACATAAAATGTCAACTATTTCTTCAATACTTAAATCATATTTTTTAGACATAATATTTCCCCCTTTTAATTAATATATTATATAATAACCCTCTACAATTTAATATAATTATAGAGGGTTATAAAATACTACTAATTAATATTATTAAAAAAGTCCATATCTACTGATATATTTTCACCAAGCATTTTATAAATTTCAGAAATCATTATAATTAAATTTTTTTCACTTTTTATAAAATTACTGCATAATTCATTTTCTGATACTTTATTATATAATTTATCAACACGCTCTTCTTCTTCTTTAGAAATACTGTTTTCAGATAATCTTTTTAATTCTATTTCTGTTTGTAAAATTCTAAATTCATCAGCAATTTTTTTAATTTCTGGATTTTCCAAAAGTTCTTTATGATACTTGCAATATTCTTTATACTCTTTACTTTCATTCACAGCATTTGAAAGTTCCAAAACAAATTTTTTAATATTACTATCCAAGACTTTAAACCTCCGTAATTATAGGTAAAATCATAGGACTTCTTTTTGTTCTTTGCCATAAATAATTTTTTAATGTGTCTTTTATAAGTCCTTTTATATAACTCCAACCTGTAATATGTTTTTCTTCACATTTCATAAGAGCTTCTTGAACAACAGCTTTTGCTTCTTCCATAAGTTCTTCAGCTTCACGAACATAAACAAAACCTCTTGAAATAATATCCGGCCCGGCAATAACTGTACCTGTTTCTTTTTCCATTGTAACAACAACAATCATAAGTCCATCTTGAGAAAGATGTTTTCTATCACGAAGTACAATATTTCCAACATCACCAACTCCAAGACCATCAACAAGAACCTGCCCGGAAGTTACTGTTCCATTTACTTTAGCTTCATTCTTTGTTATTTCAAGAACATCTCCTATACCCATTATAAACACATTATCTTTTTCAATTCCCATTGAAACTGCAATATCTTTATGGCTTACAAGGTGCATATATTCACCATGTACAGGCATAAAATATTTTGGTTTTATAAGTGCAAGCATAAGTTTTAATTCTTCCTGTCTTGCATGTCCTGAAACATGTATATCTGCCATTCCTTCATATACTACATTAGCACCTTTTTTAAGAAGTTCATTTATAACTCTAAAAATATTTTTTTCATTTCCTGGTATTGATGAAGCACTTATTATTATTTTATCATCTGGTTTTACATGAACCTGTTTATGTTCATTTACAGCAATTCTTGAAAGTGCAGACATTGTTTCTCCCTGACTTCCTGTTGTAATAATAACAAGCTGTTCATCTGTATAATTTTTAATTTCACTTATATCAATAAGAACACCAGCAGGTACACTAAGATAACCAAGCTCTGTTGATGTTTTTACTGCATTAACCATACTTCTTCCTATGATTGCAACTTTTCTTTTATATGTGTAAGCAGAATTTATAATCTGCTGTATGCGGTGTATATTTGATGAGAATGTAGCAACCATAATTCTGTTTTTAGGTGTTTCTTCAAATATTTGGTCAAACACACGTCCTACATTTCTTTCAGACATTGTAAAACCTTTTCTTTCTGCATTTGTAGAATCACTCATAAGAAGCAACACACCCTGTTTACCAAGTTCGGCAAATCTGTGTATGTCCATAATATCTCCATCAATAGGTGTATAATCTATTTTAAAATCTCCTGTATGAACAATTACACCAAGAGGTGTTGTTATAGCAAGTGCAACAGCATCTGCTATACTGTGATTTGTGTGTATAAATTCTACTTTAAACTGTCCAAGTTTTATAGTTTCCCCCGGAACAACTGTGTGAAGTGTTACAGCGTTAAGAAGGTCATGCTCACGAAGTTTATTTTCCAAAAGACCAAGTGTAAGCATTGTTCCGAATACAGGTACATTTATATCTCTTAAAACGTAAGGTAAAGCACCTATATGGTCTTCATGACCGTGTGTAAGTACAATACCTCTTACCTTATCTATATTTTTTTGTAAATATGTTGTATCTGGTATAACAAGGTCAATACCTAACATATCATCTTCCGGAAAAGCAAGACCACAATCAATTATTATAATGTCATTGTTATATTCTAAAACGGTCATATTTTTCCCAATTTCTTGCAAACCGCCTAGTGATATAACTCTAAGCTTTTGTTTTTTTGAAGCCAAAAAAACACCTCCCTTTCTTATAAATACTATTATTAATTAAATTAAATAAAAACTGCCGTTCATTTTTATTTGTCACTTATAATTATTAGTTTATAAATAATATTTTAAACATATAATATTACAAGGCTATTAATATAATATAAATTTTATTCCGAAAATATACATAAGCCTTTTTATTTTATACAAGCAGTTTAAACACGAAAATAAACCTGTCTTAAACAGGCTATTTTCAAAAATAATATTAAAATTAAAATATTTATATTCAATTTTATTATTCACCGCACATAAAAACTGAATATATATTTTAAAATATATATTTAATCAAAGATATACTTTGATAAATTTATTAATCATCAAATTCAACGTCGTATTCTTCTCCCATTGAACTAAAAACGTCTGCAACAGCATCAAATTCTTCATCATCTTCTACAAGGGCATAAGTAACATCATCACCCTCAAGAGATACTTCTTTAAGAATAATAGCCTCTGACTCTTCATCATCTATATATTCGCTTTCAACAACAAGAAGATATCTATTACCATTATGCTGTGCATTATCTATAATGGCAAATTCTATTTCCTCACCTGTTTCTTCATCTGTCATAATAACTGTTTCAAATTCTTCGAATTCTTCTTCTTTAAAATCAGCCATACCAATTCTCCTTTCGTTTTATATATTATTTATTACCATCAAGAAAGCCTTGTAATATATGCACTGCGGCCATCTTGTCTATAACATTTTTTCTTTTTGCTCTTGACATATCAGCTTCCAAAAGAGAACGTTCTGCTGCTATTGTACTCATTCTTTCGTCCCATAATATAACAGGAATGTTTTGAAATCTTTTTTCCAGTCTTTCCTTAAAAGCTCTTGTTTTTTCACATCTAGGACCTTCAGTATTATCCATATTTTTAGGAAAACCCAATACAATTTTTTCAACTTCATACTGTGCTATAAGCTCAGCAATACGTGAAAGACTTTTTTTATATTCATTTTCATTTGTTCTTCTTATTATTTCAACACCCTGTGCTGTCCAGCCAAAAGGGTCACTTACAGCAACTCCTATTGTTTTATCACCATAGTCAAGTCCAAGTATCCTCAAAATATCACCTTACATTAAAAATTTTTATCAAGATAGTCTTTTACAATTTCTTCAAGAAGCTCATCTCTATCAAGCTTTCTAATAAGTACACGTGCATTATCATAACTTGTAATATATGTAGGGTCACCTGAAAGAATATAACCAACAATCTGGTTTACAGGATTATAACCTTTAGCCTTTAATGCAGATGTAACTCTTATTAAAATTGCTTTTGCTTCATTTATACTTTCTTTATCAACAGCACCAAACTGTTGTGTTACATTTAAGTCTTTCATTTCTTTCACTCCCAACTGCAAAGCCTTTTTATTTTATGACTTCACCAATAAAATATATTTTCCTTACTAAAAATAATAATATAAAAACACATTTTATGCAAATGTATTTTCATTAAGTTTTAATTACAGTTTAATAAAAATATCTTAAATTTCACATAATCCTACAATATTTTCATATTCAACAGATTTTATTTTAACATTTACAATTTTGTTTGAAACGTCTTCATAAGAGCTTCCAACAACTTTTATATAATTTCCTGTGTGTCCCTCATATTGATTTTCATTTATATTTCTTTCAAAAAGAACTTCTACTGATTTATCAATATATTTTGACATAAAATCATTAGCCATTTTATCACTTAACTCTATAAGTTTTTTACTTCTTTCTTGTTTTATAGAATTAAGAATTTGGTCTTTTCTTTCTGCTGCTGGAGTACCTTTTTTTGGAGAATAAGGGAATACATGAATTTTTGAAAATTGTACTTTTTTAGCAAATTCATAACTTTCATTAAAATCTTCTTCTGTTTCTCCTGGAAAACCTACTATAATATCAGTTGTTATTGCAACATCAGACATATATTTTCTTAATATACATACAGCATCATAATATTTTTCTGTTGTATATTTTCTATTCATATCCTTTAATGTTTTGTCACAACCGCTTTGTAATGATAAATGGAAATGATGACAAACTTTTTTAAGTTTAACTATTTCAGAAACAAATTCTTCAGTAATAATATTAGGTTCTATTGAACTAAATCTTATTCTTTCTATACCTTCAACTTCATGAACTCTTTTTATTATTCCAAGAAGGTCTATATTTTTTATATCTTTGCCATATGAAGCAACATGTATACCTGTAAGCACAATTTCTTTAAATCCGTTTTGTGCAAGAACATTTACTTCTTCCATAATATCTTCAGGGTCACGACTTCTTATAGGACCTCTTGCATAAGGTATTATACAATATGAACAAAATTGGCTACAACCATCTTGTATTTTAAGATATGCTCTTGTTCTATTTTTAAGTTTATGAATTTTAAGATGTTCAAATTCTCTTTCTTTCATTATAGGTGAAACATGATTTTCTGGTTTATTGTCATGATAGTTTTCAACTATACTTACAATTTCTTTTCTGTCCTTTGTTCCAATAACTATGTTTACACCTTCAATTTTCATAACTTCATCTGGTGCTGTTTGAGCATAGCACCCTACAACAGCAACTAAAGCATCAGGATTTTGTCTTTTTACTT
The DNA here is from genome assembly GCA_944379995.1 of uncultured Clostridia bacterium. GTDB lineage: Bacteria > Bacillota > Clostridia > Lachnospirales > Anaerotignaceae > Fimicola. The sequence goes on from CALWGF010000012.1 coordinate 17,359, forward strand.
TTCTTATAAGTTGTCTTGATTTTTTATCACCAAAATTTGTAACAGTACATGTATTAATAACATATACGTCAGCTTTATCATCTATTCCTACAACATCATAACCTTTTTCTTCAAAAAGCTCTGCTATTGCCTCACTCTCATATTGATTTACTTTACAACCGAGGGCATAACTGGCAACACTTTTCATTTTTCCACCTCATCTATAATTAAAATTTATAAAGGGCATCAAATGATACCCTTATTTATAAGTTCTTCTATTTCTCTTACAACACCACATTCATTATTTGTATACTTAGTAACGAATTTTGCATGACTTTTTATTTCATCAACAGCATTTTTCATAGCAAAACTGTATCCAACTTCTTTTAACATTTCAATATCATTGAAATTATCACCAAATGCAGCAGCTTCATTTTTATCTATACCAAAATTTGTAAGTATTTCATTTATAGCCTTACCTTTTGATATACCTTTATTCATAATATCAATACACCCAAAACCAGAAACGGCTATTTCTGTTTCATTACCAAAAGATTTCTGTAAAAATTCCATACCGTTATTTGTATAAGGATTATTATCCATAACTGTAACTTTTATAACTTCATCTTTTACAGAAAGAATATCTTCAACATAATTTACATTATATCCAAATTTAGATGTAGACATAACATTTGCTGTTTTTATATCATCTGTATATATACAATTTCTACAACATAATACAGGTCTAAGATTTTCTTGAATTAAAGAACCATGAGCTATTTTTTTCCATAATTCTTCTTTCATTGTTGTTGAAAAAACTTCTTTATCTTTATAAACAACATATGAGCCATTTTCAGCAATAAAAATCATATCTTTACCATATTCACCAAAAATATGTTTAAGACTATTATATTGTCGACCACTAGCAGCACAGAACATTACATTTTTTGATTTAAGGTAATCTAAAGTTGAAAATACTTTTTCATGTAGTATTTTTTCATCATCAACAAGAGTACCGTCCATATCACAAGCAATAAATTTTATCATAATTTCACCTTAATCTTAAAAATAATGGAAGTATTTTAACAGCTACATTATAATCCTTGCCAGATAACCATAATACATAAGGTCTTAAAAGTTCCCAACGTCTGGCTTTTGTTTCTGTCAAAGCTGATATATACTCTATCTCCCCTAATTTCTTAGCAATTTCCTCTTTTTCTCTTATAGTTATATTATCCATAAGACCTATTTCTATTATTATATCTGAAATTTTTGTTTTACTATCTAATATATCAAAATTTTCTTCTGATTGTATGTAAAAGTCCAAAAGTCCTTCATTACTATAACCGTTACCTCTGAACATTTCAAGTCTTTTTATAATCATATGAATATTTTGTTTATATATAGATGTTCGTTCAAGATTATCTCCATAAGGAGATATTACAGCAAGACCATCAGCTATATTTTGAATTTTGTCAATATATTTAAAAAGCAAATAGTTGAAAAGTTTTTCCATTTTTTCTCTATCATGAGAATATTCTTTAAGCATTTTATTTCCGTACTCTATATCTTCATCAACACTATTTATAATATTTTCATTCATATAGCCATACCTCCTTATAATATAGTATAGCATAAAATATGACAACATGTTTTACTAATAAACAAAAATTTAGGGATACTTTTTTTACAGTACCCCCAAATTTTTATTTATATTCTTTAACTATATCTTTAAAAACTGCCTTTGCATGTTCTTTACATTTTTTACAGTCTGTTGCTATTTTCAATTCTTTTTTTAAATCTTTCCAATCTGTTGTTCCTTTTTCAACGGCTTTTATTATTTTTGCAACTGTTATATTATAACAATGACAAATAACCTTATCTTTTTTCACGATATTCCTCCTATATTTTTAAATTTATAAAAGTATACCACATCACTCCACTTTATTCAATACCTTTTTCAATAGCCTTTGCCATTTTACAAGCTTTTATTATATCATCAAAATCATCTGTTGCAATCATAAATCTACTGTTATGACAGAACTTAAGAGTTTTTAAACCTGTTATTTCAAAAAGTTCATCTTTTGTTTTTCCTGCCCATTCTTTTGGGAAATTTATTCTTGGTTCTTTTTCTTTTTTACTTATAGGTACAACCTGACCATTATAACCACCTCTATCGGAAGGGAATACAACAAACTCTGCATCTGTTTCCAAAAGAACTTGTTTCCATGGCATAAATCTGTCAAGAACAACTATTTTATCATTTGAATTTTCATAACACTCTTTAACAAATTTATTTGCTCTTAAAAGAGAAAGTGTATAATCAAATTTCTTTTCAAGTATTGTTTTTGCAAATTCAACAGCTTCAAAAAAACATTCATCAGAAGTTTTTTCTGAGTCCCAAGGTGGATTAAATGAAGTTATTATATCTGATATATCATTTCCACAGCCAGTATTATCATCATTATCAATAGGCTGTATAAATTTTTCATCAAAAAATAAATATTCTTCTCCAAGTATATCCTCTCCGAATTTTTCCCACAAAAGACCAAAAGCAGCATATTGTATTCCATTTTCTCTTACTTTTGCATTATTTTGATGATGGTCAAATTCTCCTAAGCCTATATCATACACTATTCCTTCAAAATTCTCTGGAACTTCAAAACCACGTTCTATTTTTATATTAGGATTAATTATTTTTAAAAGTGCTGTTGAAAAAACATCATCTGCATGAAATTTTCCACCATGTGTAAATCCTTTTTCTATATTCATAAAAATTATCTCCTCTTTTAGTACTTTTATAAATTAATATACCACATAATTATTTTTTTTAGAACAATACTTACTTTTATTGACACTGTTTTTTTATTGTGCTACCATTCTAAAATAAATTTTACTTTAACAAAAGATGAAAGGACTGGTTTATTATGAGTATTAAACCTAAAAAAATTGTTATAATAGGTGCAGGTCATGTAGGTTCTCATGTAGGATATACTCTTGCATCACAAGGTATATGTGATGAAATAGTTTTTATAGATACAGACCAAAAAAAGGCTATTGCACAAGTAAAAGATATTGAAGACGCAATAGTATATATGCCATACCACACAAATATAAAACTTGGTGATTATACTGATATTGATGATGCAGAAATAATAGTAATAAGTGCAGGTCCCCTTCCTACTACAAATAGTGGTATGACAAGAATGGATACTTTAGGAATGACAATAGATGCCATTAAGCCAATAGTTGAAAATATTAAAAAATCAAAATTTGAAGGAATTATAGTTAGTATATCCAATCCTGCCGATGTAATAGCCCACTATATTCAACAAAAAACAGGTATTTCTCCAAAAAGAGTTATTTCCACAAGTACAACTCTTGATACAGCAAGATTAAAATGTGCAATTTCAAGAACATTAAATATAAGTACAAAATCAATATGTGCTTATGTTTTAGGTGAACATGGTGAAAGTCAAATGGTGCCTTGGTCTTGTGTTTCTATATATGGAAAATCTCTTTTTTCTCTTATGAAAGAATTTCCCGAAACATATGGTAAAATTGACCTTAATAAAATATCAAAAGATGCAAAATTAGAAGGTTGGGACGTATTTTTAGGAAAAAGCTGTACAGAGTTTGGTATAGGCATATCTGGAGCAGAAATTATAAAAACAATACTTTCTGATGAAAAAAAGGTTTCTATGATTTCAGTTCTTCTTAATGGTGAATACGGACAGAATGATGTATACGCAAGTGTTCCTGCCATACTTGGTAAAAATGGTGTAGAAAAAATCATTGAATTACCTCTTAACGAAAAAGAAATTGAAGAATTTAAAAATTCTTGTGAAACTATGAAAAAAAATTTCGAAATAGCTCTTAATATGTAAAATAAATAAAAAACTGAAGGATTTCCCTTCAGTTTTTTTAATCTAATGCAATATTAAAATATCCATCTTTAATATTTTCATTACAGTTTATAAGACCAAAGTCTATATTTTTACCTTCTATATTTCTTTTAACATCAATTCTTGTATAGACTTCATTACATTTTTCTTTAACTGCTATAAAATTTAAAACATCATAAAAATCTTTATCACTTATAACAGCTTCTCTTGCAAAAAATCTTCCCTTTTCAGAATAGCCCATAACAGCATATACATTACCATTATATTCTATATAATAATTTTTACCGCCAATAAAAATATTTTCTTCTAAGGCATATTTTATGGCTTCACAGCCCCATTTAACATAGCCTTCTTGTAAAAACATATTATCTCTAAGTTCTGTATATTTGTCTGCTGATATTTCATCTATAACATACATATCAACTTTATTTTCATATGTTTCAAATAAAACCTCTTTTAATGAAAAAGCCTCTTTGTAATCTCTATATTTATAAAAATTAAAAAGACTTTCTGATGCTGGTACAAGAAATGTCCCTTTAAGCCCAAAATTACTGTTAGCATAGTTTATAAGTTCTGTACTTATTCCTCTACCTCTATATGCTTTTAATGTTGACACAGCATATATATAACCATATTTTTCAGCTTTATCATTAACAATAATATCTGCTTCAAGTACAAAAAGCATTGCAACAGGTATATCATCACATATTTTTATAACAACATTATCATCTTTATATCTATTTTCAAAAAAGAAATCTATATATTTATCAGAGTCACCAAAACATTCTTTCCATATATTTTTTAAGTATGGAATATACTCCTTTTTACCTTTAGTTATCATTTTTCCTCCTTAAGAGTAGCTGTATATTTTTCAAGTAAAATATCAGGAACATATGAAAGTTTTGCTTTTCTAAGTCCTTCATCTCCAACATCTTCTTCTCTATTTACATATTTAAAGTTTTGACATTCATTAAGTACAAACTGCTGATTTATCATAGGATATGCACCTTGTATTTCTGGAAAAGCCTTTTCAATATTTACATCAAGAGTATCAGAATTAAGATGACTTGCCATTGTATAGCCTACAATTTTACCTTCTCGTCTTATAAGTCCACCAAGCATTTTAAGGTCAAAAAAGTTTTTAAATGCTTCTTTAACTGCACAAAGTTCATGATTAAGACTTTCATCTTCTATACAATTATAGCGACTACACCATTCATTATTCATTTTAAAACATTCATCAATATTTTTTTCAGTTATAGGTTCATATGACCAGTCTGGATTGTCCTTAAATCTTGCTATATGGTTTCTTTTACCATGAAGTTTTCTACCTGAAAGAGTTGATAATTTAGAAACTTCATAAACATAATCAAATTCATCTCTTTTTGGTTCAAAATCAAATTTATTAGGAAAAAGCTCATTAAGTTTTTCAATATTTTCTAAAGTAATACCTCTTAATTTAAATTTTTCTCCTTTTTCTTTAGCTTCTTTAATAAGAATTTCTATAACAGGCCTTATATCTCCTTTTCCTGCTGGATATGCATATACAGAATTTTTATCTCCACCTCTTATACAATAAAAATCATTTATATTTGCATATTTAATTTCATATGGTTTTTGCCATATAAAATTATTTACAAATGAATATTCACAACCTCTAAAATCAGACTCACGAAGTTTTTCGTCTATCCATTCCCTATCTTTTATTTCTATATTTTTAAAATCAATCATCATATCATTCCAATCTTTAATTATGTGTATAAAAACTGTCTATTTTACGAATACAGTATATATTACAAAATTATCAAAATCAAGTACACTATAATTTATTGTAAAATATATCATATTATAAATATTATTATATGTAATCAATTAATGATACTATACAAAAATTTTCTGTATAAGTATCATATATATTATAGTTCCTGCACCTATACTTATAAGATTACTTCTTTTCCATATATGCAGAATAATTACTATAATAATAGATAAAAACTCAGGTATGCCTCTACTTCCACTATATATATCAACAGCTTTAAGACAATATACTATAAGTATAGTAATAACAGATGGCGGAAGAACTTTACCAAGATATACAACATTTTTAGGAACTTCTTTTTTTCCACCAAATACCATAAACGGTATTGCTCTTGTTATAAACGTACAAATAGCTACAACTAAAATTATAACAATACTATTATTTATCAATAGTATCACCTTCTTTCTTAGTAATTGTATTTTTAAATAACATTAATACAAATACTGTTGATAACAATGCTGGAAGTATAAAATTATCACTACCAAATATTATAAGACTCACAACACCACATATAATCCCTGTAATAGCAGGTATATGACTTTTAAAAGAAAGCCATTGTTCTGTAAAAATAACAGTAAAAAGTGCTGTCATAGCAAAATCCACTCCCGTTGTATCAAATGGTATAACCTCACCTATTAAACAACCAAGCATAGAACCTAATATCCAATATGAATGATTTAATATTGCAACAAAAAACATATGCATTTTTTCATCTGTATCAGGTATATTTTTTAATGAGCATAAAATAGAATATGTTTCATCAGTAAGAGAAAATATCATGTATATTGATTTTTTTCCTAACTTTTTAAATTTCTCTATAAATGATAATCCATAAAACATATGTCTACAATTTACTGATAATGTCATTATTATTATTGATAAAAGACTAAGTCCTCCACCAATAAAACTTATTAATACAAATTGCATTGAACCTGCATATATAATTAAACTTGTAAAAAATGCCCATAAAACACCATATCCAGCTTTTTGTAATAGCAATCCATATGCCATACCTAAAAAAAGATACCCACATAATACAGGTATGGTATCAAAAAATGCTATTTTAAAAGTTTTTCTCATAATTCCCCCTCCTAAATCGACATATTTCATATGATATATTTTTAATAAAACTATGTCAATATATTAAATTTTTATATGATAATCAATGTATACAATATATTTTTAATTATCTATTGAATTTTATATTTTTTATGCTATAATTATTTGTAACAAATAATAATTATTATTTAAAAGAAATGAGGGATATTTTATGGTAAAATTCTTTAAATGTAGTACTTGTGGTAATTTCGTTGAAACTATTCATATAACTCCTGTTCCTATGATGTGTTGTGGTAAGAAAATGGACGAAATTGTTCCTAATACAGTAGATGCCGCTTTTGAAAAGCATATCCCAGATGTAAAAATAGATGGAGATATTATTCATGTTCAGGTAGGTTCTACTATTCACCCTATGACTGAGGAACATTATATTGAATGGATTTTAGTTGAAACAGAAAAAGGATTACAAAGAAAAGACCTTAAACCAAATGAAGAACCTATTGCAGATTTTGTTATTAAAGATGATAAGGCTATTGCTGTTTATGCATACTGCAATCTTCATGGATTATGGAAATTTGAAATTAAATAATTTTTAAAACAAAAAAGACCTCTTTATTTTAAGAGGTCTTTACTATTTTATTAATATTATATTTTCTTTTGAATATCTCACAAACAATAATACTTGTAACAGAACCAATAATTGCTCCACATATTACATCACTCGGAAAATGTACTAAAAGATACATTCTTGAAATACCCATTAAAATTGCAAAAACAATCATAAAAAGTCCTATTTTCCTATTCATATAAAGAAACACTACCGCAGCCCCAAAAGCGGCTGTTGTATGTCCAGAAGGAAATGAATAGTCTAATGGTTTATTAATTATAATATCAAGCATAAGCCTATCAAATGGGCGTAATCTTGCTACATATGGCTTTATGCCAATATTAACTATTATTGCAGAAATAGCAAGAGATAAAAGAAGTACTATACCCCATTTACCAATGTTGTTATTCTTTTTTATAAATAAAACCATTATAATACCAATAAGTATATAAAACCAACCACCATTTCCAAGAAATGATATAAATTTCATTATACTATCAGCAAAAAATCCACCTCTTATTTCATTTATAAGTAAAATAATACTATCATCAAAATTTTGTATAAATTCCATGACAAAAAATTCTCCTTATGTAAAATTAAATATGGTATGTTCAATAAGTATTTTAATTCCTATTATTATAAGTATAACTCCTCCTATTATTTGTGCTTTTTTGTTTAAAATACTCCCTATACTATTTCCTATTATTCCTCCAAAAAAAGAAAATATAAATGCAATAATACCAATTATACTAGAAGCATAAATAATATTAACATCAAGAATTGCAATGCTTATACCTACTGCAAGAGCATCTATACTTGTTGCAATAGATTGCATAATCATAGTTTTTTTATCTATATAGTATATTTCACAATTTTCTATATCTTCACAAAAACATTCTTTAATCATATTTACGCCTATAATACTAAGAAGTATGAAAGCAATCCAATGGTCAAAAACTTCTATATACTGCCTTATATTTGTACCTAAAAACCACCCTAATAAAGGCATTATACATTGAAACCCTCCAAAGTAAAAACCTTGTCTTATAGAGTGTTTTACACTAAAATTTTTAATACTAATACCATTTGACATAGAAACAGCAAATGCGTCCATAGCAAGACCTAATCCAATAAAAATAAGAGTAATAAATTCCATAAATATATTCTCCAAATATAATAATTATTTTATAATATTCTATTTTTATAATACACTAAAAATTCAAAGCAAATTAAAAAGAGAAGCAACAGCTTCTCTTTTTAATTTTATGTCTGTAATGAAAACGCAGAATTGTAAGGGGCAATTCATATGCGTTCTAACTAGCACTATAATTGTATACAAAATAAAATGTTCATTTATTACTCACTCTATTTTAGAGTATATATTAATATTAATAAAAAATCAAGGGTTTTGTTATAAAAATAACACTAATTTTTAATATTTATATTTTTTAAAAATATAAATATATTATATTTATACGAAAATTAAATTTTAAAAATGCATAATAATTTAAAAATATTTAGCATACAAAATAAATTCGTTATTTTATTAACTATTATTAAAATAAAAAAAATGGGAGTTACAGGGCTCGAACCTGTGACCCCCTGCTTGTAAGGCAGGTGCTCTCCCAGCTGAGCTAAACTCCCATATTTCTATTAAATTAGTTAAATTTAAAAAAGTGACCCGTAAGGGAATCGAACCCTTGTTTCAGCCGTGAGAGGGCCGCGTCTTGACCGCTTGACCAACGGGCCTTGGTTGATTATGGTAGCGGAGGAGGGATTTGAACCCCCGACACCGCGGGTATGAACCGCGTGCTCTAGCCAACTGAGCTACTCCGCCACAGCCCTTATATCACTTTTTTATGTGACTACTTGAACCATTATACATATATTTTCATAATATGTCAATATATTTTTTATATTTATTCATCAGCCTTATTTATAATAAGAATTTCATCTGATTTTATAAATCCAAGTTGTTCTCTTGCAATTTTTTCTATATATGCATCACTTTTATAATATTCTTGTTGGCTTTTATAATTAATATTTTTTTCTTTTTCAACTTCTATTTGAGCTTGTATAGCCTGTTCTTCTTTTAATAATTCATTATATTTTTCATTTTGGTAAAAGTAACTTACACTTATTCCTGCAATAAACAAAGACATAAACATAAATGTTATTATCCATGTATAAGTTTTTTTCTTTTTATTTTGCACTCTTGGTCCTATATTTTTCCCTCTACCCATAAAACTCAATCCTTTTGTTTTTTATCTTTAGCAGTTCTTGTTTTTCCCATAAAAGATTTTGTTTTTATTTTTGCACAAAAATATATTAAATGCAATAGTTTTTCACATCTTTTATTTATATGTTTAATCAGTTTTATAACAGGTTTTAACATTATTATGTATATAAGTCTTAAAGGCGTAGTTATTATTGTAATAAAAAGTCTTAAAATATATTTAATAATATATATAATTTTCTCACTTAGCCCTATTATTATAGGGCTTACAGTAAGTATGTACAAAATCATTCCAGAAAATATGCCTATTATATTAAAAAAGCGTATATCTCCAAAATTTCTACTTATCATGACAGTAAAAGAAAAAAAAGTTATACCTATCCAAAACAAAGCATCTTCCAACTGAATTATAAAATTATTATGCTTTATTGCTATTCTAAATATTTTTATTATATCATAAATAATTCCTGAAATAATTCCTATAACAACAGATGTTATAAATATATGAACCTGATTACTTAAAGAAAGTATCATTAAAACTCACCTCATTATCTGAAAATTTTTCCAAATAAGGAGTTTTTGTTTCTCCCTGCCATACCAGCTTCTGTATATTCAATACTTTCAACTTCTCCATCTACACTAAGACTTCCATCATCTACATTAAGTTTGCCTACATGCATACCTCTACCTTTTATTATTAATATTCCCATTTCTGTATCTGCAATAACACCTTCTTCATCAAATGAAAGTACATCTGTAACACCTGTAATTGTAAGTTTATTTCTTTGTTCTATAAAAATGCTGTGATTTATATTTTTTCTTCTTGAGTCTTCTGCCATATATTTACCTCCATAATAATTACTTACAAACAATATATGACATATAATAAAAACTTAGACTACACTTTTAACTCAATTATTTTACAATAAAAAAACAGTCATAAGACTGTTTTTTTATTGATTTTATAGACGAAAATATTCTTATAAATATTACCACACTCATAAAAGCAGTTTAAAGTGACCTTATTTCACACTTTTATGTGACGCACTAGAGTTTCATAAAACCTTGCAAATAAAGATTTTACAGGTACTAAAACAGATATGACAAGAGTTTATACCTTTCTTCTCAAACCGCTACATATAAAGAATATGAACTATTGAAAAATAGTAAGAAAATATCAATACACTAAATTGAATGTTCATAACAATCATTGATTATCTAATAATCTATTCTATTTCCCCTTCTATTTTCCAAAATTGTGCATTAGATTTTGATATTCTAACTTTAGTACAACCATATATTTCAGTTGCTCCATACACCATATATTCTTTATCTATATGTCCATTTCCAAATACATCTTCACAATCAATAACATAATATTTTTCTTTATCAAATCGCTCTGAGATAACCATTCCATATCTTAATGAAAAAAACTCTTTTTCAGTCACTCCAGTACACCTCACAGTGGAAATATAAATATTTATACTCACAAATTCAAATACTATTTTTATTGTACACTTCTATACATATTTGCTGCTTCATCTTTCTTTTGAGTATCTGCAATAGCAAGAACCTCAATTTTTGTTGTGTTGCTACCAAAGCGTATTTCTATAATATCTCCTACTTTTACATCAACACTTGCTTTTGCTGGTTTACCATTTACAGAAACTCTACCTGCGTCACAGGCTTCATTGGCAACAGTTCTTCTTTTTATTATTCTTGAAACTTTCAAGTATTTATCAAGTCTCATACAATCTCCCTTTCATAAGCAAAAAGGCTGCCCAAAAAGAACAGCCTTTACTTATTTTTAAAAGAATTATTTGTTTATAGCGTCTTTTAAAGCTTTTCCTGCTTTAAATCTTGGAGCTTTTGAAGCAGGGATTGGCATAGCTTCACCTGTCTGTGGGTTTCTACCTTCACGAGCTGCTCTTTCAGCAACATCAAATGTACCAAAACCTACTAACTGTACTTTTCCACCGTTAGCTAATTCTTCTGTTACTACTTCTTCAAATGCTTTTAAGAATTTTTCTGCATCTTTTTTGCTCATTTCAGATTTTGCTGCAATTGCTGATACTAAATCAGATTTATTCATTTTATTTCCTCCTTAAAAAAACCATTAAAAATGATAACTTTTAGATTAACATTTTATTATAATAATAAAATTGTTAATTATTTTTTTCGGTATCTTTAGCATCATTCCAGAAACTGTCAAGTTGTTCTAATGTCATATCAGAAAAACTTTTACCCTCTGAAATTATCGCCTTTTCAACGTACTCAAATCTATTTATAAACTTTTCTGTGGCTTTTGTCAAGGCAAACTCGGGATTTATTTTTAAAAATCTTGATATATTAACGATTGAAAACAAAATATCCCCAAATTCTTCCTCAATATTGTTACTTTTGCCCAAAAGAATTTCTTCATAAAGTTCGTCAATTTCTTCATGTGCTTTTTTAATTGTGTCTTCAGTACAATTAAATTCAAAGCCAACATCTGCTGCTTTTGATTGAACTTTTGATGCTCTTGTAAGAGAAGGTAAAGCTTTTGCTACACCTCTTAATACATCTGTTTGTGTTTTATAATTTTTTTCTTTCTTTTTGAGTTCTTCCCAATTCGAAAGAACTTCTTCTGCTGTATCTGCTGTTTCATCAGAAAAAATATGTGGGTGTCTATATATCATTTTTCTACATATTCCATCTGTAACATCATCAATATCAAATATATGATTTTCTTTTTCAATTTGTGCATGAAAAACAGCCTGTAAAATAACATCTCCAAGTTCTTCACATAAATTTTTCATGTCTTTGCTGTCTATTGCTTCAACTGTTTCATAGGCTTCTTCTAACATAGATTTTTTAAGACTTTCATGAGTTTGAACTTTATCCCAAGGACAACCATTTTCACTTCTTAATTTCTCTATAATATCAACAAGGTCATAAAAATTATATTTTTTATTCAATTATTCACACCTCTTTTATATAATATTTATATTAAAGTATATCATAAAATATATTATAAAATATTATTTTAATTATTTTTGCTATATTATAAATTTATTACTCCTATTAGAACGTTTTAGCTCAAAAATATTGTTTAAAAGGTTGATAAATCAACATAGTATTGATATAATCATATTTACTAAAACTTAAAAATCAGTGGTTTTATATAAAAGAGGACACCGCCGGCCCCCTTTTTTACTATAAATAATATATCATCAGGCGGAGAACAGGAGTTTTAAAATGTTTAAAATAGTAACTAAAAGAAAACTTAATGACGCAGTTACACTTATGGAGATTGAGGCTCCTTTTATTGCCAAAAAAGCAAAAGCAGGACAGTTTATTATATTCCGTATTGACTCATTAGGAGAAAGAGTGCCTCTTACAATAGCTGACTATGACAGAGAAAAAGGTACTGTAACTATTATATTCCAAAAAGTTGGTCTTTCAACAAAAATGCTTGCTGAAATGAATGAAGGTGACTTTATATCTGACTTTGTTGGACCTCTTGGAGTTCCTACTGATTATGAAAACTTTAAAAAGGTTGCTGTAATCGGTGGTGGTGTTGGTAATGCTATCGCTTACCCTCAGGCTAAAGCTCTTCATGAAATGGGTGTTGAAGTTGATGTTATCGCTGGTTTCAGAAATAAAGATATTGTTATTCTTGAAGATGAAATGAGAGCTGCAAGCACTCACTATTACATAACAACAGATGATGGTTCTTATGGTGAAAAAGGTTTTGTTACAGACAAACTTAAATCACTTATCGATGCTGGAAATAACTATGATGCTGTTATAGCAATAGGACCTATCCCTATGATGAAATTTGTAAGCCTTACAACAAAACCTTATGGTATTAAAACAATAGTAAGTCTTAACCCTATTATGATTGATGGTACAGGTATGTGTGGCGGTTGTCGTGTTACAGTAGGCGGAGAAATAAAATTCGCTTGTGTTGATGGTCCTGACTTTGACGGACACCTTGTTGATTTTGATGAACTTATGAACCGTAACTCAATATATAGAGAACGTGAAGCTGAAACAACAGAAACACATATGTGTAGAATGGATAAACTTGCTAACGAACTTATAAAATAATAAATACTGGGGGATAAAAGAAATGCCAAATATGAGTTTAGAAAAAGTTAAAATGCCTGAACAGGCTCCTGATATAAGAAACAAAAACTTTAAAGAAGTTGCAACAGGATATACAGCTGAAATGGCTATTGAAGAAGCAGGAAGATGTCTTAACTGTAAACATAAACCTTGTGTTAACGGCTGTCCTGTAAATGTAAGAATACCTGAATTTATAGCAGAAGTTGCAAAAGGTGACTTCCTTGCTGCATATAAAGTAATAACAACAACAAATGCTCTCCCTGCTGTTTGCGGACGTGTATGTCCACAGGAAAGTCAGTGTGAGTCTAAATGTGTAAGAGGTTTAAAAGGTGAACCTGTTGCTATTGGACGTCTTGAAAGATTTGTTGCTGACTGGTATATGGAAAACGGAAAAGATGAAATTGTAAAACCTGAGTCAAATGGTAAAAAAGTTGCTATTGTAGGCTCTGGTCCTTCTGGTCTTGCTTGTGCCGGTGACCTTGCAAAACTTGGATATGATGTTTCAATATTTGAAGCATTCCATACAGCTGGTGGTGTTCTTGTTTATGGTATTCCTGAATTCAGACTTCCAAAAACAATTGTTCAGAAAGAAATTGATAAACTTTCAGCTATGGGTGTAAAAGTAATGACAAACATGGTTATTGGTAAAGTTCTTTCTGTTGATGAACTTATTGATGATATGGGATTTGATGCAGTATTTATAGGTTCTGGTGCAGGACTTCCATCATTTATGGGAATTGAAGGTGAAGCACTTGTAGGTGTTTATTCAGCAAACGAATATCTTACAAGAATTAACCTTATGAAAGCGTATATCGAAAATTATGACACACCAATCAAAAACAGTAAAGCTGTTGCAGTAGTTGGTGGTGGTAACGTTGCTATGGACGCTGCAAGATGTGCAAAACGTCTTGGAGCTGAAGTATATATTGTTTACAGACGTTCAGAAGAAGAAATGCCAGCTCGTCTTGAAGAAATTCATCACGCAAAAGAAGAAGGAATACAGTTTAAACTTCTTACAAACCCTGTAAAAATCGTTAATGATGGAACAGGAAAAGTTTGTGGTATAGAATGTCTTGAAATGGAACTTGGAGAACCAGACGCATCAGGAAGAAGAAGACCTGTTGCAAAAGAAGGTTCAAACTTTGTAATTGATGTTGATACAGTAGTAATGAGTATAGGTACATCACCTAACCCACTTATTAGAAGTACAACAAAAGGACTTGAAACAAACAAAAAAGGTTGTCTTATTGTAAATGAAGACACAATGCAGACAACACGTGAAGGAATTTATGCAGGTGGTGACGCCGTAACAGGTGCTGCAACAGTTATACTTGCTATGGGTGCTGGTAAAAAAGCTGCTGAGTCTATTCATGAATATTTAAAAAATAAATAATACATAAAATATTAAGGAGGTTTTTTTAACCTCCTTTTTTTATTATATTGATAATATAATTCAATAATGTATATATGAATATATAGACAAATGTAATCTATACTATATAATATATTAAAGAAAGGAGAGTTTTTTTATGTCAGATAAATTAAAAGGTTTTGGACACCTTAAAAAAAATATATATGATTATATTTATGAAGGAATGGTTAAACTTGGCTATGATAAAAACAAGTCTGTAAGTATATTTTATGAAAAAGGTCTTATAGCTTGGCTTTTAAATACAGATATAAATTCAATAGATTTACTTATACCTGAATTTATAGATTATAGTAAAGAATATCTTGGTATAATATCATTTGAAAAAGGTAAAGACAGATATAAAATAACTGTACCTTATGAAGGTGTTTTAAAAATAGCTGAGGCTTACAAAGACCATACATTCCTTAAAAAACTTGTATCTGCTCTTCAAAATAAAGATTGCACATTAGATGATATTGAAAATGTATTTAAAGAAATATCACCTGAATATATAAAAGAAGAAGTTGACAATTCAGAATTTCAATATGTATTCCATTTTAAAGACAAAACAATAGATGAATTTAGATATTGTTTCTCATTTGATTGTCTTGGAAAATATTATCATAGACTTCTTGATTATGACTATGAAAATGTTATACATGAAACTTGTATTTTACACAATCACCACAACAGGGGGTAAATTATTATGAAAAATATACTTCTTATTACAACAGGAGGTACAATAGCTTCAACAGAAACAGATGAAGGATTAGCCCCTTCACTTTCTACTGAAATATTTTTTAAAAATATAAATACAAAAAATAATTTTAAATTTCCGCCTGACTGTATATCACTTTTTAATATAGACAGTACAAATATAACTGTTGAAAACTGGCAAAAAACAGCCCAAACAGTGGCTGAAAACATAGATAAGTATGACGGCTTTGTAATTACTCATGGAACTGATACAATGGCTTATACAGCTGCTGCATTAAGTCTTATATTAGAAAATATAAATAAACCTGTTATCATAACAGGCTCACAACTTCCTTTAGAAGTAGAAAACACAGACGCAACAAAAAATCTTTCTGATGCTTTTACTGTGGCTATTTCAGATATAAAAGGTGTATATATTGTATTTAATGGCAAAATAATATGTGGTGACTGTGGCAAAAAACTATATACTGAAAAATTTGATGCTTTTCATAGCATAAACAAGGACTATGCAGGAAAAATAGTAAATAATGAGGCTTTTATAAAAGATGAATATAAAAAGGCTGTAAAGGGTAATTTCAAGCTTAAAATTAATATGGAAAAAAATATTTATATACACAAAATAACACCTTTTGATAATATATCTATTATTGAAAACATAATAAATTATGGTATAAAAGGCTTAATACTTGAAGGTTATGGTATGGGTGGAATACCAAATACAGAAAATCTTAATTTTATACCTATTATAGAAAAATGTGTTAAAAAAAATATTCCTGTAATAATTTCTACACAATGTATATTTGACGGTGTTGATATATCTACATATGAAGTTGGTGTAAAAGCTGAAAAAGCTGGTGCATTATCTTCAAAAAACTACACTATTGAATATGCAGCATTAAGACTTATGCATTTTTTAGGAAATAATATAGATTTAAAACAATATTAAAAAAAGTCCCACAAGGGACTTTTTTTATATTTCATAATCAACAGATGCTCTATCTTCTCTTAATTTTTTACAAAGTGCTGAATATTCTTTATGTTTTGGGTGTGAAAGATAGCTTTCCATTTCTTCTTTTGTTTCAAATTTTGTAAATAATATAGTATCAAAGTTTCCATCTTTATCAATAATATTTTTCTTTATGTAAGCATCTTTTATTTGAGGAATATATTTTTTAAGCTCCTCATAACCATTTATAAGAATTTCAATATTTTCTTCTTTTGTTCTGCCCTCTGCAAAATCTTTAAGTTTCCACATTACAATATGATGTATCATTTTTTATCCCCCTATTTTGTTTCAATGTTAAAATCTATATAGCACTCAAAATTTCGTTTCCAAGGAAAATTATAATCTTTAAATGTTATATTTTCTATTGTAACAGAATTATCATTTTTTGAAATTGTTTTATTAATCATATATTTCAAAATATTTTCATCTACAAATATTTTTTTAAGTCTTTCACTTTTAATCATATCATCATCAGTTATTACATAACCTTCTGATATAATTTCTCTTTTTCCTGATGAAGTATATATACCATCTTCAAAAATATGTCTTAAAAGTAAATTTATATTATTGATTATATTTTCGTCTTGTTTATCAGAAATATTATAAACCTCTCCCTGTGCAATTCCAAGACCTATTGCGTTTGCATTTGTATTCCAAGCACTATAACAATCAAGATTTAATATATACCCATATTTTACAAGAGTATCAAAAACATTATTTTCAATTTCTGTTTTTGAATAATCAAAAAGTTCTATAAGACCTACATTTTCACCTAAATCTATAAGTTTTTTTATTTCATTTATAATATTAGTTTTTGAAGTACTATTTTTATAGTCACATATAAACATATGGAGTGTTTCGCCTTTTTCGTTTCCATTTCGTTTTACATACTGACTATATATATTTAAAATTTCATTAGCATTTTTCACATCATAACTATCTACACTGCTTAAATTTTCTGTACCATAAAATTTTATATCTGCATATATATTATTTCTTTTTACAACATCAGAAGCATATATAAGCTGTGGTATTTCGTCCATACCACATAATATATTTACATTTTGGCTTATACCCTGTTCTGCTTTTATTGCTTCATCTTTTCCATACTGCTTTTCAATATTTGCATATATACTTTCATTATCTGATTTTATATAATGTCTTGAAAAACTATATTTTATAGGACTTCCATTTATAGAATTAATCCATTTTGTATTTTCACTATTATTATACATATAGCTTATAAAATCAGGAAGTTGCAAATCATCATTACCTATAATTATTTCTGTTAAAAGCCCTACTCTTTGCCATCGCATAATACTTTTAAATATTTCTGCTGTACTCTCAAAAATTCTTTTATAATTATCCATATAAACTTTATATTCTTCATTTTCATAAAGTTCATTACAATAGTCTAAAAAGTCCTTTTCCCATTTAGAAAGACTTTCTTCGCCATTTTCAAATGCTTTATTATAAACATATCCCCATTCAATAAGAAATTCTTCTGGTTTTACTGTATCATAATTATTTTTTATATATTCCAATACAGTTTTATTATCATTTTCACTATAAAAATGTCCAATACCATAAATAGGATTATTATCATCACTCCATATTGCTCCACCTCTAGAGTCCGGAAGATTTCTAGGCATTGCAATATTAATGTAATATGACGGGTTTTTATATGTATTTATAAGATTATAAAGTGCATTTATTCCATTTTCAATGTCATTATATTGGCTACTATTTCTACTACCTACAAGACCACCTGTAAAATATGTTGATGAATTTATTATAACTGTTGTATATTCGTTATTATTTTTAGCAACAAAATCTCTTATACTTTTTCTAACTTCATTACTATTTGCAAAATGGTCATTTTCACTACCTGAAAAAATATCAAGATATTTTTTATTAGGGTAAAGTAATGTATCATCATTTATATTAACAAGATTTTCAAGATATTCAGTACTTACTGGTCTACTGTCTATTGGTGCTGTTATAATAGTATTTGCAAATACTTCTATTACTGAAAGTATTATAAATAATACAGAAACCATTAATATTTTTAATGTATTTAATATTTTCATAAAATTTTTCACTCCCAAAATATAAAGGTGCTATTATTAGCACCCTTTATATTAAACTTTTGTCCATTTTAAACTTACAAGGTCTTGTCCTCTTATAGTTTCAACTAGTATATTAGAAAAATCATGGCTTTTTATATCTTTCATATCAAGAAAAGCTATACCAAGTTCTTTCGCTCTTTTGTATGTACCAGAATTTTTCTGTTTATCCTTTCCAAATGATACCATAATATTTTTTGAGAACCAACCACCAAGGCGTTTTCGTGCTATTACAAGTTCATTAAGTGCTGCTGTATCTGCTTCTCTAAGCTTGCAACTTATAAATATAGGCATTGAATTATCCATAATTATTACATCTATTTCATTGCCTGCTATACTAATACCATCATATGCATTCCAATCTATAACAGAACCAAGACGTACATCATCAAATACACCTGACATTTTAGCACTTATATAAACATATAATTCTAGCCATAAACCAAAACCTATCATATATTGTTTATATTTTTTATTTTTAAATTCAAAACGAATATTTTCTTTTGTCATATTCAAGTCTTCAATAAAACCTAATTTAAGAAATCTATTTAACATATCTTTGTTTGGTGAAACTCTTTTTCCATTTTTAAAAGATAAGTACATTTTACTTTTTAAATTAAGGTCTTCTGATGACATATTAGAAACAGCTATTTGAAAAAATGAACAGGTTGATTTCCATTCATTAATATTTTCAAATATATAGTGACACATTTCAATAATTTTTTTAAACTCCCATTCTTCCGGTTCTGAATGAGAATTTCCTAAAAAACAAGCACCCTTAGCATCTATAAAGTCTGATAATGTAAGTCTTGCTGTTTTTATAAAATCTTTTTTATCATGTATATTTATTATTTTACCTTGAATTATATCAGTATATAAAAGTTTTGAATTACTTCTACTTCCTGCCATATATCCTGCTATCATCATAAGTTCACTACCACCAGTAAACTCTATAATACAATTTTCATTTTTATCCACAATTTCTAAAGTTTTGTAATATATATCATCAATACTTGAAACATTAACAGGCATTTTTTCAATAATTACATTTGGCATATGATTTAAAAAACATTTTTTTATACTGATAAAATAATTCATATCTTTTAAACCATTATCATATATAAAAACTACTTTATCCGGTTTTAAAGTTATTGGAGCAAGTATATTTTTCAAAGTATCTTTATCAAAAAATTTTATAAGGGTAACCATAGTATCACCACCGCAAAATAATAAAAATAGTAAAAACAATAAAATTATTCCACTACTGTTTTTTCCTCAAAATCTACTGTTTCTTTTTCATCACTATTATTTTTTTTACCAAAGCCACCAGCAAAATTAAGTTTTGAAACAGCTCCCGGAACCATATCTATAAGTCTATTTATAGCATCTTGATTTTTAACACTTACAAGTCTAACATTATCTTTTGTTATTACAAGTATTGCACTTGGTATAATTTTTGCACCCATACCTCCTGCACCTTCTTTATCACCTCTACCTCCTGCACCAACTCCAACAGAAACTTCTATAATAGGAAGAAGTGTTGTTTCTCCCATTACTATTGGGTCGCCTACAACAGTTTTTGAAGATATAAAATCCTCCATTTTTGAAAATATTGTTTCTATCGCTTCACTATATCCACCGTTAGCCATTTTATATCACATTTCCTTTCAATATATTTTTTATCAATACAAATACAGGTTTTGTAAAAACAAATCTAGCTGTATCAAATAAAAGTTTACCTATTATAATTTTTCCTTTAGTCTTAAAAATACCTTCTATTTTAAATCCTTCAAAATATGGTTTTATATTTATACTATCACCATATTTAGATTTACCAACACCATATACACCCATAATGTACCCTGTTAAAGAAGGCTCTCCTGCACCTATTTCCATATTAGCATAAATATTTTTAGGAAGTATTCCTTTAAATATACGTTTTATAAACAATATTGTAGCTTTTAAAATCTCTTTTTTATTCTCAATAGCATTTAATTTTTTTATAATACTATCTTCTTTTTCCTCTTTATATACTTTTTTATTATTTTCATTAGTTTTTTTACTTTCGATTTTTACATTTTTATTTTCAATATCAGAAACATTAACTCGTCTTACAGGCTGTGAAACTTTTTTCTCTTCTTTTATAACAGTTTTTTTAATTTCTTTATTTTCAGTATTAGAAATATTTTTATCTATTGTTTTATTATTTTCCTGAGGCTTTTTAACTTTTACATCAGTTTCTTTATTTTCGCTTTTTTTCTCCATAGCCTCTATTGTTTTAGAATTATTTCTATTTTCATCTTTTTCAGTTTTTTTATCATTATCTGAATTATCAAATTTTTTATGGAATATTTTAACTGTATATTTAACATCAAAATCAGATGTAACAGAAACAAATGCTTTTATAATACCAAAAAGCCACTTTACTTCTGCTTCCCCTTTTATATTTTCATATCTTTCTGCCTCTATACGGTATCTTATAGGAGAAAACATAATAACCATAAGTATTATAAGTATTAATGCAAGTATAATACCTATTATTATACCTATGACCTTTAAAATACCAAGCAGTATTAAAAGTATATTCATAAAATTCTCCTTTTTCTGTCTATTAAAATTATAACGACAGACAAAATAAAGCACACAGCCATCATTAAACCAAATATAACAGCTATTCTTATTGCTGTATCAATAAAAAATGGCTCTGGCACTATATTTATTAATAAATCTGTTTTTGGATTAAGTAGCCATAAGTCATTATTAAAAAATATCTCATGAAATATTGTAAAATATTTTGTAAAATCAGTTTGTATAATACATATAAGAATTATGGAAATACAGATAATAACAGTTGAAACAGAAACAAAACCTTTTGACAGTATAGTTTTAATATTTTTATACTTAAATGCAATTATACTAAGAGAAATAACTCCAATAACAAAAGCAAATATTCTTAAATTTTTTCCTGCTGTAAAAAGATTTTTAACATCTATCATATGTTGTTTTTCACGTTCATTAAAAAACTCTCTTTCTTCACCATCAACATATGTATAAACAACTAAATCTTCTCTTTTATTATCAAGATAATCCATCATTTCATATGTAACATACATAATGTCATTTATATCCATTGAAATATTTTCAGCAACATTATATTTAACATATTCATTTTTAAAATATCTTTCCATATCCCAATAGACAGCTATTTGAACTGAAGATATTAATATTATTATAAATAAACATATTGAAAATACAGCCGAAAGAGTATATTTTATAATACTATTCAAATTATAATTCACCTTCTTTTAAAGCCTTTTTAATATTTAAAATATTAACACCTTTTTTAATAGCATCTTCAACAATATATGTAAGTAAACTTAAAGCTTCTCTTTTGCCCATAGCTATACCTACAATTATATAATCTTTTTTAATATTTCTTTTTGAAAAAAGCTCTTTTGCACTCATAATTTCAAATGTATTTTTTGAATTATTATTAATACATATACAGTATATATTAAAAACGGGAATTCCTCTTTTGAGAGAATAATAAACCGTTTCCAAATCATCAACATTTTCTCCCACATATATATTTTCTATAAAATCCATAAAAAGTTTTCCCTCCAAAAAAGCTGTATATTTTGATTATACCATAAAAAATATACAATTAATATAAATGCAAAGATATTGTATACTATTTTCTAAATATTTCGACAATTCCCATAACACCTATAAAACAGCCAAAAAGTTTTCTTAAAAGCATTTCATCAATCATTGAAGCTATAAATGCACCAGCCAAAGCCCCTATAATACCATATAATATAAGTGATTTTACAATAGATTTTTCTATATTTCCATTTTTATAATGCATAAAAAGTGCTGATATACCAGTAGGTATAAAATATATTAAATTTATAAATTGTGCTTCTTTCTGTGTTAAGCCAAAGAAAAATACAACAGCAGGTATTAAAACTGCTCCTCCACCTATACCCATTCCACTTATTATTCCAGAAAATACACCTATTAAAATACACATTATCATAATATCATTTTCACCGCCGCAACAATCATAAATACTCCAAAAACTATATGAAGTATTCTTGAAGGAATTTTATTTAAAAATTTTGCTCCTATAATACCTCCTATTATTCCTCCTAATGATATAAAAATAGTTTCTTTAATAGCTATCTCCATATTAAACATATAAATAACAGCAGATATTATAGAAAGTGGAAGTATAACAGCTATTGCAGTTGCATGGGCTTTATGAGCTTTTATATTCATAAGTTTTTCCATAAAAGGAACTATTATAGTTCCTCCACCACTTCCAAATATACCATTTGCTAAACCTGTTAAAACTCCTGTAAAAATCAATTTTATATTTTTCATTATATAAAATTCTCCTTTTATACTTTTATATATTATCTGTCATTTTAAGGTAATAATATTCATTAATTTTTAAATAAAATAAAAAAGGTATCATTATAAAATGATACCTTAAAAAATTTATTATTTTTGTTTTGTTACATAACCATCTTTATGAATAAGGTTTAAAATTTCTTTTACGTGATTATGATTTCTTGTTTCAACAGTAAGATTAACAAGACATTTTCCAACATTCAAATCCATTTCTGTACGGTCATGAATTATTGATGTAACATTACCACCAGATTTTGCAACAAGTCTTAATATTCTATTAAGCTGTCCTGGTTTATCTGGAAGTTCAACTGAAAAATGTGTTACACGACCTGTATTTAAAAGAGCCTTATCTATTATTCTTGAAAGTATATTAACATCAACATTACCACCAGATACTATACAAGCAACATTTTTTTCTGTTATATCAACTTTATCAAACATTGCAGCTGCAACAGAAACAGCACCTGCTCCTTCTGCAACCAATTTATGGTCTTCTATAAGTGAAAGTATAGCTGTTGCTATTTCTGGCTCTGTAACAGTTACTATTTCATCAACATATTTCTGACATACTTCAAATGTTTTATCTCCTGGTTCTTTTACAGCAATACCATCAGCCATTGTAACAACTGAATTAAGTTTTTCAATTTTTCCATCTCTTATTGAATTATACATAGAAGGTGCACCTGCTGCTTGTACACCATAAACTTTACATTCTGGTTTTAACTGTTTTATTGTATAAGCTATACCAGATATAATTCCTCCACCGCCAACAGGAACAAATACAGCATCTAAATCTGGAATTTGGTCAAGAATTTCAAGACCTATTGTTCCTTGACCTGCCATTACATAATCATCATTAAAAGGGTGAATAAAAGTATACCCATGTTCTTCTTGAAGTTTCATTGCTGTTGCATATGCATCATCATAAACTCCAGGACAAAGAACAACTTCTGCACCATAACTTCTTGTTGCCTCAACTTTTGATACAGGTGCACCTTCCGGTATACAAATAGTAGCTTTTATACCTCTCTTTTGAGCCGCTAAAGCTACACCTTGTGCATGATTTCCAGCAGAGCAGGCTATAACACCTCTTTCTGCTTCTTCTTCTGTAAGTTTTGCAATTTTATAATACCCGCCTCTTAATTTGAAAGAGCCTGTAACTTGCATATTTTCACATTTAATATACACATTTTTTGCTTTTGAATTTGTCTTTGGTGATGCCAAAACAGGAGTTTTTCTTGCTACTGACTTTAATACCTGAGATGCGTCATATACCATATCGAGAGTAATCATTTATATATCCTCCATTTCAATTTCTATTAATTTAGAATTTTGTCCACTCACCAAGTACATTTATATCATAATTGTCGTTCCACCGAATATATTTAAATTATATGTTAATATATATTATAAATCAACATAATTTAAAATAGATTTTTATAATATACCACATAACCATATATATGTAAATATAAAAAATAGTATAAAATTATTGTTCAAAATTAAAGCTATAAAATTATAAATATTTTCATTAAAAAAGGTGTTGATTTCTCAACACCTAATAAAAAATTAATATTTTTTAAGTATATTACTAAATTTAGTATATTGTCCAAGCCAAGC
This sequence comes from uncultured Clostridia bacterium, assembly GCA_944379995.1. GTDB lineage: Bacteria > Bacillota > Clostridia > Lachnospirales > Anaerotignaceae > Fimicola. Next base: position 42,370 of record CALWGF010000012.1, read on the forward strand.
AAGTTCAACAGTACCCGTTGGACCATTTCTTTGTTTTGCAATTATAAGTTCTGCTTGATTTTTCTTTTCAGTATCAGGAAAATAATATTCATCTCTATAAAGAAATGCAACAACATCAGCATCTTGTTCTATTGCTCCAGACTCTCTAAGGTCTGAAAGCATAGGTCTATGGTCTGCTCTTTGCTCACAAGCACGAGAAAGCTGTGAAAGTGCAATTACCGGAGCTTCCATTTCTCTTGCAATAGATTTTAATGCTCTTGATATTTCTGAAATTTCCTGTTGTCTTGAATCATTTCTACCACTTCCACTCATAAGTTGTAAGTAGTCTATTATTATAAGTCCAAGACCTTTTTCAAGTTTAAGCCTTCTACATTTTGCTCTCAAATCCATTGGTGATATACCTGGAGTATCATCTATATATATAGGTGCATCAGAAAGAGGTCCCATTGCAGATATAAGTGTATTCCAATCCTCATCACTAAGGTCACCTGTACGAAGTTTTTGAGCGTCCATCATAGCTTCTGAACAAAGCATACGGTTTGTAAGCTGTTCTCTTGACATTTCTAAAGAAAATATTGCTGTTGGTATATTATTTTTTATAGCAGCATTTTGGGCAATATTAAGAACAAAAGCTGTTTTTCCCATAGAAGGTCTTGCTGCTATAAGTATAAGGTCTGATTTTTGTAGACCTGCTGTTTTTGCGTCAAAATCAGCAAATCCTGTTGGAATACCTGTAAGTTTACCTTTATTTACATATACTTCTTCTATTTTTTCAAATGAAGATACTGCAACTTCTCTTATATGATGAAACTCATCTGTATGTCTGTTTTGCATTATATTAAAAATGCCTTTTTCAGCTTTTTCAACTATATTTTCAACAGGTTCTGCACATTTATAGCTTGATGCTGATATATCAGAACACATTTTTATAAGACGTCTGAGTATAGATTTTTCTTCAACAATTTTTATATAATGCTTTACATTAACAGAATTACCTACCGCTGAAACAATATTAGCAAGACCTTGTACTCCTCCAACTTGTTCAAAAAGATTTTTTTCTTCTAATTTACTTTTTATAGTTATTATATCAATAGGTATGCCACTATGATAAAGTTCTTCAGATGCTTCAAATATTATTTTATAATCAATATTATAAAAGTCATCTCCCCTAAGATTTTCCATAGCAATAGATGCAGCATCTTTATCCATAAATACAGAACTTAATACGGCTTGTTCTGCTTCTGTATCATGTGGAGGTACGTTTTGAAATTGGGTATTATTTTTTAATTCTTCGTCCATGACAGTCCCTCCTCATCTATAATTAAAAAATTATGCTTCAACAATTTTTACAGTCATTTCCGCTGTTACTTTTGGGTGAATTTTAACTTTAAGGTTTCGTGTTCCAACCATTTTTATTGAGTCACCAAGAACGATTTTCTTTTTATCAATTTTTATACCATGTTGTTTTTCAAGAGCTTCTCCGATTTCTTTTGTTGTAACAGAACCAAAAATTTTTCCATTATCTCCTGTTTTTACAGCAACTTTAACTTCAAGCTCATTTATTTTTTCTGCAAGTGCAAGAGCTTCTTCATATTCTTCTTTTTTTCTTTTTTCTTCTGCTTTCTTTTTAAGTTCAAGGTCATTTATATTTGATTTTGTTGCTTCAACAGCAAGTTTTTTAGGAAGAAGGAAGTTGTTACCATATCCTTCACTTACATTAACAAGTTCACCTTTTTTACCAACACTTTTTACATCTTGTAATAATATAACTTTCATAATTATTATTCCTCCTGTAAATATTCATCTATTTTTTGTTTAAGCAATTTTTTTGCTTCGGTAATATCAATATCTCTAAGCTGTGCTCCAGCAACACCAAGATGTCCACCACCGCCTAGCTTTTCCATTATAACTTGAACATTTATATCACCAAAACTTCTAGCACTTAAATATATAACTGATTTTTGCTCACACATTACAACAGATGCTTTTATTCCTGTTATATTCAAAAGGTCATCTGCTGCCTGTGCTGCTGTAAGAATTGAATTTTCAACATTTGATGGACAAACAGATATAGCAATATTATCCTTATATATTTCTGCATCTTTAACAGTTATAGCTTTTGCTTTGTATGCTTCAAGGTCATTTTGGAAAAGAAGTCTTACTCTTACACTATCAGCACCATTTCGTCTTAAAAAGGCTGCTGCTTCAAAAGTTATTGCACCTGTTTTCACAGCAAAATTTTTTGTATCAACAGTTATACCTGCAAGAAGTGCATCTGCCTCAAGATTTTTTAATTTTACACCTATATATCTTATCATCTCTGTTACAAGTTCTGATGTTGATGAAGCATAAGGCTCATGATATATAAGAACTGCATTATCTATAAAATCTGTACTTTTTCTATGATGGTCAAAAACAACTACTTTTCTTGCTTTTTCAAGAAGTTCAACACTTTCAACCATACTTTGTCTATGAGTATCCATTATTATAACAAGGCTTCTATCTGTTATATTTTCCAGTGCTTCTTTACTGCTTATAAACATATCATCATATATATTTTGTTCTTTTATTCTTTGATGAAGTCTTTTTATGCCTATTGCTATATTGTCTATAACTATATGACATTCTTTTCCCACATCTCTAGCTATTGAATATATACCAATAGAAGAGCCAAGGCTATCAAGGTCACCATTTTTATGCCCCATAACATATATATTTGATGCATCTGACATAAGCTCTTTTAATGCATCAGCTTTAACTCTTGCACGTATTCTGGCATTATGTGATATTTCACCACTTTTACCACCATAAAAAAGATATTTTTCACCCTCTTTTATAAGAACTTGGTCACCACCTCTACCAAGTGCAAGGTCTATTGCTGTTTTTGCATTTTTCATAGCCTCGTCAAGACTTTCATCACTTATACCAATACCTATACTTAATGTAACAGGTATATGGTCACCTGCTTTAAGTTCTTTTATTTCATTAAGTATTTCAAATTTCTTTTCTTTAAGTTCTTCAAGGCTTTTTTTAGAAAACATAAATATAAATCTATCTTTTTCTATTTTTTTAATTATACCACCTGTTTTTAATGCAAAATCATTAAGACGCTTTTCTATAAGAGCAGTTATTATAGGAATTCTTGAGTCATCAATAGACTCCATTACTTCTTCATAATTATCTATATATATAAGACCTGCAACAGTTCTTATATCTTCTATAATTTTAAGAAGTCGTCTGTTTTCTGTAACCTCAACTAATGTTATTGAATAAACATCTTTCATACCTGATGCCTTAGAAGCATCAATAACTTTACATTTTTCAGTATATATTTCAAAATATCTATTATTAAATGTTACTACTTGTTTGTTTATATATGATTTATAATCTTTAAAAAGTTCTGTAATTGATATATCTCCTATTTCTATATCACCAAAAATATCTTTAAAGCCTATATTATATACCATAATTTTCTTATTATTGCCCATAATAGCATAGGGTAAAGGCATATTTTCTGGTACTGCTATATTTGATAATATTGTACTGTTTGAAATAATTCTGTATTTTTCTTCTTTTGATTTATAAATAGCATTTCTTACTGTTTTTATCAAAAGAAATATAATAACAGAAGTAGCAGCAAAAATACAACCTAATATAGGTGAAATAAAAATAAGGCATACTATCAGAATTACGGCAGTCATAACAAAAGCAAGAGCATCTCCTTCTAATTCAAAGGGTTTCTTGTCATATTTTTGATTTTCTGTTTTCATACCATTTCCTCCAAGTATATTAAAGTATATTAAACATACCTCTATATGCCTGTATATGAACCTAAAAGTCTAAAGAATGAAGTTTTTCTTTCTACCATTCTAAGTGCATCTTTTAAATCTTCTTTATTTTCACATTCAATGTCTACAAAAAAACAATACGTTCCTAACTTATGTTTCATAGGTCTTGACTCTATTTTTGTCATATTTATATCCCATATAGCAAAAATATCTAAAATTTTATAAAGTTCTCCAGGTTTATGACTTGTTGTAAATACTATACTTGTTTTTTCTCCTTCCAAAGATTTTGGAGGTTCTTTTGTAACAATAACAAATCTTGTAGCATTACTACTATCATCTTGTATTTTTTCATATAATATTTTTAAACCATAAACTTCTGCTGAACGTTTAGGTGATATACTTGCAATAAACTTATCACTTTCAGAAACAAGTTTTGCTGCTTCAGCAGTTGAACTTACTGCTTCACACAATGTATCATTAAAATTTTCTCTTAAAAATTTATCACATTGTGCTATGCCTTGTGGGTGAGATATTATTCTTTCTATTTTTTCGCCATTATAATTTTCTTTTACAAGAAAATTTTGATTTATTGATAATATAATTTCACTTTTTATATAAAGTTTATTATCATCAAATATAAGACCGTCTATTGTTGTTGTAACAACGCCTTCTATTGAATTTTCAAAAGGAACAACACCTTCATCAACAACACCATTTTCCACAGCATCAAGAACAGCCCTTATTGTTGGAAAAATTTTAAGTTCAACATTTTCATATTGATTTATATAATTTAAAGCTGCCTGTTCTGAAAAAGTACCAACAGGCCCAAGGTATCCGACTTTCATAAAAACACCCTTACCTTTTATAAGATTATTTTATATCAGTTTTATATTTTACCATAATAATCAGCTTTTTTACAAGCTTTACTGTTAAATTCTATTTTTATAAATAATATTAATTTATATGTATATATTAAATTTAACTACTATAATTATTGTATAACAAAATTATCATTTTTTTGTTAAAAAAATTAGTATTTACATATTTATTACAATTATTTTTTTACAAAAATATGTTTAATAGATTTGTAAATTGTGGTATATTATATATATATTTTACAGTACAAGGAGGTAATATTATTATGGATTTTCAGTTAAAACCAGAATATAATTCAGAAAAAAATTGTTGGGAAATTGCGGTAAAAGGTGAAATTGATATTTACAACTCTTCAAATGTGAAAGACTATCTTTCAAATATTGTACAAGAACGCCCTTGTGATGTATACATGGATTGTTCAGAACTTGAATATATTGACAGTACAGGTCTTGGAGCTCTCGTTGCCATTGTTAAAAAAGTTAAAAATAATGGTTCAAACATGTATATTTTAAATACTAAACCAAACGTTGAAAAGGTGTTCAAAATAACAAATCTTGATAAAGTATTTATAATGAAATGAGGTGAGTTTATGCAAGAAAAAAACATTACTAAAGAACCCGAAATTATAGAATTAACTTTACCTGTTAATTCTGCATATGTTTCATCTGCAAGACTTACTGCTTCTTCAATAGCAAACAGACTTGGTTTTAATATTGATGAAATCGAAGATATTAAAGCAGCGGTTTCTGAAGCTTGTATACTTATGATTTCACAATGTATAAAAGCAGCTGAAACTAATTTCCATTTACAGTTTAATTTATATAACAATTATATATTAATAAATCTTTCATCAAATATAAAAAATGTGGATATTTCAAGTATAGACAATGAAGAGTTAGGAATGAAAGTTATTCAGACACTTATGCCTGAAGTTAAATTCGAGTCTGAAAATGACATTTTTAAAATATCTATGAAAAAAAGCAAATAATATAATTTTAAAATTGAAATTGTCAGGTGGGTGAATTTATGGCTGTTAAAAGCATGGAGAAAAATGTAAAAAGTTCTCTGGAAAATGTAAAAAAAGCTGTAAGTGAAATACTTGAATTTCTTGACAGCAATATAATAAACTTATCAAAAGAAGATTTTTTGGATTTAAAACTTGTTTTAAACGAACTTATTATAAATTCTGTAATTCATGGTAATAATAATGATATATCAAAAACAGTAAAAATTTACATAGAAGTATCTTCAGAAAATATAATAAAAGCAACTATCTCTGATGAAGGAAAAGGTTATAATTATAATAAATATCTTATTAAAGAACAGAAACAACTTTCATTTGATGAAAACGGTCGTGGTATAGCTCTTGTTTCTGCACTTATAGATACAATCACCTTCAATGATATTGGTAATACAGTTAAATTTACGAAAAAGGTGAGTATTAATGAAAAAAATTCTTATTGTGGATAATATTGAAGAAAATTTAAAAATAATGAGCACATATTTTGCTGAAAGCGGATATGAAATACTCACCGCAAAAACAAGTAGTGCTGCAATACGAACAGCCCGTTTTATTAAACCTCATCTTATAATACTTGAGCTTAATATGCCAGAAATAAGTGGTTATGAAATATGTAAAACTTTAAAGAATGACAATGAAACAAAAGATATTATTATTCTTGCAGTAACTGCAAGAGATAGCAAAGAAGCAAAAAGTCATGCTTTTTATGTAGGTGCTGATGATTATATGGTAAAACCATTTTATGGAACAGCTCTTATGAATAAAGTAAAAAGTCTTTTTAGAGTTATGGACTTAACTGATGAACTTGAAAAACAGTATGGTGCTGTTAAAGAAAAAAATATGCAACTTGAACTCCAACTTAAAATGGCAAGACAAATACAACAAGCTCTTGTTACAAAATATAATGATGTAATAAATGGTATAAGTTTTAACAGTAAATATATGCCTGCATTAGATATTGGTGGAGATTATTATGAAATATATAAAATAAACGATTCCATAATATGTGTATTTATGGCAGATGTTTCTGGACATGGTATATCTGCTGCACTTTTAACTTCAATGATAAAAATAATGTTTAAAAAATATATTACAGAAAAACTACCACCAAACACTCTTTTAGAATATATGAATAATGAATTTTGTAGTATATTTTCTGATAGCGACATAAACGTTTATACATGTGCATTTATTGCATACATAGACACAAAAAATCGTATAATAACTTGTAGTAATGCAGGTCATGCTCTTCCTTTATTTATAGATAATAAAACTTTGAATATAGAAGAAATAGATATTAGTGGTACACCTTTAGGTATGATAGATAAAATGACATATAATCAAAAAATATTTCCATATAATATTAATGATATAATTTTATTCTATACCGATGGTCTTTCAGATTCGTTCTATAAAGATGCTCCTGATGATTTTCTTTATCATATAAAAGAAATTATTAAAGTTATGAAAGATGAGCCTTCTGAGGATATATTAAATACTATTATAGAGCAAATGTATAATTTTGATGAGTCGGCAAAATATCAAAATGATGATGTAAGTATAATACTTTGTAAATTAAAAGAAAACGGAACATCTTAAAAGATGTTCCATTTTTTTTAACTTTCTGTTTCTATTGTTGTTATATATATAAGGACTCCACCATTTTCTGAGTCAGCAGCAGCTGCCGCTGCAAATAGCTTAATATTTTCAATATTATCATGTGTATATAATAATCGACTTACAAGTTCGCCTTTAACTCCTGTTGATGAAATTCTCTTTATATTCTTTTCTATAAAATCACCATCAACAAAAAATTCATATATACCTTTTCCCCTTATTTCTGTATTTTCAGGAGCCATTATACTTCTTGAAAGCTTATTAGTATTAAGTATTATTCCATTTTTATCTGTAAGTACTAAGGCTCTTGTACTGTTTTCAATAAGCTGTTCATTATATGCTCTTTCAGTACTAAGATTTTGTTCAAGTATTTTTATATCTGTTATATCTTTTGTTATATTTGTAAAGCCTTGAAGCTCTCCAGACTTATCATATACAGGTGTTATTGTTGTATCAGCAAAATATTTAGTACCATCTTTCTTAAAATGCCAACCTCTTGAAGAATAACTTCCTTCTTGTCTTGCAGTTTCATAATAACGCCATATTCTGTCTATTTCTTCATCATTAATACCATACAATGATGATATATGTTTTCCAACAACTTCAAAAGCTTTATATCCATTTGTATTTTCTGCACCTTTATTCCAGGTTGTTATATAACCATCTTTGTCCACAGATATTATAGAATATTCTTCTATACAATTTATTATTGTATTCAAAAACTCTGTTCTGTCATTAACTTTCTTTTCAAGCTCATCATTCATATTTTGTATAAGTTGATTTTGAAACTTAAGCTCATTTGCCATTCTCTCTGTTCTTTCATATGCAATACAATTATTAAGAGCATATCCTATATATTTTCTTAATACCTTAACAAGTTCAATTTGTTCATCATTGTAATCATACATTGAACCAAAAGCAAGTATTGCTTTTACACTATCTTCTGTTACAACAGGTACTGTCATAATATTTCTTGGAACTATTTTACCTATAAATGTTTTATTTTCAAAAACAGTATCTCCTGGTATTTCAGTATATATTTTAACATTCTTTGAAAGGGCAGAAATGCCCACAAAACCTTCACCCATTTCAACATCAAACTGTTTATATATATTTTTTGAAAGTCCTATGGATTTTTTAAGTTCAAGTTTACCTGTTGTATTATTATATATATAAAAAACTCCCCAATTACTGTTAGTTTCTTCTATAAGCCTTGATAATACCATATCAACAAGTCTTTCTGTTTCTATATTTAAAGCAAGTGTATTAACAAGGTCTAAAACAGCTTGGAGTATTCTGTTTTTTGCTCTTAATCTATTTCTTAAATCTTCTACGGCTTTATAAAGTCTATCAACAAATGGTTCTTCTTCTTTTTTATCATATTTTATAGCACCATATATATTTGCATTTTTTATATTTTCTGTTATTACCCTTATTTTATGTTCATATTTTGTTCTATAACGTATTCTTTCATATAAAAATATAATAAAAACAATAATCATTACAAACAAAATAAATAAAAGTATTCGTATATTAGGATAAATATCATAAATATAGAAAAAAGCAAATCCTGAAATCGCACCCAATAAAACGAATACAGACTTCATTATTATATCTCTTATATCGCCTTTTAGCATATCTTTACCGTCCTTTTATAAAATTTTATAACGCTTTTAGGACTATTTTGGAAATACTATCTTCAGTATATGCATAAGTATACTTTATACCTTTTTTAGTACAAAACTCACTAAATTTATTTTTAAATTGACTAAGTTCTTTTTTATAATTTTCAATTATTAAAGGACTTATAAAAATATCAGTATATTTATTAGAATTTTCACTATCAATAAGTCTAACATTACCATATATATCTGGTTTTATATCGAAATTTGAAAGTGTATGTATACATGATATATTCTGCTTTTTATAAAGCATAAAACCTAAACCCTCTGCATATCCATCATTAGAAAAAAAATCTGAAATTATATATGAAACTCCTTTTCCATTTATATATTGGAATGCTTCTTTTACAGATTTTAAAACATATGTAACTCCATTATTATCCACATTATCAAGAAAATCTATTATTTCATGAAATTTTGATATAGAAGAAATTTTTAACATTTTATAGTTAATACCATCACTAAAAGTAAATATATTTACTTTATCTGTATTTTTTAATGCAATATATGATATTGCTATTGCAATTTGTTTACTAAAAACAGATTTATTAAATTCTTTACCCATAGAATTACTTATATCGATAAAGATATTAATATCTGCTTGTTTTTCTTCTTCGAATATTTTCATAAATAGTTTATCAAATCTTGCATAACTATTCCAATCAATTCTTCTTATATCATCACCAAGAGTATATTCTCTAAAATCAGAAAATTCAAGAGAACTTCCCTTTGCATGAGATTTTCTCATACCACTTAAAGCTGTATTATTCATTCTTCCCGAAAGAAATAAATTTATCCCTTCTAAAGATGACATAAATTCTCTTGTTATGCTCTTTTTAAGTTCTCCCATATTATTTGCCCTCTTCTATTATTTTGTCAATAATATAATCTGAACTTATTCCGTCGGCAGATGCTTCAAAATTAAGATATAATCTATGTCTTAATGAAGGTTTTATAACATAATTTACATCTTCAAATGATACATTATATCTACCATTTATAAGAGCAACTATTCTTGCTGCTGTAACTACTGACTGAGCCCCTCTTGGGCTAGAACCATAATTAACATATTTTTTTACTATATCCAAAGAATTGTCACTTTCAGGGTGACACTTCATAATTAAATCTATTATATATTCATATACTGATGAAGCTATTGGAACTTCTTTTGCTATTTCTCTCATTTTTAATATTTTTTCACCATTTGATGAAATATTTATATCTTCTTTATTTGTACCTGTTGTAAGAGTTAATATTTTTAAAAGCTCCTCTTTTTTTGGATATTCAACATTTAATTTAAACATAAATCTATCCATTTGAGCCTCTGGAAGTGCATATGTACCTTCTTGTTCAACAGGATTTTGTGTTGCAAGAACAAAGAAAGGTTCTGGCAATTTATATGTTTCATTACCAACTGTTACTGTTCTTTCTTGCATGGCTTCAAGCAACGCACTTTGAGTTTTCGGTGTAGCTCTGTTTATTTCGTCTGCAAGCACTATATTTGAAAATATCGGTCCTTCTTTAAACTCAAATATACTTTTGCCTTCTTTGTCTTTTGTAACAATATTAGTACCTGTTACATCGGCAGGCATAAGGTCTGGTGTAAACTGAATTCTTGAAAAATCCAAACCGAGTGTTTTTCCAAAAGCTTTTACAAGCTGTGTTTTTCCAAGTCCCGGAAGTCCTTCTAAAAGAACATTGCCTCCACCTATTATAGCAATAAGAACATTTCTTATTATGTCTTTTTGCCCTATTATCATTTTACCTATTTCATATTCTATTTTTAAAAAATCTTCTGAAAAACTTTTTATAATTTCATCATTCATATTAAAACTCCTTTCATATATAAACCTTCTTTAACTTTGATTATAAAATTCAAAAAACAATAATTCAACTTTCTAACAATTTATGTAAAACAAAATTAAGAAGATTTTAATAAATTCAGAGTATATTAATATCTTAACATAGTTTATTCTAAAATAACATCAATATTTTACCACAAATATGTAGAATTATTTAATATTTTATAGTATTATGTTTAAGTATTGTAAAGAATAATTTTTAAGGTGGTGGTATTTATAATAAAAAATTTTTCTTTTGACAAAAAATATTTAAAAATATCAATTTATGTATTTATTGTTTTAGCCCTTCTTATAATTGTGGCAAAAACAGTTGATAATCTTACAGGTGTTGTTATTGCTATAAAAACATTTTTATTAAATTGTAAAAAAATAATTTCTCCATTTATATATGGTTTCTGTATAGCTTATTTAGTAAATCCTTTAGTTTGTTTTTTTGAAAAAAAATTAAAACAAAAAATAAAATCTCAAAGGTTATTAAGAAATATATCTATACTTATAACATATATAACTTTATTTGGTTGTATATTCCTTATAATGAAATATTTTATACCAGAAGTTATGACAAGTGCTTATAATTTTATAAATACATTGCCACAAAGCTTAGCTTCTTTTGAAGATAATTTATATAATTTTTTTAACAAAATAGAATACATTAATTCTGAAGATGTTGTTTATGTATTTAATATAGCTTCATCATATATGATGGATTATATGAAAAATATACCTCTTATAATTTCAAAGTATTTTAATGGTAATACATTTACAGCTTTACTTAGTGGTACATATAATATAGCATCTTACCTTATTAATATACTTCTTGGAATAGTTATAAGTCTTTATCTTCTTTCAGGTAAAGAAAAATTTATAAATTACCTTAAAAAAATAATATACGCATTTTTCACAGATAAAAAAGTTACATTATTCATATATAATATGAGAAGAATAGACAGTATATTTAAAAATTTTATTGTTGGTAAAACAATAGACTCTACAATAATAGGTATACTTTGTTTTATTGGGCTTAATATACTTAATACACCATTTATAATGTTAATAAGTGTTATTGTAGGTGTTACAAATATGATACCTTATTTTGGACCATTTATAGGTGGAGTTCCGGCTGTATTTATCGTTCTTCTTACAATGCCTTCAAAAGCAATACTCGTAGCTATATTTATACTTATACTACAACAATTTGATGGTATAATACTTGGACCAAAAATACTTGGTCAAACAGTTGGTATAAGTCCAATATGGATTATTCTTTCAATAACAATAGGTGGGGCAATTATGGGACCTTTAGGTATGTTTATTGGTGTTCCTGTATTTGCATCAATAAAACTTTTCTTCTGTGAACATGTTGATATGCTTTATAATACAAAATATGGTGACATCGACGTTGACAGTATTATTAAAGACATAAAATAATTTTTTAAATCGGAGGTATTTAATGTATAATAGCATTAAAAAAACAAATAAATTTTTATTATTTGTACTTATTTTTCAAGTTATAGTAGGTTTCACATGGGTATCTTTTACAGCATCATTAAATGTTAATCCAGCATTGGAAATGATTTTAATTCAATTTATAACTTTTGGTATACCAACTATTATATACTTTTTCATTACAAAGGAAAATCCAAAACAAGTATTAAGTATAAGACCTATAAGTATTTTAAATATACTTATAATTATAGGTATATCAATATTTGTACAGCCATTTATGAATGTATTAAGTGGTATTACAAGTTTATTTTTTGAAAATAACGCTGAAAATATTATTAATGGAACAATAAATCTTCCTTTATGGGTTACACTTTTATCAACAGCACTTACACCTGCAATATTTGAAGAAATAGTTTTTAGAGGTATAGTTTTTAATGGATATAAAACTACAAGTATTGTTAAAGCTTGTTTTATGTGTGGTCTTTTCTTTGGTATAACACATATGAATATACAACAATTTTCATATACAATTGTAATGGGTATTTTATTTGCCTTTTTGGTTTATAAAACAAAATCAATATTTGCATCTATGATATCTCATTTTACAATAAATGGAACTCAAGTTGTTATGTCAAGTCTTGCATCAACACTAAGAACAAATCAAGCTGTTGAAACTTCTTTAGCTATTTCAACATCAGAGAGAATAATAGCTATATTGGTACTACTTTTTATTGCACTTATAGTATCACCTATATTTGTATTACTTATAAAGGCATTTTTAAAGGTTAATAAAAATAATACAATTGAAGACGATATAATACATTATAATATTCCAAAAGAACAGCAAGAACCTATATTTAATATATATCTTATATTTATATTAGTAGTTTTCTTTATAGAAGTTATTTTATTACCAATATTACAAAACTATACTTAATTATTAAAAAATGGTATGCCCTAAGGCATACCATTTAATTATTTTTTTTCTCTTTAAGCAATTTTTCAAGTTCGTCCATAAATGTATTTATATCTTTAAACTGTCTATATACAGAAGCAAATCTTACATAAGCAACTTCATCTATTTCTTTTAAACGGTCCATAACCATATTGCCAAGTTCTTTGCTTTCAACTTCTTTATCCATTCTATTCATAACTGTATTTTCTATATCATCAGCTATTTCTTCAATTTGGGTTAATGTTACAGGTCTTTTATTACATGATTTCATCATACCCTTTATAAGTTTGTTTTTATCAAAAATTTCTCTTGTTTTATCATTTTTAATAACAGTTATAGGAATAGTGTCTACTCTTTCATATGTTGTAAAACGTTTACCACATCTTTCACATACTCTTCTTCTTCTTATAGCAGAATTTTCATCTTGTGAACGTGAATCAACGACTTTAGTGTCAGTATTATTACAAAAAGGACACTTCATAAAGAACCACCTTTCTTATTCATTGGAATTTATTGTCTGACTTAAGTATACTTTATACATTTTTTAAAATCAAGTAAATTGGTTAAATATATAGTATATTTATTGTTATTTTGGTGTATTTTGTAGTATTTCGTCTGTATTTACATCAACAAGTATTATATCTTCTCCTATTTTTACTATGCAACACCAAGGTATTCTATATTCTTCTTCTGGACAAAAAAATCCCCACATTTTACCTTCAATAGGTATTATTACTGCAATTATTTTTGCACATTGTGTATCTATTTCCAAATCTCTTATATATCCATATCTTGTTCCGTCACAAATATTTATAACCTCTTTATTTTTTAAATCCGAAAATCTCTCCATATATATCCTCCAAAAAAATTTTTTATATTATAAATACTATGCTTACGCTGTTTTTTAAATACTGTTCAAAAAATGAATATTGACTTTAAAAACACGTTTTAGTACAATATATTCAATATTTTAGTAATATAATAACTATATATTGTGGTTATGAATTTTTATAATACTATAAAAATTATTGGGGGTTATGACATATGGTTAACTGTATTAAAAAGCGTGATGGCAGAATTGCCAAATTTGATATAAATAAAATAGCAGAAGCAATATCAAAGGCATTCAGAGCTTCAACAGGTGAGAAAGAATATTCTCAGTGTCTTTCTCTTGCTGAATTTACTGTTAAAATATTAGAAAAAGAATGTACAGCTGAACCTAATGTTGAACAAATTCAAGATGCTGTGGAAAAAGTTCTTATAGAAAATGGTTTTACTGATACTGCAAAGGCTTATATACTTTATAGAGCCGAAAGAACAAGAATAAGAAATATGAACGGAAGACTTATGAAAACTTTCGAAGATATTACTTATAAAGATGCAACAGATAGTGATATAAAAAGAGAAAACGCCAATATTGACGGTAATACTGCAATGGGTGCTATGCTTAAATATGGTTCTGAAGGTGCAAAACATTTTAATGAAATGTATGTTTTAAAGCCAGAATTTTCAGAGGCTCATAGAAATGGTGATATACACATTCATGACCTTGACTTTTACACTCTCACTACTACTTGTTGTCAAATAGACCTTTTAAAATTATTTAAAAATGGTTTTTCAACAGGTCATGGTGTATTAAGAGAACCAAACGATATTGCAAGTTATTCTTCTCTTGCTTGTATTGCAATACAGTCAAATCAAAATGACCAACATGGTGGGCAATCAATAGTAAATTTCGATTATGGTCTTGCTCCTGGTGTAATAAAAACATATAAGAAAAGATATTTTAATAACATAATTTCTTCACTTGAACTTTTATGCGATAATGTAAACATAGAAGAAGTAGAAAACATACAAAAAGACCTTATTGAAAATGGTTTATTACCTACACTTGATTATAACGAAAAATATATTGAAACAGAAAAACAAAAACTTAATAATATAGGAATAGACATTGAAATCATTGAAAAATGTCAGAAATTTGCCCGTAAAAAAGCAGAAAAAGAAACTGACAAAGCAACTTATCAGGCTATGGAGTCACTTATACACAACCTTAATACTATGCATTCAAGAGCAGGTGCTCAAACACCTTTCTCATCAATAAATTATGGTATGGATACTTCAACAGAAGGTAGAATGGTTGTTAAAAATATTCTTCTTGTTACTGAAGCTGGTCTTGGAAATGGTGAAACACCTATATTCCCAATACAAATATTTAGAGTAAAAGAAGGTATAAACTTTAATCCTGATGAACCTAACTATGACCTTTTTAGACTTGCTTGCAGAGTAAGTGCAAAACGTCTTTTCCCTAATTTCTCTTTCCAAGATGCACCTTTTAATCTTCAATATTATAAAGGTACTCCAGAAACTGAAATTGCTTATATGGGCTGTCGTACAAGAGTTATAGGCAACACATATGACCCTGAAAGAGAAATTTCAAATGGTAGAGGAAATTTAAGTTTTACAACAATAAATCTTCCTAGATTAGCAATACTTGCTAATAAAGATATAGAATGGTTTTATAATGAGCTTGATAAAAAAATTGACCTTGTTATTGAACAACTTCTTGAAAGATTTAAAATACAATGCAAGAAAAAGGTTCATAATTATCCTTTCCTTATGGGCGAAGGTGTATGGATTGATAGCGAAAAACTTGGTTATAATGATGAAGTAGGAGAAATTCTTAAACATGGTACATTATCAGTTGGATTTATAGGTCTTGCAGAATGTCTTAAAGCACTTATTGGAGTTCATCATGGTGAAAGTGAAATGGCTCAAAATCTTGGACTTGAAATAATTGGACATATGAGAAGAAGAATGGACGAAATATCCGAAAAAACTCATCTTAACTTCTCACTTCTTGCAACACCGGCAGAAGGTCTTTCTGGTAGATTTATAAAAATAGATAAAAAGAAATTTGGTATTATAGAAGGTATTACAGACAAAGAATACTATACAAATTCATTCCATATACCTGTTTATTTCCCTATAAGTGCATTCAAAAAAATACAACTTGAAGCACCTTACCATGCACTTACAAATGCTGGTCATATTTCATATATTGAACTTGATGGTGACCCAGCAAAAAATATTGATGCTTTTGAAAAAGTTGTAAGATATATGAAAACACAAGGTATAGGTTATGGTTCAATAAATCACCCTGTTGATAGGGACCCAGTTTGTGGATATAACGGAATAATAGGTGATACTTGTCCTAAATGTGGAAGAAGTGAAGAAAATGGACCTAAATTCCAAAGAATAAGAAGAATTACAGGTTATCTTGTAGGTACTCTTGACAGATTTAATGATGCAAAACGAGCTGAAGTTCGTGATAGAGTTAAACACTCTACATCAATAAACAGTATAGAAAAATAATTAAAATAATTTTATGGGTATGCATATAAGCATACCCACTTTTATAAAAAATATAAAAAAGGAGTTTTTTTATGGATATATGTATTTCTGATATTGCAAATGATTCAATAGTAGATGGCAAAGGTATGCGTCTTACAGTATTTACTCAAGGTTGCCCTCATAATTGTAAAGGTTGTCATAATCCTCAAACTCATGATTTTAATGGTGGTAAAATTGTTGATACAGATAGTATAATAAAAATTGCAATAGAAAATCCCCTTCTTGATGGTATAACTCTTTCTGGCGGTGAACCTTTTATGCAGCCTGAGGCTTGTTTGGATATTGCTATAAAGGCAAAAAAACATGGTCTTAATATATGGACATACACAGGATTTACTTTTGAAGAAATAATAAATTCTAATGATAATAAAAAAATAGAACTTTTAAAAAATACAGATATTCTTGTTGACGGAAAATTTATAGAAGAACAACGTTCTTTAGATATTCTTTTTTGTGGTAGTCGTAATCAAAGAATAATTGATATTAAAAAAACTTTTGAGAATAATACTATTATTATAAAGAAATTTGATTATTAAAATATATAAAATAATTTTTTAAATTTTTTTGAAAAAAAGTGTTGACAAACATTAAATTAGTTAATATAATATATTTGTTGTCACGCAAAAGGTAACAAAAAGATATGGGTCATTAGCTCAGTTGGTAGAGCACTGGACTTTTAATCCAGGTGTCCCGGGTTCGAGCCCCGGATGACTCACTTTTTAAATTATTATTGCTGATAACAATATGGGTCATTAGCTCAGTTGGTAGAGCACTGGACTTTTAATCCAGGTGTCCCGGGTTCGAGCCCCGGATGACTCA
>CALWGF010000013.1 GCA_944379995.1 uncultured Clostridia bacterium
AAAGTTGATAATGTTTCATTCTCAATAAAAGAAGGACAAATTCTTGGTATTGCTGGTATTGACGGAAATGGTCAATCAGAACTTATAGAAATTATTGTTGGTGTTTTAAAACAGCAAAATGGTAGTGTATTTATAAATGGTAATGATATTTCAAATGCTTCTGTATTAAAAAGACAAGAGTCTGGAATTTCTCATGTTTCAGAAGATAGAATGAGATATGGAACAGCTCCAAAACTTTCTTTAGAGGATAATGCTATATCAAAAATATATTATACAGATAAACTTAAAACAAGAGGGCTTCTTGATACAAAGAAAATAAATGAATTTACAAATAAAATACTTAAAGAATTTCTTGTAAAATATGATAATTCAAAACAAGCTATATCCGAACTTTCAGGTGGTAATGTTCAGAAAGTTGTTGTAGGTAGAGAGTATGATTATAGTCCTGACCTTCTTATAATGAACCAACCAACAAGAGGTATTGACGTTGGTGCAATAGAGTTTATACGTAAAAAAATAGTTGAAATGAGAAGCAATAGAAAAGCTATACTTCTTGTTTCTGCTGACCTTAGTGAAATACTTTCATTAAGTGATACAATACTTGTTATGCATGAAGGTAGAATAGTAGGATATATTGAAGATGTTAAAAATACATCAGAAAATGAACTTGGACTTTATATGCTTGGTGTTAAAGAGGATTCAAAAGAACATATAGGAGGTGCTTATAGTGAATAAAAAATTTACAGCTGTCCGCCTTACTTGTGCTTTTTTAATTGCTTTTATTATAACAGTTGCAATTATATTCTCAATAAGTGAAGAACCTATGACAGCTATATCTAATTTGTTTTTAGGACCACTTCAATCAAAGAGATATTTCTTTCAGGTTTTTGCTAGTGCAGTTCCTATTATATTTACAGGTCTTGCCCTTGGTCTTGTATTCAAATCAGGTAATTTCTCAATGATTGCAGATGCATCACTTTATACAGGTGGTGTTGTTGCTGCGGCAATAGCAATATTATTGCCTATGCCAATGATAATACACCCAATATTTATATTTATAGCTGCGGCAATAATTGGTGGTGTTATAGGTAGTATACCTGCTATACTTAAAGTAAAATTTAAAGCAAATGAACTTGTTACATCTCTTATGTTTAACTATGTATTCTTTTATATAGGAATATATATTGTAAATACATTTTTTGTTGATAGACAAGCAGGAACTTTTGCTTCATTAAAGTATTCACCTACTGCAACATTAGGAAATATGATTTCTGGAACTCCTCTCCATTTTGGATTTGTTATTGCAGTAGCAGTAGTAATATTTTTATATATTCTTTTATATAAAACAAAATTCGGTTATGAAATACGTATATCAGGAAGTAATCCGGAATTTGCTAAATATAGTGGTATAAATACAAGTAAAGTTATAATACTTACACAGGTTATAGCTGGTGCTGTTGCAGGTCTTGGAGGTGCAGTTGAACAGCTTGGTATGTATCAAAGATTTAATTGGCAGGACTCACCTTCTTATGCTTGGGACGGTGTTATTATAGCTATACTTTCTGGAAATAATCCTAAGTTTGTTCCATTTGCAGCATTTTTCCTTGCATATATTCGTGTAGGTGCAGACCTTATGTCAAGACGTTCTGATGTTCAAAATGAACTTGTTTCAATAGTTCAAGCTGTTCTTATATTATTTATAACAGCTGAAAGATTTATGGCAGGCTGGAAACAAAGACAGGAAGCTAAAAAAGCATTAAAGGAGGAAGCATAATATGGAGATTTTAAATGATATATGGGCTGCATTAAGTGTGCCAGATTTCTATTTTGCTATGTTCCGTAGTGCAACTCCTGTACTTCTTACAACTCTTGGTGCTATGGTTGCATCTCGTTCAGGAACAAATAATATTGCACTTGAAGGTACTATGCTTATAGCATCTTTAGTGGGTGTTGTTGTAAGTGCTTTTACACAAAGTGCATTAATAGGATTTTTAGGTGCTGTATTTTCAGGTTTTGTAATAAGTAATATACTTGCATATTTTGTACTTAAACTTAAATCAAATGCTGTTATATCTGGTATTGCTATAAATACATTTGCATCAGGTGGAACAATATTTGTTTTATATCTTATTACAGGTGAAAAAGGTGCATCAACATCTTTACATTCACTTAAACTCCCAAGTATTAATATACCTGTTATACAAGATATACCTGTAATAGGTACAATACTTTCAGGTCATCATATACTTACTTATGTTGCTATTATACTTGTTGCTGTAATATGGTATATGTTTAAATATACAAAATTAGGTATGCATATAAGAGCTGTTGGAGAATCACCAGATGCAGCAGAATCTGTTGGTATTTCTGTTAAAAAAGTAAAATATATTGCACTTGTAATAAGTGGAATTCTTACTGGTATGGCAGGAGCATTCCTTTCTATGGGATACGTTGGTCTTTTCTCATCAGGAATGACTGCTGGTAGAGGTTATATTGCTCTTGCAACACAAGCTATTGCAGCAGGTAATGCTGTTGTAGGTATGTTTGCATCTCTTATATTTGGTTTCTGTTCAAGTCTTGCAAACTATCTTCAATCATCAGGTATACCGCTTCAATTTATACAGCTTATGCCATATCTTATAATAATTGTTGTGTATACATGTTATTGTGCTATGGTTGAGAAAAATAAAATGAAAAGACAACTCAATCAAAAGAAAGGGGAGACACATGTAAAATGATAGAACTTCATTTACATCTCGATGGCTCATTAAGACCTAAAACTGTGTGGGAATTAGGAAAACAACAAGGTATTGACCTTGGTGCTAAAGATATAGAAGAACTTAAATTTATGATGGAAGTACCTGATGATTGCAAAACACTTCATGAATGTCTTGAAAGATTTGACCTTCCTCTTAAAGTTCTTCAAACTGCTGATGCTATTGAAAGAGTTTCATATGAAATAGTAGAAGACCTTTCAAAACTTGGTATTGATTATGCAGAAGTAAGATTTGCTCCTCAACTTTCAACAAATAAAGGACTTACTCAGTCTGAAATTGTTGAAGCAGCAATAAATGGTGTTAAAAGAGGTATGAAAGATTTTCCTAGTATAAAATGTGGTCTTATACTTTGTTGTATGAGAGGAGAAAATATTCAAGATAAAAATATTGAAACAATAGAAGTTGCCAAAAAATATTTAGGTGATGTTGTATGTGCAGTTGACCTTGCTGGTGCAGAGTCTTTATATCCAACAGAAATATTCGAACCTGTATTTAAAAAAGCCAATGAATATAATCTTCCAAGAACAATACATGCAGGAGAGGCAGCAGGACCTGACAGTATAAGAAAAGCTCTTTCTTATGGTACAAAACGATTAGGACATGGTGTTAATGCGATTTATGATAAAGAGCTTATGAAAGAACTTATTGATAATGAAGTTACTCTTGAAGTTTGTGTAAAAAGTAATTATCAAACTAAGGTCGTAGAAAGTATTGAAGAACACCCAATAAAAAAACTTTTTGATGCAGGTGTTAGAGTTACTGTAAATTCAGATAATATGACAGTATCTGCAACAAATATTCATAAAGAAATAGAAATACTTAAAAATCGTCTTGGTTTTACTGATGAAGATATTGAAAAAATGCAAAAATATGCAGAAGAAGCAAGATTTATTAAATAATTTACAAAGAGAAAAGTAGAAATACTTTTCTCTTTTTTTATGTTATAATTATTAAAAGGTAGGTGTTTACTATGAAAAGAAAACATTATTATTTTTATGGCAGAGTTCAAGGTGTTGGATTTCGTTATACAATGACATATAATGCAAGAAATCTTGGACTTACTGGTTGGGTAAGAAATTTATATGATGGAAGTGTTGAAGCCGAAATTCAAGGAAGTGAAGTTCGTATTATGGCACTTATTAAAAAAATGGAAAGTGTACCATTTATAAGAATAGAGTCTATGAATGTTAAAGATATAGATTTTATTGAAGATGAAAAAACATTTGTTGAGAAATGGTAAAAATATAATTTTATTATTATAATAAAAAGTCTTATATGATTTTAACATATAAGACTTTTTTATAATTATTCAATAATATTATAGTTTGATAAAAGTTCGTTTATACTATCAGCTTCAGCTTTTAATTGTTCACTTGCAGCAGCACTTTCTTGTGCAGCAGCATTATTATTTTGTACAACATCTGTAATTTTTTCAATATCTTGATGTATTTTTTCAATAAATTGTGCTTGTTCATTTGCACCAAATGCTATTTTTTCAACCATTTTAATCATATTTACAGTATCTTGTGACATATCTAAAACAGCTTTTACAGTATGGTCTGTTAAGTCTTTTCCTTCCATAACTGATTTCATTGACTGTTCAATTATATTAGTTGTATTTGAAGCAGCTTCAGCAGATTTTTGTGCTAAATTTCGTACTTCGTCGGCAACTACTGCAAACCCTTTACCGGCTGAACCTGCTCTTGCGGCTTCAACAGCAGCATTTAATGCCAAAATATTAGTTTGGAACGCAATATCATCAATTATATGAATAATATTTTGAATAGCTTTTGTACTATCAAAAATTCCTTGCATAGATTGTAATAATTGGTTCATATCTTCTTTAGTTTTTTCTGCTAATGTTGTAGTATGTTGTCCAAGTTCATTTGCTGCCTGTGCATTTGTTGCTGTTTCAGATGCATGTTCATAAATTTTTTGTATTGATGCAGACATTTCAGAAATAGTATCAGATTGATATTCTGAACCCTGTGAAAGTATTTGTGAAGTATTAGCTAAATGAGTAGCAGCAGAATTTACTGTATTAGCTGATGAAATCATAGATTTTAAAGACATAGAAATATCTTTTTGGAATGATTCAATAGAATTTTTTATATTTATAAAATCACCTAAAAATTCAATTTCACTTTTATGTGTAAAATCACCACGAGAAAAGTATGACATACATTCATCAATAGCATCAACATATTGTTTTAATGCAGAAATAGAATGTTCCATAGAGTTTCGTACATTTAATAATTCTTTTGTATGGAATGCTTCTTCTGGAGGTATTTCTAAAGATAAAGTACCATGTGATAATAATTTAATATGTTCTGCTAATAAAGGTAACCAATCTGTTATATTTTTTCTTAAATATTTATAAAACTTAAATAATAACAATATTTGAAATATTATTATTATAACTATAATAACAATCATCATAATAATAATTCCATATAATTTTTGATTATTTTCTAATGAAAGTTCTGACATAGACTTTGACTCTTCGTCAAGTATAGAAACTAATTTATTAATATTTGGTGTAATATTTTGTTCATATAAAGTAATAGCTTGTTGTTTATCAACATTTTTTATATCTAAAATTTCTTTTGCATTTTCATGTATACTATTATGTAATGTTTCTACTTTTGATAAAAAAGCTTCAAAATTTTCACCTTTAGATTGTGTTTCATCATATAAGAATTTACCAAATGAACATTGTGTACCATCTAAACTTCCTGTAAACTGTTTGTCTGTAAGTATAGCGTTATTAAGTTCAATAGCCCATTGATAGTGTGATTGTACAGCTTTTTGAAATTGTTCTGACTGTTGTGTTGTTTCAGTACATTCTGCTTGCATATTACGTATGTAAAATAAACTAAATACTATGGTTGATGCCATTATAATTGTAATTGACAAAACAATAGTAAAAAACAATAAAACATTTCGATTTACAGAATATATCTTTTTCCCCCTAAACATGATGTAACTCTCCTTTTGTAAAAATACATTTTATTCCTTTTTTTGTATAATACAATAATAATGTAACAGTGTCAATAATATTACATATATATAATAATATAAATATATATGTGGTTATATGTAATATAAAAAATAATTATATGAATAATTGTATAATATAATAAATATATTTTATTAAAAAACATATTTTGAAAATATTTTTGATTGTATACATAAAATAAACATGATATAATATGTACAATTTAATAAAAGTTTTAATGATATTCAAAATAGAAGGATAATTTCCAACTGTAATGGTATTTTTAAAATTTTATTTTACACAGTTACTGACACAATTTTTATAAAATTGTGAAAGAAGGACGGTGTTTTTTTAATGCGTCCTTTTATGGACGTTTTTTATTTTGAAAGGAGAATTTTTATGGAATATAGAGTTGCTTTAATAGGTATTATGGTTGAAAATCCTGATGCTGTTGAACTGCTTAATAAAATTTTACATGACTATGGAAGTTATATAATAGGTAGAATGGGTATACCTTATCATAAAAGAAATGTGAATATAATAAGTATTGCAGTTGATGCACCACAAAATATAATAAGTGCTCTTTCTGGTAAACTTGGTATGCTTGATGGTGTTACATCAAAAACTGTTTATTCAAATATTACTGCTGAGGAATGAAAATGAAAAATTTAATAGATAAACTTGAAAAAGAATGTAAATTATCATTTGAAGAATGGCAAGCTCTTTTAAATGAAGGCTTTTATGAATGTAGAAATGGTTTAGCAATGCCTTTAGATGGAAATAGTTTGCTTGCATATGCATCTAATAAAGCAAGAAAAATAAGAAAAGAAGTTTTTGGTAATAAAATTTATATAAGAGGTCTTATTGAGTTTACTAATTTTTGTAAAAATGACTGTTATTATTGTGGTCTTAGAAAAAGCAATAAAGAGGTAAAAAGATATAGATTAGATAAAGAAACAATACTTGAATGTTGTAAAAAAGGTTATGAATTAGGTTTTAGAACATTTGTGTTACAAGGCGGAGAAGATTTATATTTTAATGATGAAATAATGGAAAGCATAATAAAAGATATAAATAAAAATTTTTCTGATTGTGCAATAACATTATCCATAGGTGAAAAATCAGCTAAATCATATGATTTATTAAAAAAAGCTGGTGCTAACCGATATCTTTTACGCCACGAAACAGCAGATAAAAACCATTATGAAAAATTACATCCAGAAGATATGAGTTTTGAAAATAGAATTGAATGTCTTTTAAATTTAAAAAAATTGAAATATCAAACAGGTTGCGGAATAATGGTAGGTTCACCATATCAAACCATTGAAACGATAGCAAAAGATTTTATGTTTATGGAAAAATTAAACCCAGAAATGGTTGGAATTGGACCTTTTTTACCTCAACATGCAACACCTTTTTGTAATGAAAAAGGTGGAACACTTGAAGAAACATTATTTGTACTTTCATTAACAAGAATTATGCTTAAAAAAGCACTTCTTCCAGCAACAACAGCTATTGGAACAGTTTATAAAGGTGGTAGAGAGCTTGGAATACTTTGTGGTGCAAATGTAGTTATGCCTAATTTATCACCTTTAGGCGTAAGAAAAAATTATCAATTATATGATAATAAAATATGTATGGGTGATGAAGCAGCAGAAAGTATAAATTCTCTTAGAAAAACAATGGCAAAAATAGGTTATGAAATAGTTACTGAAAGAGGAGACTCTCCTTATTTTAAAATATAATATTAATATCTGACGGGAAAGATTATATTCTGACCCTATGAAGAAAGGAAGAAAATATATGTATAATTATAACCCTAAATCATCAAAAGCAGAAGAGTTTATAAACCATAATGAGATTATGGCTACTCTTAAATATGCAGAAGAAAATAAACATAATGAAAAACTTATAAGTGAGATTATTGAAAAAGCAAAATTAAGAAAAGGTCTTAGTCATAGAGAAGCATCTGTTTTACTTGAATGTGATATTCCTGAAAAAAATCAAGAAATATTTGAACTTGCAAAACAAATTAAAAAAGATTTTTATGGTAATAGAATAGTTATGTTTGCACCATTATATCTTTCAAATTATTGTGTAAATGGCTGTGTTTATTGTCCATATCATATGAAAAATAAACATATAGCAAGAAAAAAACTTACACAAGAAGAAATAAAAAAAGAAGTTATTGCACTTCAAGATATGGGACATAAACGTCTTGCACTTGAAGCAGGTGAAGACCCTGTAAATAACCCTATTGAATATATACTTGAAAGTATTAAAACTATTTATAGTATAAAACATAAAAATGGTGCAATACGTCGTGTAAATGTTAATATTGCAGCAACAACAGTTGAAAATTATAAAAAACTTAAAGATGCGGGAATAGGTACATATATACTTTTCCAAGAAACATATCATAAAGAAAGTTATGAAAAATTACACCCAACAGGTCCTAAACATGACTATTGTTATCATACAGAAGCTATGGACAGAGCACAACAGGGCGGTATTGATGATGTAGGTCTTGGAGTTCTTTTTGGACTTGAGCTTTATCGTTATGAGTTTGCAGGATTACTTATGCATGCAGAACATCTTGAAGCTGTTTTTGGAGTTGGACCACATACAATAAGTGTACCAAGAATACAGCCGGCTGATGATATTGACCCTTCTGAATTTGATAATGGTATTGATGATGATACATTTGCTAAAATAGTAGCTTGTATAAGAATTTCAGTACCATATACAGGTATGATTATATCAACAAGAGAAAGTCAGAAATGTAGAGAAAGAGTTTTAGGTCTTGGTGTTTCACAAATAAGTGGAGGTTCAAAAACAAGTGTTGGTGGATATTCAACTCCAGAACCAGAATATGAAAATTCATCACAGTTTGATATAAGTGATAATAGAACATTGGACGATATTGTAAAATGGCTTATGGAAATGGATTATATACCAAGTTTTTGTACAGCATGTTATAGAGAAGGAAGAACAGGTGACCGTTTTATGAGCCTTTGTAAAAGCGGACAAATTCAAAATTGCTGTCACCCCAATGCACTTATGACATTAAAAGAATATCTTATGGATTATGCTTCAGAAGATACTGTTAAAGTAGGAGAGGAAATGATTAAAAAAGAAATTCCAAACATTCCTCTTGAAAAAGTTCGTAATATAGTAAATAAAAATCTTTTGGAGATTGAAAAAGGTAATCGTGATTTTAGATTTTAATTAAGGAGAAAAAATTTATGGGTATGAATGAAACACCTTCAGGAGAAAGAGTTCATATAGCTTTTTTTGGTAGAAGAAATGTAGGAAAATCAAGCCTTTTAAATGCTGTTACAAATCAAAATATAGCTGTTGTTTCAGATATTAAAGGCACAACAACAGACCCTGTTTATAAATCTATGGAACTTTTACCAATAGGACCTGTTATTGTTATTGATACAGCAGGTATTGATGATATAGGAGAACTTGGACAGCTAAGAATTGAGAAAACTAAACAAGTTCTTAATAAAACAGATATAGCCATTATTGTTACAGAAAATGAAATAACAGATTTTGAAAAAGATATTATAAATTCTGTAAAAGAAAAAAATATACCTTTTATTGTTGTATATACAAAGTCTGATATTTATGGTAAAAAACAATGTTTAAAAAATGAAATATGTGTAAGTGCCAAAACAAAAGAAGGTATAAACGAACTTAAAGAAATGATAGGAAAACTAAAGCCTTCTGAAAATAACAGAAAACTTGTTTCTGATATACTTAATAAAGGTGATATAGTTATACTTGTTGTTCCTATTGATAAGGCAGCACCTAAAGGTAGACTTATATTACCTCAACAGCAAGTTATAAGAGATTGTATTGAGTGTGGTGCTGTGTCTATTGTTTGTAAAGAAACAGAGCTTGAACATATGCTTAATATACTTGGTGAAAATGTAAAAATGGTAATAACAGATAGTCAGATATTTGGTCTTGTAGATAAAATAACACCTAAAAATATACTTATGACATCATTTTCTGTTATATTTGCAAAATATAAAGGTAATATATATCAAGCAGTTGAAAGTGCAAGAGTTTTAAATAATATAAATGATAATAGTAATATACTTATATCAGAAGGCTGTACTCATCATAGACAATGTGGTGATATAGGAACGGAAAAGTTGCCAAATCTTATAAGAAAATTTACTAATTCAAATCCTAATTTTGAGTTTACATCAGGAACAGAATTTCCAAATGATATATCAAAATATGATTTAGTAATACATTGTGGTGGCTGTATGCTTAATGAAAAAGAAATGAAAAACAGATTATATAAAGCTAAAGAAAAAAATATACCTATGACAAATTATGGTACAGCAATAGCATATATGAATGGAATACTTGAAAGAAGTCTTAAACCTTTTAATATATAAAAATTAAAGCAGAGCAATGCTCTGCTTTTTTTATAATTATAATAAAAATATGGTTTTATTTATTATAAGTAAATGATATAATATTTAGGCTGATTATAAATTATAATAAAAAAAATGGTGGATATTATGAAAAAAATAAATAATCTTGGTTCAGACAGTATGGGTGGACTTGTTGTTCGCCTTGCAATACCTTCAATGATAGCACAATTTATAAATGTTTTATATAGTATTGTTGATAGAATATTTATAGGGAATATTCCAGAAATAGGGGCGATGGCACTTGCTGGCGTTGGTATATGTGGTCCTATTGTAACGCTTATTTCTTCTTTTTCAACTTGGATAGGTATAGGTGGCTCACCACTTATGAGTATTAAGCTAGGTGAAAGGAATAAAAAAGCAGCAAGGCATATTATGGCAAATTGTTTTATAATGCTTATAATGATGTCAATTATAATAACAATATTATTATTGATATTTAAAAATAAATTACTTATGTTTTTTGGTGCAAGTGAAAATACATTTCCTTATGCAAATACTTATATGTCTATTTATATTTTAGGTAGTATTTTTGCAATAGTATCAATGGGTATGAATTCGTTTATAATATGTCAGGGATTTTCAAGAGTTGCTATGATTACTGTTGTAATAGGTGCAATAAGTAATATTATACTTGACCCAGTATTTATATTTGTTTTTAATATGGGGGTTGCTGGTGCTGCTATTGCCACAGTTATTTCTCAAATGATTTCTTGTATATTTGTATTATGGTTTCTTTTTAGTGATTATCCTCCTATTGGTATTACATTTAGAGGATATAATATTGAAATAATGAAAAAAGTGCTTATTGTAGGCTTTTCGCCTTTTGTTATAATATCACTTGATAGTGGTCTTATAATAGCTATGAATATGGCACTTCAATATTATGGTGGTGCAGGATATGGTGATATGCTTGTAACTTGCCATACTATCGCACAAAGTTTCTTTTTAATGGTTACATTACCTATGGCAGGTATTACAGGTTCAACACAACCTATATTAGGATTTAATTATGGTGCTGGAAATATCAAGAGAGTTAAAGAAGGTCAAAAATATACTTTAATAGTATGTTTTGTATTTACAACTATAATGATGATTATAGCCCATGTATTTTCTCCTTATTTTGTAAGACTTTTTACAAATGACCAAATATATATGGGGCTTTCTGTAAAAGCTATAAAAATATTTACACTAATGATAATTCCCCTTGCAGTACAATATACAGTTGTTGATGGATTTACAGGAATATCAGCAGTAAAGTTTGCAATAAGTTTATCTGTTTTTAGAAAATTATTATATTTTATAGCTATGATAGTTTTTCCAATATTTTTTGGTATTGAAAATATATTTTATGCCGAGCCTGTTGTAGATGGTATAAGTTTTTTATGTTCCACATTTATATATTTTAAAGCTATGGGAAAAATACTTGAAAAACGAGAAAATTTATTAAATGCAAAAAGAATATGAAAAAAATATATTATTATGGTAAAATATACACATAAAAATAATTTTATGTGGGGTGATAATATGAAGCAGCATAGATTTTGGGCGTGGGCAGCTGTATTTTGTATGTTTATGGTTATGATTACAGGATATAAACACAAATAATCATTAAAAAGACATCTTTAAAGATGTCTTTTTATTTTGGTATAATATATATTTAAGGGGGATTATTTATGATTAATGATATTATTGCTGTTGCTAAAAGAGATAATAATAAAAAAAGAAAATTTCTTTTAGTAAATAAAATACAAGGAAAACATGTACCTGTTTTACCGAAAAAGGCTCTTGAACTTTTTGATATGCTTTATGAAAATGTTAAACATAAATTTGAAAAAGAAAATATTTTAGTTATAGGTTTTTCTGAAACAGCTACTGCAATAGGTTCAAGACTTGCAATAAATTTAGGGTGTAATTATATACAAACAACTAGAGGGTATAAAGAAGGTATAAAATATATATTTTTTTCTGAAGAACATAGTCATGCAGAAGAACAAAAATTAGCTTTTAGTGATATTGATAATATAAGTAAAAATATTGATAGAATAGTATTTGCAGAAGATGAAATAACAACAGGAAAAACAATTTTTAATATAGTTAATATAATAAAAAATTCTTTTTCTGATAATAACAATAAAATTAAATTTACAGCAGTATCAATACTTAATGGTATGAGTGACGAAGCCATAGAAGAATTTAAAAATAATAATATAGATTTTTGTTATCTTTACAAAATAGATAATAGTAATCGTGATGAAGAAATTGAAAAATATAAATATAATGGAAAATATTTTGATAAAATTAAATACGAAAATCAAAAATATAATGAATTAGTATTTGAAGGAATGAAAGACCCTTCTCATATTATGATTGATAGTAAAGAATATAATAAAATATGTTTTGAACTTTCTGAAAATATAATAAAAAATATAGATTTATCAAAATATTCAGATATACTTGTAATTGGTACAGAAGAATTTATGTATCCACCAATGTTTGTGGGTAATGAAATATCAAAACTTAATAAAAATGTATTTTTTCATGCAACAACAAGAAGTCCTATATGTGTAAGTAGTGAAAAAGAATATCCTCTAAATAAAAGATATTCTCTTTCAAGTTTTTATGATGATGAGAGAAATACTTTTATATATAACTTAAAAAAATATGATTGTGTTATTATAATTACAAATTCACAAATTCCATTATCAGAAGGCTGTGAAAATATAGTTTCAGCATTGTATAATGAAGGCTGTGAAAAAATATATATTGTAAGGTGGTGTTAATATTGAGGAGTAGTTATAAAAAAGAAGATGTTGAAATATTACTTAAAGATATAACAGGTCTTGTTGTACCACAGACAACAGAAGAAAGAGAAAAACTTATACAGTCTGGTCGTCATTATAGTGAAATGTTACCAATAGAATATTCACCTTCTGAAAAATATATTGAAGCATATTATAATGCTCTTGAAAACTATGGAAAATCTGTTGCAAATGCTGTTGGTGTTCTTTCTGATAAAATATATAATAAAAAAGGTAGTGAAGTTGTACTTGTATCACTTGCAAGAGCTGGAATACCTGCCGGTATACTTATAAAAAGATATTTTAAGTTTAAGTATAATTGTGATATAAAACATTATGCTATATCAATAATAAGAGGTAGGGGCATTGATAAAAATGCTATTAAATATATTATTGAAAGACATAATGTTAAAGATATACTTTTTGTTGATGGTTGGATTGGAAAAGGTGCTATATTAAATGAATTAAAAAAATGTGTAAAAGATTTTGAAGGTCTTTCAAGTGATTTGGCAGTAATTGCTGACCCAGCTAATATTACAAATTACTGTGGTACAAATGAAGATATACTTATACCAAGTTCTTGTTTAAATTCAACTGTTTCAGGTCTTATAAGCAGAACATTTTTGAGAGATGATATTATAGGAGAAAATGATTTTCATGGTGCTGTTTATTATGGAGAGCTTAAAGACAAAGATATTTCTTATGAGTTTATAGAAAATATTGAAAAATATTTTAAAAAAGATAATATTGTACATAAAAAATTATATAACTCAAAAGGTATAGACGAAGTTTTAAATATACAAAAGAAATATAATGTTTCTGATATAAACTTTATAAAACCGGGAATAGGAGAAGCTACAAGAGTACTTTTAAGACGAGTTCCTTGGAAAATTATTATAAATGAAAATAATAAAAATGATAATGAATTAAATCATATAAAACATCTTGCAAAAGAAAAAAATGTTAATATTGAATATGATTTTATAGGTAATTATAAAGTTTGTGGAATAATAAAAAATATGAGTGATATATAAAAAGACGGCTTTTGCCGTCTTATTTTATTCCATAATAATCTCCAAGAATAATTATTTTTTTAGCCCAGTTGGAATGAGTTTTTATTTCATTCATTCTTTCTTTTTCTGTGCTTTTTGAAACTAACTTATTTTCTGACATATCCCAGTTTAAAATACTTTTTGCGTCATTATAATCTGTTTTTGAAACTTTTAAGGCTTCATTTATTATAGGTATTTGATTAGGGTGTATTGCAGTTTTTCCAATAAAACCATTTAAAATATCAATTTCAAGTTCTTTTTCAAGCCCTTTTTTCCATTGGTCATTACTTCCTGAAAAATAATCCCAAACAACGCTAGATATAACATATTCTCTACCAAAAACTGTGTATATATCACCTAAAATATTATTTATTGATGAAATATCATATATAGTTTGATATTTGTTTCTTCTTAATCCAAGATTATGGCATATATCATTGCCACCAATTCGTATATTAAGAACTAAATCATGTATGTTATCAAGTTTTTGTTTTAATTTATAAAGAGTATATGCTCTTTTTTCTATATTTAATATAAAACCATTTTCTATAATAGGCATAATATAAATTTTTTTATCTGAATTTTTATTTATATTTTCTATTTGTTTAATATATTCATCTGCATTATCAACAGAAAATTTTGGTGCAACAAAACCTGTAAGTATATGAGAGTTATTTTTAAGCATATGAAATAGCTTTGAAATTTGAAAAGGATTTCTTACTCTTATAAATATTTTTGGCATAAAGAATGTATTTTCTTCTAATTCTTTGTTTAAAACAGAAAATATATTAACAATGTTTTCTTCTCCTATTTCAACTGCATCATCATTTATAGAGTCTTCAAGACATAAACATAAAGAATATTTTTTACCCCAAATTTCATTTTTTATATTATATGGAATATTTGTATTTATAGCAGGGCTATAAAGAAGTGCCCCAACAGTATAACATTCATTTAATATTTTATTCATATTTTTAACACTCCCCAACTTGTTAAGATATATATTATATCATTTTTCATATAAAAACAACTGTATTTGTGTTAAAATCAATTATAGTGATATATGAAGTGGGTGATATATGTGAGCTATAATATACGTATGAATGTTATGAATATAAATTCTGTAAAATCATTTGCTGGTATAAAAGGCAGATTTTTTTCAAATACAAAAGATGTTTATTTTACAGAAATAAGCGGAGTTGACAATGAAGAACAATTAATTAAACAAATATATGATATGGATTATATGTTTATGGGTAAAAAAGGATATATTAGATTAAATAATTTTCAAAATAATATTTCTTATGATGATATAAACTATTATTCAAATTTATATGAAAATAACAATTATTCTATTAAATATAGTATGGATAATGAATTAAAAAATGCTTACATAAATGGAATTAATAATGTTAAAAAAATTTTTACTGAAAGTACATCTAATGTAAATGATACTATTTTAAAAAATTTTATTATAAAAATAATGTATTGGAGCGATTTATATTTACCTAAAATATTTGAGACATATAATATAAATAATTCATATAAATTTGTATATTGTGGAAATATAAAAAGAAATGAATATATGTTTTTATATTTACTTATTTTTTTAGGTGTTGATGTTTTATATGTTGATTATGAAAAAACAAAAAATTTCAATATTAAATCAGATTATAAACCATATGTTATAAATTACAACAATAAACAAAAATTAAATATTAAAGAATTTGAAAATAAAATTATAAACAAAGATAAAAACATTGAAAAGCCTAAATTTGAAATAAATAAAAATGATGATATAAATAGAGTAAAAATAAAAAATAAAAGAGAACTTGACTTTGAAGAAATTTCTAAGTTTGCTTCAAAAGTAGTTATGATAAATGTACTTAATGAAAATGGAGAATGTTTTAAAACAGGTTCGGGATTTTTCGCAGGTAAAAATGGAATTATACTTACAAATTTTCATGTTATACAATGTGGAGTAAGTTTTGCAATAAGAATTGAAAATGATGATAATGTATATATTACTGATGAAATAATAAAGTATGATTATACAAGAGATATGGCAATAATAAGAATAGAGTATAATACAGAGCCTTTAAATATTTATAATGGTGAAAATAATCTTGTAAGAGGTCAAAAAGTTGCTGCAATAGGAAGCCCTTTAGGATTATTTAATTCTGTTTCCGATGGTATAATATCAGGTTTTAGAAATATAGATGATAAAGATTTTATACAATTTACTGCACCTATTTCTCATGGAAGTTCTGGAGGAGCTTTATTTAATATGTATGGTGAAGTTATAGGTATAATAACAGCAGGGTATAATGAAGGTCAAAATATAAATCTTGCTGTAAATTATAATATGATAAATATGTTTGTTAAAGGCTTTAAATAATTAAGAATTTGTTAAAATGTTATAAATTACTATAAATAATTTAAAATATTTGTTATAATATAAAAGATAATGACGAAAGTTGGTGTGGCAATATGAAAAATGCAAAAATTGTTTTCAATGCACCTGTTGTATTAACATTTACAATAATATGTGTAATTGCTCTTGTATTGGATTTCTTTACAAATGGATTTACAACACAAAAAATATTTTCTGTGTATAGAAGTTCATTTTTAGAACCTTTAACATATATAAGACTTGTATGTCATGTTTTTGGTCACGCTAATTATTCTCACTTTATGGGTAATATAACATTATTTCTTGTTACAGGTACACTTTTAGAAGATAAATATGGTTCTTTTAATATTGGAATTATTATATTTATAACTGCTATTATAACAGGTATTATAAATATTATTATTTTTCCTAATATAATGCTTCTTGGTGCAAGTGGTGTTGTATTTGCATTTATAATTTTATCTTCTGTTACAGGAACAAAAGGTGGAGGAATACCTCTTACATTTATAATTGTAGCCATAATTTATATTGGTGGTCAAATTTATGAAGGTATATTTATAGAAGATAATATATCAAATTTAAGCCATATTATAGGCGGCGTTATAGGTGGAGGTTTTGGGTATTTCCTTAATAAAGGATATAAAAAAGTTTAAAAAGGTGGAAGTTTTGAGAAATGTATAAATGTGTTGATATTACAAAACTAAATGATTATTTTAAAGAATACAGCACAAGAAATCCTAAAGGAGTATATTTTTACAGAATAAATGGTTTTAATGAAAATATAAAATCATTTATTATTGAATACTTTAAAAAAGCAGAAAAATATGGTGCTGTAATAGAGTTTAAAATTCAAAATCCTACTGAAAAAAATCTTGAGTATTATGAAGAAATTATGGGTAATGATTTTAGTATGAGTTTAGATTTTATTACTAAATCATTAAAAAAATGGCTTCCTGAAATAGATGATTTTAAAATAAAAAACCTTGCAAATTCTATGTATGATATTTTTACAAAAATGTCTGAAGAAGGCAAAAATACTAATATGATTAAAAATGCATATATAAAATTTATGTGTTGGTTTTATTATAAATTTAAAAGAGTTCTTAATCTTTCTGGTGAAAATAATATTCCTAAAATTATATATCAAGGTAATATAAGTATGTATGAACTTAAATTTTTATCAGTATTATCAGGTCTTGGGTGCGATATTATATTATTACAATATGAAGGGGAATTACAATATATTAAAATTGATAATAAATCTTCATATTCAAAAGAGTATAAAGAACCTTCAATGACTGATTTCCCAAAAGATTTTTCCATTGAAAAAATAAGAGATTTGGTACATACTGAACAAATAAAGTTAAGGACTTCTAACATTTCTAAAAATGTACAAAACAATAGTCAAAATACTTATAATAACTCTAATATAAAACGAGGAACAAATATATGGCTTACAGGAGATGTTTATTCTGATGTATTAAAAAATCCTTTACAAAGGGGAGATGATAAAAATATTTATTATAATGCTTTTATAAGGATTTTAGGTACTGATGATAAATCTAATTATGTAAGTGAACTTTATAATTTTTATAATAGTTTAAAAGAAAGTAAAAGAAATATTTCTATCTGTGATAATGGATTGGAAATACCTTCTGTTGATGAAATTTCAAAAATAAAAAGAGGTATGTATTCAACAGTAGAAAATATGGCTTTAGATATTTCAAAAAATATAAATTATAATTTAGATAAAGATTTATGTAGTATTATTCGTAAAAACTTTATTGATATAGTAATTGAAGAAAGTAAAAATATAAATGGTCCATTAAACAGAGTTACTAATAAAGCTGTGTATATATTATGCTGGTTAAATAGATTTGTTTATGAATTATATAAAAATATAGATTATAAAAATTTACCTGTGTTTATATTTTTTGGTGATTGTGAAAACGAAAATCAAGCATTATTTTTAAAATTTCTTTCAATGTTGCCTGTTGATGTTGTTATAATATCACCTAATATTGAAAATAAATTTATTATAAATGATAAATTTATATTTGAAAAAGAATTTCAATATTCTTCTGATTTAAAATCTTTTCCTAAAGATAATGTTAATTTAAGAGCAGGTACTGTGGCGTATCATGCTGAAAGAGATTTGGAAAATATAATGTATAATAATTCTGGTATATATAAAAACAGACAGTATGATAAAGCTGATGCTATTTCTTTAAATACAATGTATGAGGAAATATATATACTTTGGAATGAAGAAATTAAATATAGACCTAATTTTCAAACAGTAGGTGATACTGTTAAAATTCCTGTAATATATTCAAAAGTTTCTGGTGTTAAAAATAGAAATTCTATGGAATATTGGAAAGAAGTAAAAAAACTTACTGAAAATGATGAATATATTATAAGAAATGTACCTTTTATAAAAAGTACAGATAGTAACCCTATAAAACAATATTCAACAGAGTTTTTTAAAAATGGAAGACTTTTAAAAGATAAAATAAAATCTCATAAGGCTTATCAATATAAACTTATAAGAGATGAAGTTCAAGACCATATTTTAAATAAACTTGAATTACTTATAAATAGTAAAATTATAAAGGGTACATTTGAAAATGGAACTGAATATACAATAATTTCAACAGTTCTTAATTTGAATAAAGATTTATTAAGATTGATACAAAATTTTGATTTTACAAAAACAAACCCAAAAGTTGTTTTTATAAATGTAGGAGAAAAAATATATTCTCTTGAAGATGCTATTATAACAGCATTTTTAAATCTTGTAGGTTTTGACATAGTATTTTTTATTCCAACAGGATATAAATGTGTAGAAATGTATTTTAATGAATGTGAACCCGAAGAACATCAAATAGGTGAATACATGTATGATTTGATTATACCAGATTTTAAGAGAATGACTTCAAGCCGTTCTTTTATAGATATGATATTTAAGAGAGGAAGCTGATATTATGGCAATAGATTTTAGAAGACCAGATAATACTGTTTCAACTGCACCTGTTGCAGAAGTTTCAAATGATGATATGGAAGTAAAAGAATATAATATTCAAACTGACCGTCAGCAAATGGAAATTAAACTTAAAGATTCACAAGAACTTGATGATGTTGTAAGTAAAATTGAAGTTTATAATCTTGAGTCAATAGTTTCTTTTGGTGCTGATGTAGCAAATGAAATATCAAAATGCTCTGATGTTGTACTTAATAGTATGAATATGAAACAGCTTGATGACTCAGGAGAAATGCTTACTCTCCTTGCAAAAATAATGGATAAATTTGATATTGAAGAAATAAAAGAAAATCCGGGATTTTTGAATAAGCTTTTTGGTGGTATGAGAAAACAGCTTGATAAAATACTTGCTAAATATCATACTATGGGTGAGGAAGTTGATAAGATATATGTAAAACTTAAACAGTATGAAGGTGAAATAAAAGACTCAAATAAAAAGCTTGATGATATTTTCCAAACAAATGTAAATTTCTATCATGAACTTGTAAAATATATTATGGCTGGTGAACAAGGTATAAAAGAAATTGATGCTTATATAGAGCAAAGAAAAGCTGACCTTGAGAATACAGGTGATAATTCAATTACTTTTGAACTTACAACACTTGAACAAGCAAAAATTATGCTTGAACAGAGAACTCATGATTTAAGAATTGCTGAAAATGTTGCTATACAGTCAATACCTATGATAAAAACAATGCAGTTTAGCAATATGAACCTTGTAAGAAAAATAAATTCTGCATTTATAGTAACACTTCCTGTTTTTAAACAGGCTCTTGCACAAGCTATTATGCTTAAAAGACAGCGTATACAGGCAGAAGCTATGGCTGCACTTGATGAAAAAACAAATGAAATGCTCATAAAAAATGCAAGAAATACTGCTGAACAATCAAAAATGACAGCACAGCTTGCAGGTAGTAGTTCAATAAAAATAGAAACTCTTGAAACAACTTGGAGAACTATTGTAAATGGTATTGAAGAAACAAAACGTATAAGTGAAAATGCAAGAAATCAGCGTAATAATGATGCTGAAAAACTTAATGAAATAAAAAATGAGTTTTATAAAATGTATAATAAAAACAAATGATATTTAATATATAAAAGGGGGAATTTATATGCCTATTAATTTAACAAAAGGACAAAAAGTAGATTTAACAAAAGGAAATCCTAGTCTTAAAAAACTTCTTATAGGTCTTGGTTGGGACGTAAACGCTTTTGACTCAGGAGCTGCTTTTGACCTTGATGCTTCAGCTTTCCTTGTTGGAGAAAATGGAAAAGTTCCTACTGAAAAAGAATTTGTTTTTTATGGCAATCTTAAACATTCAAGTGGTGGAGTTACACACCTTGGAGATAACAGAACTGGTGAAGGTGAAGGCGACGACGAACAGATAAAAGTTGACCTCGAAAAAATTCCAGCCAATATATCAAAAATAGCATTTACAGTTACAATATATGAAGCTGATGAAAGACATCAGAATTTTGGACAAGTATCAAATTCTTTTATTAGAATTGTTGATGAAGTAACAAATGAGGAGCTTATAAGATATGACCTTGGAGAAGATTTCTCAATAGAAACAGCTATTGTTGTTGGTGAAATTTATCGTCATAATGGTGAATGGAAATTCAATGCAATAGGTAGTGGTTTCCAAGGTGGTCTTGCTGCTCTTTGTAACCATTATGGTATAGATGTAGAATAACAAAGATATTATTTTGAGGAGGTAATATATATGCCTGTAAGTTTAAAAAAAGGACAAAAAGTAAGTTTAACAAAAGATAATCCTGGACTTCAAAAAGTTGTTGTAGGTCTTGGTTGGGATATAAACCGTTATGATACAGGTGGAAGTTTTGACCTTGA
The DNA here is from genome assembly GCA_944379995.1 of uncultured Clostridia bacterium. Lineage (GTDB taxonomy): Bacteria > Bacillota > Clostridia > Lachnospirales > Anaerotignaceae > Fimicola. Next base: position 21,388 of record CALWGF010000013.1, read on the forward strand.
TGCAGCAGCATTCTTACTTAATGATATGGGAAAAGTTTCTGCAAGTGAAGATTTTGTATTCTATGGCAATTCAAAAGACCCAAGTGGTTCTGTTACACATCTTGGAGATAATAGAACTGGTGTTGGTGAAGGCGATGATGAGCAAATTCAGATTAATTTAGGAACAGTTCCAGCAAATATATCAAAAATAGCATTTACAGTTACAATATATGAAGCTGATGAAAGACATCAGAATTTTGGACAAGTTGGAAATGCATTTATAAGAATTTATAATGAAGAAACTGGAGAAGAACTTATAAGATATGACCTTGGAGAAGACTTCTCAATAGAAACAGCTGTTGTATTTGGGGAACTTTATAAAAATAATGGTGAATGGAAATTTAATGCAATAGGTAGCGGATATCAAGGTGGTCTTGCTGCTCTTTGTGAAAACTATGGCGTTGATGTAGAATAATTTTTTGTAAAAAACGGGGGTATAACTATGAAATATGAAATTCTTTATAATGAAGCTTTTCCTGTTGTAAAATGTAAACTTAACAATGGGGAAAGAATTAAAGCAGAGTCTGATGCTATGATAGCTATGTCAAATACAATAGATGTTGAAGGTGGTCTTGAGGGTGGACTTTTAAAAGGTTTTACTCGTATGATTTCAGGTGAAAAATTCTTCTTCCAATATTTAACTGCAAAACGTGGCGATGGAGAAGTTATATTTGGTCATTCAATACCAGGAAGTATTATAGATGTTGAACTTGACGGAAGTCATGGTCTTTGTATACAAAAAAATGGTTTCCTTGCATCAACTGATGGTGTAGATATTGATACAAAAGTTCAAAATCTTGCAAAAGGTATTTTTTCTCAGGAAGGTTTTTTTGTGCTTAAAGCAAAAGGTAAAGGTACTATGTTTTTAAGTAGTTATGGTGTAATACACCCAATAGAACTTGAAGCTGGAGAGGAAATTGTAATTGATAATGGGCATCTTGTAGCTTGGCCAGACTATATGCAATATAGTATAGAAAAAGCATCTAATGGTTGGGTAAGTAGCTTTATGAGTGGTGAAATGCTTGTTTGTAGATTTAGAGGTCCAGGAACAGTTCTTATCCAAACAAGAAATCCTTCTGGTTTTGCAGGCTGGATAGCATCAATGGGCTTTACAAGAGGAAAATGATTTTACATTAGTAATGTAAAGGAGGAATATATATGTCAGTAAGTTTAAAAAAAGGTCAAAAAGTTAGTCTTACAAAGGATAATGAAGGACTTAAAAGTGTTATGATAGGTTTAGGTTGGGACGAAGCAGAACGTAAAAAATCAGGTTTTTTTGCACCAAAACCACAATCTATTGACTGTGATGCTTCTGCATTAGTTCTTAAAAATGGAAAACTTGTTGATAATGCTGATATAGTTTATTTTGGAAACCTCAAACATAAATCAAATGCGATACAACATATGGGAGATAATCTTACAGGTGCAGGTGATGGCGATGATGAACAGATTTATGTTGAACTCGCTAATGTACCAGCTGAATATGATAAAGTAGTTGTTGTTGTAAATATTTATCAAGCTGTTAAAAGACAACAGCATTTTGGTATGATAAAAAATGCATTTATAAGAATAATGGACGGTAAGACAGGTGCAGAAATGTATAGATATGACCTTACAGATGATTATTCTGGTATGACTGCAATGATTTTTGGTGAAGTTTATCGTCACAATAATGAATGGAAGTTTAATCCAATAGGACAAGGAACAAATGACCCTGGTCTTGGTGAACTTGCAAGAAGATTTATTTAATAAATATTTATATTTTTTTAAGGAAATCAGGTTTTTGCCTGATTTCCTTATTTAGGTGTAAATAAAAAATGGAGGTAAAAAATGAATTACAAAGGATTAAGTAATAAAGAAGTGGAGGAAGCACGATTAAAGTATGGTTCTAATAGTATACCTGACTCAGAACCTACAACTTTTTGGCAAGAGTTCAAAGAAACATTTAATGACCCTATGATAAAAATACTTCTTTTCATAGCAGCACTTATGATAGTTATGTTTTTCTTTGACTATGCCGAAATTTATGAACCTGTTGGAACAATAATAGCAATACTTATAGTTGCTTTTGTTTCTGCCAAAACAGGTGTTGCTAGTGATACAAAATATCGTGAGCTTAAAGCAAGTACAAAAAAAGATACTTGTAAAGTTTTTCGTAATGGTGCAATAACTGTTATTGATGTTGATGATGTTGTAGTTGGTGATAAAGTTCTTCTTCAATCAGGAGATAAAATACCAGCCGATGGTGTTCTTATTAATGGTGATTTGAGAGTTGATAACTCTGCACTTAATGGTGAAGCAGAAGAATGTAAAAAGTTTGCTACTGACGAAAGTTTTCAACTTACTGATAATATAACAGGTGATACTTTTGTAGATAAACATTCTCTTTTTAGAGGTGCTGTTGTATTTGATGGTGAAGGTGTACTTGATGTAAGAAAAGTCGGACTTAAAACAATGATGGGTAAAATGGCTGAAGAAATGCAAGAAGATGAGCTTGACTCACCGCTTAAAGTTAAACTTGCAAAACTTGCAAGCCAAATTTCAAAATTCGGTTATATTGGTGCTGTTGTAATTGCAGTAATGTATTTTGTTTATTTTATAATTAATGCAGGTGGAGTTTCAGCATATTTTTCCGGTGATATAGGTGGAATTATAAAAGATGTTATAGAGGCAGTATCTCTTGCAGTAGTTATTATAGTTTGTGCTGTTCCAGAAGGTCTTCCTCTTATGATTTCTCTTGTTCTTATGCAGAACACAAGTAAAATGCTTGACCATAATGTACTTGTAAGAAAAGCTGTTGGTATTGAAACAGCAGGTGCTTTAAATATACTTTTTAGTGATAAAACAGGTACAATAACAAAAGGTGAACTTGAGGTAGTTGAATTTTTTACAGCTGATGGAGAAGTTATATCTTCAAAAGACAGTAAAAAAATAGATGAACTTATGACATATGCTATTGGTAAAAATACAGCTTCTATGTTTGATGCAGAACATAATGTTATAGGTGGTAATGCAACAGATAGAGCACTTATGAAATTTATGGGAGAAGAAACTTTTATAAGTCTTTCTGAAAGAACAGACATACATGTTTCTGCTTCACAAGGATTTAATTCAACAAATAAATTTAGTCAAGCATATATAGATACTGTTGGAAAAACATTCTATAAAGGTGCACCAGAAAGACTTACTGCTATGGCAGAAAAATATATTGATAAAGATGGTAATATTAAACCACTTGATAAAGATGTTCTTAATGCAAAAATAGATGCCCTTGCTGTTAAAGCTATGAGAGTTCTTGCATTTGGATATTCTGAAAAAACACTTGTAGAAAATAAAATAAATGAAGATATTGTTATAATAGGTCTTGTTGGTATTCGTGATGATGTCCGCCCAGAGGCAAAAGAGGCTATATTAGAAGTTCAGCAAGCAGGCATACAAGTTGTTATGATTACAGGTGATAGACTTGAAACAGCTGTGGCAATAGCTAAAGATTCAGGTCTTATAAAATCAGAAAATGATGTTGCAATTACATCTTCTCAGCTTAATGAAATGAGCGATGATGAAGTTAAGAAAATTATTCCTAACATAAGAGTTATTGCTCGTGCACTTCCTACTGATAAATCAAGAATGGTAAGACTTTGTCAGGAAATGAACCTTGTTGTAGGTATGACTGGTGACGGTGTAAATGACTCTCCAGCGTTAAAGAGAGCAGATGTAGGCTTTGCTATGGGTAGTGGAACAGAAGCTGCCAAAGAGGCTGGAAAGATAATTATTCTTGATGATAATTTTAAATCTATAAAAGATGCAATATGGTATGGAAGAACAATATATCATAATATACTTAAGTTCTGTAAATTCCAGCTTGTAATAAATGTTGCGGCTGTTGTTGTAAGTGCTGTTGCACCTTTCTTTGGTGTTGAAGAACCTTTAAAAGTTACACATCTTCTTTTTGTAAACCTTGTTATGGATGGTCTTGGTGCTATAATGCTTGGTAATGAACCAGCTCTTGAAAAATATATGCATGAAAAACCAAGAAGAAAAGATGAAAATATTGTAAATGAAAAAATGATGACACAAATTGTTATTATGGGTATTTGGCTTACAATATTAAGTTTTATATATCTTAAAGCAGATTTCTTTAAAAATATGTTTGCAACAGAAGAACAACATCTTACATCATATTTTGTACTTTTTATAGCAAGTGCATTATTTAATGGATTTAATGTAAGAAATGAAGGATATGGCATATTTAAAGGACTTAATGAAAATACAGGTTTCCTTAAAGTATTCTTTGGTATAATAATAATACAGGCTCTTATTGTAAATTCAGGTCTTGTTCCACTTACAATATTTACTTGGATTGGAAATATGTTTAGTTGTGTTCCTTTTGGAATACAAGGTTGGATAGTTGTATTTATACTTGCATTTACAATGATACCTGTTGACCTTATAAGAAAGGCTATTTCAGGAACTGCAAAAGAATAATAATTTTATTACAGGTATACATTTTGTATACCTGTATTTTTAATATAGGAGAAATTTATGATAGTATTTAATTCTGATTTAGATAATACTCTTATATATTCATATAAAAGAGATATAGGAAATAATAAAAAATGTGTAGAGATATATGAAAATAGAGAAATAACATTTATGACTGATAAGTCTTTAGAAATGCTTAAATACATAAGTAAAAAAATAAATTTTGTACCACTTACAACAAGAACTGAAGAACAATATAAAAGAATATTTTTTGAAGATGTAAATATTGAATATGCTCTTGTATGTAATGGTGGAGTTTTACTTAAAAATGGTAAAAGAGATGAAGAATGGTATAAAAATTCTATTGAAATAATAAAACCATATAAAGAAGAAATGGAAAAAGCAGAAAATTTACTTGATAATGATAAATATAGAAATTTTGAACTAAGAAATATAGATAATCTCTTTTTATATACAAAAAGTAGTGAACCTTTAGAAACTATTAAATATGTTAAGGATAATATAGATAATCAAAAAATAGATGTTTTTAATAATGGTTTAAAAGTTTATGCTGTTCCTAAAAAACTTGATAAGGGTACAGCATTAGAAAGGTTTAGAAAATATATTAATTGTGATTTTATAATATCAGCAGGGGATAGTATATTTGATGTACCTATGGTAAATTGTGCTGATATTGGTTTTATGCCAGAAAATATGAAAGAATTTAATAATTCTAAAAATATAAATTTTTGTAGTAATACATTATTTTCTGAATATATACTTGAAAATATAATAAATATAATAGAAAAAAAGGCAGAATAAAATATTCTGCCTTTTTTATATTATACTATTTTTTTACCATTTATATAAACTGCTTTTAATGATAAATCTTTATTTAAAAGTACAAGGTCAGCACGTTTTCCGGCTGTAATACTTCCGCATTTGTCATATATACCAATAGATTTTGCAGGGTTCATTGTTGCACAAGCAACAGCACTTTCAAGAGGTATGTTCATTTTTGTTACAACTGTTCTTAAACAATCCATAAGGTTTGTAACAGAACCAGCGATAGTACTACTTCCTGTAAGTGTTGCAATATTACCTTTTACTGTAACTGCTTGTCCACCTAATGTATATGAACCATCAGAAAGACCTGTTGCACGCATACTGTCACTTATAAGAACAACTCTATCATCTGTAAACATACTAAATGTACCACGAACAACAGCAGGGTGAATATGAACATTATCACATATAAGCTCAACATAAGTATCTTTACTATCAAATGCTGCTCCTACAACACCCGGTTCTCTATGTGTATATGTTGGCATTGCATTATAAAGATGAGTTACATGGTTTGCACCTTTTTCAAATGCAAGTTTTGCTGTATCATAATCAGCACAAGTGTGTGCTATTGATATAGATACTTCATCTTTTAATGCTTCTATGAAACCAAAAGCATCTTCTGTTTCAGGTGCAATATCAACAAGTTTTATAAGATTACCACTAAGTTTCTGAAAATCTCTATACATTTCAATGCTACAATTACGAATATATTTAGCATCTTGTGCACCTTTTTTTTCACTATTTATAAATGGACCTTCCATATTTATGCCAACAAGTTTTGCACCATATTCATTTTTGTATTTACCTGCTATTTCCATAACTTTTGCAAGTTCTGAAGTTTCTATTGTCATTGTTGCAGGTGCAATAGATGTAACTCCGATAGAGGCTTGATATTTTGCTATTTCTGTAATGGCTTCTTCTGTTCCATCACAAAAATCATATCCCATACAACCATGAAAATGTATATCTACAAGACCTGGTATAGCATAACAATCTTCACCATCTACTATTTCATCTGAAATAGTAGGAGAATTTTGAAATTTACCATTTTCTATTATTATTTCGCCTTTTTCAAATTTTTTATTTTCATTATATACATTGACATTTTTTATTATCATAATAACATCTCCTTAAAATAAGAAGTTTATACTGATTATTAAAGGTCAACTTTTGATAATGCAGCTTCATCAGCAACAAGTACTACATTGTTGTGTAACTGGAGTATTGATGCTGGAACTTCTGGTGTAATTGGTCCAAAGAATGCTTTTTTAACTGTTTCTGCTTTATCTGCACCACTAACAACAATAAGTATTTTTTTAGCCTGCATTATTGTTTTGATACCCATTGTATAAGCAAATTTTGGAACATCATCAGCAGAAGCAAAAAATCTTTTGTTTGCTTCAATAGTACTAGGCTGTAATGCTACACAGTGTGTTCCTTTATCAAATGCTTCACCTGGTTCATTAAATCCTATATGTCCGTTATGTCCCATACCTAAAAGCTGAAGGTCAACTCCACCTAATGACTGTATTAATTTATCATATCTTTCACATTCAGCATCAGCGTTTTCTGCCATACCATCAGGAAGATATGTTTTGTTTACATCGATATTTACATGGCTGAATAAATGGTCATGCATAAAATAGTAGTAACTCTGGTCATTTTCTTTTGTAAGACCTTTGTATTCATCAAGGTTTACAGTTGTTACTTCTGAGAAATCAAGGTCACCTTTTTTGTACCATTCAATAAGCTGGTCATAAATTCCAATAGGTGATGAACCTGTTGCAAGTCCAAGAACACAGTCTGGTTTCATAATAATTTGTGCTGATAAAACATTTGCTGCCTTTCTGCTCATATCTGCATAATCTTTTGCTTTGTAAATTCTCATAATTAATCTTCCTTTCTTTATTTTAATATAAATTTTCAATAGTATTTCCTTTTAGTGCTTTGATAGTATTATCATGCATAATTTCTTTTTTATATTTATCCTGTTCACTATAACAGGAATATAATATATCAATCATTATAGATATTGGAAATTGTGGGGATATAACATTTCCAAAATCAAGTCGTGAACGAGTAGGAACAAGTACTACTTCATCACAAAATTCTTTAAAGCTATCTTTGTTATTAGATGTTATAAGAATTGTTTTAGCACCGTTTTTATGAGACTCTTTAAGAAAAAACATAACTTCTTTTTTTTCTCCACTAATACTTATTCCTATTGAAAGGCAATTTGAGTTTTGAAAAACAGTTGTCATTTTTATAAGGTCACTATCTGTTACAGAATTAATATCAACACCTATACGCATAAAACGCATACTCATTTCTTTTGCAGCAAGACCAGAATAACCCATACCACAAACAAAAACACGATAATTTGATAAATAATCACTAATTCGTGCAACTTGTGCTTCATCAATTAATTTATATGCTTTATTTAAAAGTTCTTGATATGTGTTTAATACAAGTTTTATATTACTTGTTGTAAATTCATTTTTTTCAACAAAACTTTCTTCATATTGATATATAAACTCTCTGTAACCACGATAACCACATTTTTTTGCAAATCTTGAAAGTGATGCTTCTGAAACAAAAAGTTTTTCAGCAATAGATTTTGCAGAAAAGTTTATTTTTTCACCATTGTTTATAAAAAAGTCAGCAATACTTTTTTCAACTTGGGTAAAATTACTATAATTAGACTCTATTATAGGAATAATTGGTTTAATGTAGTTTTCCATATTTATCACCATTTTTAAATGCTGTGCTATTATTTTAATGCATAAGCAAAAGATTTTGTAATAAGTTGTGGTCTTGTGATTATTGAACCTACAACAACACTATATGCACCAAGTTCAATTACACGTTTTGCTTTTTCTGGTGTATTTATATTACCTTCAGCAATAACATTATGTTTTACTTTTTTTATAATTTCTCTTATTATTTCAAAATCATTTAATTCAATTTTAAGATGTTTACTTTGCTCAGTATAACCAACAAGTGTTGTTCCTATAAAATCAAATCCAAGTTCATCAGCAAAAATAGCTTCTTCAACTGTTGAACAATCTGCCATAAGAAGTTGGTTTGGATATTTTGCTCTTATTTCAGAATAAAATTTTTCAAGACTAACTCCATTAGGTCGTATATTTGATGTTGCATCAAGAGCTATTATTTCAGGTTTTACTTCCATAAGCTCGTCTACTTCTTTCATTGTAGGTGTAATATACACTTTGCTGTCTGTATAATCTCTTTTTACAATTCCTATTATAGGAAGGTCAACTTGCATCTTGATTTCTGCAATATCTTCTTTTGTATTAGCTCTTATACCAACGGCACCACCTTCTTTTGCGGCTAATGCCATTCGTCCCATTATAAAAGAAGAATGTAATGGTTCGTGTGGCAAAGCTTGGCAAGATACTATAAGTTTACCTTTTATACTTTCAATCTTTTTATCCATACCACATCGTTCCTTTCATCGAGGATAGTATAACATTATTAAATTTATTTTCAATATATTACTTATACTGTGAAAGTATTTTCAGATATTTAACTTTTTAACAATATTTTAATGTTATACATATATATTATTTGTATAGTTTTAATGAAATTATGATTTCACTTACTTAAAATAAATTGAATTTAGAAATAACATTTAAAAATTAATTTGATGAATTAAAATCTTCAAATATAATTTCTTTACTTTCATATATATCAGGATACATCATAAGTATATGTTTGATTGTTTTTTCAGCTTCTTTTTGTGCTTCTATAAGAAGTCCGTTTTCGATTGCTTTTTTCTCCATTTTTTGCTTTTCAGCTGTGGTAAAATTAGCATAATCATTAATACTTATTTGATTAAAAATATTTTTTGTTTCATCAAATACTTCTATTGAGTCTTCTTTTATTTCATGTGAAAGTATTTTTGATGAAGGAAGGTCTATATATATTTTGTCTCCTGATACATTAATTTCTATATCATCAACAGATATACCAGCTTGCATTATTCCGTCGTATGATATAATAAAAGATTTTTGTGAAAAAGGAATTGTTATACCTTTAAATTGTTCAGAATTTTCAAATTTTCCAAAGTTTGTATACATATATTTAACAGAAGAAATATCAGAAGTATTTTCTATCCTTGAAGATATTAAAGAAGAAGTTATTACAGGTGTAGCTTCTTCCTTATTAAATGAAGATATGAAAAAATAAAGCAGATAAAAAAAGAATATTATAAAAATTATTAAAAAAATAAAAAATATATTTGCTGCTTTTTTACTTATATTCTCCTTTAAATGTTCTAAAAACACTATATATCACCTCTTATATAATATTATACAATAAATAAATATTATTAAAAAGATATTTATGGACCTGCACTTTAATTAAGCCTATTCATAGTATAAAAGTATAAATATTTTATGGGGGTACGGCTATGGGAACATTTTATATTAAAGGAGGAAATACTCTTAATGGTGAAGTTAGCATATCCGGAAGTAAAAACTCAGCATTACCCATACTTGCATCAACTTTACTTGTAAGAGGAGTAAGTGTTATTGAAAATTGTCCTGATATATCTGATGTTAATAAAGCTATTGATATACTTAGAATGTTTAAATGTGATGTTGAATTTTATGATAATAAAGTTATTGTAAACTCAGAAAAAGCCTGCCTTTGTGAAATACCACCTAGTATTTCTGAAAAAATGAGGTCATCTATTGTATTTATGGGAGCATCTTTAGGAAGATTTAATGAAGTTGTTACTGGGTATCCTGGAGGTTGTGAAATAGGTGAAAGACCTATTGATTTTCATATTAAAGCATTTTCAAAAATGGGAATATGTTTTGAAGAATTTGGTTGTTGTATGAGAGGCTTTGGAAAGACATTTGAAGGCTCGGAAATAAATCTTGATTTTCCAAGTGTTGGAGCTACTGAAAATATAATGATTTTAGCCTCTGTTTCATTGGGAGAAACTGTAATATATAATGCAGCAAAAGAGCCAGAAATAGTTGATTTACAAAATTTTCTTAACAAAGCTGGTGCAGATATAAAAGGTGCTGGTACAGATATAATTTATATAAAAGGTGTTGAAAAATTAAAAGGTACAGATTATAAAATAATTAGTGATAGAATAGAAGCAGGAACATTTTTATGTGCTGTTGCAGCAACAGGTGGCAAATTATTTGTAAAAAATGGAAAGATTGACGATATGCGTCAAACTGTATTGAGACTTTTAGAAACAGGTTGTATAATAAAGGAATACAATGATGGTATATATATTGAAAGAGAAAATAAACTTAAACCTATAAATATAATAAGAACAGAACCTTATCCCGGTTTTCCAACAGATATGCAGCCTCAAATTATGAGTGTTCTTACACTGGCGAAAGGAACAAGTATTATTATTGAAACAGTTTTTGAAGCTAGATTTAAGCATATACTTGATATGTGTAAAATGGGTGCGGATATATCTTTTGATGGAAGAATAGCTGTTATAAAAGGTGTTGATGGTTTAAAAGGTTCATTTGTAAATTGTAGAGATTTAAGAGGAGGAGCAGGACTTATAATTGCAGGTCTTGCGGCTGAAGGTGAAACTTTTGTTGATAATTCCGTATATGTAGAAAGAGGATATGAAAATATTGATGATAAATTAAGACTTATAGGAGGAAATATTAAACTCTTGAAATAAACTTTTAGAGAGGAGAGAGATATTTGGGAGAAAATAAACAACAAGTTAAGAATGTTGAAAACTTCCAGTATTATAAGAAAAAAAAGGAACATGAAGTAAGAAAAGAAAGGAGAATTCAAAAACGAAAAAAGACAATAAAAGTAGTTAGTATATTTTTAATATTTGTATTTCTTATATTAGTATCACCTATATTTCAGCTAAAAAATATAAATGTTACAGAATTAAAAAAATATACTAAAAGTGAAGTTTTAGAAAAAATGAATATATCAGAAGGTATAAATACATTTTTTTTAAATTCAAAAAAGGCAGAAAGTGTTTTTGATAATGACCCATATATAGAAGAATGTAATATTAAAAAAAGTTTTCCGAATACAATAAATATTGAAATAAAGGAAAGAAAGGTAAGAGGATATGTGCCATATATGGGCTCATATCTTTACATAGATGAATATGGTAGAGTATTAGATATACAGACTTCATATACTGAAACTTTACCTATTGTTAAAGGATTGGAATTTAGTGAATTTAAAATAAATGAAATATTAAGTGTAAAAAATTCTAAGTCATTTGAAGTTATAGTAAAAATTGCTCAGATGATGACAAAATATGAAATGCTTGACTTAGTTGTAAGTATTGATGTTAGCGACCCTGAAAATGTACGTGCATATTCTGGAAACATAGAAGTATTACTTGGAGATATAAAAGATTGTGATAAAAAAATAAGAATTATGGAAGAAACACTTAAAAAAATTCCTGAAGGAGATAGGGGAACTTTAGATTTAAGTGATTTATCAAAACCAATTATATTTAAGTATTTAACATAAAATTATAGATTGGAAGTGGTTTTTTGAAAAGTTATAAGTATGCAGTAGTGGCAATGACTCTTGTTTGTACACTACTTGGAGCTATTATAGGAATACAGTTTAAAACTGTAAAAAAACAGCCTAAAGCGGTTGATATACAAAGAGTAAGTGAACTTTCAGCAGAGCTTAAAAGTATTACTGAAGAAAAAGATGCACTTTATGAAAGACTTATGGAAAGTGAAAGTAAAGTGCGAGAATATGAACAGTCACAATCAGATGTAAGTAATTCTGTAAAACTTCTTAATGACGAACTTGAAAAAACAAGAATGTTTGCAGGAAGTCTTCCTCTAACAGGTAGAGGGCTTATTGTTACAATGAGTGATAGTTCATATAATAAACAAGAAAATGTTGACCCTAATGCATATCTTGTACATGCTGAAGATATATTGTCTATTATAAATGAACTCAATGTAGCAGGAGCTGAAGCAGTTGAAATTAATGGACAAAGAATTGTTGGTACATCATCTGTAAGGTGTGCTGGTTCTGTTGTTAATGTAAATGGTGTAAAAATAGCAGCACCATTTAAAATAACAGCAATAGGAAATCCTGATACTCTTGAGTCTGCTCTCAAAATGCCAGGTGGTGTTATTGACTCTCTTGCACCTTGGGGTATACAAATTACAATAGAGAAAAGCAATTCAGTAGATGTGGCAGGATATACTGGAATAATACAATATAATGAAGCAAAAGTGGACAAGGAGTGATTTTTTTGATATATATATTACCAGTGTTAGGAATTATATTTGGTATAATTGTTGGTGTAAAAAGTCCATATGTTTTTCCACAGGCATATTCTCCATATGTTGCAATAGCTATACTTGCCTGTATAGATTCTGTTTTAGGTGGAATAAAGGGTATGACTGAAAAGAATTTTAATATAAGTATTTTTATTTCTGGATTTTTTGGTAATGCACTTATAGCAGTTGCAATGATTTTTATGGGTGAAAAGTTGAATATTGATATGACAATAGCTGCTATTGTTGTTTATGGTTCAAGATTATTTCAAAATTTTGCTCAAATAAGAAGATTTATATTGAATAAAGCTGAAAAAAAGGATAATATATAATAGAGATTATATTTTTAAATAGTAGTAAATTATAAAAATATGATGTATAATATGTATTTAGATATATATTTGTTAGTTACTAGGAGGGGATTTTTTTGCTCGAATTAGATATAACACAGAGCAACGTTGCAAACATAAAAGTAATTGGTGTTGGCGGCGGCGGCAATAATGCTGTAAACAGAATGATTGAGGACGGCTTAGAAGGTGTTGAATTTATAGCTGTAAATACAGATAGTCAAGACCTTATTAAATCTAAAGCACCTATGAAAATACAAATTGGTGAAAAACTTACAAAAGGTCTTGGAGCAGGTGGAGACCCTTCAAAAGGAGAAGCTTCTGTTGAAGAAAGTAAAGAAGAAATATCAAAAGCACTTGAAGGTGCAGATATGGTATTTATAACAGCTGGTATGGGTGGTGGCACAGGTACTGGTGCAGCTCCAAGAATTGCTGCAATTTCTAAGGAAATGGGTATTCTCACTGTTGGTGTTGTTACAAAGCCTTTCAATTTTGAAGGTAGAAAAAGAATGACAAATGCTGAAAGAGGTATAGAAGCACTTAAAAATAGTGTTGATACACTTGTAATAATACCTAATCAAAGATTACTTGCTATAATAGATAAGAAAACAACACTTATTGAAAGTTTCAGAAAAGCTGATGAAGTTTTAAGACAGGGTGTTCAGGGTATATCAGACCTTATTTCAAAACCAGGTGTAATTAACCTTGATTTTGCCGATGTACGTACTGTAATGGCTGATAAAGGTGTTGCACATATGGGTATTGGACGAGCAAGCGGTGAGAATAAAGCTGAAGCTGCTGCAAAAGCTGCTATACAAAGTCCTCTCCTTGAAACAACTATTGAAGGTGCAAGAAGTGTACTTATTAATTTTAGTGGAGATGAAAATCTTGGACTTCTTGAAGCTGATGAAGCTGCAAACCTTATTAGAGAGTCTATTGACCCAGAAGCTGAAATTATATTTGGTACAACTATAAATGATGAACTTAATGATGAAGTTATAGTAACTGTTATTGCAACAGGTCTTGGTGAAGAAAGAAAAACTGTTGTAAAACAAGAAACAACTACAACAACAGTAAAACCAGCCGTTTCTGCAACTGAAGAAACTGTTGAGCCAGAAGAAACTGTTGAGGCTAAAAAAGAAAGCCTTGAAAAAAGAGGTTTTGATTTTGGTGGAAGCGGTATAGGAGTAGATATTGATATTCCTAAATTCTTATTAAGAAGAAAATAATACTTATACAGAGAGCATAATATACTGTGCTCTTTTTTAATTGTTTAAAAAGAATTATGTCATTATTTTTTAAAAATATATCAGAAGATATTACAAATTTCTTATATGGTACAGACTTATAATATTAAAGTACAAACTTATATTAGAAGGTGTTTCATATGGAATTTGAAATATATGCTGATATTTTTTTTATACTTAATTTTTTTATGAACTTCTTTGTTTTATGGTTTTCTTCTATTATACAAAAAGGTAAAAAAAATATTTTAAGAATATTTTTTGGTAGCTTTATAATGACAATTATGTATATGTTTATGGTATTCAGTGATTTTTTTTATAGGTTTTATGGTGTTGTTTCGGGACAAATTATATTGGCAGTAGGAATATTAATTGTTTTTAAATCAAACAGTTTAAAAGATTTTTTTATACATATTTTAAGGACTGATATAACATCAGCTTTTGTTTTTGGTTTTATATATATGGTTTCAAGATTTATAAATGACCATAAATATATTTTTTATAATATATATAGGGGATTTTCTTTTAAATTAATGATTTTATCATCAATTATTATATATATTATAACTATTTTTTTTAGAAAATATATTTTAAAAACACTTAATTGTGAAAAGTTTTGTGATATAGAAATATATTTTAATAATAAAAATATATGCCTTACTACACTTATAGATACAGGAAATGAACTTAAAGACCCGTTAAATGGTAGGTCTGCTGTTATTTCGCAAGTTGAGGAGGTTGTAAAACTTTTTGATGATGAAACAGCTTTAGCAATACTACAAAATGCAAGAGCTGAGCCAACAGTACTTATAAGTAGTATTAAAAACAGTGAAATTTTAAAAAGAATTAGATTGTTACCATTTAAAAGCATTGATAATGATAAAGGTTTAATGGTTGGTTTTTTATCAGATAAATTAAAAATAATATTATCTGATGGTAGGGAAAGAATTATGGAGAATGTAACTGTTGGTATATATGGCGGTAGTCTTTCAAAAAAAGGGATTTATAAAGCTATAATTGATTATGAGAGTTGTAATTTTTAGGAGGGATTTTTTTGAATATACAATATTGGATTTTTAAAATTAAATATGAATTAAACATAATTTTTAATAAAATACGAGGGAAAAACTTTGATGAAATATATTATATAGGTGGTAGTGATGTATTTCCACCACCACTTACACAGGAGGAAGAAAATGCACTTATGGAAAGACTTGGAGGAGATGATGATAATACTATAAAAGCTGTACTTATAGAACGAAATCTTAGGTTGGTTGTTTATATAGCAAGAAAATTTGAAAATACTGGTATAAACGTTGAAGATTTAATTTCAATAGGTACAATAGGTTTAATAAAAGCAATAAATACATTTAATCCAGAAAAGAAAATTAAACTTGCTACATATGCTTCAAGATGTATTGAAAATGAAATACTTATGTATTTAAGGAGAAACAGTCGTATAAGAACAGAAGTATCTATTGATGAACCTTTGAATGTAGATTGGGAAGGAAACGAACTTCTTCTTTCGGACATACTTGGTACTGATAATGATATTATATATAAAGATATTGAAAATGAAGTTGATAAGGAACTTTTAAAAAGTGCTATGGATAAACTTTCTGAAAGAGAAAAACAAATTGTAAGTTTACGTTTTGGTGTTATGGGTGATGGAGAAGAAAAAACACAAAAAGAAGTTGCTGATATGCTTGGTATTTCACAATCGTATATATCAAGACTTGAGAAAAAAATAATATCAAGATTAAAAAAAGAAATTAATAAAATGGTATAATTTATTGACGAATATATATTTTTGCTGTATGTTTTATATATAATATATAAAACGAAAAGGGGCGGTGGCAAATGAATACTATGAACCTTACAGAAGACGGAAAAATTAAAACAATACGATATTTAAAAGCAACTCATGAGGATTTTGCAAAGCTCGTTAATGAAGGTAAAAAAATAATTGCTGAATTTAATGAAATGGTAGAAAAAACAGGTATAAATTTTGAAGAATGTAAAAAGAAAGTTGAAGAAAAAGATTTTTCTACTATTAATATTGATGGAGAAGAAAAAAATATGCTTTGGCTCTATAATTATTATATTGAAAGAAAATCAGTACTTGATGGATATAATAGAGCATATAAGTTCCTTATGGAGGAAGGTGTTGATGAACTTCTTCTTTCTATTGATATAGGACCTGAAAGTTATAATTATAACTTCTATAAACTTTGTCTTGAAAATTAATTTTTTACGGCGGTAAATACCGCCGTTTTTTAGTTGTATTTTTTATTATATGTATTTATAATATAGTATAATTATTAAGGAGGCAGTTTTTATGGCTAAAGAAACAGATTTATTTAATAAAATTATTGTTGAAAAAATAAAAGAATGTGAAAAACTTACAAATATAAGAGATGAAAAACTTTTACAAAATACAGAAAAATTCGGTGGAGTAGAGGCTTGTAGGAATATACTTAAAAGAAAACAATATTCTAAATGTTTTTTAATATTAAAAGAAAAAGGCAGACTTGATTTATCAATAGAAGCATTAGTTGTTGATAGTAGATTTTCACAGCTTTTTAGTGATGATGAAGTTAATTTCTGTTTTGAAAGTCTTTGTGAAGCAGGATATTTTAATTAATAAAAAAAGGCGAATAATCGCCTTTTTTATATTGGAAAAACATCATCAGGTATACCACAAATATAATGATTGTCTTTTATAACTTCATTAAATTCTTGTTTTGCTTTAATTACAGTTTCATTATCAATTAAAATATTTAATGCTGTTAAAGCAAGTATTTTTGATGCTGCAATAAGTCCTTTTTGTGCTATTGTTGAAAGCCCTTGTGCTGTTGTTTGCCAAGTATGTAATGCTGTACCCATACTGTAACAGGTTAATGTAAAATGTCCTGTTGGTACAATATGACTTACATCTCCTACATCAGTTGAAGCATTAAAATGAATATAATATGGTTTTGAATTATATATAGGTTCTGAAGTTATTATATCTGCTTCTTTTTCTGAAATTCCTTCTTTTACAAATCTTGAAGCTACTGATTTTACTGCAAATTCATCAAATGTATCTCTGAATTTTAAGGCATATTGTTTTTCTTCTTCTGTATATTCTATTGGAAGTATTTCTTCCATTACATTTTCTGTTATTTTATTTATTATGGAGTTTGTTATTATATCTGCATATGAATTTACTGTTTTTTCTGTTACACTTGTACCTGTCATAAGTGCTGCACCTTTTGCTATATCATCAACTCTTTTGCTTATTGAAATAACAGTATCCATTTTTGGTGCTCTTATTGTATAAAAAACTTCTGCATTTTCTTGTACTATATTAGGTGACATACCTCCTGAATTTGTTATTGCATAATGAAGTTTTGCATCTGATGGTATATGTTCACGTAAAAAGTTTGAACCAACATTCATAAGCTCTACTGCATCAAGAGCACTTCTTCCAAGTTCCGGAGCTGCTGCGGCATGAGAGGCTTTGCCTTTGAATTTATAATATTTACCATTATGTGCATAACAGCCAGAAGGTGTTATTGTTGTTATACATTCAGGGTGCCATGATAATATTATATCAAAATCATTAAATACACCTTCTCTTACCATAAATGTTTTACCAGAACCATTTTCTTCAGCAGGACAGCCTATAAAAAATATTGTTCCGTTTATATTTTCTTTTTCAATATTTTCTTTTAATGCACAAACTGATAATAATGCTGCTGTTCCAAGTATATTATGACCACAGCCATGACCTGAACTCATACCTTCTTTTGGACAGTATGAAAATGTATCTTCTTTTTGACTTAAACCTTCTAAAGCATCATATTCCCCTATAATACCTATATATGGTCTGCCTTTTCCGAATTTTCCTAAAAAAGCCGTAGGAATATTAGCAATATTTGTTTCTATTTCAAAACCGTTTTTTTCTAATATTGATAAAAATAATTTTGCTGATTTAAACTCATTATATCTACATTCAGCGATTTCCCATATTTCTTTACTTATATCAAAAAATATATTTTTATTTTGCTCTATATATTCAATTATTTTTTCTTTCAAAATAAAAACCTCCTTTTTATAAAATTTATAAAAATTTTATATTAATTTTAGTATATATATTTTAATTTGTATATAATTTTAGTAAAATAATATAAGGTGGTATTATGTTTTTTAAAAATAAAAATATTTTAGTAATAGGTAATGGGTTTAGTGAATGTAAAACATATATTAAAAATATAATCAATACTGATATTTATGATTTTGATATTAATTCTCCTAATAATGGTATAGTTTTTTTTGAATATACAATGTCAGATTTATTTATGACTTTATATGATAAAAATGAACTTGTAAAACTACTTGAAAAAGTATCTAAAGATGGAATTATAGAGTATATTGGTAATGGTGAAATAAAATATTATACTTGTAAATTCATAGTTTCAAGTTGTTGTATGGGTAATTATATAAGAATTGTATCTAAAAATGAAATCAGTATATTATGATTATTTACAAAGAATATTATACTTAGTATAATTAAAAAATGTTAAAATAAAATACTAAATAATGTAAAAAGCGGGGAATTTTAATGGAACAACCAAGATCATTACTTGAATATGCACTTGATGCCATACGTGAAAACATTCTTATAGGAAAATATCCAGCAGGTCAAAAACTTTCTACACAAGATATAGCTGAGGAACTTGGTATAAGTCGTACACCTGTTAATGCCGCAATAAACAGACTTGTTGCAGAAGGTCTTGCAGAAGCTATACCAAGAAGGGGAACTATTGTAAGAAAACTTTCTAAAAAACAGATACAAGAAATAATTGATGTACGTACTATATTAGAAGTATATGCTGCACAACAAGCTGTAAAAAATATTGATGAATACCCTGAAAAACTTCAACATATGAAAGAACTTATTTGTAAATTTGATGAATTGGTAGAATATGATTATAAGGTTGCTTCAACAATAGAGTCTGATTTTCATAGAACATTAATTGAACTTTCAGGAAATGAACAACTTTTAAGATTATATGATACAAATTGGACTGTTGGTTCAGCTTTTTATCTCTATGCTATGAGAAATATGCCTTTTACAAAACAAAAAACACTTCTTGAAGAACATAAATATATTGTTAAACTTATTGAAGATAAAAATAGCGAAGAACTTGAAAAAATTTTAAGAGGTCATATTGCATTTGTTAAAGATGTTCTTGAAACAGTATAATATAAAAACAGACCTTTTTAGGTCTGTTTTTTTGTATTTAATCAAAATAAGTTATATTTGTTTGTTTTTATTATATAATCCTAATAAGCTAATTTTAAATTAAGGAGTGTTTGATTTTGGAAAATTATAAAAAAATATATATTACTGATATGCATTGTGACACAATAGTTAAATGTAAAAGAAAAGGTATTGATATTATTTCTAATGATATGCATATTGACTTGGAAAAAATAAAAAATACAGTTTCTTTACAAGATTTTGCAATATGGCTTGATAAATCATATTATAGTAGAGCTTATGATGAAACTATGGAATGTATTGATTTTTATTATGAACAAATAGAAAAAAACAAAGATATTATTGTTCCTGTTTATACATATGAAGATATACTTAATGCCAGAAAAAATAATAAAATAGCTTCATTACTTTCTATTGAAGGAGGAGAAGCAATAGAAGGCAGTATTGAAAAACTTGAAAAATTTTATGAAAAAGGTGTAAGACTTATGACACTTACATGGAATTATAAAAATGATATAGGTGGTGGAGCAGGTGCTTGGGAGTATGGTATATCTGACTTTGGAAAAGAAGTTATAAAGCATATGGAAAATATGGGAATGATAGTAGATGTTTCACACCTTTCAGATAAAAGTTTTTGGGACGTTGTAAATATAGCAGAAAAACCTTTTGTAGCTAGTCATTCAAATTCAAGAAGTATTTGCTCTGCAAAAAGAAATCTTGATGATGACCAAATTAAGGCACTTAAAGATATTGGAGGAGTTATGGGAATAAATCTATATAGTGATTTTATTTCTGATAATGATACATGTGATATTAAAGATGTAATGAAACACATTGATTATATAATAGAAAATTTCGGTGATGATATAATCGGTTTTGGTTGTGATTATGATGGTATAGAAAGAACTCCAATCGGTCTTGAAAATGCTTCTTGTCTTTCTAAGATAATAGATGAAATAGTACATCGATATGGAGTTGAAACTGCCGAAAAAATAGCTTGGAAAAATTTTGATAGAATATTTTCGAAACTACTTTAAATTAGGAGTTGAGTCATATGAAAATTACACATAGAATAGGAGTTTTTAATATTATTTTAGGAATAGTTGTTGTTTTCATATGTATATGGAGAATTGATAATTTTAAATTTTATAATATTGATAGAAGTGCTTTAAGTATTGAGGCTGAAAAAATTATTGGTGATAATGGAATAAAAAATTATAAAATAACAGATGAAATATATGAAAGTCAAAGTATTACATACAAATTTGAGTATGAAGGTGATAAATTTGGGTGTATTACTTTTATAAAAAGTATTTATAGAGATAAGTGGAGATTTTCAGATTTTTATTTATCAAAAGATTTTAGTGATAATACAATAGAATACATACCTTATACTCAAAAACAAGTATATATTATTATTTGTGATAAGCATAATTTATATGCAAATTATAATGAAAATGATAAAAATAGACTTAATAGTAATTTAATATTAATAGCTATATTATTATTAAATTTCATTAGTTTTTGTTATTGGAATAATAAGAAATATAAAAATAACAAAAAAACAGATTAGCATAAATAATTTTTTATTCGGAGGTTATGTTTATGGACTATTTAATGCAGTTTGGTATAATAATAGGTATTTCTTTTTTTGGAACTTTTCTTAATAGCATAATACCATTACCTGTTCCCGGAAGTGTATGGGGTATGATAGTTATGTTTATACTTCTTTGTTTTAAAGTTATAAAATTAGAGCAAGTTGAAAAAGCCGCAGATTTTCTACTTTCTATCATGACAGTTATGTTTGTTCCTGTTGGTGCAGGGCTTATAACAAGTTATGGTGCTATTAAAAGTGAAATATTTAAAATATTTGGTGTGATAATAATATCTACTGTTATAAGTTTTTTTATAACAGGAAAAGTTGCACAGTTTATTATTAATATGCAGAAAGGTGGTAGAAAATAAATATGTATTCAGAAATATATAATAATTTATTTACTAACGGATTATTTGGTATTCTTCTTACAATAGCTGCTTTTAAAATAGGACTTGTTATAAATAAAAAAACAAAACTTGTTATATGTAATCCTTTACTTATAGCTATAATAGTTGTAATTGTATTTCTTGTTATTACAGGTATTAAATATGAAGATTATTACATAGGCGGAGAAATGTTTCAATTTATGCTTACACCGGCAACAGTTGCTTTTGCAATTCCTCTTTATAGACAAATGAGTATATTAAGAAAAAATTTATGGGCTATACTTATAAGTGTATTTTGTGGCTGCCTGTCATGTACTATGACTATATTTATACTTTCAAAAATATGGAATATATCTGATGTTGTATTTTATGGTCTTATGCCAAAATCTGTAACACTTGCTATTGCTTTAGGTATTACAGAAGAACTTGGAGGGCTTTCTGGTGTAACTTGTGTGGGAGTTGTTGTTTCTGGAATTATAGGTGCTGCATTTGTTACAGTATTTTCTAAAATATTTAAAATTGATAATAAAATTGCTCTTGGACTTTCCGTAGGTACAGCAACACATGCAATAGGTACTTCAAGAGCTATACAATTAGATGAGCTTGTTGGTGCAATGGGAAGTTTATCTATTGTTATTGCAGGAGTTATGACTGTTGTAATAGTTCCTATTGTAAGTAGTTTTTATTAAATAATAAAAAAGACAGATAAATTTATCTGTCTTTTTTATATTCCTATATTCATAAGTCTATATACCATTGTTCCATATTCATCAAGCATTTTTTCGAGTGCAGCAGAGTCATATTCTTGGCATATAGTATGTCTTTCGAGTGTTGCTTCAGCAAATTCGTTTATGCTGTTTATTAAATATTTATTATTTATAGTATATATATTAGGCCCAATTCCTGTTCTGTATGCTTCATGATTTTTTAAGAAAGCTTTTTTATCATTTGCAAAAACAGATAATAATGATGAAAATTCATTTGCCATAATTGATTCATCATCAATTACTGCAAATCGTATTTTAGGATTTCTTTTTGATATATCAATTATTTTTTGAAGATGAGCAAGTCTTTCATCAACTGTAAGATTATATATAACATCTGTATAGAAAATCTCACCATTTGTTATGTATTTAAGTACTGAAGAACTAAGTACAAAAAATGTTATTTCACGTTTTTCAAATATTTCTTCCCAAGTAATTTGAAGATTTCTTATCATTGCTTCTACATTATCAGAACCAGTTTGTTTTTTAGCTGTTTCCACTATATTATCTATTATTTCTGAAGGAAGAAGAAATTCAAAACCTGTTGTTATAAAAAAGTTGAATTTTGTTCTTGAGTAAAAATCTGTTCTATAAGATTTTTTTGTCATTTCTTCTGAAGTACAAGCATGAATAATACATGATTGTGCTTTAAATTTATGACTAAAGAATGAATATATTCTAGAAACATCATCTTCTTCTGTTATATTCATACCGAAATCAAAATAACCATCAGAGCTTATTGAAGTTAAAACGGCAAATGAATTTTTAACAGCTATAACATTTGCATATTTTAAGTTTTTACCATCATAAAATTCAAAAAATACTGTATTATTTCGTGCAAGAAATGTATAAAGTTGTTTTGTATAATAGTTTGAATTTGAATTAAATTCATCAATATCAAGAGCAATATGGAATGTTACTTTAATATTTGGATTTTTTGCAAATTTATCAAATACGTTAATATATTTTAATGATTTACATATATCTACTGTCCATAATACTTCAACGTCATTAACAGAATTTTTTATAACATAATTTATTTTTTTTATTATATCTTCAAGAACTTGTTTTTTCGAAAGAGATGGTATTTCATCTTGTGCTTTTGAAGATGACTTTGAAATTTCGCTTCCAGAAGATAATCTATATGATGAATTTAGAGCTGTTTCAATATTTTCTGCAAGCTGTATATAATAATCATCACAATTATCATCTACTTTTAAAATTATGTCATCAAATTCAAAAAAGAAATCATCAAAACGTTCTTGAGCAATCACCTCTTTTGCAAATACTTTTGCAAGTTTTTTATTTATGACAGCTATTGTACGAGGTGTTGGCAAAAGACCTTTGTTACACCATTTGCTTATATAGGATATATCATAACCAGTTTCTCTTGCAAGTACTGCCATTTTAGTATTGGTAAAGACAATAAGTTTTTTTAATAGTTCACCATATATCATAAATAACCTCCTTAAAACTCTTTATATAATGACATATATAAAGTTGAATATGTTGAACAATTCAAGTACCCATTTTTTGAATGAATACAGTTTTCTCTTGAACATAACTAAAATTATAGCACATATATACCATTAATACAAAACAATTTTAGGTGCAATATTATTGTTTTTAATACAAATTAAATTTAAAATTATATAAAAAATCAATTGAATTCAATTGAATTCAATAGTAATTAATACTAAAATCACATATTTTTTGAACAATTAAAAATTTTTTAATAAAAAACTTATAAATAATTGAATTTATTGTTTCAATATAAGTCAACAACTGATATTTTTTTTCAATTTGTGTATCTCATATAATAAAAGTGTAAAACAGCTACGGCGAATAACCAAGGAAGAAAAGTACTAAGTTCTTTTTAATAAAGAACAGTTAAAAAACTAGCGACTTATTATTTTAACTCTAACTGTAATAGTTAACCATTTACATCATAAAACATAATATTACAAATAAGATTCCTAAACCCTAACTAACCATTTAATGCCGTAGCTGCTAAAAAAATTTACAGAGGAGGAGTATTCATTTGAAAAAAGTAAAAATATTAACAGCTCGTCAAGCAGCCGATTTGGTTAAAGACGGTGATGTTATTACAACAAGTGGATTTGTTGCCTCTTGTAATGCAGAAGCACTTTGTAAAGCACTTGAAGAAAGATACCTTGAAACAGGAACACCTAAAAATCTTACTCTCATTTATGCAGCATCTCAAGGAAATAGAGATGGCAGAGGTGCTGACCACCTTGCACATGAGGGGCTTTTAAAAAGAGCTATTGCAGGACATTGGAATACAGCACCAAAACTTGCACAGCTTGCTCTTGATAATAAGATGGAAGGTTATAATATTCCACAAGGAACAATACTTCATATGTTCAGAGATATAGCTGCCAATAAAATAGGTACATTTACAACAGTTGGTCTTGAAACATTTGTTGACCCTCGTAATGGTGGCGGAAAACTCAATAGCATTACAAAAGACGATTTATCAAAAATTATTGAAATTGAGGGAACTGAACAAATTTTCTACAAGGCTTTTCCAATAGATATAGCTTTTATAAGAGCTACATATGCTGATGAATGTGGAAATATAAGTTTTGAGAAGGAAATAACACCTCTTGAAGGTACATCTGTTGCACAAGCAGTAAGCAATAGAGGTGGAACTGTTATAGTACAAGTCGAAAAGGTTGTAAAAGCAGGAACACTTGACCCTAAACTTGTTAAAATACCAGGTATATGTGTTTCAGCAGTAGTTGTTGCAGACCCAATAGACCATCAACAAAGTTTTGACTGTGATTATAATCCTGCACTTACAGGTGAAATCAGAGAAGAAACTGGCGAAAATATACAGCCTGTAAAACTCAATGCTAAAAAAATTATAGGTAGACGAGGAGCTATGGAGCTTACAGAAGGAAGTGCTGTTAACTTAGGTATAGGTGCTCCAGAATATGTAGCTAAAGTTGCTGCTGAGGAAGGCATAGGAGATTATATGACTCTTACTGTTGAGTCTGGACCTGTTGGAGGTATTCCTCAAGGCGGATTAAGATTTGGTTCTTCACTAAATCCTGATTGCCTTCTTGACCAACCATATCAGTTTGACTTTTATGATGGTGGCGGACTTGATATAGCTTATCTTGGTCTTGCACAATGTGATGAAAAAGGAAATATTAATGTAAGCCGTTTCGGTCCAAGAATTGCCGGTTGTGGAGGATTTATAAATATAACACAAAATTCAAAGAAAGTTGTTTTCTGTGGAACATTTACCGCAGGAGGACTTAAAGTAAAAGCCGGTGAAGGAAAACTTGAAATTATTCAAGAAGGAAAAGAAAAGAAATTCCTTAAAGATGTTGAACAGGTTACATTTAGTGGAAATTATGCAAACAAAAAAGGTCAAACAGTTATGTATATAACTGAAAGAGCTGTGTTTGAACTTAGAAAAGATGGTGTTCATCTTATAGAAGTAGCACCAGGAATTGATATACAAACTCAGATACTTGACCTTATGGATTTCAAACCTTTTATTGATGAAGTAAAGGTTATGGACGAAAGAATATTTAAAGATGAAATAATGGGAATAAAATAACAAATACTAATAAAAATTATTTATAAATGGAGGATGAATACTATGAAACCTATGAGAATGCACCATGTTGGAATTGTTTTACCAGAATTATCTTATGCACAAGATTTAATTGATATGTTTGGTCTTGAAGTTGATTATAAAGGATTTGTTAATGCTTATCATGCTGACCTTATTTTCACAAAATACGGCGAAAAAGAAAGCCCAATAGAATTCATTATACCTAAAGAAGGAGTTCTTACAAAATTCAATAATGGTAAAGGTGGTATTGCTCACATCGCTTTTGAAGTAGATGATATTGAAGCTTGCAGTAAAGAACTTATTGATAGAGGATTTGAAATGCTTGAAAAAGCTCCTGTTGAAGGAACAAGTGATATTATTGTAAACTTCTTAAGACCAAGATATTCACATGGAATACTTGTTGAACTTGTTCAGACAGTTGGAGAAATTAAAAGAGATTAATTTTTAATACATATTTATATGGTATAATGTTTTAGTTTGAATAAATTTTTGTATTTATTTGCAATGACTAAATGACAATGTTATAAAGTTTTACTACACGGGTTAGGAGGGTTCTTTATGGAACTATTATTAGCAATTTCGCCTATAGCCATTGTAATAATAGGTGTTGTAGGTCTTAAAAAACCTGCTACAATCGTTTCTGTAATATCACTTATATATACTATATTCCTTGGAATGCTTTATTTCCATATGGAAAATAGTGTTATAATTGCACAGACAACAAATGGTATGATTGAAGGTGCCAAAATGGTATTTATGATTTGGTCAGCATTCCTTGTGCTTAACCTTCTTATAAATACAGGTGCAATGGATAAAATTAAAGAAATTATAGCAGACCTTACTGTTGACAGAAGAAAACAGTTTATAATTATAGCTTTCTGTTTTGGTGGTTTCCTTGAAGGTGTTGCAGGTGCTGGTACTCCTGCTGCTATTGCTGCACCATTCCTTGTTGCACTTGGTATACCTCCACTTTCAGCAGTAGTTGGCTCACTTGTTTTTAATGGTATTGCTGCATCATTAGGTGCTGCTGGTCTTACAACAATAGGTGGTTTTGCTGCTTTCGTATCAACTAATCCTCCTATTGTAGATGTTATGGAAATATCAAGATATACATCATTTATCCATTTCTTTGGTTCATTAATTGCACCAATATTAGTTCTTGTTATTCTTTGGGGTAGAAAAGCAATAGATAAGGGAATTGTTAAATTTGCTCTTGTAACAGGATTTGCATATGGTGGATGTATGGTTCTTGTAGCTACATTTGTAGGTGCTGAATTCCCTACAATATGTGCTGGTTTAGGCTCACTTGTTGTATCAATATTATACATAAAACTTTTCTGTAAAAATGAAGTAGTTCCAGAAGAACATAGATATGTTCCTGACCCAACAAAACCAAGAAGTACAATGCCTGCTTATAAAGCTTTATCAGCTTATGGTATACTTCTTGTAGCTCTTCCAACAGTAAGATTTTTTGCTCCTGACTGGTTTATAGGACTTGGATTTGCTGTTTGGATTGGTATAACAATTACTTGTGTCTGTCTTGTATCAGCAGTTATATTAAAAGATATACCTGCTATGCCTAAACATATGAAAGAAGCTTTCTTAAGTGTATTCGGCGCACTTATAGCTATGGCAGCTCTTGTTGCTCTTTCAAACCTTATGAAATCTGGTGGACTTCTCTCAATAATAGCAAAAGCACTTGCAGATGTACTTGGTCCTGTTTATCCAGCAGTTGCTGTTATTATCGGTTCACTTGGTTCATTCGTTGCTGGTACAACAACAGGTTCAAATATTCTTTTTGCACCTATGCACTATGAAGCTTGTAATATTCTTGGATTTAATGTTCCAGTTGTATTTGCAGCACAGAATGCAGGTGGTGCTTTAGGTAATATGATTTGTACAAACAACGTAGTTGCTGTTTGTGCAACAGTAGGATTTAGAGGACAGGAAGGCGAAATAATGAGAAAAGTATTTAAGCCTATCTGTGTATTATGGGTAGTTTATTGCGCACTTGCTCTCTTATATGCCTATGTACTTTTCCCACTTAAATAATAAAAAATAAACTCTCTTATAATGTCTAAATGAAAACGCAATCTAATTAAACGAAGGCCTCAGAATAGTAAATATTCTGGGGTTTTTGTTTGTTTTAAATTATATTATATGAAAACTTTTTATTATATATATCTATAAAATTAATTTTGATAATATAATTTTAATAAATTTATTGTTAAAGTATTTATTTTTTTTAAATACTGTTGAAAGATATAATAATTTGGTGTAACATTGTGTACTGTAAGAGAACAAATATTTATGACATAAAGTACAATAAATATAAATTTTTTTTAGAGGTGAGTAACAAATGGAATTATCAAGAAGAGCAGAAAGAATTAAACCGTCATCAACACTTGCTATATCAGCAAAAGCATCAGAACTTAAATCACAAGGTTTTGATATTGTAGGATTTGGTGTTGGAGAACCTGATTTTGAAACACCAGAACATATTAAGGAAGCTGGTATTAAGGCTATTAAAGATGGTTTTACAAGATATACACCAGCTTCAGGTATTACAGAACTTAGAAAAGCTGTTGCTAAAAAACTTAAAGATGATAATGGCCTTGACTATGATTTTACACAGATTATTATTAGTAATGGTGCAAAACATGCTCTTATAAATGCATTTATGGCTATACTTAATGAAGGTGATGAAGTTATTATACCTGCACCATATTGGTTAAGCTATTCTGAAATAGTAAATATTGCAGGTGGAGTTCCTGTTATAGTAAAAACAAAAAAAGAAAATAACTATATGTTAACAAGAGAAGAACTTGACGCTGCATATACAGAAAAAACAAAAGCACTTGTAATTGTAAGTCCTTCAAATCCTACTGGTATGGTTTCAAGTATTGATGACCTTAAAATGATTGCTGATTTTGCTGTTGAAAAAGACATTATTGTTATTGCTGATGAAATATATGAAAAACTTATATATGATGAAGATAAAAAACATATAAGCTTAGCATCTCTTGGAAAAGAAATTTATGATAGAACAATTATTATAAATGGTGTTTCAAAAAGTTATGCTATGACAGGTTGGAGAATTGGTTATACTGCTTCAAATCCTAAAATTGCAAAACTTATAGGTTCTTTACAGTCACATATGACTTCAAATCCAAATTCTATTGCACAAAAAGCAACTCTTGCAGCTATTGAAGGACCACAGGATTGTGTAAAAGAAATGTGTGTTGAGTTTAAAAAACGTCGTGATTACATATTTGAAAGAGAAGAAAAAATACCATTTATAACAGCATTAAAACCAGAAGGTGCATTTTATCTTTTTATTGATGTTTCTGGACTTTATGGAAAAAAATATGAAGGTGTTGAAATAAATTCAGCAGCTGATATGGCTGATTTACTTATTGAAAAGAAACTTGTTGCGGTTGTACCTTGTGCAGATTTTGGTATGCCTGACCATATAAGACTTTCTTATGCAACATCTCTTGAAATGATTAAAAAAGGTATGGATAGAATAGAAGAATTCGTTAATGAACTTAAATAATAAAAAAAGGTATCAGTTTTTACTGATACCTTTTTTATTGTTTATCAATAAAACCTCCGGCTAGGCCGGTGGTCAGTACAAGCTTTAGCGGAGTGATAATGCAAAA
>CALWGF010000014.1 GCA_944379995.1 uncultured Clostridia bacterium
AATTTTCGGTGATGATGCGTTTAGGGGACACACCCGTTCCCATTCCGAACACGACGGTTAAGACCTAAACGGCTGATAATACTTGGTGGGAAGCCGCCTGGGAAGGTAAGTGGTCGCCGAGATTATGGCGCTGTAGCCAAGTGGTAAGGCAAAGGTCTGCAACACCTCTATTCATCGGTTCAAATCCGATCAGCGCCTCTCTAAGAACCAACAAAAGTTGGTTCTTTTTTTGTATATATATTTGCAAGGGGGAAAGTTTTTTTATGAAAAAGGCTATTATAATGGATATTGATGGAACATTAACTAATTCTGAAAAGAAAATAAGTGAAAAAACAAAACAGAAATTAATGGAAATCCAAAAAAAAGGTGTTTTAATTGTTCTTGCATCTGGTAGACCAGATAAGGGACTTACTGATTTTGTAAAAGAACTTGAAATGGACAAGCATCATGGCATTATTATATCATTTAATGGTGCAAAGGTTATTGATTGCGAAACAAATGAAGTGCTTTTTGACCAAACTATGACAGTAGAAACATGTAAATCTGTGCTTAATCATATGAAAAATTTTGATGTTATACCTATGGTTTATAAAGGTGAATATATATATGTTAATGATGTTTATAACAATATAGTTCATGTTAGAGGTAAAGAACTTAATGTTATTAAATATGAGGCTAGTTTAGGTAATTATAAACTTTCTGAAGTTATTGATATGGTTGATTTTGCTGATTATCCTATGAATAAAATACTTACAGCAGGTGAACCAGAATATCTTAAAGCAAATTATAAAGAAATGATGAAACCTTTTGCTGATACTTTAAATTGTGTTTTTACAGCTGATATGTATTTTGAATTTACAGAAAAAGGTATTGATAAAGCTAATGCAATTCGTTGTGCATTACTTCCTCTTGGATATACAAAAGATGATATGATTGCTTTTGGTGACGCTGAAAATGATAAAACTATGATTGAATACGCAGGAATTGGTGTTGCTATGGGTAATGCTTCTCAAGATGTTAAAGATATTGCTGATTATATTACTCTTTCAAATGATGAAGATGGTATAGTTCATGCTTTAAATGAATTATTAAAATAATATTTTTATTTATTAAAAGTATATACATTATTGTATATACTTTTCTGTTTTTCATATATGAACATTTGTTTTTGTATAATAAGCTGTTTATTTTAATTTTATATTGAATATTTACTGTAATATTAAGTATTGATATAAATATATTCATTGTGATAAAATTAAATCTAGTTTTATATTTTGGTTTTAATAAATATTTAATTATATTTTCAGGAGGAGTTTTTTATGAAGAGTATAATAACTGTTTTGGGAACAGATAAAGTAGGTATAATTGCAAAAGTATGTAACTATCTTGCAGAAACTAATGTTAATATACTTGATATATCTCAGACTATTGTTTCAGGTTATTTCAATATGATGATGATTGTTGATATTTCAAATCCTACAAAGGCTTTTGAAGTTATGTCAGCTGACCTTGAAGCTATTGGAAATGACCTTGGTGTTATTATTAAAATGCAGCATGAGGATATCTTCAACTGTATGCATCGTATTTAATTTATTATATTTTTATTTTTTTAAACAGGAGGAGAATTTCTATGCTTTCCAGAATGGAGATACAGGAAACCAACAGAATGATTGCTGAATCAAATCTTGATGTGCGTACTATAACTATGGGTATAAGTCTTATGGATTGTGCTGATTCAGATATTGATAAATTTAATGAGAAAATATATAAAAAAATTACAACATATGCAAAAGACCTTGTTAAAGTAGGGGAAGAACTTGAAAAACAGTTTGGTGTTCCTATTGTTAATAAAAGAATATCTGTTACACCTATTGCTATTGCAGCAGCTGGTTGTAACACAGATTCATATGTGAGCGTTGCTAAAACTCTTGATAGAGCTGCAAAAGAAGTTGGAGTAAACTTTATAGGTGGTTTCTCTGCTCTTGTTCATAAAGGATTTACAAAAGCTGATAAAATACTTATTGAGTCTATTCCAGAAGCTCTTGATGTTACAGAAAGAGTTTGTTCATCTGTTAATATTGGTACATCAAGAAATGGTCTTAATATGGACGCTGTAAAAAGACTTGGTGAAATAATTGTTGAAACAGCAGAAAGAACAAAAGATAGAGATTGTATCGGTTGTGCTAAATTTGTTGTATTCTGTAATGCTGTTGAAGATAACCCATTTATGGCAGGTGCTTTCCATGGTGTTGGTGAAGCTGATTGTGTTATAAATGTTGGTGTAAGTGGTCCTGGTGTTGTTAAAAAAGCTCTTGAAGAAGTTAAAAATACAGATTTTGAAACTCTTTGTGAAACAGTTAAGAAAACAGCTTTTAAAATTACAAGAGTTGGTCAGATTGTTGCTCAGGAAGCATCAAAAAGACTTAATGTTCCATTTGGTATAATTGACCTTTCACTTGCTCCAACTCCTGCAATAGGTGATAGTATTGCTGAAATATTCCAAGTTATGGGACTTGAACAGGCAGGTGCTCCTGGTACAACAGCTGCTCTTGCAATACTTAATGATAATGTTAAAAAAGGTGGAGTTATGGCATCATCTTATGTTGGTGGATTAAGTGGTGCATTTATACCTGTAAGTGAAGACCATGGTATGATTGAAGCTGCTGAAATGGGTGCTCTTACTCTTGAAAAACTTGAAGCTATGACTTGTGTTTGTTCAGTTGGGCTTGATATGATTGCAATTCCAGGAGATACTTCTGCTTCTACAATTTCAGGAATAATAGCTGATGAGGCTGCTATTGGTATGGTTAATAATAAAACAACAGCTGTAAGACTTATACCTGTTATTGGTAAGGGTGTTGGTGAGTCTGTTACATTTGGAGGTCTTCTTGGATATGCTCCAATTATGCCTGTAAATAAATACAGTTGTGAAGCATTTATAAATAGAGGCGGAAGAATTCCTGCACCTATACACAGCTTTAAAAATTAATTGTTTATTGGACTGGGATAAGGTACAAGACTTTACCCAGTCTGTTTTTATATTTATTGAAATATTGAATATAATATTTTTATAATTAAAATTCTTTTAAAATTTTTATTTGGAGGTCGCTTTTATGAGAGTACTTGAAAATTTAAAACCTGAAAAAGTATTTTATTATTTTGAAGAAATTAGTAATATTCCAAGAGGAAGTGGAAATGAAAAAGCTATAAGTGATTATATTGTAAATTTTGCAAAAGAAAGAGGTCTTTTTGTATATCAAGATGACGCCTGGAATGTGCTTATAAGAAAAAAAGGTACAAAAGGCTATGAAAATTCTGAAACTGTTATATTGCAAGGTCATATAGATATGGTTTGTGAGAAAAACAATGATGTTATTCATGATTTTGCTTCAGAAGGTCTTAAACTTTGTGTAGATGGTGATTTTGTTTCTGCAAAAGGTACAACTCTTGGCGGTGATGATGGTATTGCTGTTGCATATATGCTTGCTGTACTTGATGATGATACTGTTTCACACCCTCCTGTTGAATGTTTATTTACAACAGATGAAGAAGTTGGTATGAAAGGTGCTATTGCTTTTGATGCAAGTATACTTGAAGGAAGAAAACTTATAAACCTTGATACTGAAGAAGAAGGACATATACTTGTAAGTTGTTGTGGTGGTATGAAAGTTACTACAAAAATACCTGCTGTTTATGAAAATGTATCTTCTGATTTAATACCTTGTTATATAAAAATAAGAGGTCTTAAAGGTGGACATAGTGGTGCTGATATACATTTACAAAGAGCAAATGCAAATAAACTTATGGGTAGAGTGCTTGAAAGTGTTAAAGAGTTTAATGTAAAAGTTTCAAAAGTAAATGGCGGACTTATGGATAATGCTATTTCAAGAGAATGTGATGCTTTTGTTTTTGTAGATGAAAGTAAAATGGGCGAAATTTCAAATGTACTTTCAAATATTGAAAAAACTTTCGTTCACGAATATAAAGGTGTAGATGAAGATATAAAAGTTAATATCGAAAAAGTAAATGGCGAATTTGAATATGTAGCTTTTGATGATATTACAGTATCTAAAATAATAGATATGCTTACTCTTATACCTTATGGTGTTTCAACTATGAGTATGGGTATAAAAGGACTTGTTGAAAGCTCAAATAATATAGGTATATTAAGAACTGTAAATAATAATATTGAATTTGTTTGTGCTGTAAGAAGTTCTGTTGCTTCAAGAAAAGATATTATTTTAAATCAGATTGAAACAGCAGGCAGACTTCTTGGAGGAGAAACTATTGTTACTTCTGCATACCCTGCTTGGGAGTTTAATCCAGATTCTGAACTCCTTAAAATTACAAAGAAAGTATATACTGATTTTTATAAAAAAGAGCCTATTGTAGAAGCAATACATGCTGGTCTTGAATGTGGACTTTTTGCAGAAAAGGTTAATGGTATTGATATGATTTCAATAGGACCTGATATATTTGATGTTCATACACCTGATGAAAGACTTAAAATTTCATCAACTGAAAGTACATGGGAATTTTTAAAAGCAATACTTGCAAGCCTTAAATAATTTTTTATGGGGTGGATATTATGAAACTTCCATGGGATAAAGAATATCTTAAAATTTCATTCCATGTTATATTTACTATTGTAACAATATATATATTGGGACTTATTATAAAAAATATATATATGTTTAATGAAGTGGCAAATCATATAATATCTTTTATAGCAACTATACTATCACCACTTATAATAGCACTTGTATTTTCTTATGTTTTAAACCCTGTTGTTGAGTTTTTTCATAATAAAACAGAACTTTTAATACAAAAATTAGGTATAAAAAATAAAACAGAACAGGATACAAGATTTAAAGTGCGTACAAAAGGAACTATTGTAACATATATTATTATATTTGTAATTATAGGTATAATAATAAAATTAATTGTTGGGAAAATAGGTAGTATAAATGCGGATATGATTGCAAATATGGTTACAGCAAGCATTGAAGAATTTTCTGACCTTGTGACAGTTTTTTATATAAAACTTGAAGAATTAGGTGTTTTACAAAATGTAAATGGTAATTCTGCTCAACAATGGATTTCTACTGCTACAACAAAGATTACTGAGTATGTATTAGGTATTGCCAATTCATTTACAAAAGTTGGCAGTGGTGTTTTAAATACTGTTATAGGACTTACTGTTTCTTTTTATCTACTTTCAGAGAAGGAAAGAATACTTTATTATTGTAATGATGCCATAGATGTATTTTTTAAATATAAAACAGCTAAATCTATAAAATGTTTTTTTAAGGATATGAATAATACATTTTCAGGATATATAGGTGGTCAAGTTACAGATGCTATTATAATGGCAACACTTATAACTATATCATTTAGTATTGCAGGTATAAATTATGCTCTTATAATAGGTTTGGTTTCGGGATTTTCAAATCTTATACCATATGTTGGGGCGATAGTTGCATTTATACTTTCTGTTGGCGTTGGACTTTTAAGTGGAACTCCTATAAAAGCTCTTTATGCTGCTATTATAGTTTTAGTACTTCAACAGATAGATAGTATATTTATTGTTCCTAGAGTTGTTGGAAAAAGTGTTGAACTGCACCCTGTATTTGTTCTTTTATCGCTTTCTGTTTTTGGAAGTATATTCGGAATATTAGGAATGGTTATAGCTGTTCCTACAACAGCTCTTATAAAAACTTTTTTGACAAGATGGTATATTAAAAAAAGAAATAAAAAATTTAATTTTTAAATAAAAGCCTTAGTATAAAATAAATTTATATTAAGGCTTTTATATTTCAGACAAAAATTATTTTTTTTATGTATATATTTAAAACCAAATATAAAAAGGGGAGTATTATATGAATAAAGATAAAAGCAATATTATTTTTGCATTAATTATGGCTATAATGATTATTCTTATAATAGCTGTAAACTTTTTTCATATTAATTATGGTTCATTACCACTTGTTGTACTTGGAATAGCTTTTTTTTATCTTTATTACAGTAAAAATAAAACATGGGCATTAATTATAAGTGCTATTCTATTTATTATTTATTTTTTTAGTATATTTAATAATATATTGAAATCTGCTCATATTTGGTGTAAAGGTTTAATTTTTATAGTTCCGGGTATTATACTTATATTAAAATATTATAATATTAAAAATATTATATATGCAGTTGCAGGAAGTTTTATTTTATGTATAGGAATATTTATAATTTCTGTATATTTTGAAGAAATAAAATTTACTTGTGCATCATCTTTTTTTGCAATAATAGGTAGTTCTTTTGTATTATCATATGTTATTTCAAAATCTAAAACAGGAATTATATGTCTTATTACAACAATAATATTTATGGTTATATCTATTTTTTGTCTTATAGGAACAAATGCAGACATTATATATTTTATGTATCCATTATCTATTATGTTGCTTTCTTTTATTTTAATTGTATTAAATATTACAAAAAATAAATTAAGTTGAGTTTTATATTAATATGGGATATAATTAAGCCTGTACTTTTATAAGAAGGGGTTTTTTATGGATAATAGATTTATAAGAACAGAAATGCTTATAGGAAGTGAAGCATTAGAAAAACTTAAAAAATCTAAAGTAGCTATTTTTGGTATTGGTGGTGTTGGTGGATATGTTTGTGAAGCATTAGCTAGAGCAGGAGTTGGAAATTTTATTCTTGTTGATAATGATACTGTAAGCATATCAAATATAAATAGGCAAATCATTGCTCTTGAAAATACTATTGATAGATATAAAACAGAGGTTATGGCAGAAAGAATAAAAAATATAAATCCTTATGCTTGTGTAAAAATATATAATAAATTCTATTTAGGCGAAGAAGATGATAATATAATTGATGCTGATTGTAATTATATTGTTGATGCTGTTGATACTGTTACTGCAAAAATATCTTTGGTAATGGCTGGTGAAAGAATGGGTATACCTGTTATATCATCTATGGGAACAGGAAATAAACTTGACCCTACAAAATTTGAGATTACAGATATATATAAAACATCTGTATGTCCTCTTGCCAAAGTTATGAGAAAAGAGTTAAAACAAAGAGGTATAAAAAAGCTTAAAGTTCTTTATTCAAAAGAAGAACCAAGAAAGGCTTTTATGACAGAGGAAGAACTTGGACAAAAAGGAGAAAAAACAAATAAAAGAGTAACTCCTGCAAGTATTTCTTTTGTTCCTCCAGTTGCTGGTCTTATTATAGGTGGAGAAGTTATAAAAGATTTAACGGGGGTAATGTAATTATGGCTGAAAAAGGTCTTGTTATGGAATTAAAAAAAGATAATTTGGCTCTTGTAAGAATGACAAGAACAGAGGCTTGTGCAAAGTGTAGAGCTTGTGTTGCTGGAATGAGCGAAAAAGATATGTTTATAGAGGCTGAAAACGCTTGTGATGCTAACGTTGGACAATGGGTTGAACTTGAACTTGCAGATAATGGATTTTTTAATGCTGTTATGATTATGTATGGAATACCATTTGTAGCACTTATATGTGGAATATTTTTAGGATATTATGTTATTTCTCCTATTGTTCCTTTTATAAGTAAAGAAATTTTAAGTTGTGTTATAGGATTTGGATTTACTGCTATTATTTATTTATGGATAAGAAGTCAAGAAGAAAGATGGTCTTCTAAAAAATATAGACCAATAGCTGCAAGAATTACAACACCTGCTGAAAAAGGTGAATAAAAAACAGGGTGAAGATTATATATCTTCACCTTCTTTTTTTGTAAAAAGTATAATATTAAAAAATATAACAATTTATATATGTATATTTTTCACAAAATTATTTCGTATGCAAAATAAATTATAATATTAAAATTTATTAAATTTGAATACAAAAATTGAATGTAATACATACAGATTGTTAAACAATTAGCATACAATTTAATTTTTATTACTTTTTTTTAAATGGTTATATATTTTTACACTATTATGACTAATTTTGTAGGTAAATTGTATTTATAATTTATTATTTTAGGTAAATAAGTATATTGAAAATAATCTTCTAAAATGAGAAAATATAAAATAGATTTAATATGAATTTAATATAACTTGCGGAGGTACTATATGGATAACTTGAAAGCAATTATTCTTGCTGCTGGTGAAGGTACAAGAATGAAATCAAAAATGCCTAAAGTTTTACATCAGATTTTAAATAAATCTATGGTAGATTATGTTATAGATGAGGCTTCTAAATGCGGCTCTGAAGATATTTGCGTTGTTATTGGTCATAAAGCAGATATGGTTAGAGAAGCTATTGGAGAACAAAAAGTAAAATTTGCCATTCAAAAAGAACAGCTTGGTACAGGTCATGCTGTTATGCAGGCTGAAGATTTTATTGACGAAAATAAGGATATCGTTATACTATATGGTGATACTCCTTTAATAACAGCCGAAACAATAGAAAAACTTGTTGCTTTCCACAGAGAACAAAAAAATGGTTGCACAATAGTTTCTGCAATAGTTGATAATCCAACAGGATATGGTCATATTATAAGAAATACTGATGGAAGTTTTAAAAAGAATGTTGAACATAAAGATGCAACAGATGAAGAAAAACAAGTAAAAGAAATAAATACAGGTATATATTGTTTTGATGGTGCAAAACTTAAATCTGCACTTAAAAAACTTACAAATAATAATGCTCAGGGAGAATACTATCTTCCAGATACTTTGGAAATAATACTTAATGATGGAAGTAGTGTAAATGCTATGACAACAGATGATGTTACTGAGTTTTTTGGTGTTAATTCAAGAGTTCAGCTTGCTGAGGCAACAGAACTTATGAAAAAAAGAATAAATAAAAAACTTATGGAAAATGGTGTTACAATTATCGACCCAGCAAACACATATATTGATGCTGATGTTACAATAGGTTGTGATACAATAGTATATCCAGGTTGTGTAATAGAGAAAAATACTGTTATTGGAGAAGATTGTAAAATTGGACCTAATGCTAGAATAACAAATATGATTATTGGAAATGGAGTTAAATTCCAAGCTTCAACAGGTATGGATTCAAAAGTTGGAGATAGAACAACAGTAGGTCCATATGCTTATATAAGACCAAATTCAAATATTGGTGAAGATGTAAAAGTTGGAGATTTCGTTGAAATTAAAAATTCAAATGTAGGTAATGGAACAAAGATTTCACACCTCACATATGTTGGTGATACTGACTGTGGAGAAAGAATAAATTTCGGTTGTGGTACTGTTACTGTAAATTATGATGGAAAAAATAAGTTTAGAACAGTTATAGAAGATGATGTATTTATAGGCTGTAATGCAAACCTTGTTGCCCCTGTAACACTCAAAAAGGGCTCATATGTGGCGGCAGGTTCTACAATAACAAAAGATGTTCCAGAAGACGTTTTAGCTGTTGCAAGGGCTAGACAACAGATAATTGAAGGCTGGACAAAAAAGAAATAATTAACAATAGTATGTAAATTTAAAAATTTATATAATAAACCATTAAAACCATTAATTAAACTAACTAAGAATTAGGGGGACACAGAAATCATGGTGTATACTTCAAGAAGCAACATTAAAATCTTTGCTTGTAACTCAAATATTGAACTTGCAAAGTCAATTGCAAAAAGTTTAGGATTATCACTTGGAGATGCTGAAGTTGGACATTTTAGCGATGGAGAAATTTCAATGAAAATAAATGAAACTATCCGTGGTGCTGATGTTTATATAATTCAGTCAACTTCATATCCTGTAAATGATAATCTTATGGAGCTCCTTATAATGATTGATGCTATGAAGAGAGCTTCAGCAGGAAGAATAACAGCAGTTATTCCTTACTATGGTTATGCAAGACAGGATAGAAAAACAAGAGCAAGAGACCCAATTAGTGCAAAACTTGTTGCAAATCTTCTTACATCAGCAGGTGCTAACAGAGTTCTTACAATGGACCTTCATTGTGCACAAATTCAAGGATTTTTTGATATTCCTGTTGATAACCTTGTTGGAATTCCATTACTTACAAACTATTATCATGAGAAATACGGTGATGATTTAAAAGATTTTGTTGCTGTTTCTCCAGACCTTGGAAGTGTTGGAAGAACAAGAGCTTTTGCTACAAAACTTGATATTCCTCTTGCAATCATTGACAAGAGAAGACCAAAAGCAAATGTAAGCGAAATTATGAACATTATTGGAAATATCGAAGGTAAAAGAGTTATTATAGTAGATGACATGATAGATACAGCAGGAACAATAACAAATGCAGCTAATGCTCTTAAAGAAAGAGGAGCTATTGAAGTTGATGCTTGTTGTACACACCCTGTATTATCAGGTCCAGCTATTGAAAGAATTGAAAAATCAGCTATTGATGAGCTTCTTATTCTTGATACAATTGAACTTCCAGAAGAAAAGAACCTTTCAAAAATTAAAAAGGTTTCAGTTGCTCAGATTTTTGCAGATGCTATTAATCGTATTCACGAAGGTATATCAGTTTCAAAATTATTTGATTAATAATTTAAAAATAGTACAGACTAATGTCTGTACTATTTTTTTTATTTTCATAAATAGGTATTTATGTACAAAAATAAATACCTAAATAAACATTGAATATTGAATACAAAACTTTAATTGAGTATTTATTAACAAAATACAATATTATATAAAGGCAGTTTTTACATAAACTTAACTTAATTTATAGTAAAAACGGAAAAATATTTTGTTTGAATAGATTGTATCTATTTATGCAATACTTACAATAGACCCTCGGTTAATTATATACTAGGGTTATTGACAAAGATTAGTTTTTGTATTATATTGTTAAAAGTAAGACAAAGCAATTTAAAACGTAAATATTACTATTTATAATTTTTAATAGGGAGGCTTTTAAAATGAAAATAGCATTTTTTGACACAAAACCTTATTTCAAGGATACTTTTGGTCCTTTAGCTGAAAAATATGGATATGAAATAACTTTCTTTGATGAAAGATTAACTCCAGAAACAGCTAAACTTGCAGCAGGACATGATGCAACATGTTCTTTCGTTAATGATGAAGTTCCAGCAGAAGCAGTTAAAACACTTAAAGAAGTTGGTGTAAAAGTTATACTTCTTCGTTGTGCAGGTTTTGACAGCGTTGACCTTGACGCAGCAAAAGAATGCGGTCTTCCTGTTCTTAGAGTTCCTGCTTATTCACCAGAGTCAGTTGCAGAACAAGGTGCTGCTTTACTTTTAGGAGTAAACAGAAAAGTTCATTTATCATATAATAGATCAGTTAAATTCAACTTTAACATTGCTGGATTAGATGGTATTGGTCTTTATGGAAAAACAGCTGGTGTTATTGGTACAGGTAAAATTGGTAGATGTATGATTAACATATTAAAAGGTATGGGAATGAAAGTTATTTGTTATGATGCTTTCCCTGCTAAAGATAGTGGTCTTGAATATGTAGACCTTGACACACTTTATAAAGAATCAGATGTAATTTCATTACATTGCCCATCTACACCAGAAACACACCATATGATTAATGCTGAATCTATTGCAAAAATGAAAGATGGAGTTATTATTGTAAACGTTGCTAGAGGTGCTCTTATTGATTCTGAAGCTCTTATTGATGCTGTTGAGTCT
The DNA here is from genome assembly GCA_944379995.1 of uncultured Clostridia bacterium. Lineage (GTDB taxonomy): Bacteria > Bacillota > Clostridia > Lachnospirales > Anaerotignaceae > Fimicola. The sequence continues at coordinate 11,650 of CALWGF010000014.1, forward strand.
GGAAAAGTTCGTGGAGCAGGTCTTGACGTTTGTGAAGTTGAACATGATTACTTCTTTGAAGATAGAAGCAATCTTGAAAAACATGACCCAACACTTGCAAGAATGCTTTCAAACGAAAATATCCTTCTTACAGGACATCTTGCATTCTTAACAGATACTGCTTTAAATGGTATTGCAACAGTTACTCTTGAAAACTTAAAAGCTTTTGAAGAAGGCAAAGAACTTGTTAACCAAGTAAAATAATATATTTTTTATATAAAAAAGATACCGAATTTTTCGGTATCTTTTTTTTGTCTAATAAGGAACAAAAATATATTATTTTACGTCTATAATCAATAAAATGTAGTTTTGTAAAGAAATTGAAAGAATAAATTGTAAGCTAATATGTTTAATTAAAAATTATTTTATGATAAAATTAATAAAAATATAATATTTTTATTGGTGTTATACATGATTTTATATATGAATAATGAGGAGGGGACGTTTTATGAAACGTAAAATAGCTTTAGCAATGGCAACACTTATGGCTTGTTCAACTGCCGTTCCTACTTTTGGTGCTATAAATTTTAAAGATATTGATAATGTGCCATGGCAAGGAGCACAACAATTTATAAATAGAGCTGGAGAGCTTGAAATTATGGTTGGTGAAGTAATCGATGGAGAAAGATACTTCAGAGCTAAAGATAATGTTACTTGTTTTGAAACTGTACAACTTGTATACAGTCTTTTACAAAAAACAAATAATTTAAAAAGTACAAGTGGAGTAGAAAGTAAATGGTCTTATGTTATGAAACAGCTTGGAGTTCCAGAATGGGCATATCCAAGTATTTCATATTCTCTTGAATATGGTATAGTTTCTATGGCTGAAGTTGGTAAATTTATAAATACTTCAAAAAATACACATAATTATGCAAGCCGTGAAGCAGCAGCTGTAATTCTTGGAAAAGCTATGACTGTAAAATATGAGCTTGACCCAAATGCAAAACTTACATTTAATGATGCTTCATCTGTAAATTCAACAAGTGTTCAATATGTTGAATTACTTTCACGACTTGGAATTTTCCTTGGTGATAATAATAATAACTTTAATCCTAAAGTGGCTATAAATAGAGCAGAAATGGCTACAATTATAACAAAAGCATATGATAAAATGAATACAGGTTCTTCAACAGGAGGAAATACTGGAGGAAATACAGGAGGACAAACACCAGAAACTCCTTCAACAACAACTATTTCTTCAGGAAGTGTTATATCTGTTAGTGATATGGGTTCATCTTATCTTGTTACAATATTAAAGAATGATGGACAAAAAATAGGATTATTTGCAAGTTCTTCAACAAAAGTAAATAATACAGGTGGTGGAGCTTCTACATATACAGCTCTTTCAACAGGTGATGCTCTTTCAAATATAGTTTATAAAGGTGCTGATATATCTAGTCTTACAATAAATTATGATGCTGACCCAGGGCTTAATCAAAGTATAGATGGAACAGTAAAAGGAACAATAGATGAGTTCTATAATGATATTATATACATAAATAAAAGTACAGGTGGAACAGCAAAATATAATCTTAATGTTAATTGTGAGTATATACTTGATGGTAAATCAGTTTCACAGAAAAGTATAGCTGATGCTATGGAAGATAACAGAGTAGATGTTTCTGTAAGTATTAATGTTAAAGGTGAAGCTGTAAAACTTGATTGTACAACAAAAGAAAGTGATTATATATATGGTGAACTTAAGGATATATCAAAAAGTGGTGCAGAAATAAAGAAATCAGGAAGAACTACAACAACAGATTATGAATGGACAAATGGAGATTTTGATGATGTAACATTCTATCTTGAGAATAAATCAGCTGATTATTATGATATAGTAGATGCTTTTGATAAAGAAAAAAATATATATGTTAAATATGTTACTGATAGTAAAGATGATATTAAAAAACTTTATGCTTCAAAATATGACCTTGAAGATGATGACGATGATGAAGATGAACTTAAAGGGACAATAAACGATATAAGAAAAGGATATATAAGTTTTAAGAAATCAGGTTCAAGTTCATATAAAGAATATGACTTTGAAGATGAAGATGTTGATAATGCAACATTAAAACTTGATGGAAAAACATATGATTATTATGACTTTAGAGATTTAATTGATGAAGATGGTCCATTCTCAGCTACAATAGAACTTAATAAATATGATGAAGTAACAAGAGTAATTGCAACTTCAAGTTCAAGTTCTTCATCAGATACATCAGGAACAATAAAAAGTATGTCATCTTCTCAAATAGCAATAGGCTCAAGTTCAAATAAATTTGATTTTGCAAGTAATGTATCTGTTACAATAGATGGAAATGATAAGTATAATTTGAGTGACCTTAGAGATTTTGTAGATGATAGTGATATTACAATGGAAGCAAGTCTTACAGTTAAATCTGGAAAAGTAACAGGTATAAAAGCTCATATGAAAGAGGTTAAAGGAGAACTTAGAAATTTTGATGTAAGACGAGGAGAACTTGATGTTAGAACAAGAAATAAAAAGACTATGACTTTTGATTTTAAAGCATCAACACTTACTGTAAAAGGTGATGAAAGAAGTGTAGACGACCTTGATTATTATATGAACGAAAAAAATAGGGATTATGAAGTTAAATTAGAAGTTGATTCTTCAAATGGTTATGCTAAAACTATTGATGTAACAGAAATATAATTTTTAAATATAGGAGTATGTTTCTGCATACTCCTTTTTGTTGTAAAAATAAATAAAATATATCATATTATTTTATATAAAACATAGAAAAGAATAAAAATCAGTAATTTATATTGACAATAATAATAAATAAAGTACATAATAAGATGTTTTGTGCACAAAACTATTAATAACAATACAGGTGATTTTAATTTTCGGAGGTGTATTCTCATATGGTTATAAAAAAAGATTATGATGTAGCTATTATTGGTGGTGGTATAGGTGGTATAATGAACGCCTATCGTTTAACAGAAAAAAATCCGGAACTAAAGGTTGTTATAATAGAAAAAGGTCATACAATAGAAAAAAGAATATGCCCTATTGTTGCAAAAAAAACAGATAAGTGTATAAAATGTAAATCTTGTGCTATTATGGAGGGCATGGCAGGAGCAGGAGCTTTTTCAGATGGTAAATATGTAATATCAACTGAATATGGTGGCTGGCTTACAGAGTTTCTTGAGCCAGAGACTGTTATAAATTATATTGAACAAGCTGATGAAATACTTGTTAAATATGGTGCTACAACAGAAAGATTTATGCCAGATAATGAACTTAAGAAAATTTGTATTCAACATGATTTGCATATGAGTCAAGCACAACTTAAACATCTTGGTACAGATAGCAATTTTGAAACTATGAGAAAACTCATTGTTGCAGTAGGTGAAAGATGTGATATACTTTCTGATACAGTTGCTGTTGATGTCAATAAAGATACAAAAGAAATAATAATTTCAGATAAAGACGGTAATAAGTGTATTTCTGCCGAAAATATAATATTTGCTGTTGGTAGAGTAGGAAGTAGATTTTTCTCTAAATGGTGTGAAGAAAATAATATACCTTTAAAAAATAATCAAGTTGATATAGGTGTTCGTGTTGAATTACCTTCTATAATATGGGAACATTTTTCTAAGAAAATTTATGAACCTAAAATATGGTATAGAAGTAAAAGATATGGTGATACAACAAGAATGTTTTGTTTTAATGAAAGAGGTAGTGTTGTTACTGAAAATACAGATGGTGTTCTTACTGTAAATGGACATTCATATAGAGATGCTTCAAGAAAAACACAAAATTCAAATTTTGCACTTCTTTCTACAATACGTTTTACAGAACCGTTTAAAGAACCTATTGAATATGCAAGACATGTTGCAAGCCTTGCTAATTTAATAAGTGGTGGAAGTGTTTTAGTACAGCGTCTTGGAGACCTTGAAAATGGAAGAAGAACAGATGAAAAACGACTTGCACAATCTACAACAAGACCAACAATGAATGCAGTTGCAGGTGATTTAAGTCTTTGTATACCAAAAAGACAACTTGATAATATTGTTGAAACACTTCACGCTTTAGATAATATAGCACCGGGTACAGCTAATTATGATACTTTACTTTATGGTATAGAATGTAAATACTATTCTGCAAGACCTAAAACTGAAGAATTTGAAATTGAAGGTTGCAAAGGAATATATGCTATTGGTGATGGAGCAGGATTTACTCGTTCACTTTCTCAAGCTGCTGCAAATGGTCTTTATGTTGCAGATATTATACTTAATAAAAATAATTGATTTTTATCCGGCTTTATGCCGGTTTTTTTATTATTTTAAATTTTACAACATATGTTAATTTTAGTATAATTAAATTTAGTTGATATATAATATTAAAGAGCCTTTTGTTTATAATTTTGGAGGTAATATATGAGCAAAAAAATACTCGTTATTGACGATGAAAAAGCTATTGCTGATATTATAAAATTTAATCTTAAAAAAGAAGGTTATGATGTAATTACAGCCAATGATGGTGAAGAAGGTATTACAAAGGTATTTACAGAAAATCCAGACCTTATACTTTTAGATATTATGATGCCTAAAGTAGATGGTTATGAAGTTTGTAAAAAAGTAAGAGAAAAAATTTCTACACCTATAATAATGCTTACTGCAAGAGCAGAAGAAGTTGATAAAGTTCTTGGACTTGAACTTGGTGCTGATGATTATGTTACAAAACCTTTTGGTATACGTGAGCTTATTGCTAGAGTAAAAGCTAATTTAAGAAAATATGATGCTATTTCACAAAAATCTCAAATTTCAAATAATATAATATCTTTTGGAAAACTTGTTATAGACCTTAATAGATATGAAGTGAGAAAAGATGAAAATGTAATTGACCTTACATTTAGAGAATTTGAACTTTTAAAATTTCTTGCACAACAAAAAACACAAGTTTTTTCAAGAGAAATACTTCTTGAAAAAGTTTGGGGATATGAATATTTTGGTGATGTAAGAGCTGTTGATGTTACTATAAGAAGGTTAAGAGAAAAAATTGAAGATGACCCAAGCAAACCTTCTTATATACTTACTAAAAGAGGTGTAGGATATTATTTTAATGGTTGAATTTGGAGTTTTTGAGTTATGAGAATTACAGGAAGTATAAAATATAAACTTATGATAATGTATTTAGGCTTAGTACTTATAGTTACTATTGTAAGTGGTACCTATATTCTTATAAGCCTTCAGAACATAGAGCAGGAAAAGGCTAAAACACAACTTAAATTATATACAGATAGAATACAAGAGCAAGTTATATCTAATGGAGATGAAAGTAAATTTCAAGAGGAATTACTAAAATTTTCTCAGGGTGGTTATAATATATCAAACACTCAAGGTAATATAATAGATGTTAATGGTAACACAATAGCATCTACAACAGTTGCAAAAGAACCTTTTCCCGAATATAGAAATGCTTCTGTAATATCTGCACTTTCAGGAACAGAATCTTTTGATATATTTAAAAGAAGTACAGATACATCTGGTCTTGCAAAATATTGGATAAGTTATGCTTCTCCTATATATGACTTGGAAGGTAATGTTAAATATGTTATATTTTCAAGAATTGATGCTACTGATATAAAAGCAAGTCTTGAACAAACAAGAAGAAGCATAATTATATCATTATTTATAGCCCTTACACTTACAGCTTTTATGGGTTATATATTCGCAAAAACAATTACTGGTCCTATACTTGAACTTACATCAAAAGCAAAAGCATTAGCAAATGGAAATCTTAATCAAAAGGCTAGTGTTAAATCTAATGATGAAATAGGTCAGCTTACAATGAGTTTTAATAATATGGCAAAAGAACTTCATAAAAATATAAATATTATTTCTAATGAAAAAAATAAACTTGAAATAATACTTCATAATATGAGTGATGGTGTTATATCATATGATAGCGTTGGAAATCTTATGCATGTAAATAGTGTAGCAATAGAAATGCTTGAATTAACAGAATTTAATATGAGTTTTACTGATTTTATAAAAGCTTTTGATATTAATTCTGGTGTATATATAGATATTACAAAAGAACAATCTAAAAAAGTAACATTTCCTGTTGGTAAAAAATTTATAACTGCTTATTTTACACCATATTACAGAGAAAAATATATTATAGATGGTATAGTTGTAGTATTACAAGATATAACAGAAGCCAAAAAACTTGATGATATGAGAAAAGAGTTTGTTGCTAATGTTTCACATGAGTTAAGAACACCTCTTACAACTGTAAAAAGTTATACAGAAACTCTTATTGATGGAGCTGTTGATGATAAAGAAATAGCAATGGAGTTTCTTGGTATAATAAATAATGAAGCTGATAGAATGTCTTTTCTTGTTAGAGATTTATTACAACTTTCAAGATTTGATAATAAACAAATTATTCTTTCTGTAAGCGAAATAGACCTTAATGCTTATATGAATGATGTTGTAAAACAAAATAAAATACATGCTGATGCAAAAGAACAAAATTTATATTTTATACCATATCATAAAGATGTTATTATACAAGGTGACCGTGACAGAATAGGTCAAGTAGTAAATAATATAATAACAAATGCTATAAAATATAGTCTTAATAAAGCAGAAATAAAAATTTTTATTGAAGAAGATGAAAAATATTATAAACTTACTGTAAAAGATACTGGAATGGGTATACCAAAAAGTGATATTCCTAGAATATTTGAGAGATTTTATAGAGTTGATAAGGCTAGAAGCAGAGCTATGGGTGGAACAGGTCTTGGACTTTCAATAGCAAAAGAAATAATGGAAATACATGATGGTAAAATTACTGTTGAAAGTGAATATGGAAAAGGAACAGCTATGACTATGTGGTTTAATAAAAACTTTAATGGTATAATAAAAGACAATAATTAAGTATTGTTTCCTTATGTGCCAATATAATGTAATTCAAAAGTAAGGCATATGTAATATAATTGTAACATTACTGTTTTATAATATGTTCATGTGGAAATAATTATAGTAAAGGAAGGAGGCTGCATAAAGATGAAAACCAAAATTTTTGGGTTGTTATTATTCTTATTTGTATTTTTTGCTCCTACTTTCGCTTATGCAGATGAGTATTCTTCCAATGAAGTTAATTTTTCTGTTACAAGTGGAGTTGTTATAGGAGATACAGAGTCTACATTTGATAAAACAAGAACTATTACAGGCTGGAGTGAAAATGGTTCTGTCATATCAATATCTTTAAATAAAAAAAATGCAAGTGGAACTCTTAATAATTATGCAAATTATGAAATAGAAATAGGTCCTACTGGTTTGTTTAGTCAAACAGTTGAACTTGAAATCGGTGAAAATATTATATATATTGAAGCTTGTAAAAATGGTAAAAATACAAGTGGTGCAAGTTGTGTAATAAAAAGAAAAAATAGACTTATTAAAACAGAACTTGAAAACGGTATAAGTATACCTGGAATAAATACTATGATAGCATTATATTGACGGTGATAATTATGAAACTTAGCAAGATACAAAACTTTGTAATCATTGCTTTGGTCATAGCTACCGTAGTTCAGACTGGAAAGTTATGGCTTTATGATAATGATGGTCATAACTTTTTTTATACCGTTTTTGCTGATTTTATAAATGATGGTAGCACATATAGTGGAGAAACATATATACTTGAACCATCTAGTATTATAACAGGTTATGGTAATAAAAAATTTTCTAAATTTTATTGTGAGTCTGACAATAGTGGTATATATGACCTTGGGAATGATGGTATTAAAGAATTATTTTCAAAGGGAGAATTTTTGGAAAAATCTCAACTTGATTGGGATTCTTTTTTAATATCTAAATGTTTGATTTTTAAATATAGTCAAAGTGTTAATATAAATGACTTTGAAACATCATTTGGCAAAAATAAAGATTTGAAAAATGATTTTAATTTTAATAGTATTTTGATATATCCACAAATGAATTATGGTTCTACACTTAAAATTTCTTTTGTAGATTTAGAAAAAGAAGAAAGTTATAATTATAAAATTACAAGCAGTAAAGTTTCAAAAGATATTTATGATGCTATTGAAAAAAGACAAAATAATGAGATAAAATCAGATAATCAAATAACATATATATCTACAAAACAAAGTGGTTTTAATATATTTTATGATAATGTTTTTGTACCTCAATGGACTGAAAATCAGATTGAATATAGCCTTTTAAAAAGAACAAATCCTTTTGAACAAAATGGAGATTTCTCTGTAAGTATATTTGAGTCATATATAGATGATTTTTTTGATAATAGTACATCAAAATGGAGTGAAGTAAATGAACAAGGAGGCTATCTTTTTAGTGATGATAATACAGTTGTAAAATATAGTGTTACAGGACTTTTGGAATATTTTAATTATAAAGCTGTTGATGAAAATGTGGAAGAAAGTTTTATAAAATCTTATTCAGCTGCTAAAAATTTTATTAAAAGTGATAATTCTTTAAAAACTGATATATATTTAGAAAATTGGTATAAAGAAAATGATGAATATATATTTTGTTTTAATTATACTGTAAATAATATGCCCCTTATACCTTCTGATATATTAAAAGAGATGAATAATTTGGATTATTGTATAGAAATAAGTGTAAAAAATAATAGTGTGAGAAAATATAGAAGAATTGCATATAACTATGAAAAAGAAAATAAAACAGGTTTAATTAATAAAGAATTTATAAAAGCATTAGACGAAACTGTAATGATAAATTATCAAAATAGTGGTGGTAGTATTGTTACAAATGTAGATGATATAAAACTTGCATATTATATGAGCGGAAAAGACAGTATTAAATTAAGATGGTTTACAACAATAAATAATAATGTATATTCTGTAAGCTGCGAGAAATAAGGAGAATTATATGGATTGGAATATTGCAAAAAAGATGGTTATATTTATACTTATAGTTCTCAATGCTGTGTTATTCTTCTTTAATTATAAAGGAAATCAAGACTATAAAATCTCACAAGCTAGAGAAAAAGCAGTTATAGATGTTCTTTCTGACAGAAATATATATATTTATACAGAACTTGAATATGATTATTCACCTATGAGAAAAATAAATATTTCACCTATTTATTTGACAAGAGATGATATAGTAAATACCTTTTTTAAAGATGAAGATGCTAAAATATCAATAGAATTTGGTAATAATATAATAAAAAGTGATACTAAAACAGTAACGTATAAAGACAATAATTTACAGGTTATATATAATCAATATGATGATGTTATAAAAGACTTCGATTATGAAAAAGCTGAAAAAATTTCAAAAGATATGCTTTTAAAAATAGAAGGAAATAATAATAAATATAGTATTCTTGATGTAATAGAACTTGATTATGGATACACTTTTATATATTGCGAAAAATATAAAGGTAATTATATATATCCTAGTAGATATGAAATAACTGTAAATAATAAAGGTGTTGAAAGTATTATAGCCATGTACTGTAATATAGAAGGATATATAGATGAAAAAAGTGAAATATATGGTGTTGATGAAGCCTTATTTACATTTTCTGATTATATAATTAATAGTGCTACTGTTGATAAAATAGAAATGGTATATGATTATCAATCAAAAGATAAAGATGGTGTTGATATATCATCAAAAATTGTACCTTACTATTTTATATATGTAATGGAAGAGGAAAAACCTTATATGGTTAATGCTTATACAAATAAAATAAGATAGTATTTTATGTATATAACTTGGCAAAATAAATAAAAAATAAAGTGTTTTTATGCTAAAATATAAGCTAAAATCCATTTTATTTTTATATATTGAAAAAAGTCTTTATTGTTTAACAGTTTGGTGGTATAATGCTTAAAGTAATTTGATTTTAATTTTGATAAAAAGCCTTTTTTTAAGGCTTTTTTACTGTACAAATAATTTGTTATTGACTCGCCCGTTTCGTTGGGATAAAAAATTGGAAGGATTTGAATTATTATATGGATAAACTTGTTATTAACGGTCAGAAAAGACTTTGCGGTGAAGTAAGTATAAGTGGTGCAAAAAATGCAGCAGTTGCTATTTTACCAGCAGCTATTATGGCTGATGGGGTTTGTATAATTGAAAATTTGCCTAATATAGAAGATGTTACAAGCCTTTTTAATACACTTAGTAAATTGGGAGCAAAATGTGAGTTTATTGATAAACATACACTTAAAATAGATAGCAGAAATATTAAAAATGTAAGTGCAACTTATGAAGAAGTAAGAAAAATAAGAGCATCATATTATCTTCTTGGTGCATTATTAGGTAGATTTAAAAAAGCAGAAGTTTCTATGCCGGGAGGCTGCAATTTTGGTTCAAGACCTATTGACCTTCATCTTAAGGGATTTAAGGCACTTGGTGCAGAAGTTTTTGATGATGATGATGTTGTAAGAGTTAATGCTGAAAACCTTCATGGTGCTTCAATATATATGGACCAAGTAAGTGTTGGTGCAACAATAAATATTATGCTTGCAGCCTGTCTTGCAGAAGGTAATACTGTAATTGAAAATGCTGCAAAAGAGCCGCATGTAGTTGATACTGCAAATTTCCTTAATATTATGGGAGCAAAAATTAAAGGTGCAGGTACTGATGTAATAAAAATTACAGGAGTTCCTAAACTTCATGGTGCTGAATATACAATTATTCCAGACCAAATTGAAGCTGGTACATATATGATAGCAGCAGCTATTACTGGTGGAGATGTTATAGTAAAAAATATTATTCCAAAACATATGGATTGTCTTTCTGCAAAACTTGAGGAAATGGACGTAACAATAGAGGAATTTGATGACTCTATAAGAGTTTTAGCTGATAAACCTCTTAAAAATGTAAATGTAAAAACTATGAGTTATCCAGGTTTTCCAACAGATTTACAACCTCAAATGGCAGCACTTCTTACTGTATGCATGGGTGAAAATATAATTACTGAAAATGTATGGGACAATAGATATCAGTATATAGACCAACTTAGAAAACTTGGTGCTGATGTTGATATTAATGGCAGAACTGCAAAAATACAAGGTGTAGAAAAGCTTTTTGGAAATAATGTAGCAGCAACTGACCTTAGAGCAGGAGCAGCTATGATTATAGCAGGACTAGCAGCAGAAGGAAAAACTGAAATTACAAATGTAAAATATATAGACAGAGGTTATGAAGATGTTGAACATAAATTTGGAAACCTTGGTGCTGATATAAAAAGAGTTAAAGAAGATTAATTTCTGTCGCTGGAACTTTTTGGTTTCAGCGATTTTTTATAATTGGAAAAAGGTGGTGAAAAAATGTCTGTAAGATTTTGTCCAATAGCAAGCGGAAGTAGTGGTAATTGCATTTATACAGGTACAGAAAGTACAAATATACTTTTTGATGCAGGAATTAGTGGTAAAAAAATAAAAGAGGGTCTTGATATACTTAATGTTGATGGAAATAAAATAGATGCTTTATTTATAACACATGAACATAGTGACCATATAAAGGGTGCAGGTATAATTTCAAGAAGGTTTGATATACCTATATATGCCACAGAAGGTACATGGAAAGCTATGGAAAGCTCAATAGGTGAAATATCAAGAAAAAATATTAAAATAATATATAGTGGTGAAAGCTGTGTTATAAATGATATGTGTGTAATGCCTTTTGATATACCTCATGATGCAGCAGAGCCGGTTGGATATAGTATATTTGCAAAAAACTATAAAATGACAATAGCAACTGATTTAGGGCATATTACAGAAACTGTAAAAGAAAATATAATAGGTTCTGATGTAATACTTATTGAGTCAAACCATGATGTAGATATGCTTAAATGTGGTTCTTATCCTTGGGCTTTAAAACAACGTATATTAGGGGATAAAGGTCATATATCAAATGAAACAGCAGGTAAATTTATATCTGAAATAATGGATAATAAACTTAAACATATATATTTAGGACATTTAAGTGATGAAAATAATGAACCACATCTTGCCTATGAAACTGTAAGAAGTATTTTAAATGAAAATGATATAGAAGTAGGAACATATCTTAAAATGGATATGGCTTCAAGATATACTAATAGTTGCCCTGTTATATTGTGAGGTAAAATATGAAAATTTCTATAATATGTGTTGGAAAATTAAAAGAAAAATATTGGAATTTAGCTATTGATGAATATTCAAAACGACTTAGTAAATATATAAAACTTGAAATAATAGAAGTTCCTGACGAGAAGGCTCCTGAAACAATGAGTTTAGCTGAAGAAGAAATTGTTAAGAAAAAAGAAGGGGAAAGAATACTTAAAAATATTAAAGATGATGCATATTGTGTTGCTCTTGCCATAGATGGAAAAAATTTTAGTTCTGAAGAATTAGCAGATTTTGTAGAGAAAACAACTTTAAGAGGTATAAGTCATATAGTTTTTATTATAGGTGGTTCTTTGGGATTATCTAAAGAAGTTATGAACAGAGCAAACTATTATTTAAGTTTTTCTAAAATGACTTTTCCACATCAAATGATGAGAGTTATACTTCTTGAACAAATTTATAGAGCTATAAAAATAAATAGAAATGAACCATATCATAAATGATATAAATAAAAAGCCTTGATTTTATTGTAATTCAAGGCTTTTTATAATTATTATTTCATATTAACAAGTTTTTCACCAACAGTATAAATATCTCCAGCACCCATAGTTATTAAAAGGTCACCTTCATTACAGTTTTCTGAAACATATTTTAATATATCATCAAGACTGCCTATATACTTAATGTCTTTTCCTCTTTCTTTTATTTTTTCAGCTAATTGTTTTGATGAAACAAGACCAGTGTCTTTTTCTCTTGCAGCATATATATCTGCCATTATTATTTTATCAGCATCATCAAAAGCTTCTGAAAACTCATTAAAAAGATTATAAGTTCTTGTATATGTGTGTGGTTGGAATACACACCAAAGTGTATTATGTTTTACATTTTTTGCAGCAGCAAGTGTTGCTTTTATTTCTGTTGGGTGATGTGCATAATCATCAATTACATTTACGCCTTTATAAGTTCCTTTTCTTTGAAATCTTCTGTTTGTACCACCGTAATTAGAAAGCCCTTGTGATATTTTTTCAAAAGAAATTCCAAGAAAGTTTGTAGCAGCACAAGCAGCAAGTGCATTACTTATATTATGTTCACCAGGTATATTAAGGTTTATTTCTCCTATCTCTTTACCTTTATAACATACTGTAAATGAATTTTTTCCATTTTCATGATGTATTATATTAGTTGCATACCAATCAGCATTTTTATTTTTTGTACTGTACTTTTCGAATTTACAATCAATATTTTCTGTGTAGAAATCAGTATTATCTATTTCATCATTTATTATAAGCATACCATTTTTAGGTATTCTTCCTGCGAATTTATGGAATGAATTTTTTACATTATCAAATGTTTTAAAATAATCTAAGTGGTCAGCCTCTATATTAAGTATTATACCTACAAGAGGATTAAACTTTAAAAAGCTATCAAAGTATTCACAAGCTTCTGCTATAAAATATTTTGATGTACCTACTTTTGTATTTCCGTTTATTGATGGAAGTATACCACCTACTGATATTGTAGGGTCTGTGTTTGCAGCAAGAAGTATTTCTGATACCATAGATGTTGTTGTTGTCTTACCATGTGTTCCAGATACTGCAACTGAGTCTTCATATTCTGCCATTATATGTCCAAGAAGTTCTGCTCTATCCATTATATCTATTGAAAGCTCTTTTGCTTTTAAAAGCTCTGGATTATCCATTTTTACAGCAGCTGTATATACAACAAGGTCATATTCATTTGTAATATTTTCACTTCTATGACCTATATTTATTTTTATACCAATACTTTCAAGATGTTTTGTTGTATTAGAAACATTCATATCTGTACCAGCTACATTAACACCCCTTGATTTAAGTATTTCTGCAAGCCCTGACATACTTATGCCGCCTATACCTATAAAATAAACATTTTTATATTTTATACTGAAACCGTCTTTCATTTCTAAACGCCCCAATCATATTTTTAATCTTTTTAAAAAGTATACTACAATGATAATTCAAAGTCTATAATACTTATATTATTATTATCATAATAAATTTATTTATATCAATAAATTTTTAAATGTTAAAATTAAGCTGTGATTTTATCGTAAAATAAAAAAATTTAACTAAAATTTAAAAAAAGCGTATAATTTTGTAGCAAAAATTTTAAAAAATTTTCAATTTAGGTGTACAAATGTAAAAAAATGTGATATGATATTAGTGTAAATTGTATATTTTATAATATGTTTACATAAAATTTTTATTGCGTTTTTATAAAATCAGCCTTTAGATTTTTTTAGCACGCATCATTGGGGGTAAAGAGTTTATGCGAAAAAAAGAAATGATGGCCATGCTTCTGGCCGGAGGACAAGGTAGTCGACTTGGGATTTTAACAAGAAATGTTGCAAAACCAGCAGTTACTTTTGGTGGTAAATATAGAATTATTGACTTTCCTTTAAGTAACTGTATTAATTCAGGTGTTGATACTGTTGGAGTACTTACACAATATCAACCTTTAAGACTTAATCAGCATATAGGTATAGGTATTCCTTGGGACCTTGATAAAAGAAATGGCGGTGTAACAATTCTTGCTCCACATGTTAAAGGCGGTGGTGATTCTGGTGAATGGTTTATGGGTACTGCTAATGCTATATTCCAAAATATAGAATACATTGACAGTAATAACCCAGAATATGTTCTTGTTTTATCAGGTGACCATATTTATAAAATGGATTATTCAAAAATGCTTGAATTCCATAAAGAAAATAATTGTGCAGCTACTATTGCTGTTATGGAAGTTCCTATTGAGGAAGCAAGTCGCTTTGGTATAATGAATACTGAAAGTGATGACAGAATTTATGAATTCGAAGAAAAACCAGCAAATCCTAAAAATAATCTTGCATCTATGGGTATTTATATATTTACTTGGGAAAGACTTAGAGAAGCTCTTATCGAAGATAGTAAAATTCACCCAGATAGCGACTTTGGTATGCATATAATTCCTAAAATGCTTGAAGAAGGTCAAACAATGTATGCTTACAGATTTAAAGATTATTGGAAAGATGTAGGTACAATAGAATCATATTGGCAAGCTAATATGGAACTTATAAAAACACTTCCAGAGTTTAATCTTTATGAAGATTTCTGGAAAATATATACAAATAGTGACCACCAACCACCACAGTATACAGCTGCAGGTGCAAAACTTTCAACAAGCCTTGCTTCAGAGGGTTGTGAAGTTTATGGAGAAGTTTATAACTCTGTTCTTGGACCAGGCGTTATAATTGAAAAGGGTGCTGTCGTAAAAGATTCTATTATTATGGAAAATACAGTAGTTGGTGAAAACTGTTATATTGATAGATGTATTATTGATGAAAATTGTTCTATTGGTAACAATGTAAAAATGGGTACTGGTGAAAATATAGTAAATGAAAGTAAACCTAAAATTTATAATACAGGTATTACAGTAGTTGGTGATAATACAGTTGTTCCTTCAAATGTTGAAATTGGTAAAAACTGTGTAATATATGGAAATACAATAGAAAGTGATTACCCTTCAAATAAACTTGAAAGCGGAAAATCAATTATTAAAGAGGGGGCATCATTATGAAAGCAATAGGTATTATATTAGCTGGAGGAAACAGCGAAAATCTTGGAACACTTACAGAATCAAGAGCAGCGGCAGCTATGCCAATAGGAAGCTCTTATAGAGCAATAGACTTTACTTTAAGTAGTATGTCAAGCTCAGGAATTGGTAAAGTGGCAGTTATAACACAGTATAACTCACGTTCACTTCACGACCATCTTACATCATCAAAATGGTGGGATTTCGGAAGAAAACAAGGAGGACTTTTTGTATTTACACCATACACAAGTCGTAACAATAACAGCTGGTTTAGAGGTACAGCAGACTCTATTTATCAAAACCTTACATATCTTAAAAGAAGTAATGAACCTTATGTTGTTATAACATCTGGTGATACAATATATAAAATGGATTATAAAGAAGTAATTAAGTATCATGTTGAAAAAGGTGCTGATATTACTGTTGTATATAAAAATATGGAAGGAAAAGACCTTTCAAAATTTGGTATACTTGAAATGGACGAAAACAAGAAACTTTGTGAATTTGAAGAAAAACCTTTACAAGCTCAGTCAACAAATGCTTCTCTTGGTATATATGTAATATCAAGAACACTTCTTATAAATCTTCTTAACCAGATTATACCAGAAGGAAGATATGATATTGTTAAAGATATTATTATAAGATTTAGAAAGAAACTTAATATATATGGATATGAATTTAATGGTTATTGGAGTTCAATTTCCGGTGGAGTTAAAGACTATTATGATACAAATATAGACTTCTTAAATAAAGAAGTAAGAGATGTATTTATGAAACAGGCTCCATATATTGAAACAAAACCAAAAGATGAACCACCAGCTAAATATAATTTAGGTGCAGAAGTTAGTGATGCGATTGTTGGTAGCGGAAGTATATTAAATGGAAAAATTGAACATTCTGTTGTATTCCGTAAAGTATATACAGGTGAAGGGTCAACCGTTAAGAACTCTATTATAATGGAAGGTAGCTATATTGGAAATAATTGTGTTGTTGAAAATGCAATTCTTGACAAAGATGTTGTTCTTTCAGATGGAAAGAGTGTTATTGGTGAGGAAGGTAATCCTGTAATAATTAAAAAAGGAACTGTTATTTAACAGTTAAATATTAAATAGGGGCATAAACTATTACGCATAAAAGAGTGCTTTAATATTTTTTAGGCATTCGGCAAATCAAGGGGGAAAAGTTTTATGAAAATTACTGATGTTAGAGTGAGAAAAGTTAATAAAGAAGGCAAAATGAAAGCAGTAGTTTCAGTAACATTTGATAATGAGTTTGTTGTTCATGATATAAAAGTTATTGAACGCGAAGACGGGCTTTTTATAGCTATGCCAAGCAGAAAAACAGTAGATGGAGAATTTAGGGACATAGCACATCCTATAAATGCCGAAACAAGAGAAAAAATTCAAACAGCTGTACTTGAAAAGTATGAAGCAGCTCTTTTAGAAAATGATGGCGAAGAAACAGTAGAATAAATAATATTAAAATAAGCCTGTTTTTATAACAGGCTTATTTTTTATATTAATTTATATTAGTGGAGTAATTTATGAAAGAATATAAATTTATATATAATAATACAGAATATAAATATTATCTTGTAAGAAAAAATATAAAACATATTAATATAAGAATATCAAAAGATTGTAATATAAATATATCTGCACCATATAAAGTTTCTTTTGATTTTATAAATAGTTTTGTTATATCAAAAGGAGAATGGATAGAAAATAATATTTCTGATATTAAACGTATAAAAAATATAAAACAGGATAATAATATTTATGAAAATAAAAAAGTTTATTTTATTGGTGAATTATATACTATAAATATTTTAAAATGTAAGTATAATTCAATATTTTGTGATTATAATAATAAAGTAATAAATATATGTACTTATTATAATGATAATCAAAAAATAAAAGAATTATATTTAAAATGGCTTAATGAAAATGCAAAAATATTTTTTTATAAATTAACAAAAGATATGCTTAAGTTATTAAATAATGAATATAATATAAAATTTCCGGAAATAAAAATAAGAAATATGAAAACGCGTTGGGGAAGTTGTACTCCTTCAAAAAATAGTATAAGATTAAATATTCAACTTATTAAAGCTGATATTAAATGCATAGAACAAGTTATTTTACATGAATTAGTCCATTTTATACAAGCTAATCATAGTAAAGACTTTTATAATATTATGGAAAAATATATGCCAGATTATAAATTAAGAAAAGAACGTCTTGAAAATAATTATAAAGACGGAATATAAATTTAGATTTATGTTGACTTATTTATAGTATAGTGATATAATCTAATTTAGATAAATAATATCGCGGAGTGGAGCAGCTCGGTAGCTCGTCGGGCTCATAACCCGAAGGTCACAGGTTCAAATCCTGTCTCCGCAATTTCTTAAAACCATTGTTTTTACAATGGTTTTATTTTTTGTATTACTTTTTAAATTAAATAATATATTAAAGTATTAATATAAATAGACTATATATTTTAATAATGATATTATATTTATAGATATTTTTATTGTTACGGAGGAAAGTATATGTCAAAATATGTTATGGCACTTGATGCTGGTACAACAAGTAATAGATGTATATTATTTAATGAAAAAGGCGAAATTTGTAGTATGGCACAAAAAGAGTTTACTCAATATTTTCCTAAACCGGGTTGGGTTGAACATGATGCAAATGAAATATGGTCATCACAACTGGGCGTAGCTGTTGAGGCTATGGAAAAAATAGATGCTTCTTATGCTGATATTGCTGGTATAGGTATTACAAATCAGAGAGAAACAACAATCGTATGGGATAAAAAAACAGGTGAGCCTGTATATAATGCTATTGTATGGCAATGTAGAAGAACATCTGAATATTGTGACGAACTTAAAAATAAAAATCTTACAGAGGTTTTCAGAAAAAAAACAGGGCTTATAATAGATGCTTATTTTTCAGGTACAAAAATAAAATGGATACTTGATAATGTTGAAGGTGCAAGAGAAAGAGCAGAAAAAGGTGAGCTTCTTTTTGGTACTGTTGAAACTTGGCTTATATGGAAACTTACAAAAGGTAAAGTCCATGTTACAGACTATTCAAATGCCTCTCGTACATTACTTTTTAATATAAATACTCTTGAATGGGACGACGAAATTCTTGAAATACTTAATATTCCAAAATCTATGCTTCCAGAAGTAAAACCTTCAAGTTGTGTTTATGGTAAAAGTCATTCAAAGTTTTTTGGTGGAGAAATACCTGTTGCTGGTGCTGCTGGTGACCAACAAGCTGCTCTTTTTGGACAAACTTGTTTTGATGCAGGAGAAGTTAAAAATACATATGGAACAGGGTGCTTTATGCTTATGAATACAGGAGATAAGCCTGTATTTTCTAAAAATGGTCTTGTTACAACAATAGCTTGGGGGCTTGATGGTAAAATTACATATGCCCTTGAGGGTTCTATATTTGTTGCTGGAGCATCTATACAATGGATTAGAGATGAACTTAGACTTATAGACTCATCAGAAGACTCTGAATATATGGCTAAAAAGGTAAAAGATACTAATGGTTGTTATGTTGTACCTGCTTTTACAGGTCTTGGTGCACCACATTGGGACCAGTATGCAAGAGGTGTTATTGTTGGTATAACAAGAGGTGTAAATAAGTATCATATTATAAGAGCAACTCTTGAATCAATAGCTTATCAAGTTAATGATGTAATAGATGCTATGAAAGCAGATTCTGGAATAGAAATTTCAGCATTAAAAGTTGATGGTGGAGCAAGTGCTAATGATTTTCTTATGCAAATACAATCAAACCTTATAAATGCACCTGTAAGACGTCCTAAGTGTGTTGAAACTACTGCTATGGGTGCTGCTTATCTTGCAGGTCTTGCAGTAGGATATTGGAAAGATAAAAAAGATGTTATAAAAAATTGGAGCATTGATAAAACTTTTTATCCTGATATAAACGAAGAAGAAAGAATAAATAAAATAAAAGGTTGGAATAAGGCTGTTAAATATTCATATGGTTGGGCAAAAGATGAGTAAATAAAATTTTTTGTGGAAATAAGTAAATTCATATGATACTATAAAGAATAATTAACTGATATTTTAAAGGAGAATAGAAATATATTATGAGAACAAGACGTAAACCTTGGGCTGAAGAAGAACTTAATACAAATCCTCATGTAATAAGAGAACCTCTTTCAATGAAAGGAAAATGGAAAGAATATTTTAAAAATGATAATCCTGTATATGTTGAAATAGGTTGTGGAAAAGGTGGATTTATAACAGAAAATGCAAAAAGATATAAAGATGTTAATTTTGTTGGTATAGAAAGACAAACAACAGTTGCTGGTATTGCTGCAAGAAAAATAGATGAAAATGAAGAAAATATAGCTATTATATGTGGATATGCTGAAAAACTTTCTGATATTTTTGAAGTTGGCGAAATATCAAGAATATATCTTAATTTTAGTGACCCATGGCCTAAAAAAAGATGGGCAAAAAGAAGACTTACTCACAGAAATTTCCTTGAAAGCTATAAAGATGTTCTTGGTGAAAGTGGAGAAGTATTTTTCAAAACAGATAATAGGGGGCTTTTTGAGTTCTCATTAAACGAATTTTGTGCTGATGATTGGAAATTATCGAATATATCTCTTGACCTTCACAACAGCGATTTTGAGGGAAATATAATGACAGAATATGAAGAAAAATTCTCATCAAAAGGTATGCCAATATATAGACTTGAAGCAAGATTTAAAAGATAAAAATTTAGAGAGCCTTTCGTAAGCGAAAGGCTCTCTTTTTATTATTCTGATATTATATCATTTTCAGTTGTATTTTCGTTATTTTGTTCTTCATTATCTTTCCATAAAGGCATTTTTACAGTTGCCTTAAATAAATCACCATCTATACTTATACTAAAATCTCCACCTTGAAGTATTGAAAGACTTTTTGCTATTGAAAGTCCAAGTCCGGAACCTTCTGTTGTTCTTGACTCATCACCTCTTACAAATCTTTCAGTAAGCATTTCTGGACTTATTTCAAGTGGAATTTCCGATATATTTTTCATTATAAGTATACCCATGGTATCTGTTTTAAATATATCTATATATACCCTAGAATTTGGCATTGAATATTTAAGTGCATTTGATATAAGATTTTCTATTATTCTCCACATATGATTTCCATCAGCTTCAATAATAGTTTCTTCATCTGCATTTATTCTTAAACTTATACCTGCATTATTCATTTTTTCTTCAAATTCGCCGCTTGCCATCATTACAAGTTGCCTAAGGTCAATTCTTTGTTTTGTAACTTTTAAATTGCCACTAGAAGCTTTACTTGCTTCAATAAGGTCTTCAATAAGTCTTTTAAGTCTTAATGCTTTATCATTAAGTATTTCAACATAACCATCAGCTTGTTTGTTATTAAGCTCCTCTTTTTTTAGAAGGTCAATATAAGTTATTATTGATGTAAGAGGTGTTTTAAGGTCATGAGAAACATTTGTTATAAGTTCTGCTTTCATTCTTTCGCCTTTTACAGCTTCTTCAACTGCTGTTTTTAAACCTTGTTGTATATTTATTATGTCTTTTGCAAATGAAATGAATGAAGGTGATATTTTTTTAATGTCTATTGTATCATTAAAATTTCCCGTTGATATTTCTCTTGCTGTATTCATTATTATTGAAAGTGACTCAAGACTTTTTAAAAGTATTATAAGACATATAATATTAAAAGCAATAAGTGTTATTCCAAAGAATACAAATAAAATAAAATTATATCTTAAAAATAATGTTAATGATAAAAGTATTATATTTATAAGTGTATATATAAAGGCTGTAAAAACTATCCAACCTTTAAATGACTTATTACTTAGAAAACTACCTACTTTTATTATTATTGATACAAATAATGTATTCCTTATAAATTGATGAGCTTTTATTTGTCTTGACATTGAACATAAAAAGCTTAAACCTATAAGAGAAGATATAAGTACTGACAAATATTGAATACCTATTGCTGTATATGAAATCATAGTATTTTCATTATAATAAACTGCTGGATTCATAAGAGTTGTAAAAATCAATAATAATATGAATATTGATATTGCTGATAACCAAAAATGAATATCATTATAAAGTTTATCTAGTGTTGAAAGTGTTACTTCTCCACGTCTTTCGTTTTGACCAGCCATTCTTATAAGGTATACTGACATAAGTATACAACATATAAGTGATAAAAAGAGTACTGAAAATAAATAAGGTGTACATGTTGCAAAGTTTGAAAATGCTTCATTTTCTGTATAGAATATATCACCTTCTTCAAATACATCTGGTACTCCTGCATATAATTTATAATTCTTTATTGATATATTTTTACTATAAAAATCTGAAAATAAAACACCACCCATTTTATCGGTTGTAAAATCACCTTGTTGTATAAAATGGTTATTAAATTTAAGAATTTCCTCTTTATCTTTATTTTGAGCTATTATATTTCCGTTTTCATCTTCTATACAATAATAAAAATTCTTATATGATGATAATTCGTCCATTTGAAAATTATACGTATCAAGTTGATTTTGTATATAAATTTTTCTGTAAGTGGATAGTCTATTATTTACAAGATATTCATATTCTTTATAATTTTCTTGAAGATAATCAGGTATACTTCCTGTTAATACAAGTTTATCATTTACTATTTCAGTATTACTTGTTATTATACCGTCTGCAACATTATAGTATTCTTTAAATTTTTGTATTAAATCATCTTCGTTTATTGCTTTTCCGTCTTCTATATTTCCTTGGCTTTTATATACAACATTAGTTTCAACAGCATAGTAAAGAAGATTATCAAATTTATTTCTAAATGTATATGTATCACGATATGTTTCTTCAAAAAATGGGGTAGTTCCCCATTTTGCTGAATTTGATATGAGCCATATACCTGTAAAATAAAATACTGATATTCCTATTATAAATAAAAATACAATAAAACTTTTTATTATGCGAGTGTTGCTATTAGACTTTTTCAATCTTGTAGCCAATTCCCCACACCACCTTTAAATATCTTGGTTCTTTTGGATTTATTTCAATTTTTTCTCTTATTCTTCTTATATGCACTGAAACTGTGTTTTCTGGAGCAAATGAAAGCTCATTCCATACTTTTTCATATATTTGGTCGATAGAAAAAACTTTACCTGCGTTTTCCATAAGAAGTTCTAATATACCATATTCTGTTGCTGTAAGTTTTACAGGTTCACCTTCAACTCTAACTTCTTTTGCCTCTTTATCAAGTTCAAGTCCACCTATTTTTATTGTACTTGTCTTTTCGGCAATACTTCCAAGACTTGTATATCTTCTCATTTGAGATTTTACTCTTGCAACAAGTTCAAGTGGATTAAAAGGCTTTGTTATATAATCGTCTGCCCCAAAGTTAAGTCCTAATATTTTATCTGTATCCTCTGATTTTGCTGAAAGTATTATTATAGGAATGTTGAGTTTTTCTCTTATTTTTATTGTTGCATTAAGTCCGTCCATTTTTGGCATCATTATATCAAGAAGTATAAGATGTATTTCATTTTCTTCAATAGCTTTTAATGCCTCAAGTCCGTTATATGCTTTAATTATATTATAACCCTCTTGTTTAAGATATATTTCTATTGCATCAACAATAGCTTTTTCATCATCACATACAAGAATATTAAATTTTTCCATTATTTTACCCCCCTGAAAATATTATTATATTATTAAATATATCAAATATCATTTAATTTTTTATACTTATTTTTCTTACACTTTTCTTAATTAAATATAGTATATCATAAAATAAGTTGATTGATTAAAATAATAATATAATGTAATATTATTTAAGTCTATTGACTTTTATTTACAATAGAATTATAATATTATAAAATTTAGTGCTTTATTATAGTAGAGTGATAAAGTTTTTGTTGGGGGGATTAAATAATGAGAGATAATAGACTACATACTCCTGTTGGTTTCAGAGATGTTTTACCATATGAATGTAGTATAAAAAATGAAATTATAAATGAAATTAGAAACGAATTTGAAGGATATGCTTATAAAGCTGTTGAAAGTCCTTCACTTGAATATATAGAAGTTTTTTCTGATGAAAATAGAGGTGGAACAGACCCTAAACTTATGTATAAGTACTTTGATAGAGAAGGTGCAACATTGGCTATGAGAAGCGATATGACACCAGGAATTGCTCGTATTGCCGCTACTGCATTTTCAGAAAATGAAAATCCACTTAGACTTTATTATGTGGGAAATACATTTAAAACAAGTGGAAGCTATCAAGGTAAACTTTATGAAACAACTCAAGCCGGTGTTGAGCTTATGGGTGTAAATTCATATGAAGCAGATGCAGAAATAATAGTACTTGCTATAAAATCAATATTAAAAACAGGTATAAAAGATTTTAGAATTAATATAGGTCAGGTTAAACTTTTTAAAGCTATACTTGATGAAACAGGGCTTTCAGATGAAGAATGTGAAAATATAAAAGATACAATAGCTCAAAGAGATTATGTTGCACTTGAAAATATTATAAATAACAGTAATATTTCTGAAAATGGAAAAACAATACTTTCTAAACTTACAAAACTTGTAGGTAAAAATGAAGTTATTGATTATGTAAAAAGTCTTACAAAAAGTGAAGAAGCTATAAATGCTCTTGATGAACTTAAAAAACTTTATGGCATACTTAGATTATATGGTGTTGATAAATATGTATATTTTGATATTGGAATGATAAATCATCTTAATTATTATACAGGTATAATATTTAGAGGATATACATATGGAACAGGTTATTCTATTGTAGGCGGAGGAAGATATGATAATCTTGTAAGTGGTTTTGGTAAAGATATGCCTGCTGTTGGTTTTACAATAAATATAAATGAAATAGTTTCAATAGTTGAAAAAACAGCAGAATTTCAGCAAAAACCAAAAACACTTATTGCTTGGGAAGATAAAGGTAAAATTACAGCATATAAAATAGGTCTTACATATAGAGATAATGGAATGATTGTCCAAAATAGTTTTATTTCAAATGATTTTGATGCTAATTTCAAATATGCAAAAGAAAATGGTATAGCTCATATGCTTTATTTTGAAGATAGTGAAAATCTTAAGGTTGTAAGTTTTCTTGATGAAATGGGCGGATATACTGTTAGTGCAAAGGTAAGCGACCTTGTACTTCCTAAAAAGGAGGCTGAATAATATGAGATATTTAACATTTGCTCTTGCAAAAGGTCGTCTTGCTGACCAAACAATGGAGCTTTTTGAAAAAATAGGTATGCCTTGTGAAGAAATGAAAGAAAAATCAAGAAAACTTATTTTTACAAATGAAGAACTTGGACTTAAATTTTTCCTTTCAAAAGCAAGTGATGTTCCTACATATGTTGAGCATGGTGCTGCTGATATAGGTATTGTTGGCAAAGATACTATACTTGAAGAAGGCAGAGATTTATATGAACTTTTAGACCTTGGACTTGGTAAATGTAAAATGATGGTTGCAGGTCCTGAAAGTGCAAAAGAAAAACTTGAAAAAAGTCATAATATTAGAGTTGCAACAAAATATCCTAAAATAGCAACAGATTATTTTTATAAAGTTAAACATCAAACTGTTGAAATAATAAAACTTAATGGTTCTGTTGAACTTGCTCCTATTGTTGGGCTTTCTGATGTTATTGTGGATATTGTTGAAACTGGTTCAACACTTAGAGAAAACGGTCTTACAGTTTTAGAAGATATTTGTCCTTTAAGTGCAAGAGTTGTTGTAAACCGTGTAAGTATGAAAATGGAACATGAAAGAATTATGAATATTATAGATAAAATAAGAACACTTATAGAGGGGGGAAATAAATGATTTCTCTTATAAAATATAGTGATAAATCACAAGAAGCAAAAGAAAAACTTGAATTTATACTTAATAGAAATCAACTTGACTATGGAAATGTACAAAGTGTTGTTGATGAAATAATTGCTGATATAAGAAAAAATAAAAATCAGGCACTTTTTAAATATACAGAACAATTTGATAAAATTAAACTTGATGAAAATACAATTAAAGTAACAAAAGAAGAAATTGAAGAAGCATACACTCTTGTGGATAAAAAACTTATTGATGTTATTAAAAAATCAGCTAGTAGAATAAAAGATTTCCATGAGAAACAAAAAATAAATAGTTGGCTTGAACCTAACACTAATGGAGAAATGCTTGGACAGCTTATAAGACCTCTTGAATATGTTGGTGTATATGTTCCGGGTGGAAAAGCTGCTTATCCTTCAAGTGTACTTATGAATGTTATGCCTGCAAAAGTTGCAGGTGTAAAAAATATAATAATGACTACACCTGTACAGAAAAACGGTAAAATTAATCCTAATACACTTGTTGCTGCAAATGAAGCTGGTGTTACTGAAATTTATAAGGTTGGTGGAGCACAGGCGATAGCTGCCCTTGCTTTTGGTACTGAAAGTGTGCCTAAAGTTGATAAAATTTGTGGTCCTGGTAATATATTTGTTGCTCTTGCAAAAAGAACTGTTTATGGTCATGTAAATATTGACTCTGTTGCAGGACCAAGTGAAATACTTGTTGTTGCTGATAAAACAGCAAATCCTG
Source organism: uncultured Clostridia bacterium (assembly GCA_944379995.1). GTDB lineage: Bacteria > Bacillota > Clostridia > Lachnospirales > Anaerotignaceae > Fimicola. The sequence goes on from CALWGF010000014.1 coordinate 38,059, forward strand.
TTTATGTGGCTGCTGATATGCTTTCACAGGCTGAACATGATGAACTTGCTTCTGCTGTTCTTGTTACTGATAGTATTGAACTTGCTGAAAGTGTTAAAATAGAGCTTGAAAAACAGACTGCTGTCCTTGAAAGAAAAGAAATTATAGAAAAATCATTAAAAGATTATAGTGCTATAATTGTTGTTGAAAACCTTGATAAGGCTTGTGAAATATCAAATACAATAGCACCGGAACACATGGAAGTTTGTACACTTAATCCTTTCGAACTTTTACCTAAAATACAAAATGCCGGAGCAATATTTTTAGGGAACTATTCTCCTGAACCTTTAGGGGATTATATGGCAGGACCTAACCACGTTTTACCAACAGGTGGAACTGCTAGATTTTTCTCTCCTCTTTCAATAGATGACTTTATTAAAAAATCAAGTATTATATCATTCAGTAAAGAGGCACTTTTAAATTTACAAGAAGATATAATATCTTTTGCAAATGCAGAAGGTCTTACAGCCCATGCAAATGCTGTTAGAGTAAGAAAGGGGTAAAATTTTATGCGTGTTGCAGAAATTGAGAGAAATACATTTGAAACAAAAATAAAAATGAAAATGAATATAGACGGTAGTGGAAAAAACAATATTTCAACAGGTGTTGGCTTTTTTGACCATATGCTTACACATATTTCTAAACATGGATTTATAGACCTTGATGTTAAGGCTGAAGGTGATTTATACGTTGATTGTCATCATACTGTTGAAGATGTTGGTATTGTTTTTGGAAAATGTCTTACAGAGTGTGTTGGAAATAAAGAAGGCATAAGAAGATACGGAAGTTTTATAATGCCTATGGAAGAAGCTCTTGTTATTGCTTCACTTGACTTTTCCGGTCGTCCTTTACTTTGTTTTGATGGTGAATTTACTATGGAAAGAATAGGAGATATGGACACAGAAATGATAGAAGAATTTTTCAGGGCAGTTTGTATAAACTGTGGTCTTAATCTTCATATAAAAGTTCTTGCAGGCAAAAATAATCATCATATAGCAGAAGCTATGTTTAAAGCCTTTGGTAATGCCCTTGATATAGCTTTATCATATGACGAAAGAATAAAGGGTGTACATTCAACTAAAGGTATGTTGGAGGTGTAATATGATTGCTATTATAGATTATGGTATGGGTAACCTTAGAAGTGTTCAAAAGGCTTTTGAATTTGTTGGTTATGATGCTATTGTTACTGATGATATAGAAAAAATAAGAAAAGCTGATAAAATTGTTCTTCCTGGTGTTGGTGCTTTTGGTGATGCTATAAAAACAATAAGAGAAAAACATATTGATGAAGAAATATATAAAGCTGTTGACTTGAAAAAGCCTTTTTTAGGTATTTGTTTAGGTATGCAAATGGTTTTCGATAAAAGTTATGAATATGGTGAACATGAAGGTCTTGGCATAATTAAGGGTGAGATAAAACTTCTTCCTGATAATGTTAAAAGACCTCATATAGGTTGGAATTCACTTGATATAAAAATGAGAAGTCCTCTTTTTGAAGGTCTTGGCGATGAGCCATATGTTTATTTTGTTCATTCATATTTTCTTGAAACAGATGCACCTGTTGTAAGTGCAACTACATTCTATGGTAGAGAAATACAGGTTGCTGCACAAAAAGATAATGTTTTTGCACTTCAGTTCCACCCAGAAAAAAGTGGAAACACAGGACTTAAAATACTTAAAAATTTCGGAGGGCTTTAATTATGAGAATATATCCTGCAATAGATATTAAAAATGGTAAATGTGTTAGACTTAGACAGGGAAATTTTGATGATATGACAGTTTATAACGATAACCCTGTTGAAGTTGCTAAGGAATGGATAAAAAATGGTGCTTCATACATACACCTTGTTGACCTTGATGGTGCAAGAGAAGGTTCTGGAGTAAATAGTGATATTATAAAAGAAATTGCTAATCTTTCTGATGTACCTGTTCAGACTGGTGGTGGTATAAGAACTATTGAAGATATAGAAAATAAACTTGCTCTTGGTGTTAGAAGAGTAATACTTGGTACTGTTGCTGTAAAAAATCCTGAAATAGTTAAAGAGGCTGTTGAAAAATTCGGTGATGCAATAGCTGTTGGAATTGATGCTAAAAATGGTATGGTTGCTGTTTCTGGCTGGGAAGAAGTAAGCGAAGTTTCAGCTGTTGACCTTTGTGTAAAAATGCGTGATTATGGTTTAAAAACTATAATATATACAGATATTTCAAAAGATGGTATGATGGGTGGTCCTAATATAGAGGCTACAAAAGAAATTGTTGATGCAACAGGAATTGATATTATTGCTTCTGGTGGTGTTTCCGGAATGAATGACCTTGAAAATGTTGATAAAATAAATGCTCATGGTGCAATTATAGGTAAAGCTCTCTATACAGGTGCAATAAACCTTAAAGAAGCTGTTGATAGATTTGAAAGAGGGTGAATTAATTGCATACAAAAAGAATAATACCTTGCTTAGATGTATGTAATGGTAGAGTTGTTAAGGGGGTTAATTTTGTAAACCTTAAAGATGCCGGTGACCCTGTTGAAGTTGCTAAAATATATAATGAGTCTATGGCTGACGAAATTGTTTTTCTTGATATAACAGCATCTTCTGATGAAAGAAATACAATGGTTGATGTTGTTAGACGTACAGCAGAACAAGTTTTTATACCTCTTACTGTTGGTGGTGGTATAAGAACAATAGAAGATTTCAGAACTATTTTAAATGCTGGTGCTGATAAAATTTCAATAAACTCTGCTGCTCTTAAACGTCCTGAACTTATAAATGAGGCTGCCGAAAAATTTGGAAATCAATGTGTTGTTGTTGCTATTGATGCTAAAAGACGTGATGATGGTGGATTTGATGTTTATTTGAATGGTGGTCGTGTAAATACAGGTAAAGATGCTGTTTTATGGGCACAAGAGGCAGAGGCTAGAGGAGCAGGTGAAATACTTCTTACAAGTATGGATTGTGATGGTGTTAAAAATGGTTATGACATAGAACTTACAAAGGCTGTTTCTGAGGCTGTAAAAATTCCTGTTATAGCTTCTGGTGGAGCTGGTAAAGAAGAACATTTTTATGAAGCACTTACAGAAGGTGGTGCTGATGCTGCTTTAGCGGCTTCTCTTTTCCATTTTAGAGAGCTTGATATAACAGACCTTAAAAAATATCTTAAAAATAAAAATGTGCCTGTAAGGCTTTAATAAAGGGTGATTTTGTGGATTTTATAGATAAACTTAAATTTGACGAAAAAGGATTAATTCCTGTTATTACACAGGATTATAAAACTGGACAAGTGCTTATGCTTGCCTATGCTAATAAAGAGGCTGTAAAACTTACTCTTGAAAAAGGAACAGTGCATTATTACAGTAGAAGTAGACAAGAACTTTGGCATAAGGGGGATACATCTGGTCATTATCAGTATGTTAAAGAAATACTTTATGATTGTGATGGTGACGCTATTTTGATTAAAATAGACCAAATCGGAGCAGCTTGTCATACAGGAAAACGCTCTTGTTTTTATAGAAATTACAAAGATGAGGAGGTTATATAATGGAACTTTCAAATGTACTTTATGAGGTTTCAAAGGTTATTGAAGATAGAAAAGTAAATCCTAAAGAGGGTTCTTACACAAATTATCTTTTTGACAAAGGTATTGATAAAATACTTAAAAAAGTTGGAGAAGAAGCAACAGAAACAGTTATTGCTTCAAAAAATGATGATAATAAAGAGGTTATATATGAAATGTCAGACCTTATGTATCATCTTAGTGTGCTTCTTGCAGTAAAAGGTCTTTCTTGGGACGATGTTTTCGAAGAATTAGCAAGACGTGAACTTAAAGAAGGAAATCTTAAAAAGTTTAATACAAAAGGCGAAATATAATATTGATTTCAAAGGCGGTTTTTTATTTTATTAAAATAACCGTCTTTTTGTTTTAAATATCTTCTTTAAACTCTACAATATCGTTTGGTGTACAATTAAGTATTTTACAAAGTTGTTCCATTGTATAGAGTGTTATTGATTTATTATGTTTTAAATTATTTATTGTTCGAGGGTTTATATTATATTTATTTATAAGTATATATGTTGTTATTTTTCTGATTTTCATAGTTTCCCATAGTGGCTTATAACTTATCAATTATTATTTCTCCTTTGATTTAATTTTAATATAAGGCGGTTAAAAAACCGCCTATTTTTTATTTTAAAGGTCACTATATATTTTTGCTATATAATTCCACGTTACAGGACCTACAACACCATTAACATCTATACCAGCCATTTTTTGTATTGCTTCAACTGCTTCTTTCGTTCTAGGACCAAATACACCGTCAGCAGTTACCGAAGGTATATTGTCGTAATATACAGATATAGCATTTATATATTCTTGTAGAAGTCTTACGTTTTCATCTTTTGTACCTTCAGTAAGGAAAAATCCTGGATAAAGTACAGCATTGTTTCCTTCATAACCTTCAGGTAAAGTATTTAATATTGATGTATATGCTTTATTTAGATTATACCATGTTACATTTCCAACAATACCATCAGCAGTAAGACCGAATAATTTTTGAAATTCTTCAACAGCATTTTTTGTTGCAGGACCAAATATACCATCTATTTTTACTGAAGGTATATCATTATAAAAATATCCTATAAAGTTTAAATAATATTGCAGTATTTTTACTGCATCTCCTCTTGAACCTTCTGCTAATACTAAAGGAAATGGGAGTTTTACTTCTTCAAGGGCTATTCCCTCAGATGTAAGTTCATTAAGACGTTTAATTCCATTATATATATATTTAATTTTATACCAAGTTGATTTTCCTACAATACCATCAGGTGTTAGATTAAATACTCTTTGAAATTCTTTTACGGCTTCTTCTGTGTCTTTTCCGAATATTCCATTTATATTTTTAATTTTTGGTATTGCTGGATAATTTCCAGATATTCTATTAAGTTGTTGCTGTAATAGCCTAACATCATTTCCGGCACTTCCAAGTTTTAAAGGAACTCCGGGATAAGAAGGAACATTTGCTGATATTGGTGCATTTTCAACAATGCTTATGTCATTTCCGTAATAGTATTCTAATATTTCTATTGGTGATAAACCATCATTTGCAAGTGGGACAGTACCCCATTGAGAAAGACCATCACATATTGATGTTGTACCATTACAATATGCTGTGAAAAATGGAGCAACACTACCATCTTTAACAACATAGCTTGTAAATATATCATCTACTATATTACTTATATTTTCAAATATTTCTCTGTCTTTTATAAACTTTTGGTCAAATTGTGTTGTACTTGTTATATCAAAGTCATACCCTTGACTTCTGTAAAATTCTGTATAAACACGATTTAAAGCATATGTTATTTGAGCATAAATATTTGCTCTTATTGCACTTTCTGGCCAAGTTGGATATATTTCACTTGACGCTACATTTTTTATATATTCTGGAAATGGTAATGTTACATTTTCAGCCGGTTCATCTGGTAGACCTAAATGTACAGTTATGTATTCAGGTATAAATGGAAGTTTTGCTTGTGACATATATATTTTCCTTTCTTATAAATTTTATAAATTACTAGGTTCTTCTTCAAATACGGTTTTGTTTTCTCCACCAAATACAGGAAGAAGATTTATAGGCTGTATTGAGTTTATACCTTCAAATACAGGTACATTAAATAATTGTACTGTGTTATAACCATCTGCTGTTGCTGATACGTTATATTCTGAATATGGTTTTTTATTTCCAGGAGCGTTTGAAAGGGAACTATCAGGAGCAGGAAGTGGAAAAGGTGCTGTTTTTCCGCTTTCGTCTGAATATAATATTTTTGCTATATGATAGTCATTACCTAAAGGTATACTTATACTTATTATTGCATTTTCAACAGGTATATTCCCTTGTGCTGTTGTTACTTGAAATGTAAGAAATCCTGTTTCTGAATTTGTTTTTAGAAATTCTGATATTGTATTTGTAAGATAATTTATATTTTTTTGATTTTCCATTTTATTACCTCAATTTGTTTTTTTAATTTATAAATATGATGTTTTTTATAAAATATGATGAATTTATGCTAAAATAAAATAGGAGGTGTTATATATGACTAAAGAAGTTATGGAACTTAAAAAAATAATAAATGAAAGTAATAATATTGTATTTTTTGGTGGAGCAGGCGTTTCAACTGAAAGTGGTATTCCTGACTTTAGAAGTGAAAAGGGGATTTATAGTGCTGTAAGTGAATATGGATATAACCCTGAAACTATATTAAGCCATTCTTTTTTTATGAAAAATAAAGAAATTTTCTTTAAATATTATAAAAAAAATCTTCTTTATCCTAATGCAAAACCTAATAATGCTCATTATGGACTTGCTAAACTTGAAAAAGAGGGTAAACTTAAAGCTGTTATAACTCAGAATATTGATGACCTTCATCAAAAAGCAGGTAGCAAAAACGTTCTTGAACTTCATGGAACACTTTATAAAAATTATTGTATGAAATGTGGTAAAAATTTTGACCTTGATTATGTTACAAAAGATTATGGTATTACACTTTGTGATAAATGTGGTGGAGTTGTACGTCCTGATGTAGTTCTTTATGAAGAAGGACTTGACCAAGATGTTATAAGAAATTCTGTAAAATATATTTCTGAGGCTGATGTTCTTATTGTTGGTGGAACATCACTTGCTGTTTATCCTGCTGCTGGACTCATAGATTATTTCAGAGGAAATAAACTTGTACTTATAAATAAATCTGTTACTCCATATGATAAGAAAGCAGACCTTATAATAAACGAAAATATAGGTGAAGTATTTAAAGAAATATGTGATTTATAAATTTTTTAAAAAAATTAAAAAAAATTTTAAAAAAGTGTTGACAAGCTGTACTTCTTTTGCTAGAATAAATTCTGCACTGTGAACCTTGAAAAATAAATAGTGTATTAAAACACAACCCAAGTCAATTAAATTGATGTAAGACATCAAAGTAATTTTTGGAAAAAACAAGTCAGAGTATTCTGGCAGGTCAAACAAAGTTGTCTTGTGAAAGTTTTATTCATAGTTTTTCTAAAGAAAAAACTATTCATGAAATTTTACAAACAGCGTTTGAAAAATTTCAAT
>CALWGF010000015.1 GCA_944379995.1 uncultured Clostridia bacterium
AGTGTTTTGTCAGCTGTTGTTTGCTGACCACGAATAATTATTATACACACTTTCAAAAATAAGTCAACACTTTTTTTAATATTTTTTCAAAAATATTTAAAAAAGTATAAAATCCCTTTTATTTCTACAGCATATATGAGGTTATTATACCACTAATTTAATATAAAGACAATGTTTATATTAAATTAATAATTAAATTTTATATTCTAAAATTAATTATTACCCATTCTTTCCTATTATATGCAAAAAACACGCATTATTTTATAATGCGTGTTTTTTAAAAAAGTGAATTAATACATTAAAATATATTATCTTGGGAACTGAATTTGAGCCTGAGCAGCAGCAAGTCTTGCAATTGGCACACGGAATGGTGAGCAAGATACATAATCAAGACCTATTCTATGGCAGAATTCGATTGATGATGGGTCACCACCATGTTCACCACATATACCAAGATGAATATCCTGACGAACTGGTTTAGCTTTATTAACAGCTATTTCCATTAACTGACCAACACCTGTCTGGTCAAGTTTAGCTGTTGGGTCACCTTCATAAATCTTTTTATCAATATAATCAGCAAGTATTTTACCTGCGTCATCACGAGATAAACCATATGTCATCTGTGTAAGGTCATTTGTACCAAATGAGAAGAATTCTGCTTCCTTAGCAATTTCATCAGCAGTAAGAGCTGCTCTTGGAATTTCAATCATAGTACCAACAAGATATTTCATGCTTATAGGAGCTTCATCAATAAGTTTATCAGCAACTTCTGTTATTTGTTTTTTAACATATTGTAATTCTTTAACATCTCCAACAAGAGGTACCATAATTTCTGGTATAATATCATAACCTTTTTCTTCTTTAACCTGTATAGCAGCTTCAATTATAGCAGCAGTTTGCATTTTAGCTATTTCAGGATATGTTACAGCAAGACGACAACCACGATGTCCCATCATAGGGTTAAGTTCATGAAGTCCACGACCTTTTATTTTAAGTTCTTCTACTGTTTTGCCCATTTCTTTAGCAAGAACTTCATATTCTTCATCTGTCTGTGGAAGGAATTCATGAAGTGGTGGGTCAAGAAGACGTATTGTAACAGGTCTTCCTTTCATAGCTTCATATATACCAACAAAGTCTTCTTTCTGATATGGTTCAATTCCTGCAAGAGCTTTTTCTCTTTCTTCAACAGAATCAGAGAATATAACTTTTCTGAAGTTAAGAATTCTTTCTGGTTCAAAGAACATATGCTCAGTTCTTGTAAGACCAATACCTTCAGCACCAAATCCAACTGCAATACTTGCGTCTTTTGGTGAATCAGCATTAGTTCTTACTTTAAGACTTCTAGCCATATCTGCCCAACGCATAATTTTTGCGAAATCTCCAGAGAATTCTGGCTCAACAGTAGGAATATCCATGTTATAAATTTTACCTGTAGAACCATCAAGTGAGATGTAATCTCCTTCTTTTACAACAACGCCGCCAAGTTCAAATGTCTTAGCTTCTTCATTCATTTTTATTTCTTCACAACCAGATACACAGCAAGTACCCATACCACGAGCAACAACAGCTGCATGGCTAGTCATACCACCACGAACAGTAAGTATACCTTGAGCAACAGCCATACCTTCAATATCTTCTGGTGAAGTTTCAAGACGAACAAGAACAACTCTTTCGCCAGATTCAACCCATTTTTTAGCATCTTCAGCAGTAAATACAACTTTACCAGCAGCAGCACCAGGAGAAGCAGGAAGACCTTTTCCTATTTCTTTAGCAGCTTTTAATGCAGCAGAGTCAAAAGCTGGGTGTAAAAGTTGGTCTAACTGTTTAGGGTCAATTTTCATAAGAGCTTCTTCTTTTGTAATAAGTCCTTCATCAACCATATCAACAGCAATTTTTATAGCAGCAGTAGCTGTTCTTTTACCGTTTCTTGTTTGTAAGAAATATAACTTACCTTCTTCAACAGTAAATTCCATATCCTGCATATCTTTATAATGTTTTTCAAGTCTATCAGCAATAGACATAAATTGTTCATAAACTTCTGGCATATCTTCTTTAAGTTTAGCAATAGGTTTTGGAGTTCTAACACCAGCAACAACGTCTTCACCCTGAGCATTAACAAGGTATTCACCAAGCATAGCTTTTTCACCTGTTGCAGCATTTCTTGTAAATGCAACACCTGTACCAGATGTATCACCCATATTACCGAATACCATCATCTGTACGTTAACAGCAGTACCCCAGCTATATGGAATATCATTCATTCTTCTATAAACAAATGCTCTAGGGTTATCCCATGAACGGAATACAGCTTTTGCTGCTTCATACATTTGTTCTTTAGGGTCTTGTGGGAATTCCTGACCTTGGTCTTCAAAATAAACTTTCTTAAATTCCTGAGCAACAGTTTTTAAATCTTCTGCTGTAAGGTCTGTGTCATATTTAGCTCCAACCTTTTCTTTATATTCATCAAGAAGTCTTTCAAATTTAGATTTTGAAACACCTATAACAACGTCAGCAAACATCATTATAAATCTTCTGTAAGAGTCCCATGCAAATCTTGGATTTCCTGTTTTTTTAGCAAGACCTTCAACAGAAATATCGTTAAGACCAAGATTTAAAACAGTATCCATCATACCAGGCATAGAAGCTCTTGCTCCAGAACGAACAGAAACAAGTAATGGATTTTCTGTATCACCAAGTTTTTTTCCTGCAATTTCTTCAAGTTTTACTAAAGCTTCATCAATCTGTCTTTTCATTTCAGGTGTAAATTCTTTTCCACCTTCATTATATTCTGTACATGTTTCAGTAGTAATTGTAAAACCCTGAGGAATTGGGAGTCCTAATTTTGTCATCTCTGCGAGGTTAGCGCCTTTACCTCCAAGTAAATTTCTCATAGAAGCGTCGCCTTCGCTGAACATATAAACATATTTTTTGCTCATTTCTAAAACCTCCTAATGCATTATAAAAAACTTTAAAGCCAAAACCGTTTTTATAAGGTAGTTACCACTAAAAAACCCTTTATACAAAAAAATACTATTAAATTTATATAAAACTTTTAAATAAAATGTATTTATAAACAATAAAGAGTGCTAAAATAATTTTGCAACCTAAAAGGTTTTGTCTCTATTTCATCACTAATGATAACACCTTTTTGTTAAAATCTCAATATTTTAACATTAATATTGTATTAAATTATTTTTAGCAATATTTTTGTCAGTAAATTTATACAATTTTAATTCCATTTTATGAATATATATAAAATAATATGCATAAATTTTATTTTTTTACTTTATTACCTTTTCAGCTCTTTTTACATTTACATAAAATATGCAACTTTTATATGTTATATACATATATAAATAAATTCAATATGCAACTTGCCTATATAAGTGTTTAAAAATTTATTAAAAAAATATTGTTGAAATATGTCAATTAAGCAATAAGACTTGTGATTATTACTTGCGTAAATAGAAATTATAATAATAAATATAAAAAGGAGTGTTCAAAAATGGGAATTTTAAAAAATTTCACAAATATTTTATGCGGTGAATTTGATAATAGCATACAGCTTAAAAGTAATGAAAAATCATTACCAGAAAACTTTCCTTATGCAAAGCATATAAACACAATATGTAATAATAAAATACAAAACATGCCTAATGATTTTGAAGGTATATTTATATTAGAAGAAAGCTACTATACAATAAATGGTCGTACAAATGCAATGCCACATCTTTTCCTTTTTACAGAAGATAATGGAAAAGTTACACTTACATCATATGAAATGCCAGAAGGCTATACAAAAGATACATTTACATATAAAAATATTGAAAATATAGACTTTAACAGCCTTAAATTATCAGAAAAATTCACACCTGCAATATATGAACATAAAAATGGAGTTTGGGAAGGTGGAAGTGTTAGTAATTTTACACCTGTTATGAAATTTACACTTTTTGAAAAATTTTCAGAAGAAGTTCTTGAAGTATCAGAAATAATAGAAGTAAACGGAAAACGTACTTTTGGATATGATATACCTTTAGAATATAGAAGAATATAAAAAAAAGCAGAAACATTAAATGTTTCTGCTTTTTTATTATTTTTATTAATTAAAATTCCATTTTTTCTTTAAGGTATCCTTCAAGTTCATCAATACCTATTCTTATCTGTTCCATTGTATCTCTATCTCTTACTGTAACAGTATTGTTTTCAAGAGAGTCAAAGTCATATGTTATACAGAAAGGTGTACCGATTTCGTCTTGTCTTCTATAACGTTTACCAATACTTCCTGCTTCGTCATATTCAACATTAAAGTTTTTAGAAAGCATATGGTAAACTTCTGTTGCTTTTTCAGAAAGTTTCTTTGATAAAGGAAGAACAGCAGCTTTTACAGGAGCAATAGCTGGGTGGAAATGAAGAACTGTTCTAACATCTCCTTCTCCAACTTCTTCTTCATCATAAGCAGAGCAAAGGAAAGCAAGTGTTACACGGTCTGCACCAAGAGAAGGTTCGATAACATAAGGAATGTATTTTTCATTAGCTTCTTGGTCAAAGTATGACATATCCTCTCCAGATGTATTCTGATGTTGTGTAAGGTCGAAATCAGTTCTGTCTGCAATTCCCCAAAGTTCACCCCAACCAAATGGGAAAAGGAATTCAATATCACTTGTAGCTTTACTGTAATGTGAAAGTTCTTCTTTTTCGTGGTCACGAATACGCATTTCATCATCTTTAATGCCAAGGTTTTTGAGGAAGTTTACACAGTAATCTTTCCAATATCCAAACCATTCAAGGTCTGTATCTGGTTTACAGAAGAATTCAAGTTCCATCTGTTCAAATTCTCTTGTTCTGAAAGTAAAGTTACCTGGTGTAATTTCATTTCTAAAAGATTTACCAATTTGACCAATACCAAAAGGTATTTTCTTTCTTGATGTTCTCTGAACATTTTTAAAGTTTACAAATATACCCTGTGCAGTTTCAGGACGAAGATAAACTGTATTTTTAGCATCTTCAGTAACACCCTGAAATGTTTTAAACATAAGGTTAAACTGTCTAATATCTGTAAAGTTATGAGCACCACAGCTAGGGCAAGTAACATTATTATCATCAATGAACTGTTTCATTTTTTCATTTCCCCAACCGTCAACAGCTTCAGCTTCCATACCTTTTTCAGCCATAAAATCTTCAATCATTTTATCAGCACGAAATCTTTCTTTACATTCTTTACAGTCCATAAGAGGGTCACTAAATCCTCCAACATGACCTGAGGCAACCCAAGCCATAGGGTTCATAAGTATAGCACAGTCAACACCTACATTATAAGGGCTTTCCTGAACAAATTTTTTCCACCAAGCTTTTTTAACATTATTTTTAAGTTCAACACCAATTGGACCATAATCCCAAGTATTAGCAAGACCTCCATAAATTTCAGAGCCAGGATATACAAAACCTCTTGCTTTTGCAAGTGCTACAACTTTTTCCATTGTTTTTTCCATTATTAATAACCTCCAAATATATATTTTCGGGAATTAAAAAAAGCTTTCAATCCCCTACAACAAATAATATTGTAAGGGACGAAAGCCTATAAACTTCCGCGGTTCCACCCTTTTTGACATAATATATATTATGCCCTCTCTTAAAATACCACTCCGAAACGCCTTCATATCATTCAACTACTGACTTACACCAACCGTCAGCTCTCTTAAAGTACTCCCGATATTACTACTTTTCATCAATGCAGTTTATTTATTTGATTATAAATCTACCAAATGAATTAAAATTTGTCAACCCCCTAAAGGCTTTCGGCAAAATCAAGTGTTTTAAAATGCATATTTATATGAGATGATATATAATCTCTTGATATACTAGACATTTCAAAAAGCACTTCATCAGAAACTCTAAAAGAAAATATTTTATGAATATCATTAATAAGTATATATTTTATAGCAGAAAGAGTTCCACCTGATATAAACTGTCCATCAATACCTTTTCTTTTACATTCTTCACACATTACTCCACCTTCATATTTTGAAAAATATAAAAGTCCTTTGTCATTTCCACAAAAAACACAATTTTCTGTTTCTGGCATAAATCCCATAAAAGACATATATTTTATTTCAAATATAACAGAAGCAAGTTTAGGGTTTATATCAGTTTTAGACATAACATAAAGTGTTTTTAATATAAGAAGCATAATATTATCACATTCCATATTTTCAGGACAAGTTTTTTCAGTAAGTTCCATAATGTAAGAGGCATATGCAAGTTTAACTATATCTGTACGTATATTATAGAAATTATCTATTATTTCAGCTTGGTTTATATTATAGAAATTTTTATTTTCATATGCCACAAAATCGCAATATGAAAATATTTGACTTGATGCCATAAGATGGCTTTTAGACTTTCTTGCACCCTTTGCAGACATAAATATTTTACCAATACCTTTTGCAAGTACAATAAGATTTTTACTTGTTTCTCCCTTATTCATTTCTTTAAGAACTATTCCACGTACTTTATCTATTGCCATAAAACCACTTCCATTATGTAAAAATAGGCGGAAAAAATCCGCCAAAAAATTAAAATATGTTCATAACCTTGTTTTCACCAAAACCGGCTGACTCTAAACCACTTTTATTAAGGCTTTCAAAATCATTTTTCTCTCTAGCCTTATATTTTAGATAAATCTCAACATTTCCACTTTTCTCAAACATATTCCATAATAAATCCATATACCGCACCTCTTTCATATAAACTTAATTATATATTTATATGTTTTCCCGATAACGGATTTATATTCTATTAAAAATTTTTTAAATATTTTTTGAGTCGTATCCGAAATTTTTAAGTAAGAAATCACTGTCTCTCCAGTCTTTTTTAACTTTTATCCAAAGCTGAAGATTAATAGGTGAACCAAGAAGGTTTTCAATATCTTGTCTTGCATAAGTACCTATTTTTTTAAGCATAGAACCTTGTTTACCTATTATAATTCCTTTGTGAGAATCTCTTTCACAGTATATAGTTGCTTGTACATCAACAAGATTTTTATCCTGTCTTTTTTTCATTGATGTTATTTCAACAGCAATACCATGAGGTATTTCATCTTGTAAAAGTCTTAATGCTTTTTCTCTTATAATTTCAGAAGCAATTTGTCTTTCTGGCTGGTCAGTAACCATATCAGAAGGGAAATATTGTGGACCTTCTGGAAGATATTTTTTAATTACAGAAAGAAGTGTTTCTGTATTTTCGCCTTTAAGAGCAGATACAGGAACAATCTCTGTAAAATTATAAAGACCTCTATATGTGTCAATTACTTTTAAAAGAACTTCTTTTTCAACAGTATCAACTTTATTTATAACAAGTACAACAGGAGTTTTTACATTTTTAAGTTTTTCTATAACATAGTTGTCCATTTCCCAAACTTTTTCACTAGGTTCAACAAGCATAAGTACAACATCAACTTCATTAAGGCTTGTTTCTGCTGATTTAACCATATAATTACCAAGTTTTGATTTTGGTTTATGTATACCCGGAGTATCAATAAAAACAACCTGATAATCATCTTTTGTAAGTATACTTGTTATTTTATTTCTTGTTGTTTGAGGTTTATTTGAAATAATAGCAATTTTTTCACCTATAAGACAATTCATTAAAGTAGATTTTCCTACATTAGGTTTTCCTACAAGTGAAACAAATCCTGAATAAAATTTTTTTGCCAAAATATTCTCTCCTTAAATTAATTATTATATACTATCTAACATTTTTCTAATACTTTTAAAATCCTCCCAAGCAGGACGTTTTTTAGTTTCGTCACGAAGAAGTGCCGAAGGGTGATATGTAGCTGTTATTTTATAACCTTTTCTATCAATCCAAGTACCTCTTTGACGAGTTATTTTAAAATCCGGTGATATTATAGCTTGTGCTGCAATCCTACCAAGACACACAATTATTTTAGGTTTAACAAGCATAAGCTGATACCTTAAATAATTAAGACAAGCATTTTGCTCATCATCATGAGGGTCTCTATTTCCCGGCGGTCTACATTTAACAATATTAGCAATATAAACATCATCTCTTGTAAGATTTATAGCATTAAGCATTTTATCAAGAAGTTGTCCGGCAGGGCCTACAAAAGGTATGCCCTGCAAATCTTCTTGTTCCCCCGGACCTTCTCCTATAAACATTATATCTGCATTTTTATTGCCTACACCAATAACAACATTTTTACGTGTTTCCCAAAGCCTGCATTTTTTACAATAATAGCAAGCACCTTCAAGTATTTCCCAGCTTTTTTCCGGCAAAAAATCACCTTCTATTTTCAAAGATTAAAGGCAAATGGCAAAAGCTCTTTTACCTTAAATATTTTTATATCTCCGTTATTATCCTCAAGTATTACTTCTTTGTCAATCATAAATTCAGCCATAACTTGAAGACATATTCCACAAGGGAATGTTAAATCACCACTACTGCTAACTATTGCTATTTTAGAAAAATCCCTTTTACCTTCTGAAACAGCTTTAAAAATAGCAGTTCTTTCAGCACAATTTGTAGCACCATAACTTCCGTTTTCAATATTACAACCTGTAAATATAGTTCCATCAGAACATAATAAACAAGCACCTACCTTAAAATTAGAATATGGTGAATAGGAATTTTCCATAGCTTTTTTTGCTTTTTCAATAAGTTCTCTATTATCCAAAAAAATCCCCTCCTACAAATTTATAGTTATTTATAATTATTTATAATTTATACTCGTGGTATATCTGCAATATTAAGAATTTCTTTCTGTTTTGCAAACATGACTTCTTCTTCTTCTTTAACCATATGGTCATAGCTAAGAAGATGAAGCATACTATGAGCAGTTAAGAAAGCTATTTCTCGTCTTAAAGAATGACCATATTCAACAGCCTGTTCCTTAGCTCTTTCAACAGATATTATAATATCCCCAAGTATAATTTCATCATTTTCATTTACTTCTGCAATTTCATCTTCTTCAAATTTAAGCTGAGGAAAACTTAATACATCTGTTGCAGAATTAATTCCTCTAAATCTTTTATTTATATCTTTTATTTCTTCATTATCAACAAAAGAAATACTTATTTCACAATCTGTATCAAATTCTTCATACTGAAGGCTTATAAGAGCAACTTTTTCAATCATAGAAAAAAACTCATTATCAAATTCACCTTCATATCTATTATCAAAAAGAACTGTCATTTATTTTCCTCTTTCTCTTTTTCCTTTTTCTCATGTAATTTTTTATTATATTCATCAGCTTTTTTAATTTCCTCTGTTTTAGGATAAGCTACTCTGTCATGATACATACCTTCAAAAACCTTAACAAAAGAATTTTTTATAATATCAAGGTCTTTTATTTTAAGGTCACTTTCATTAAGCTGACCATCATCAAACTTGTCCTTTATAAGAGTTTTAATAATTTTTTCTGCTGCTCCAATATCATTTCCACCTTTAAGTATACTTCTTACAGCAGCTTCAACAGTATCAGCAAGCATTACTATTGCAGACTCTCTACTTTGAGGTATAGGACCTTTATATCTAAAATCAAGCTCGTCAACACCTTCATCAGAATACTGTTTAATAGCCTTTACATAAAAGAATTTTACAAGGGTTGTCCCTTGATGTTCTTTTATAATACTTTTTATAGACTTAGGAAGTCTTTTTTCATTAGCAAGTTCAATACCCGCCTTAACATGCTGTATTATAATTTTTGCACTACTATGAGGTTCAAGATTGTCATGTGGGTTTTCTCCCATTTGGTTTTCACTAAAATATAAAGGATATTTAAGTTTACCTATATCATGATAATAAGCACCAACTCTTGCAAGTGTTGCATTTGCACCAATATCAAGAGCAGCTCTTTCAGCAAGATTTGCCACCATAAGAGAATGATGATAAGTCCCCGGTGCTTCAATCATAAGTCGTCTTAAAAGTTCATTATTAGGATTTGCAAGTTCAAGAAGTTTTATTGTAGTATTAGCTTCAAAAACAGCTTCCCATAATGGCAAACTACCAATAGTTATAATAAGCGAAACAACACCAACAATAGCTGATGTAATACTATCTGTCAAAATACTATTATTAAACCCATTTTGAAAAAATAATCCCAATGCAAAACGTGTTATAAAATTTATTAAAGCAACACCAACTGCAACAATTATTATTCTATTTCTCTTATCTGTATATTGCATAAAAAGTGCAGCAAATGTACCTGTAATTACAAAATATAATGCATACTGCATATCTCCATTAAATATAAATGTTCCTATTATACTTAAAAACATATTGAATATAACTGCAACTTTAGTATCTATAAGTATAGAAATAAGCATAGCAAATATAACAGTTGGTATAATAGAAAAATTACTCATATTAGCAGTAAATCTAAGTATTATAACAGTAATTACATATATAAAGAAAAGCATAAGCATTTCATTAGTATGATATACAGCATATTTTCTTTGACTTATAAAATAAATAGCAACACAAGAAAAAATCAATAATGTAATAATAATACTTCCTGCTAAAGGTATAAAATTATTTACAGCTTCATTATCTATAAGATTTAAAATAACAAGTTTATCATATATTTCTTGTGTTATAACTTCGCCTTCATCAACTATTTTCTGATTTTTCTTTATAATAACATCAGATACTTCTGATGCTTTTTTTTCTCTTGCCGCCTCCATACTTTCTTCATCTAAAACAAGATTAGGAGTTATAGCACCAGATGTTATTGTAATTGCCATATCTTTAAGGTTTTTATCCCAATCAAGAGAATTTATTCTTTCAGCAGCAAGTTCATTAGCTTTTTCTTTTGTATCATCAGTAACACCTTGGTCATATACATATTGCATTACATATTTTATATCATTTATAAAATCTTCTCTTTCTTGTGCACTAAGTGAGTTATATGTAACATATTGAGTATATGAAAGAGCAACTGGCAATTTAAAACTTGTTAATTTTAAAAGATTATCAATACTTTCACCCTCATCATATTTTTTAAGCATTTCATCAAGCTCATAAAAATATTCAGATACTGATTGTATACTTTGCTCCTCAACTTCCGGATTATGTTTATATAGTGGACTAACACTCTCTCGTGCCTTCTCTTTCAGTTTTTCTGTTGCAATAGTATCAACAGTATCAGCAGGTGAAATATATTTCTTAGTAGCAATAGAACCTACCTGAACATTTTCTTTTTCTTGTACATAAGAACCTGTTGTTATTGATAATAATGTAATAATAATAGCAGCAACCATAAGTACTGTATTAAGTATTAACATCGCTTTTTTGCTAAAATTTTCAGAAAAATTCATTTAATCACTTTCGCCTCTTATTTTCATATTTTTCATAAGCATTTATAATTTTTTGTACAAGTGGGTGTCTTACAACATCTCTATTTGTAAGTGTAATCATACCTATGTCTTCAACACCGGATAATATTTTAGCTGCATCAATAAGACCTGATTTTTTACCTTCTGCAAGGTCAATCTGTGTAAGGTCACCTGTTATAACAGCTTTTGAACCATAACCTATTCTTGTAAGAAACATTTTCATCTGTTCTGGAGTTGTGTTTTGAGCCTCATCAAGAACAATAAAAGCATTATCAAGAGTACGACCTCTCATATAAGCAAGAGGTGCAACCTCAATAAGACCTTTCTCCATATTTTGCATAAACTTTTCAGCACCCATTATTTCATAAAGTGCATCATAAAGAGGTCTTAAATAAGGGTCAACTTTTTGTTGTAAATCTCCAGGAAGAAAACCAAGTTTCTCTCCTGCTTCTATTGCAGGACGTGTAAGAATAATCCTATTAACTTCATTATTTTTAAATGCAGTTATAGCCATTGCCATAGCAAGATATGTTTTACCTGTACCGGCTGGTCCAATACCAAAAACAATAGTATTTTCACGTATAAGGTCAATATATTTTTTCTGTCCAAGAGTTTTTGGTTTTACAGGACGACCGTTTACAGTAAGACATATTGCATCATCATATATTTTTTCAACCTGAGAAAATTCTTCCTCTGCACTCTGCATAAAATATTCCACATTTTGGTCACCTATAACTTCACCTTTTTCAGCAATATGATTAAGTGCCAAAAGAACATTAGCAGCTTTAAGACAAGGTATTTTTTCTCCAACAACTTTTATACCTTCGCCTCTATTTACTATTTTTACATCATATTCTTTTTCAAGTTTTTTAATATTTTTATCAAACTCTCCAAATACATTTGATATATTTTCATTTCTTATTTCAACAATTCTTTCAATTTGCTCCAATTCCATAATCACTCCTTTTAACTTGTTTATCAATTCTTTCAATAGCAGTAACAATAGTTTTTGAGTAAAGAATATTATCTTTCAATATATATTCTGTTTCTTTATCAATAATATTACAATCAACAGTTTCTTCCATAATTTTTTCTTCTATTTTATATTCAGTTAATAATTTAGCTTCTTCCTCAGTTCTTTGTTTTTTAACAACATTATATTCATTATATGTATTTTTAACAATGGAAAAAGGTAGTATATAATCTCCTAAAGAAAAATTTTTTTCATATACTAATTGTGTATCATAATTTTCATATTCTATTTTAGGAGTTATAATATTAAACATAACACCATTTAATGTTATATATATATCTGTTTTATTATCACCTGTATATATATTTTCATTATATACAAGAGGTACTTCATTATAAAATTCATACCAAACTTTTGCAAAAACTTGGGCTTTTGATGCAGTATATTCTTTTCCGACTTCTTCTTCACCATCTTTTAATATTATTTCACCACTTACAAGAGTATCATCTTCATAAACAACATCACCTATTTTTACAATAGGTGTTCCAGAAGATACTGCTATACCTTCTATTATTCCATCTTTAGATGATATAATATCACTTGGAGTATTGTCTTCTATTGTTGTTTTTTCTATTGTTTCAGAAACTTTTACAATAAGCTCTGTACCATTAATACTTACAGATGCCCAAGAAATGTCTGGAAATTCTTCTATAATTTTTTTTGCTGTTTCTTTAGTATCAATATTAAATTTTAAAACACCTGCTGAAATACCATTATCATCTAACATTTTAAGTATATCTGTTTTACTTACTCTATCATTTCCATAAATATCTATTTTCCATAAAAAAGATGATAATATATATATACATACAATAAACAAAGGAATACCAAGTGCAAGTATTTTTCTTTTTCTATATCTATTCACAAAAAATGGAAAACCATATCTTTTAATAATTTCAAATTTACAACCTGTTTTCTTTGCACATTCTTTAAGCATTTTAAAATCAGAAAGAGATACTTTTATATAAACACAACCTTCTTCTATATTCATATCCCATATATGAATTCCTCTATATGAAGCCATATTTATAAATCTTTCAGTAGAAAAACCGTACACTTTTATAATAACATATCCTTGTAAATAATTCCATAATGCCAAAAACATAAATTCCCCCTGCCTTCCCTAAGAAATAAATTCTATTGAATACAAAGTTCCTTTTATGCTTAAACATTCAGATGTTACCTGTCCCAAAAGAAGATTTTTGCCTATTATTTTTATAATACCACTTTTAGTATTTATACGTATTCTTTCATCGCTATATTCAAGTATTCCCTTAAAATTTTCTATAATAAGCTCTTCTCTGCCTGTAACAGATATAAGAGGTAAATCAAGTATAACTTCTCTTGGAAGTTTTAATGTTTCGGTAAAATTTCTTTTTATATCAAATCCCAAAAGGGTACCTCCTTTAAATATACCTTATATAAAATAATATGCAAAATAATCTATATAATGCTTATAAGGACATGAAAAAAGGGTACAGAAATTAATCTGTACCCTAAAAATTCTTTATTTTTGTAATAATTTTTTAACGTATCCACTAACGATTTTGTTATCAGCACGACCTTTCACCTTAGGTGTAACCGCACCCATAACTTTACCCATATCTTTCATGGATTCCGCTTGGACTTCTTTTATAGTTTCTTCAACAATAACTTGAATTTCTTCTTCAGTCAACTGCTCTGGAAGGTATCCCAACAGTACATCAATTTCTTTGTTGAGATTTTCTATTAAATCAGTTCGTCCGCTTTTTTCAAACTCAGGTAAAGAATCGCGACGTTTTTTAAGCTCTTTAGCTATAACATCGAGAACACCTTCGTCATCTAATTCAATTTTATTATCTTTTTCAATCTGAAGTACGCCTGAACGTATAAGTTGCACCGTATTTTTTTTAACAGTATCCTTAGCTTTCATAGCGTCTTTCATATCCTGCAAAAGTCTTTCTTTTAAAGACATAATGGTCATCTCCTGCAATTATAAATTATCTGAATTTACGTTTTCTTGCAGCTTCTGATTTCTTTTTGCGTTTTACGCTAGGTTTGTCGTAATGTTCTCTTTTGCGAACTTCTCCCATAATACCATCTTTTGCACAGCTTCTTTTAAAGCGGCGAAGAGCACTATCTAAGGATTCATTTTCTTTTACTTTTACCTCTGACATGAATTTCCCTCCCTCCAGGTGCGAGATTCGTTGGCGGAAAGAAGAATATACCTCTCACCACACATTATAGAATTATACACAAAAAAACAATGAACGTCAATAATAAAAATTCTTTAAGCTGCAAAAGTTTTTTAATGATACATATCCATATTATTTATTTTTGTTCTTTTAAACACAGCAATTCCAAGTGGTGGAACTTTTATTCCTATACTGTTTTGGCGTCTATTCCAATCTATTCTTTCACTATTTATTTCTTTACGATTTACAACACCACTACCACCATATTTTTCTTCATCACTGTTAAATACTTCTTTATATGTTCCAGAAACAGTAACACCAACTCTAAAATCAAAATATGTTTCTGGTGTAAAGTTGCATACAAAGAGAAGTTCTTCTTCTGGTTTTTTACCTTTTCTTACAAATGAAAGAACACTTCTATCAGCATCATCACATTCTATCCATTCAAAGCCTGTATAATCAAAATCTTTTTCCCACATAGCAGGATTTTCGATATAGAATTTATTAAGGTCTTTAATATAATCCTGAAGTTTTTTATGGTGTTCATATTCAAGAAGGTGCCAATCAAGGCTTCTTGCTTCACTCCATTCAGAGAATTGACCAAATTCATTACCCATAAAGTTAAGCATTTTTCCTGGGTGTCCATACATATAACCATATGCTGTTCTAAGGTTTGCAAATTTCTGCCAAAGGTCACCAGGCATTTTTGTAGCCATAGAACCTTTCATATGAACAACTTCGTCATGTGAAAGTACAAGCACAAAGTTTTCTGTATATGCATAAACAAGGCTGAATGTAATATTATTTTGATGATATTTTCTATAAATACAATCTTTTTTAAGATAAGTAAGGAAGTCATTCATCCAACCCATATTCCATTTCATTGTAAAACCAAGACCACCATATTGTGCAGGTGTTGTAACTCCTGCCCAAGATGTACTTTCTTCAGCAATCATCATTACACCTGGGTGAGCACCTGTTATAACAGAGTTCATATGTTTAAGGAATTCTTCTGCTTCAAGGTTTTCTCTGCCACCTCTTTCATTAGGTATCCACTGTCCGCCACTCTTACCATAATCAAGATAGAGCATAGAAGCAACAGCATCAACACGTAAACCGTCAAGATGATATTCTTCAATCCAATAAATAGCATTAGCTATAAGGAAGTTTCTTACTTCATTTCTTCCATAATTAAATATGAGTGTTCCCCATTCAGGGTGTTCACCTTTTCTAGGGTCAGCATGTTCATAAAGAGCTGTACCATCAAATTTAGCAAGACCATGAGCATCTTTAGGGAAATGTGCAGGAACCCAGTCAAGGAATACACCTATACCATTTTTATGGCATACATCAATAAATTGTTTAAATTCTCTTGGATTTCCATATCTACTTGTAGGAGCATAGTATCCTGTTACTTGATAACCCCAGCTTCCATCAAATGGGTGTTCTTCAATAGGAAGAAGTTCTATATGTGTATATCCCATTTCTTTAACATATTTAACAAGTTTTTCTGCTGCTTCTAAATATGTAAGAGAACGGTTTTTTTCTTCCGGAACTCTCATCCAAGAACCAAGATGAACTTCATATATATTCATAGGACTATTATAAACGTCTGTTGTTTCACGTTTAGTAATCCAGTCTTCATCATTCCATTCATATTTATTTATATCAAATACAATAGAGGCAGTAGCAGGTCTTAATTCACTATAAAAACCATAAGGGTCAGATTTAAGGCAAGTATCATTATTTTGTGATTTAACATAATATTTGTATTTATCCCCTTCTTGAAGTCCTGGAATAAACATTTCCCATATACCAGACTCTCCAAGCATTCTCATCTGATTTCTTCTTTCGTCCCAACTGTTAAAATCTCCAATAATACTTACACTTTTTGCATTTGGTGCCCAAACAGCAAATGATACACCTAAAATACCATCTACTTCTTTTATATGTGCACCAAGTTTTTCATATATTTTATAATGATTACCTGCATTAAAAAGGTATCTATCATACTCACTTACAGTAGGAGCAAAACTATATGTGTCATATGTTTCCCATTCATTTCCTTCAAAATCTGTAACAGATATATAATATTTAAACCACTTATCTCTATCAGGTATAATTACTTCAAAAAATCCATCTTCATGAATTTTTATCATTTCATATTTTTTTGTTTCATCTTCTGCATCAATAACAAATATAGATTTAGCCTGTGGTATAAATTCTCTTACGGAAATGATAACACCATTTTCACCTTCATTAATTTCATGCATACCAAGTACATGGTGAGGGTCACTGTGTTCTACATTAACAATTTTTAAAAGTTCAGTCACACTTGTTGTTGTAATCATAATTACGCTGCAAAAGCAGCTTCACCCCTTTCTGTTAGTAATACACCTTCTCAATTAATACAATTATTTAGCACATTCAAAAGCTTGTTCAAAATCAGCAATAATATCATCAACATTTTCTATTCCAACAGAAAATCTTATCATATCTGGTGAAACACCACAGCTTATAAGTTCTTCATCGGAAAGCTGTCTATGAGTTGTACTTGCTGGCTGTAATACACAACTTCTAACATCAGAAACATGTGTAACAAGAGCAACCATTTTAAGTGCATTTATAAATTTTCTTCCGGCATCACGTCCACCTTTTACACCAAAAGTAAGAACGCCACTTACACCTTTAGGAAGATATTTTTTTGCAAGGTTATGATATTTATCATCTTCAAGTCCCGGATATTTTACCCAAGAACACATTTCATGATTTTTAAGATATTCTGCCATTTTCATAGCATTTTCACAATGTCTTTCCATTCTAAGATGAAGTGTTTCGCAGCCCAAATTTGTAAGATATGAATTAAATGGGCTTGGAGTCATACCCATATTTCTCATTACATTTGCTCTTGCTTTTACAATAAATGCAGAAGCACCGAAGTTTTTAACATAGCTTACACCATGATAGCTTTCATCTGGTTCAACAAGACAAGGGAATTTACCATTATCCCAATTAAAGTTTCCGCCATCAACAATAATTCCTCCAAGACAAGAAGCATGTCCATCAATATATTTTGATGTTGAATGAATAACAATATTAGCACCAAGCTCTAATGGTTTACAAAGAACAGGTGTTGCAAATGTATTATCAACCATAAAAGGAATATCAAGTTCTTTTGCAACAGCAGCAAATTTTTCAAAATCAAGTATATTAACAAGAGGATTTCCTATTGTTTCGCCAAAAATAAGTTTTGTATTAGGTTTTGCAAGTTTAATAATTTCGTCTTTTTCAATATCAGGGTCAAACATTGTAACTTCTATTCCCAAATCTTTAAATGTTGTTGTAAAAAGAGTAAATGAACCACCATATATTGTACTTGCAGCAAGAATATGGTCACCTGATTTAAGTATATTAAGTACAGCAATAGATGTTGCAGCCATACCGCTTGATGTTGCAAGAGCCCCAACTCCGCCTTCCATCATAGCAATTTTCTTTTCAAAAGCATCTGTTGTAGGATTTGCAAGTCTTGTATACATAGGTGTATCTTGTTCAAGGTCAAATACACTAGCAAGTTCCTCACATGTATCATATCTATAAGTTGTACTTTGGTAAAGAGGAAGAACTCTCGCTTCTGCGTTTCCTGCTTCATATGCCCCCTGTACAGCCTGTGTTTCTATTTTCCAGTTGTTTTTCATATGTACCCTTCTTCCTTATAAAACTTTATAATTTCATTATACTTTATACACATAAATTTTTCCAGTACATACTTATTAACACTTTATGCCATATAACTGTTTATTATTAACAAATTTTACACTTATATAATATAAAATATTCTAAAGTTAAACATATATTTTATACAACATTATTGTAAATATAAATAAACAGAAGTGTATTTTTAAAATATGCAAAGAATTGGTATAATAATATAATATTATAATTATACAAAAGGGAGTTGAATTTTATGAATACTATATATGAATGGGATTTAAGTAATTTATATAAAGGGTTTGATGATACAAATTTTAATAATGATATTAACTACATTAAAGAAAAAATAAAAGAGCTTACAGAATTTACAGAAAACCAACTTAATAATGAAAATATAATTGAAACCATAGAAAAATATATAAACATACAAAATGAATTTGGAGATATAGCAATAAAACTTTCAAGTTTTGCTAATCTTACACTTGCAACAGACTCATCAAATGAAAAAGCATTAAAAAGTATTGATTTAATAGAAAACATATTTACAAAAACAGCTATTCCCGAAACTAAGTTTACAAAATGGTTTTATACTTCAGTAAAAAATATTGATGAATTATGTGAAAAGTCTGAATTAATAAAAGAACATAAATATTTTCTTAAAAACATACTTGATAATGCAAAACACACACTTTCAGAAAATGAAGAAGATATAATATCAAAATTCAAAACAACTGGTTCATCATCTTGGGAAAAATTATGGGATACAATAACATCAAATCATACTGTTGAATTTGAAGGAAAAACCATACCTCTTGCAGAAGCAAGAAATATTGCATATTCAGCAGATACTAAAAAAAGAAAAACAGCGTATGAAAATGAAATAAAATCATATGAAAAAATAGCACAAGTTTCTGCCTCTTGCCTTAATTCAATAAAAGGACAAGTAATAACAGAATGTGAATTAAGAGGATATACATCACCTCTTGAAATGACTGTAAAAAATTCTGGAATTGATATAGAAACACTTAATTCAATGATAGAAGCTATGAAAGAATATCTGCCTTGGTTTGAAAAATATTTTATAAAAAAAGCAGAAATTTTAGGGCATAAAAAAGGATTACCATTTTATGACCTTTTTGCACCAATAGGAAAAACAGATGCTACATTCACATATGAAGAAGCTATGGATTTTGTTATTAAAAACTTTAGTAAATTTTCAAAAGACCTTGGAGAATATGCAGAAAAAGCATATAAAAATCATTGGATAGATGTATATCCAAAAGAAGGAAAACGAGGAGGAGCATTCTGTGATAATATACACAGTATAAAAGAAAGTCGTATACTTACAAACTTTACAGGTAGTTTTAGTGATGTAATAACACTTGCCCATGAGCTTGGACATGGCTATCATGGTCAATGTCTTGATAATGAAACATTTTTAAATAGTGACTATCCTATGCCTATTGCAGAAACAGCATCAACATTTTGTGAAACAATAGTAAAAAATTCAGCACTTTTAAATGCAGACAAAGAAACAGCACTTATGATATTAGAGTCTGATTTACAAGATAATTCACAAGTAATAGTTGATATATTAAGTAGATTTATATTTGAAGATACTGTTTTTGAAAAAAGAAAAAACGAGCCTCTTTCTGTAAATGAATTATGTAATATTATGATAGATGCTCAAAATAAAACATACGGAAAAGGTCTTGATAGTGATTATATGCATAAATATATGTGGGTTTGCAAACCTCACTACTATGATGCAGCTTATAATTATTACAATTTCCCATATGCTTTTGGACTTCTTCTTGCAAAAGGACTTTATGCACTTTATGAAAAATCACCTGAAACTTTCCCAGAAACATATAAAGAACTTTTAAGTAAAACAGGAAAAGGTGATATTAAAACTGTTGCTTTAAGTGTAGGAATAGACATATCAAATATTGAATTTTGGCTTTCATCTCTTGAAATAATAAAAAGAGATATTGAAAAATTTATAAATCTATAAATAAAAAATCGGGCATATGCCCGATTTTTTTTAAATCTTTTCAATATTAAGTAAATATTCTTTTTTATCAATTCCGCCAGCATATCCTGTAAGACTTCCATTTTTGCCAATAACTCTATGACAAGGTATACATATACCAATAGGATTTTTATTATTAGCATTTCCCACAGCTCTACAAGCTTTTGGATTTCCTATATTTTTAGCTATTTCACTATAACTTTTTGTTTCACCATATGGTATTTTAATAAGTTCATTCCATATCTTTTTTTGAAATTCTGTTCCTTTAGGATTTAATTTTAAATCGAATACTTTTCTTTCACCATTAAAATATTCTAAAAGTTGTTTTTTACATTCATTTATATAATCAGGACTTTCAATTTCAATATATTCATCACAAAATTGTATTTTTGTTATATATCCTTTTTCACCTTCAATATAAATATAACCAATAGGTGATTTAAAATATCCCTTATCCATATTACATACCTGAAACAGACATTTTTCCAACAAATACAGAAGGTGAACCAAATACACCCATACCACTTGGCATACTAAATTTTGTATCATTAGCTAAAGCCTTTACATTTTTAAGTATATCATAAAAATTTCCAGCAACAGTAATCTGTTCAACAGGCTTTGTTATTTCACCATTTTCTATTAAAAATCCTTCTGCTGAAAGTGAAAAGTCACCTGAAATTATATTTGCCCCTGCATGTAAACCAGCAACATCATTAATTATAATTCCATTTTCAACAGTTTTTAAAAGCTCGCTTTTTGACATATTCCCTTCTTCAATATAGAAATTTGTACAAGTAGTGATAACAGGAGATTTTATACCTGCCTTAAAACCGTTTCCTGTTGACTGTGTATTATCTTTTGTTGCAGATTTAATATTATAAAGAAGTGTTTTAAGTACACCATTTTCTATAACATTTTTATTTTTTACAGCAACACCTTCACTATCAAAAGGTATTGAATATCCACTTTTTTCACATATTCCATCATCTTTAATTGTAAGTATATCAGAGCCTATAACTTCTCCTGTTTTACCTTGAAGTAATGAAAAACCTTTTTGTGCATTTTCTGCAAAGAAAACTCCTGAAAATGTAGCAAGTAAATCACTCATAGCTTCATTTTCAAAAACAACATTAATATCTCCTGAAGGAATAGACTTTGCACCAAACTGAACAACTATTTTTTCTCCTGCTTTTTTGCCTAGTTCTTCTGGTGAAAAATCATTAATATTAGTACCATACCAATATTTTCCACCTGTTTTTATATCACCATTATTTTCACCAATTCCGCTTACATAACCAAGAGCCATGTTTTGTTTAAATGAAAGATTAAGACCTTTACTGTTAGCCATACAACTTTCACTACTACTTTTTCCACATAAACAATAGTCTGATGATTTAATATATTCAGATGAGTTAAGAAGTCCTTTTTCCATATTAACAGCATTTTCAATAAGTTGTTTAGGAGTAATAGCTTCTATATCCTCATAAAAACCTTTTACATCTGGATAACTTTCGCTACCTTCAAAAAATATTTCTGGTTCATCTTCAATAAGTTCCGCATTTTCCATAGCTTCTTTAACAAGATATTTAACTGCATCATCATCTATTTTTTCAGAATAAGAATATCCTGTTTTACCATTTATATTTCCTCTAAAAGCAATACCTCTTTGAGTACTGTTTTCAAAATGGTCAACATCACCACATCTAACCATAAGTTCAGTACCTTGAGAGCCTGAAAAAGTTATTTCCCAATCTGTAAAACCAAGTTTTTCAGCTTCTTGTTTTACTTTTATTCTAAGTTCTGAAAAATCCATATTATTCACCTCTTCCGCCTACTGTTATTTCACTTACTCTAATCATTGGCTGACCTACATCAGTAGGTATTGAACCACTTATACTTCCACACATACCTTGTGCACGAGAAAGATTATTTCCAACCATATCTATTTTTGTAAGTATTTCAGAGCCTTTACCTATAAGTGTTGCACCTCTTACAGGTTCACAAATTTTACCATTTATTATTATATATCCTTCAAGTACTGCAAAATTAAAAGAGCCTGTGGCAGGGTCAACAGAACCACCACCCATTTGTTTTGCATAAAGACCATATTCAGTATTTGAAATTATTTCTTCTGGAGTACTTTTTCCTGCTGCTATAAATGTATTTGTCATACGAGATGTTGGTGCAAAACGATAACTTTCACGTCTTCCGGAGCCTGTTGAATTCATACCCATTTTAATACCATTAAGTTTATCTATAAGATATGATTTCAAAATACCATTTTCTATAAGTATATTTCTTTGACAGAAGTTACCTTCGTCATCAATATTACCAGAACCCCAACCATTTGGAATTGTACCATCATCTATTGCAGTAACAACATCAGAAGCTATTTTTTCACCAAGTTTTCCGGCAAAAACAGATGCATTTCTTGCAACAGAAGTTGCCTCAAGCCCATGACCACAAGCCTCATGGAATATAACACCACCAAAACCATTATCTATTACAACAGGCATTTTACCAGAAGGACAATTTTTTGCATTTAACATAGTAACAGCAGTTTTTGCAGCTTCTTTTCCTAATTCTTCAACATCTATTGTATCAAAAAGTTCAAATCCCACAGAACCTCCGGGACTAAATCTTCCGCTTTGTTTTTCATATTCTGAGGAGGCTACCGCTTCTATTGAAAAACGAGTTCTTACTCTTCTATCTGTTACCCAAAGTCCTTCGGAATTAGCTATAAAAACATCTTTACAAACATCAGCATAACTTGAACGTGTTTGAGATATTACATCACTATAACAAAATGCTGCATTTGATGAAGTTCTAAGTATTTCAGCTTTTCTTTTTTTATCAATGGTTTCAGGCATTATTTTTATTTGATGACGATTATCAAATATTTTTTTTGTAAAATCCATAACTTTTCCGTCACCATTACCATTTTTAATTACTGCTGCTGCACTTTTAGCAGTTTCAATAAGACTTTTTTCACTTGTATCATTTGTAAAAGCATAAATGGCATTTGTACCATTAAAAATTCGTATTCCAACACCATAATCTATACCAGAAAAAGCCTTTTCAACTTTTCCATTTACCATTGAAATACTATTTCTTTTTGTATCTTCCATAAATATTTCAGCAAAATTTCCACCTGTGGAAAGTGCTGCTGATATTGTATTTTCTACAACTGATTTTTTTAGCATATATAAACCTCCCCTATATTTTAATATGAGATATTATACCAAATATTATATATTATGTCCTGAAAAAAATAATCATAAAACATATATGAAATAAAATACGTATAAACCTTTAAAAAAGTATTTTTTATGATATACTTTAATGCTGAAAGGAGTGAATATTTTGGGATATTGGAATTCGAGAGGACTTAGAGGAAGCGGATTTGAAGACCTTATAAATTTTTCAAATGAAATATATAGACAAAAAAATATAGCACTTATACAAAAAATACCTACACCAATAACACCAATAGAAGTTGATAATAAAAAACACACAATAACATTAGCATATTTTGAAAAACAAAGTACAGTAGACTATATTGGTGCGGTGCAAGGTATACCTATTTGTTTTGATGCAAAAGAAACAGCACAAAAACATTTACCTCTTCAAAATATACACTCTCATCAAATGGAATTTATGGAGGATTTCATAAAACAGCGTGGAGTTGCATTTCTTTTAGTTAATTTTTCAAAAATAAATGAAATATATTTTTTACCTTTTGAAGTATTAAAAAAATATTGGGAGCAGGCACAGGCAGGCGGAAAAAAATCTATTCCTTATAATGCATTTCAACAAAAGTATATATTAGATTTAAAAAATGGTACTATTAATTATCTTGAAGCTGTGAATGAATATTTGAAATCAAAAAATAATGGGACGGCGTAGCCGTCCCCGTTTTTTTTAAATTTTATACCCATCTGTTCATAAGTTATCAACAAAATATGGTATTTATATACACACTTGTTGATAAATATATTTATATACTTAATTTTTCAACAAAACTTAATATTGTATGACAACATTATTATACACACAACATATTGTTTTTCTGTGGATAAATCTGTGTATAATGTTGATAACTTATAAACACATATATGCTTTATGTATACAAAATATTGTTTCTTTTTTTATTTTTATTCATAAAAAAGAATATTATTCCATTTATTTTATTATTTCTAAAAGTTCAGTAAGTGTAACAAACTCAACTCCTCTACTTTCCATTTCAGTATAAAGCTGTTTTATTCCATTAACAGTAACATTTCCACCGTCAGGACCAACATGACCTATTGCAATAGCATATCCTTTTTCATTAGCTACCTTTTCAGCCTTAAGTAAATTTTCTTTTATTTTATTTATATCATCTGTACTATCAAGAAAAACATCTCTTTTTAAAAGAGGTATTCCTTTTTTAGAACAAATTTCATAAGCCTTTGAATTTGCTGTTGTCACACTATCAAGAAATAAAACTCCTTTATCTTTTACACAATCCAAAACTGCTGAAAGTGCCCTTTTATCTTCCATAATAGCAGAACCCATATGATTATTCATACCACTTGCACCATTTACAATATCAAAAGCCTCATCAACTACTGTTTTAATCTCTTCATCACTCATATTTAAAAAAACACCTTTATCCCCAACCCAACTTTTTTTACCTGTAAGACTTTCCATAGGCATATGTATAATTGTTTCTTTTCCTGCATTTATAAGTTTTTCGGCATCTTCTTTTGATGATTTTGAAAAAGGCATAACTGCACCTGTAAGCTTTATAGGTAAATTTATCATATCATCTGTACCTTCTCCCGAATATCCAAAGTCATCTACAACTATTGCAATATAGTATTTTTTATCTGACATAGTTTTTATAGTTTTAATACTTTTAATATATTCAAAACCCATATATATAAATAATGCTGATACACTATAAATAACAGCCTTTTTCATAACTTTTTTTAAATTAAAAACCAAAAACATAAAAAAATGCCTCCCTGCTTTTTATATATAATATTTCAGGAAGGCTTATTTTTATTACATATTATTCAATTATTTTTTCACAAATATTTATATTTTCAGGAGATGTTATATCTCCTTCAAGTTCTATAACAAAAACTTCATTATTTTTAAGTAGTATAACTGTTTCATCATCTATAATAATAGCTTTATCACAATTAAATAAATCTGTTTTTTCAAGTTTATATATATTTTCATATTGTCTATTATCATTTTTTTGTTTTAAATTATCCACATATCCATTAAAAATATAAACAGCTATACTATTATTTATCCCCATAAAATATTCTGTCCTTACAGATATAACAACATCATCATCTTTTGATATTTCATAATAATCAAAACTTTTAGGTACAAGTATACTGCTTTTTTCACTATATCTGCTATTTTTTACTGTGGCATTATTAAATATATCACTACATTTCGCATATCTCCCACCTTCAGCCATAATAATATTTTCACTTTTATTAAAATTAAGACTACTCATAGTCATTATAGCAAAAGGTGTTATTGCCATTCCTCCTATTATAAAAATTATAGAAAATATTATAAATTTTATTTTGTTTTTAGAATTTGATTTTATAACAGATAATATAAAGCCTCCAATAAACATATAGGCAATAAAAATTATCATAACTAAAGCTACTGTACTTCCATTAAATATATCTGACAAAAATAATGTTATAGCTATAAAAATAATTAAAATATAAAGTATTTTCAAATATCTTTTTACTGTAACCATATTTTTAAAGTTTTTACTATATTCTTTATTATCTATTATTTTACAAATATATTTATATTCCCTATATTCATATATATTTATAAATATGGAATTAAATATACCAAATAAAACTATAATAAGACTTGCTAAACCTATATTTTCAAGAATAGTTGTATAATCCATATTTATAAATGTTAAAATAGCAATTATAATAATTGTAATAAAACTTATTAAATTATTTTTAATTGATGTTTTTATTAAATCTTTTTCAATATTTTTATCTGTATGTATAGGCGGAAGATTTTTTTCTTTTTCACTTCTAAAAACTTGTATATTCCCAATAGAACAAACAAAATTCCAGCCTATATCCTCATAAAAATTTTTATAATCATCTATATCTTTTATATTAAAAATAACATCAGTACAATATATATATTTATCTTTTTCACACTCTAAAAAATATCCTATACCAAATTTGACTTTTTCCATATAAAAACCATTGGAGCTTAATTCATTAAGATATAACTCAACTAATTTATATTCTATGGAAGAAAAACCACCAAAATATATTTTTTTCATAGTACTCACCTCTTACTTTTTAAATAAAAAATCTCCGTCAGCAACCATATTTTTAAGTCTTATATATTCATCTTTAAGCATATTCATACCTTTTTGGGTAATTAAATATATTTTTCTTCTTTTTTCTTCAGCATAAAGATATATTATTTCTTCTTTCTCAAATCTTGAAAGTAATGTATATAAAGTTCCTGCACCAACTACAACTCTTCCTTTTGAAAGCTCTGAAACCTTTGTCATAATATCATACCCATGTCTTGGTTCTATCAAAGAAAGAAGTATATAATACATAGGTTCTGAAAGAGTTTGAAGCTGTTCTCTTGCCATAATAATCCACCTCTTTATATTATATCAATACTCGATATATCTATTATCAATATATCATATTTATTTATTATTTACAATTACTCATTTATTACAAATAAAAAAGAACTGTACAAAAATACAGCTCTTTTTTTGTTTAAAGATAACCCATAGTTTTTAATATAAATATCCACATGGTAATACTAAAAGAAGATAAAAATGTTGAAGCAACAACTATACTTGAAGAAAGAACATGGTCATTACCAAGATTTTTCGCCATAACATAGCAACTTACAGTTGACGGTGCTCCAAGCATAATAAGTATTGCTATCATCTCTTGATTTCTAAATCCCATATAAACAGCAACAGGAATAAAAACTGCTGGTATTATTAAAAGTTTTAAAGCCGTTGCAACAAGTGTAGGTTTTATTTTTGAAAGTGCCTTTTTACCTTCAAAACCTGCACCAAGTATTATAAGTGCAAATGGTGTTGCCAAAGAAGCAACACTTTCAACAGCTTTATTAATCATAATAGGTAATTTTATTTCTAAAAGTGAAAAAAGAAGTCCTATAACAATACCCCATATTATAGGGTTTTTAAGTATATTTATAAAAGACTCTTTATAAAGATTTTTACTGTTTAAACTATTTTCTGATTTTATTGTAAGTATAATTACAGAAAAAATATTATATAATGGTACAGCTCCTAAAACCATCATAGGAGCCATACCAGAACTACCATACATATTTTGTACAAAAGCAATACCCAAAACAGCTGCACTTCCTCTAAAACTTCCCTGAACAAAGCTTCCTATTGATTTTTTGTCCTTCATAAATATTTCAGAAAGTATCCATATTACAGCAATACTTATAACAGTAGCTAATACACAAAATAATATAAATTTAATATCAAAATTGCTTTTTACATCTGTTTCAGATATGTCCTTAAACAATAATGTAGGTAAAAAAACTATATATCCTATTTTATTACCTATATTAACAAAA
The DNA here is from genome assembly GCA_944379995.1 of uncultured Clostridia bacterium. GTDB lineage: Bacteria > Bacillota > Clostridia > Lachnospirales > Anaerotignaceae > Fimicola. The sequence goes on from CALWGF010000015.1 coordinate 27,940, forward strand.
TTATCATTAACAAGTCCTTTGTATCTTAAAAAATATCCAATAAATATTATTATAAATATAGGAACTGTTGCATTAAGACTAAATATAAAATTATCCATAATTCCCTCCATAAAAAATAACGGCCTATAAAAGCCGTTATTATATTAAAACACGCTATTCATTATTTTCAAAAGTTCAAAAACACTTCTAAAATCTTTTGTCTTTCCACCTTCAAACCAAGTTATACTTCCTTGCCAAGATGAATTTTGTCTAAATCTTACTTTTATATAAAATGTGGCTACTTTACCTTTTTTATTATACTCATTAAAACCATTTGATTGTTTAAACCTATTTATAGGCAGTTCGTTATTAATATCATTTTCTTTTTCATCACAAATAAAACTTCTGTCTTTTTCATATTTTTTAGGACTTCCTATTTTATTCATTAAATCTTCCATTTTAAACAATAGTTCAACAGTAGAATTATATAAAATTTCTTCACTGTAATAATTATTTATAAAACTACCTTTAATATTTTGGTTATCATAACTATCAACACAAACTGTATACATTGATATATCATATGGCATTCCCGTACTCATTGATATAAGCATTATATTTCAACCTCTCAATTTATTCAGTAATATAAGGCTCTACGGCTCTTATATCATAGTTCATTTCAATATTAGACTTTGGATATTCTTTTTTATATGTTTTCTTAATTCTATCCATAATAATGCTACCATCTTCTACATTTACCATAGGAAGAAGAAGTATTATTTGATTTGGACTATATCTTGAAATAACATCACCTTTTCTAAGAACTTTTGATGTCACATTTATTACGTCATTAACTATTTTATCAAGTTTTTCTGATTTAATAGCTCTATGTCCTTCACTTTCAATATTTATAAGTTGTATAAATATTGTTCCTCCAGAACGTTCAAGACATCTTGCTTCCAAATGATATATTTCTTTAAATATACCATATTCACATATGAAAGCACCTTTTTCAAAACTTTCTTCATTAAGTGTTTTTTGAATTGCGTCTATATCACTTTCTTGTTTTTTCTGTATAGATATAATTTTTCCGTAAAGATTTCTTATTTCTTCATCAATATGAACTCCAAGCTTTGAATAATAAAGTTTTGTTATATAATTATAGTGTCTTAATGCTTCTTCATATTTTCCAAGTTCTATATAAGTATTAAGAAGTTCATAATTAAAATGTTCATCATAAATATCAATATTCAAAACTTTTGTACATACCTTAATTATTTCCTCATAATCATTATTTTGTTTTAATAAATATACAGCATTTCTCATAGCTGTAAAAAACATATTTTTATAATAATTTTTTTTAGGAACTAACCATTTCTCATCACCTGTTTTAGGAAGAAGGTCACCTTTATATATCCTTGCAGCTTCTTTATATATATTAAGACATTTTTCAGGTTCATCAAAATATCTTTCAGCTTCTATACAGGCAATCTCAAAATTCTCAGCATCAATATTATATAAAAGATTTGGATTTAATTGATAACACCCTCTTTTTGTAACTATAATATTATCAAGCTCCCATATATTATAACTTTCAACTGAATTCCTAAAACGACAAAGCATTGTTTTTAAAGCTCCTGCTGATTTTTCAGTTTTATCCGTACCCCATAAATTTTCTATAATTTCTGAAAAAGGAACAGGTCGTTCTCTATTAATTATTAGATACTCGACAAACATACGCATTTTTTTACTGTGATTTATAAACTTATTAAACTCTTTATTAGCATTATTAATACTAAATTCGCCAAATAATGTAATATCTATAACAGTATTATTTGTCATTTTATTTTTTCACCTCCATAAGTTATGTTAATTAAATTTTTAATGTTATAATTATACTTTTAATATGATAAACTTGTCAATAAAGTAACATTTACTTAAGATAAATGTATAATATTATTAATTAAGTCTTATATTATTTTTTTGTTTTTCCAAATTCCACTTCGCCATCTGAATATAAATATTATACCTCTTATACACTCATCAATCATCATAGCTATCCATATACCTATAAGTCCAAGATTAAATACTTCAGATAATATAAAACCTCCCAAAACAGCAACAAGCCATACATTTATTATACCTACTGTAATAGGAAACTTTATATCTCCAGCAGCACTTAATGCTCTTACAAATATCATATTACAAGCACGACCAAGTTCAAGGAATATATCTATAAACATAATTTTTTTACCTAATTCTATAATTTCTGTATTATCAGTAAAAAATCCAAAACAATAATCACTTATAAAATATATAATAACAGATATTACAAGAGCAGTAATCATAGCTATTTTTAAAGTTTGCCAAACTCTTTTTTCTGTATTTTCAGTATCATCAGCACCTATAAGATAGCCTACCATTATTTGTCCTGCTTGTGAAACAGCCATACCATAAACATATGAAAAATTAGCAAATATACTTGCATATGCTTTTGTTGATATTACAGCAGAGCCTAATATATTTATCATTCTTTGAATAACTATCTGAGAAAGATTATATGAAAGTGACTCTCCTCCTGAAGGTATACCTATACCCATAAGTTTTTTAAATTCATCAAAAGGAAATGGGTGAATATGAGAAAGTCTTAATTTTGCACCTATTTTCTTTCTGAATATTATATATATTACAATTACACCTATAAAACGGCTTATATTACTTGAAATAGCAGCACCAGCAACACCAAGAGCAGGTATACTACCAAATCCATTTATAAGTATAAAGTTTCCACCAATATTTATAAGATTAACAATTATTGAAACTATCATACTATATTTCATAAGTGTATTACTTCTTAATATTGCACCAAAAGTAAGGTATGTAGATTGTAAAAACATACAACTTCCTATAATTTTAATATAACTTTCAGTTTCACCTATAATATCAGAAGGCACTTTAAGCCATTCAAGAATTTCTCTACCAAAAACAAAAAATATAATACTTATTATCAGACTGAATATAAAGTTTACAAATACAGAAAGAGTATATGTTTGCTCAACCTTTTTCTTATTACCTGCCCCCAAATATAATGAAACAATTATTGTTGTAGCGGTACATATAACACTAAATATAATTATAAGCAAATTCATAATTTGATTTGCATTAGCAATAGCACCTACCGAATTAGCAGAATATTTTCCTACCATTATCTGGTCAATATTTCCTACAAGCATTTGAAGTATAAGCTCAATAAATATTGGCCATATCATTTTTTGAAGATAACCTTTTTGATTTATTTTTTCATAATCAGTCATTATATATTCTCCTTATTTTTATTATTTTTTATAAATACAAGTTATCATTATATTAGACATTACAATTATGTCAATAAATAACAAAAATGTTTTTATAAAAGTACAGTACAAACTTATTTCAAATTTCTTAAGTTTATTGACATATTAAATTTATATTTGTATTATTGTATTAAGATATTAATACAATTTATTATAGGAGGTGGTATTATATGAAATTTGATGACAATTTACCTATTTATATTCAAATAATGAATGAAATAAAATTAATGATAGTTTCTGGTAAATTAAATACAGGTGACAAACTTCCTTCAGTAAGAGAACTTGCACAGGAGTTTGGTGTAAACCCAAATACAATACAAAGAGCTTTTTCAGAACTGGAACGTGAAAATCTTGTTTTTGCAGAAAGAACATCAGGGCGATATATAACAAATGATGGGGGCATTATTATGGAATTAAAAAATAATCTTGCAGAAGAAGAAATTATAAAGTTTTTAAATTATATGAAAAAAATAGGTTTTGAGGAAAAAGAGATTATTGAAAAAATTAAAACAATGAATAGGGGTGAACAATAATATTCCAAATATAGTTGAAATTAAAAATTTATCAAAAAATTATAATAAAAAAGAAGTTCTTAAAAATATAAATTTTAATATCACAGAAGGTCAAATTGTAGGGCTTTTTGGTACAAACGGAAGCGGAAAAACAACACTTATAAAAATAATGGCTGGACTTTTAAAAGAATATTCTGGAGATGTAAAAATAGGTGGAGAAAATGTAGGAGTATATACAAAATCAATAGTATCTTATTTACCAGAAAAAACATATTTTAATAAAAATACAACAGCAGAAGATGCCATTTCAATATTTAGTGATTTTTATACTGATTTTAATGCAGATAAAGCAAAAAGCATGTTAAAAGAACTTTCTCTTTCAGAAACACAAAGAATAGGCACTATGTCAAAAGGTATGCAAGAGAAATTACAACTTATAATGGTAATGTCAAGAGAAGCTCGTCTTTATCTTCTTGATGAACCTCTTGGAGGTGTAGACCCTGCCTCAAGAGATTATATACTTGATACAATAATAAAAAATTATAACGAAAAAAGCTCAATTCTACTTTCCACTCATCTTATACATGACGTTGAAAGAATATTTGATAAAGCTGTATTTATAAAAGATGGCAATATAGTTTTAAATGAATATGTTGATGTTATAAGAGATGAAAAAGGAACGTCTATTGATAAACTTTTCAGGGAGGTGTATAAATAATGTTCTTTAAACTTTTAAAATATGATTTAAAATCAATATATAAATCAATACTTATAATAGATATTGTTATGATTTTAGCTTGTGGTTTAACCCTTATGATATTGGATAATATTGAACCTAATAATATTTTAGTGGGTATAATGGGAGTGACAACATCATTTATAATAATAGGTGCAATAGTAGTTTATTTCTATACAATATTTAATAGATACGCAAAAAGTATTTATGGTAGTGAAGGCTATCTTATTAATACATTACCTGTTAAACCTTGGGAAATTGTACTTTCAAAAATAACTTCATCAGTTATAATGGGTATTTTTACTATAATATGTGGAATAATTTGTGTTTGTTTTTTCTTTATAAGTAGTGGTATAAATTTTTCTGATATTTTAAATCTTATAAAATACTATGGAAGCGAAAAATCATTAAATATAATGTTAACACTTATAATTTTTGGTATTGTAGTTGTAATTTCAATAATAACAGAAATAATAAAAATATATTCAATAATATCAATATCAAATATAAGCAAATTTGAAAGATATAAAATTATATTTGGAGTGGTTATATATTTTGTAATATCACAAATAGAAAGCATAGTAGTAGAATTTTCTTTTGGTAAAATATTAGAAAACGCATATAGTGTAAATAGTCTTGTAGAGGCTTCAAGCAGTCTATTATCATCATTTAATTCATATAATATATACTCTCTTATTTATTCAATAATAATGGGTATAATATGGTATGTTATAGCTGTAACAGTTATAAACAAAAAACTTTATATAAAATGAATAAGTATATCGGTTTACTAAATCAGTATACTTTTATAGTAATGTAAATTATGCATTTTTAACAAAAAAATAACTCTTATTTTATTGACACATTCCAATAAGTATGATAAATTAACTACTGTAATTATATGAAAAACACTGTGAAAAGGAATAGTAAATTCATAAAGGATTTCAGAGAGCTGTCGTTTGGTGCAAGACAGTATTCCAAAATGTTTTGAACTCGCCTTGGAGTGGCAGGCTGAAAGTAAATTATAGGCTATGACGGAGGTTCACCGTTAAAGGAACAGGATATGCGATTTTTATCAAGTATCTATTGAGTGTATTCCTTTTTAGGAATAAATAAGAGTGGTACCGTGGAAGATTTATAACCTTTCATCTCTATAAAAAGAGATGAAAGGTTTTTTTTAACTTTAATTTTGGGGAAATTAAAAGTGAAAGGAAGATTTTTAATATGAAAAACTATCAGAAATACAGACCATATGAAACAGTTGATTTAAAAGATAGAACTTGGCCAAACAAAAAAATTGAAAAAGCACCTATATGGTGTAGCGTTGACCTTAGAGACGGAAATCAAGCTCTTGAAAATCCTATGGGTCTTAATCAGAAGCTTAATTTTTTCAACTTCCTTGTAAAAACAGGATTTAAAGAAATAGAAATCGGCTTTCCTGCCGCATCTGATACAGAATATGAATTTACAAGAGAACTTATCGAAAATAGACTTATTCCAGAAGATGTAACAGTTCAAGTTCTTACACAATCAAGAGGACATATTATAGAAAGAACATTTGAAGCATTAAAAGGTGTTAAAAAAGCTGTTGTTCATCTTTATAACTCAACATCAACACTTCAAAGAGATGTTGTTTTTGGTAACAGTAAAGAGCAAACAATAGAACTTGCTGTATATGGTGCAAAACTTGTTAAAGAAATGGCTGCTAAATATCCAGAAACAGATTTTACTTTTGAATATTCACCTGAAAGTTTTACAGGTACAGAAATGGATTTTGCAGCAGAAATTTGTAATGCAGTAATAGATATATGGCAACCTACTCCAGAAAAGAAGGTTATAATAAATCTTCCTTCAACTGTTGAAATGGGTACACCAAATCTTTACGCAGACCAAATTGAATATATGTGCAGAAACCTTAAAAACAGAGAAAATGTAATAGTAAGTATTCATGCTCATAATGATAGAGGTACAGCTGTTGCTGCAACAGAACTTGCAATGATGGCAGGAGCAGACAGAGTTGAGGGAACACTTTTCGGAAATGGTGAAAGAACAGGTAACTGTGACATTATGAATGTTGGTATGAACCTTTTTACACAAGGAATTGACCCTAAACTTGATTTCAGTAATATAAGTGACCTTATAGAAATATATGAAAGTTCAACAAGAATGAATGTACACCCAAGACATCCTTATGCTGGTGAACTTGTTTATACAGCATTCTCTGGTTCTCATCAAGATGCTATAAGAAAAGGTATGGAAGCTATGAAAAAACACCCAGACAGATGGGAAGTTCCATATCTTCCTATTGACCCTGTTGATGTTGGAAGAACATATGACCCTATTATTCGTATAAATAGCCAGTCTGGTAAAGGTGGTGTTACATTTATACTTGAACAAAACTATGGACTTCATATGCCAAAATCATTCCAGAAAGATGTTGGAGCTGTTGTAACACATGTTTCTGATGAAATGCAATCTGAAATAAGTCCTGAAAAGATTTATGAAATATTCAAACAAGAATATGTTGATATAAGAACACCATTCCAGCTTACAACATATCGTTCAACAACTGTTGATGCTGATTGGGATATAGTAAATATTGAAGCAGAAATACTTTATAAAGGAGAAAAACACTTCATTACAGGAGAAGGAAATGGTGTTGTTTCTGCATTCTGTCGTGCAGTTGAAGATTTCCTTAAAATACATATTGATATTATTGATTATCGTGGACATTCAATGGAACTTGGTACAAAAGCCAGAGCTATATCATACATTGAAACACGAGGAGAAAATGGAAAAAGATATTATGGTGCTGGTACATCAAGCAGCGTAAGTAAATCTTCACTTCGTGCCGTTGTAAGTACAGTAAATAAAATGCTTAGAGATATGGAAAATACAGAGGAGGAATAAAAAATGGGAATGACAATGACACAAAAAATACTTGCTCATGCAGCAGGTCTTGAAAGTGTTAAAGCCGGAGAGCTTATACAGGCAAAACTTGATATAGTAATGGGAAATGATATAACAACAGCTGTTGCAATACCTGAATTTAAAAAAACAGGTGCAAAAGATGTTTTTGATAAAGAAAAAGTTGTAATTGTACTTGACCACTTTACACCAAATAAAGATATTAAAGCAGCAGAACAATGTAAATGTAGCCGTGAATTTGCTTTTGATAAAGATATCAAAAATTTCTTTGATGTTGGTGAAATGGGTATTGAACACGCTCTTCTTCCTGAAAAAGGAATTGTTGTACCTGGAGATGTAATAATCGGTGCTGACTCTCATACTTGTACATATGGTGCTTTAGGTGCTTTCTCAACAGGTATAGGAAGTACAGACATGGCAATCGGTATGGCAACAGGAGAAGCTTGGTTTAAAGTTCCTTCTGCAATAAAATTTAATATTGTTGGAAAAATGCCTAAAAATGTAAGTGGTAAAGATGTAATACTTCATATTATAGGTCTTATAGGTGTTGATGGTGCATTATATAAATCAATGGAATTTGTTGGTGAAGGAATTAAAGAAATATCAATGGACGGAAGATTTACAATAGCAAATATGGCTATTGAAGCTGGTGCAAAAAACGGTATTTTCCCTGTTGATGACCTTACAATAGAATATGTAAAAGAACATTCAAATAAAGATTATAAAGTTTTTGAAGCTGATGAAGATGCTGAATATGAAGCAGAATATACAATAGATTTAAGTACATTAAGACCTACTGTTGCATTCCCTCATCTTCCTGAAAACACAAAAACAGTTGATGAAGCTGGAGATATAAAAATCGACCAAGTTGTAATAGGTTCTTGTACAAATGGACGTTTTGAAGATATGAAAATAGCTGCTGATATATTAAGAGGAAGACATGTTGCAAAAGGTGTAAGAACAATAGTTATACCTGCAACACAGCAGATTTATCTTGATTGTATAAAAGCTGGATATGTTGAAGATATAATTAAAGCCGGAGCAATATTCTCAACACCAACTTGTGGACCTTGTCTTGGTGGACATATGGGTATACTTGCAAAAGGTGAAAGATGTGTTTCTACAACAAACAGAAACTTTGTTGGACGTATGGGACACGTTGAAAGTGAAGTTTATCTTGCAAGCCCTGCTGTTGCAGCCGCATCTGCAATTACAGGAAAAATAACAGACCCTGATAAATTGGAGGTAATTGAATAATGGAAGCAAAAGGAAGAGTTTTTAAATACGGTGACAATGTTGATACAGATGTTATAATACCTGCAAGATACCTTAATGTTTCAACAGGTGAAGAACTTGCAAAATATTGTATGATTGATATAGATGCTGACTTTGTAAATAAAGTTCAAAAAGGTGATATTATAGTTGCAAAGAAAAATTTCGGTTGTGGTTCATCTCGTGAACATGCACCTCTTGCAATAAAATGTGCTGGAGTAAGCTGTGTAATAGCTTCAACATTCGCAAGAATTTTTTATAGAAATGCAATTAATATTGGTCTTCCAATACTTGAATGTGATGAAGCATCAGAAGATATTGAAGAAGGAAATGAAGTTTCAATTGACTTTACAACAGGTATAATTACAAATATAACAAAAAACAAAACATATCAAGCACAGGCATTCCCTCCATTTATACAAAAAATAATGGAAAATGATGGTCTTGTTGAATATACAAAGAAAAAAATCGGTGACTAATAAAGAGGTGTAATACATGGCAGAATTTAATATAGCAGTTGTTGCTGGTGACGGTATTGGTCCTGAAGTTACAGGCGAAGCTGTAAAAGTACTTGAAAAAATCGGAGAAAAATTTAATCATAAATTTAATTTTACATATGTTAAAGCTGGTGGTTGTGCCATTGATGAATTTGGAAAATGCCTTCCAGAAGAAACACTTGAAGTGTGTAAAAAATCAGACTCTGTAATGCTTGGTGCAGTTGGTGGACCAAAATGGGATAATGTTGAAGGTGCAAATCGCCCTGAAAAAGCTCTTTTAGGTCTTAGAGAAGGACTTGGACTTTTTACAAACTTAAGACCAGCTACAATGCATAAAGCTCTTGCTGATGCCTGTCCTTTGAAACCTGAAATAGTTGAAGGCGGACTTGATATAATGATAGTAAGAGAGCTTACAGGTGGTATATACTTTGGTGACAGAGGATACAGACAAGGTAAATATGGCGAAGAAGCATATGATACAGAAGCTTATAGCGAAACAGAAGTAAAACGTATTGCAAAAAACGCTTTTGAAGTAGCAATGCAAAGAAATAAAAACCTTGTAAGTGTTGATAAAGCAAATGTTCTTGAAAGCTCAAGACTTTGGAGAAAAACAGTTGATGAAATGTCAAAAGATTATCCAGAAGTTAAAGTTTCTCATATGTATGTTGATAATGCAGCAATGCAGCTTGTAAGAAATCCAAAACAGTTTGATGTAATTGTAACATCAAATATGTTTGGTGATATACTTTCTGATGAAGCAAGTATGATAACAGGCTCTATTGGTCTTTTACCATCAGCAAGTATGGGAGCAGGAACACTTGGAATGTACGAACCTATACATGGCTCTGCACCTGATATTGCAGGACAGAATAAAGCAAATCCTATTGCAGCAATACTTTCAGCTGCAATGATGCTTAAATATTCATTCAAACTTGATAAAGAAGCAGAAGCTATTGAAAATGCAGTAACAGAAGTTCTTGAAGCTGGATACAGAACTCCTGATATAATGAGCGAAGGTATGAAAGCAGTAGGAACAATTGAAATGGGCGAAGTTATTGCAAATGCAATAATGAAATAAAAAACCAAATCTAAAACCAAACAAAACAAGAAATGCCAGATATTTTATTAATATCTGGCATTTCTTGTTTTTTATATTTCTATTTCGTATTTTTTAAGTTTATTATAAAGAGTATTTCTACTTACACCAAGTATATCTGCTGCTTTTGAAATATTTCCTTTTGTATATCGTGTTACCATTATTATATGTTTTTTCTCTAAGTTCTCAAGCGTTTCATAATTATTTGCAGACATTGAACCTAATTTAGAACAAGCATCACCATCTTTTATAGTGACATTAATATAATTAGGTATATGACTTTCAGTTATTTTTTTATCTTCACATATATTAACGGCTCTTTCCAATGCATTTTCAAGTTCTCTTACATTTCCCGGCCAATCATATTGTCTAAGAATATTAAGAGCACTTTCATCAATCTCAATATTACCTTTACCAAGTTTTATATTCATTCTATTTACAATATGTTTAGCTAATTTATCAATACTGTCTTTTTGTTCTCTTAAAGGTGTTGTTTTAATACTTAAAACATCAAGTCTATAATATAAATCTTGTCTAAAACTTCCCTCTCTGCATAATTCTGATAAATCTTTATTTGTAGCACAAATAAGTCTTACATTAACATCAAATAAATTTTCTCCACCAATACGGCTTATTTGCTTATCTTGTATAGCTTTCATAAGTTTAACTTGAAGGTCTAAAGGTAATTCACTTACTTCATTAATAAAAAGAGTTCCTCCATTAGCAAGTTCAAATTTTCCTGGACGACCTTCAATGAAGTTTTCCATTCCATATTTTCTTTCAACACCAAAAAGTTCTCCTTCTAAAAGTTGTCTTGGTATACCAGAACAGTTTAATGTTACAAAAGGTTGACCAGCTCTTGTTGATGCATTGTGTATTGCATTTGCAAAAAGCTCTTTACCTGTTCCATTTTCTCCTTGTATAAGAACATTTGATGTACTTTGTGAAGCTATTCTTGCCATTTTAAGTGTTTCAATAAATTTTTCATTAGAATCATTGCCAATTATATCTTCAAAAGTAAATTTGGCATAACTACCAACCATATCATTGACCATTTTTTTAACTTTTTTAATTCTTCTAAATGTATCAACAACACCAGCAACATTTCCCTCTTCATCTTTTATAGGGTATGCTGTTTTTTGTAAATGCATTATAGCCCCTGTTGGATTTCTTACAATAAGTTCTTTATCAACATATCCTATACCTGTTTTTAATACTTCAAGTATCATAGGATTAAAACTTACTATATCACACATATGTTTTCCTATTGATGTATTTCTGTTTACATATAATATATCAGCTGCTTCAGAATTCATATATGTTATAACACCATTTTTATCAACTATTATCATACCATCATTTACAGCTTCAACAATGGCATCTTGAAAATTTTGTTTTATAATAAGCTGATTATTTTTTTCTTTAACAGTAAGTATATTTTCTATTGCATATGCAGCAGCAACAACCATACCTAATGTATGAGGATAAACCTTTTCTTTAGGTCCTGTTATACTTATAACGCCTATAACAACACCATTAAGCCATATTGGACTTGCTGAACAACCCCAAACCTTTAATTCATCACAATAGTGTTCATCACCTGTTACCTGTATAGCAATAGCTTCATTAAGTGCAAGTGATATAGCATTTACTCCAGCATTACTTTCCGACCAATCAATACCTTTTCTTACACAAGTGTTTTCTATATTACTTTCACCTATAACATCTATAACTCTTGCATTTTCGTCAGCAAGAGATACCATAAAACTTTTATCCTCCATAAATTTATATATTCTTTCCATAAATGGTCTTGCACTACTTAAGAGGAATTCTTTTTTTTCAAGTATATTTTCAAATTCTTTTTCACATAGAGTTCTTCTATCTATTTTTCTATTTGGATTAAGATTTCTTTCTTTACATCTACTATATGCTTTTTCAAGTATTTTATCTTTATCTCTATACATTTTTAACCTCCGTATAAATAAATAAAGTTATAAATAGTAAACCTTATAATTATTATTTTTAATATATTTATTAAATATTTGAAAGTTCTTTTTCTATCTTAGCCAATTCAGCTTCCATTTTTGAAAAATCATCTATTTCTTTAAGTTCTGACATCATCATGCTTGGTGAAGGGTCTGAATATACATTAGGCTTTATATATTTTGATAATATAGGAAACATAACAATAGAAACTATTCCACCAGCAAAACCATTATTATAAAGGTTTACCCCTGAATATCCAAGTCCTGCATGAAGTGTAACAGAAGAATGTACAAATCCTGCAAACACTCCTGCAATAAAACCATATGTTCCTGCAACTGGTGCAAGAGTTGTTCCAAAAAGAGCCGCAAGTTGAGCTGTTGGTGTATTTGGTGTCCATTGTTTTGTAAAACCACCAATAGCAATACCTAACATAACAGGAATAATATTTTTTGCATGCTTTCCTTTAGCACCAAATCCCATTACTGTAAGTATACCACCTATTGTAGGTCCATTAAGGTCACCACCTATAACAATTATATATGTTGTAGCTATTATACCATTAATTCCTATATTTATTAATACCGCAGACATACCATCAAGTACTGTAAAATCATGAGTTGGACTTCCCGGACGTTTAAGTATATTTTTATAATTATTCCACCCATTCTTTTTATCTTTTAAAATACCACATATAATAATAATAGCACATACTGTATACAATACAATACCAATTTGAATATTATATCCTGTACTCCATTTAAGTACTGTATTAAATTCATATCCATATGACTTAAGAAGTGGTACCATTATAAGTGCTAAAAGACCGATAGCAAAGCCACCATTATAAAGACTTAAACCATGTAATAATTTATCTGTATGGGCAGCCAAAAGAGGCATAATAAATCCTATTATTATACCACATACAACAGATGTTATAACATGTTTAAAAGTCACTTCCCCATTATAAAAAAACGTAGTACTTATAAGTGGTGCAAGTGCTGTTGATAAAAGACTTATTATAGCATATTTCGAAAATTTTTCTTTATTAATAATACAAAATATAAAAGTTCCAAGTATAATGAACCACATATTAAAAATATTTTTCCCAAAAAAAGAAAATCCTGACATAAGACCAATAGTCAGAATACCTCCACCATTTAAAGGAATTTTATTTATATACATTATAAAAACTGTCACAAATGTTACAATTCCTACATTTACAAGAGCTGGTCCTATACCTACAATATAAAAATAATCTGTTATAAGTATATCATTAGCACGAAAAATTTCTATAAAACCATTTATAATTTCTTTTGGTTTTGAAAGCATAAACCCCATTAAAACAAAAGAAATAGCATAAGCAAAAGCAAACTTATAAGCGTTAGTTAACGTTTTGTTCATTTATTAGTTCCTTTCTATGTATTTTTTATAGAATAAGTATATCACTATATTATATATTTTTCAATTATTAGTTAAAATATATAAAATACAATCAAAAAAAGTAAACAATATTTTAAAATTGCATATATTTATATATTGTATTCAAAATAAAAAATTAATAATTTTCAACAAAAATATATAATTAATATATAAATATAATAATATTAATAAAAAATTTTACATTCAAATGTCACTATGTTATAATAAAGTGGAAATAAAATTAATATTTCTTAAATGAAACTATATTCTTATTTTAAAAATAGAATGTAGTGACTGGAGGGATTTTTATGACAAAATCTATTATAACAATCGGAAGACAATATGGTAGTGGTGGACGTGAAATAGGTAAAAAACTTGCAGACCAACTTGGTATTCCTTTTTATGATAATGAACTTCTTGATATAGCAGCAAAAAAAAGTGGTATCTGCGAAGAATTATTCCAAACAAATGACGAAAAACCTACAAGTAGCTTATTATATTCACTTGTAATGGGAAGCTATGGTGGTGACAGTCTTCCTTTTAACCACAAAATATTCCTTGCACAATTTGATGCAATAAGAAGTATTGCAGATGAAGGTCCTTGTGTTATTATTGGTAGATGTGGTGATTATGCTCTTGAAGATTACCCTAATTTAATAAATATTTTTATACATGCTGATTTAAAATTAAGAGTTAAACGTGCAATAGAAAACTATGGTATAGAAAGTGGAAAAGCTGAAGATTTTGTTTTGAAAACAGATAAAAAACGTGCAAGTTATTATAATTTTTACTCTAGTAGAAAATGGGGTAATCTTGATAACTATGACCTTACAGTTGATAGCGGATTTCTTGGTATAGATAATACTGTTGAACTTATCAAAAAATTTATAGAACTTAAAGAAGCAAAGTAAATATATAAAAATAAAAGCGGAAAGATAAACTTTCCGCTTTTTTACTTGATTTTTATATATTTTTTTTGTATATTAATTTAAGTATTTTATAGGTGGTGATGATTTGAATAATAAAATAAAAATAATTCTTACAGCAAATACAGGAGTTCTTGTAGAATATAAAGGAGTTAAATATCTTTTTGACGGTATACATAAAGAGAAAAATCATTATTTCAGTATACTTTCAGATAATACACTTAAACTTATGACAGAAGAAAATAGTATATTTAGAAATATAGATTATATTTTCTTTAGCCACAATCACCCAGACCATTTTACTCCTAAATATACACAGCTTTATTTAGAAAATAATAATATTAAAAAAATATTCCTTCCATTAGACGGCAAAGATAAATTTGCTTCTTTTAAAAAATATATTGAGTCAAAAAATATAGACCATAAATATTTAAAATTAGAAACTGGGAAATGTTTTCTTCAAATTTTCACACCTACTGAAGGTATAACAGCATTTAATTGTATGCATATGGGTGGAGATGATTTTGCTGATATAGAAAATTATTGTTTTATGCTTACTCTTGACAATAGGAATATATTGTTTACATCTGATGCAGATTATGTGGAAGAATATTTTTCAAAGCCTTTAAGAGGTATAAATATTGATACAGTTTTTGTAAACCCTATATTTTTCAATAACCCAAAAGGTAATAGTATTATAAAAAATATAATTAAGCCTAAAAATGTAATAGTATATCATATACCTTTTGAAAGAGATGATAAACTTAATTACAGAAAAATGGTTAAAAAGGATATAGAAAAAAATAAAGATAGTAATTTTAAATCATATATGCTTTGTGATGAAAGTCAGATACTTTTCATTTAATATAAGGAGGTTAAAATGGGAGAAAGCGTACTTGAAAGAATAAATGAACTTGCAAAAAAAGCAAAAACAGAAGGTCTTACACCTGAAGAATTTGAAGAAAGAGAAGTTTTAAGAAAAAAATATCTTGAAAACTTCAGAAAAAATTTTAGAGAAAGTATACTTGAAAAAACATATATAATGGACGAAGACGGAAACAAAAGAAAACTTCAGAAAAAATAAATATCCACCGGCCTAGCCGGTGGTTTTTCATATGCGGGCATAGCCCTACTCCCAGAGCTATGTCTGAAGACATTTCCTTAGCCTACGGCTACCCCCGTGCATTATTTCTTTTTTGCTCTTAAAAGTGCCTCC
>CALWGF010000016.1 GCA_944379995.1 uncultured Clostridia bacterium
CTGGGGTGAAGTCGTAACAAGGTAGCCGTATCGGAAGGTGCGGCTGGATCACCTCCTTTCTATGGAGATTTGGTTGATTTTTATACACTATTTTTCTTTCACAGTACATATATGGATGGGTTCCCGAGTGGCCAAAGGGGGCAGACTGTAAATCTGTTGCGATAGCTTCGAAGGTTCGAATCCTTCCCCATCCACTTTTAACAGAGTATATACTCTGTTTTTTTATTTCTTAATTTTATATTTTATGCACATAGTTTTCTATAATATAAAATTATGTGCTTTTTTATTGTTTACATACATAGATTATCAAGGTATAATATATACATAGATAAACTAGGTATAATATTTATTATTGGAGGTGAAATATTATGGCATTGGATAAAGGTCTTATTGGTGGAAGTACAGTTTTTATGATTTTATCTCTTCTTGAAGAAAAAGACTATTATGGTTATGAAATTATAAAGGAAATAGAAAAGAGAAGTAACAGCATTTTTCAGTTTAAGGAAGGTACTTTATATCCTGTATTACATAGAATGGAAAATCAGGATTTTGTTAAATCATATCGCTCTGAAACAGAAAATGGAAAGGTAAGAAAATATTACAGAATAACATTTGAAGGAAAAATACAGCTTGAAAAAGAAAAGAAACAATGGTCACAGTTTACTTCTTCAGTAAATTTAGTGGTAGGAGGTGGAGGTCATGCGTTCACCTGAATGGGAAAAATATGTAAAAGATATATTATCTTATGTTAAATTCAAATATGACCATAAATATATATATTCTGAAATTATGGAGCATATGGAGGATTTGTATAATGAACTTCTAAATGATGGTATTGATGAGAACGAAGCTATAAAACTTACTGTTGAGTATATGGGGGATAGTGAGGAAATAGGAAAGGCTTTAAATAAAGAACATAATCCTTTTATTGGTTGGATATATAGAATTTTAAAATATTCTGCTGTATTACTTATATTTTTAAATATATCTACTGTTTTTATATTTATATTTTCATCAGTAAATAATTTTGTTACTGTAAATCAAAATGTAGAGAAATATGGTCAAAAGATTGAATTTATACAAGAAATAGATGAAAAAAGAAAGGTTGATAATACATATATATTTTTTGATAAAATCGTTAGATATGATAACGGAGATATAAAAATATTATATTCATTATTTAAAAATCCTTTTTCATATGGTACAAAATTGACTAATGGAGATATATTAAAAATATATGATGAAAATAATAATGAATATACTTTTAGAAGACTAAGTCCTGATAGAAAATATTATTCATACTATGAATATACTATTGATAACTTTCCCAAAGATGCAGAGAAATTTATAATTGAGTATGATGATAGTAATGGAAAATATACTGTTGAAATATCTATGAAAAAGGGGGAGGAATTATGAGCAGAAATAAAAAAATAGTTGTATATAGTGTTGTTATAATTGCCCTTGCTTTTTCATATTTAAGATTGCTTGATAAATATATAACTCCTGAAAAAGCTTTTTATGCTTCTGAAAAAGGTAATAATTGTGAATATTCATATGATATACCTATAAAATATAGTTTAGATGATGATAGATACATTATGATTGGTAAAAATGATTATGGTATATATTTTAATGAAGTTAAACGTACAATGCTTTTTTTATGGGAAACAAAAAATATAAGGTATGGTGAAAATATTCTTTTTAATGATATGGAATATAATCTATATGTTACGATTAATACCTATGGTAGCTATGATAAAAGTTTTGTTTGGGGATATTCAAAAAATAAAGATGTAAAAACTATTAGGTGTAATATAGAAGGAAGTGATAATGAATATATTACAGGTGAGGTTTCTGAAAGTGGAATATTTTTTATTCCTATTGGAGGAGCTTTTGAACATACTATTAAGATATTTGAAGGTCTTGATGTAAACGGAAATGTGATTGAAGAATTTGAATTTTAGTTTGATTTTTTGGACTATAAAAAAACAGGATAAAATTTTTTGAAAAAATTCTTAAAAAAGTGTTGACAAAATGTTTTTACTTTGGTATTATATACAAGCAGTCGAAAAACGATTGATAAAAACATTTGCCCGAGTGGCGGAACTGGCAGACGCACAGGACTTAAAATCCTGCGGGGTAAAACCCGTACCGGTTCGATTCCGGTCTCGGGCATGATTTTTTAAAATCTTGCTTCGTAAACAGTATATTTGCCCAGATAGCTCAGTTGGTAGAGCAGAGGACTGAAAATCCTCGTGTCACTGGTTCGATTCCGGTTCTGGGCACCATTTTAAATTTAATATTATGCGGGTGTAGTTCAATGGTAGAACGTCAGCCTTCCAAGCTGAACACGTGAGTTCGATTCTCATCACCCGCTTCATATATATAATATGCGCGAGTGGCTCAGTGGTGGAGCATCGCCTTGCCAAGGCGAGGGTCGCGGGTTCGAATCCCGTCTCGCGCTTTTCTTTTTTAAAACCGGATTTTGACTTCAAAATCCGGTTTTTGTATATATAAAATTATTTTGGGGGTTGACATGTATAGTTTAGGACAGATGATATTTGTATGTATTATGGTATTTATTGCCGGACTTATAGATTCCATTGCAGGTGGTGGCGGAATTATTTCTATACCTGCTTATACATTAACTGGAATGCCTATGCATTGTGTTATGGGGTGTAATAAGTTTTCTTCTACTTGTGGAACTTCTTTTTCTGTTGCAAGATTTATGGCAAATAAAGCTATTGATGTTAAAGTAGCTATTATATCTGCTGTTGGTGCAATTGTTGGTTCAAGTATTGCAGCTCATATTGTTATTGGATTAAGTGATGAATTTTTAAGAACTATGATGGTTATTGTTCTTCCTATAATATCAATAGCTATTATATTAAAAAAAGATATAGGGCAGGTTGAAGGAGATATTATAAAAGGTATTAAGGCGGTTGTTATTGCTGGACTTATAGGACTTTCAGTAGGTTTTTATGATGGTTTTATTGGTCCTGGAACAGGTACAATAGCCATATTTTTCTTTTCTGCTTTTATGAAATATGATTTAAAAACTGCATCAGGTAATACAAAAATACTTAATCTTTCATCAAATATAGCTGCTCTTGTAAGTTTTATGCTTTCTGGAATGGTTATATATCAAATTGCAATTCCGGCTGCTATATGTAATATTGCAGGAAATTATATAGGTGCAGGTCTTGCAGTTAAAAAAGGTTCAAAATTTATACGACCTGTTATGATAACTGTTGTTGTAATGTTACTTGGAAAAACTTTTATAGATTTTATAATATAAAAAAATGCGTACAAATTTTTTGTACGCATTTTTTAATTTGTAAGGTCGGAATATACATTTACAAATGATTTGAAATATTCAGAATAGTTATCTACATTGTCATATGAAAATTGTAATGCTGAATCGTCAGTCATAAATACAGTATATTTTATATCTGCTGTTGTTTCTGTTGGTTCTTCGCTTTCTTCTATGGTGTCTGCTATGTCGAGAAGTTTTGAAATTTCATCTTTATTTGTAAAAATATAATTTCTGTTAATATTGCCATTATTAATTTCTATGCTTACTGAATATATTTCTGAAAAACTGTTTTTTGCTAATGCAACAGGATTTTTTGCTATTGAAATTACTGTTATTATAATAAAGGCGAATATTGGTATCCATATTAATTTTATTAATTTTTTTACCATAAAAACCTCCTTATATGTTCTCAATTAGTTTTTATTTTATTATAATAATGAAAGATTAAAAAATGCTTAAATTAATATTTTTTTAAGAAATTTTTAAGGTGGTGTAAATATGTTTACAGGTATGTGCAAAGTTACATTAAGAGCTGAATGGGTAAGCTCTCTTAAAGAAAAAAGAATGGTTGTAAAAAGCCTTGTTTCAAAAATGAAAAATAAATTTAATATATCTGTTGCTGAAGTCGATTGTCAGGATATTCATAAAATAATTGTTATAGGATTTGCTTGTGTATCTTCTGAAAGTGTTCAGGTAGAAAAAATAATACAAAATGTTATTGATTTTATAGAATGGAATACTGATGCTACTATATGTGATACTGAATGGGAAATATACTAAAAAAGTTGTAAAATCAACATTTTTATGTGGATTTTATTTGACTGGTATGATATAATATTTTGTGATTGCGTAGATGGTGGATTTAATGTTCAATATGTATTCTACAATGCAAAAGAAATAAGTCCTTTTTAAGACTTTTATAAATTTTTAGGAGGAATTTTTAGAAATGAACGCAAATGTTTTAAGTAAAGAAAATAACTTAGTTAAATTTACTTTTCAGGCTAGCCCAGAGGCTCTTGAAGAAGGTATTAAATATGCTTACGAAAAAGCTAAAAAGAATATCTCAATTCCAGGATTTAGAAAAGGTAAAGCTCCAAGAAAAATTATTGAAGCTCAGTATGGTGTTGGTGTATTCTATGATGAAGCTGTAAACTTTATTTTAAATAAAGAATATGAAGGCGTTATTAAAGAACTTAACCTTGATGTTGTTTCAAGACCTGAAATAGATATTAAAGAAATTGGAAAAGAAACAGGTGTTACTTTCGAAATCGGTGTATATGTAAAACCTGAAGTTACTTTAGGACAGTACAAAGGTCTTGAAGTTGAAAAACAGAATGTTGAAGTTACAGCTGAAGAAGTTGAAGCTGAAATCAAAAAAGTTCAGGAACAGAACTCAAGAATGGTTACTGTAACAGATAGAGCAGCTCAAATGGGTGACGTTGTAACAATCAGCTACCTTGGAACAGTTGATGGTGTTGCTTTTGAAGGTGGACAGTCAGATGCTTATGACCTTACTTTAGGTTCACATACATTTATTGATACATTTGAAGACCAGATTGTTGGACACAATGTAGGTGACAAATTTGATGTAAATGTTAAATTCCCAGAAGAATATCATTCAGAAGAACTTAAAGGTAAAGATGCTGTTTTTGCTGTTGAAGTTAAAGAAATCAAATTTAAAGAACTTCCAGAAGCTAATGATGAACTTGCTCAGGACGTTTCAGATTTTGATACACTTGATGAATACAAAGCTGACTTAAATAAAAAACTTATAGCTGATAAAGAAGCTAAAGCTAAACAGGTTATGAGTGATAGCCTTCTTGATAAAGCTGTTGCAAATGCTACAATGGACGTTCCAGAATGTATGTATGATAACAAATTAGAACAGCTTCTTGGAGATTTTGAACAGAATATTGGAAGAAGTGGACTTACACTTGACTTATACTGCACATATATGGGAACAACAAGAGATGGTTTAAGAGAACAGTTCAAAGATACAGCTAAAAAGAGCGTAGATGCAAGACTTGTTCTTGAAGCTGTTGCTGCTACTGAAAACCTTGCTCTTTCAAAAGAAGAAGTTGACGAAGAAATCGGTAAACTTGGCGAATCATGGGGACTTACATCAGAAAAAATGCTTGAAATCTTTAGAGATGAAGACAGAGCTAATCTTGAAAAAGACCTCCTTGTACGTAAAGCAATGACATTCATTGAAGAAAATGCTGTTGAGGTTGAAGCGTAATCTAAGTAATTTTAAATTATAACGGGGCGGGTTTTACCGCCCTGTTTTTGGATTTATAAAGTATTTTGACAAAACATTGCAAAATATTTTAAAATAAAAAATTTTATTTTGGAAAGGACTGATATATGTGAGTTTAGTACCATATGTTATTGAACAAACAAAAGGCGGAGAACGTTCTTATGATATATATTCAAGACTTTTAAAAGACAGAATAATATTTCTTGGAGAAGAAGTAAATGATGTTACAGCAAGTCTTGTTGTTGCACAGCTTTTATTCCTTGCCGCTGAAGACCCAGATAAAGATATAAGTCTTTATATAAATAGTCCTGGCGGTTCTGTTACAGCAGGTCTTGCTATATATGATACAATGCAGTATATTAAACCTGATGTATCTACAATATGTCTTGGTATGGCTGCAAGTATGGGAGCATTCCTTCTTGCTGGTGGTGCAAAAGGTAAACGTTTTGCATTACCAAATTCAACTATTATGATACATCAGCCTTCTGGTGGTGCAAGAGGTCAGGAAACTGAAATAAGAATTGCTGCTGAAAATATATTAAAAACAAGAAAACAGTTAAATGAAATTCTTGCTGAAAACACAGGAAAAAGCTATGAAGAAGTTGACAGAGATACAGAACGTGATAATTATATGACAGCAGATGAGGCCGTTAAATACGGAATTATTGATGAGGTTATAAAGAAACCTCAGTATTAATAAATTTTATTCAGAAAGGAGAAAAAAGCCTTGAGAAATGAAGAAAAAAAACAGCTTAGATGTTCTTTTTGTGGTAAAACACAGGAACAAGTAAGAAGACTTATTGCAGGCCCTAATGTTTATATATGTGATGAATGTATAGAGCTTTGTGCAGATATAATAGAAGAAGAACCAGAATATTTTAGAGGCGAAAATGAAGAATTTGAAATTCCTAAGCCAAAAGAAATAAAAGCTGTTCTTGATGAATATGTTATAGGTCAAGATGAGGCAAAAAAAGTTCTTTCTGTTGCTGTTTATAATCATTATAAGAGAATAAAATCTGGAGAAGTTACTGGAGATGTTGAACTTTCAAAAAGTAATATACTTATTGTTGGACCAACAGGAACAGGAAAAACACTCCTTGCTCAGACACTTGCAAGACTTCTTAATGTACCTTTTGCAATTGCTGATGCAACATCTCTTACAGAAGCTGGATATGTTGGTGAAGACGTTGAAAATATTCTTCTTAAACTTATACAAGCTGCTGATTATGATATGGAAAGAGCTGAAAGAGGTATTATATATATAGATGAGATAGATAAGATTACAAAAAAATCTGAAAATCCTTCTATTACTCGTGATGTAAGTGGTGAAGGTGTTCAGCAAGCACTTCTTAAAATACTTGAAGGAACTGTTGCTTCTGTACCACCACAAGGAGGAAGAAAACACCCTCATCAAGAGTTTTTACAAATTGATACAACAAATATACTTTTCATATGTGGTGGAGCTTTTGGAGGCATAGAAAAGCTTATACAGCAAAGAGTTGGACAAAAAGCAATAGGTTTTGGTGCTAAAGTACAGTCTAAAAATGATAGTAGTACAGATGAACTTTTAAAGCAACTTCAACCTAAAGACCTTCTTAAATATGGTCTTATACCTGAATTTATAGGTCGTCTTCCTGTTGTTGTAACACTTAATAGCCTTGATGAAGATGCTCTTGTAAAAATACTTAAAGAGCCGAAAAATGCCCTTACAAAACAGTATGAATATCTTTTTGAACTTGATGATGTATATCTTGAGTTTAAAGAAGAAGCACTTAAAGCTATTGCAAAACTTGCTGTTGAAAGGCAGACTGGTGCAAGAGGTTTAAGAAGTATTGTAGAAGAATTTATAAATCCTATAATGTATGAAATACCTTCTGAAAGTACTGTTGAAAAATGTATAATAACAGAAGATACTGTTAATACAAAAGTTCCAGAGTATGTTTATAATGAAAATAGAGAACCTATAAGCAGAAAATCAAAAAAAAGAAAAGGAAATCCTAAAAGTGCTTCCTAATTAACTAAAAAAGAGATACCATTTTAATGGTATCTCTTTTATATTTTAATTTTTCTTAATTCTACATCATCTTCAAGTTTTTCTACTATTTCATGTATACTTTGCATTTTCATATCAGTTTGAGCAATTATATCAGCACATTCTTTAAGGTCATTTTTAATATTTAATGAGCCTTTTGCTACATTTGATTTGTAGTGAAGTTTATGTTCAAGACTCGCCCAAAAATCCATAGCTATTGTTCTTATTTGTACTTCTACTTTTACAAGCTCTGTATGGTCTGAGAAAAATACAGGTACTTGTACAATTATATGTAAACTTCTATAACCATTAGGTTTTGGATTTTTTATATAATCTTTCATTTCTATTAAAGTAATATCATTTTGACTTATTAGCATATCAGCTATTGCATATATATCATCAACATATGAGCATATAACTCTAATTCCTGCCATATCATGAAGATTTGTTTTAATTGACTCTATTGAAGTTTCATATCCTTTTCGACTAAGTTTTTCAACAGTACTTTGAATTGATTTTACACGAGTTTTCATGTATTCTATTGGATTTCTTTGACGTTTTACTTTAAATTCTTCACTAAGTACTTCAAGTTTTGTATAAACCTCTTTTATTGCACAATTATATATTAAATTAAGCTCTTGAAAATCTTGTATAAGCTTTTCAAAAGGGAGTTCTTGAAAAATACTATAACTGTTTGTTATTTCATCTATTGAATTGTTCATATAAAACCTCCTCTTCAAAAATACCAATTATATGTATAATATACGATTTTTTTATAAAATTTTCTTTATTATTATAAAATATTTTTGAAGTTAAGTACATATATTTGTCGTAATGTAAATATATTGAAATTTATTAGTAAGAAGTATTTAAGCCTTTTTTAAGATTTATGTTTTATCATTATTAATGATTTTAATGGTATTTTGAAAGGAGTATGTGAATAATTATGAAATTAAAATTTAAAAAATGGAAAATATTAATTGCCATTGTACTTATTGCAGTTATAGTGTTTGCAGGATTTAAAATTAAAAGAAATGATAATGCACCTAAAGGTATTCAGGTTACAACTTTTCCAGTAGAAAAAGGAAATATCGAACAGGTTCTTGAAACAACAGCACCTCTTACAGGTACAGAAAGTATTGATGTTGTTTCAAAATTACACTATAAAATAACAGAAATAAATGTTAAAGAAGGAGATAAAGTAACAAAAGACCAAATTATAGCACGTCTTGATACAGAAAGCCTTCAAAAAGATATAAAACAACTTCAAGATAATGTGGAATTACTTCAAATACAGCTTAATGAAGCAAAAAATAGTACTAATAATTCATATGAACTTGCAAAAAGTCAGCTTGATGAGAATATAGCAAATAAACAAAAAGAATATGAAAAGGCAGTTTCTGTTATGAATGAGGCTGAAAGAAAATTAAAAAATGTTCAAACACTTTTTGACGGTGGTATAGAAACTGCTGAAAATGTTAAATTGGCTCAATTAGAATATGACAATGCTAAAAGAGAAGTAGAAAACTATAATGCTGTAAATGGTCAAATAGTAGCTACTGCTTCTGAACTTCAAAATCTTGAAAATATAAGTGGTGTATCAAATATTGAGTCTATGGAAAAAAATATTGAAATTGCTCAAAGAAATATTGAAAGAAAAAAAGAAGAACTTTCTGAGTGTAATATAAAAAGTGGCATAAATGGTACTGTAACAAGAGTAAATTCAAAAGTTGGTCGTTTTGCTGATGATACAGAAAATTCAAAACCTATGTTTGTAATTGAAAATATTGATAGACTTCAAATGAAAGTTAATGTAAGTGAATATGATATATCAAAAATAAAAGAAGGCCAAAAAGTTACAGTAAGTGCAGAAGTACTTGGAGAAGAAACTGTTGAAGGTGTAGTTTCAAGAATTTCTCCAACAGGAGAAGAAAAAAGTGGTACTACTGAAAGAGTTATACCTATTGTTATTGATATTACAGGTCAAAATGATAAACTTATTGCTGGTATAAATGCAAAAGCTAAAATACATATAAATGAAAGTATTGATACACTTTATGTACCTCTTGAATGTATACATGATGATGGAGATGGTAAATATTCTATTTATAGAGTAAATGAAGAAAATAAAATTGAAATTATATCAGTAGAACTTGGTGTTGAAAATGATGTAAACATTGAAATTAAAGGTGAAGGAATAGATGTAGGAAACAAAATTATAATGAGCCCAGACCCAACTACAATGACAGAAGGTACTGTTGTTATGGTTGAACAATGATAGGTGGTGATTTTATGGAAACATCAAAAGATATAATTGTTCTTAAAGATATTGAAAAAGTATATGATACAGGAGCTTTGGCTGTAAAAGCTTTAAAAGGTATAAATTTAACAATAAAACAAGGTGAATATGTTGCAATAATGGGACAGTCAGGCTCTGGTAAATCTACTATGATGAATATTTTAGGTTGTCTTGATACACCTACATCAGGCTCATATTTTCTCGATGGTATTGATGTTACAAATGAAAGAAAAGATAAACTTTCATATATAAGAAATCAGAAAATAGGTTTTGTTTTTCAGTCTTTTAATTTAATACCTCGTACATCTGCTATAAAAAATGTTGAACTTCCAATGATTTATGCCAAAAAGGGAAGAGCAGAAAGAAGAAAAAGAGCAGAAGAACTTCTTCAAAAAGTTGGACTTGGTGCAAGAATAAATCATATGCCAAATGAAGTTTCTGGTGGACAAAGACAAAGAATAGCAATAGCAAGAGCACTTGCAAATAATCCACCTATAATACTTGCTGATGAGCCTACTGGAAATCTTGATACTGCTTCATCAATAGAAATTATGGAACTTTTTACAGAACTTAATAATGAAGGTGCAACTGTTGTTGTTGTTACCCATGAAGATGATATTGCTGAATTTACAAAACGTATAGTTAGATTTAAAGATGGTCTTATTGTAAGTGATACAAAGGTGGTGAAAGACAGATGTTAATATTTGAAAATCTTAAATTGGCTCTGTCTGCCATAAGAATAAATAAGATGAGGTCTTTTCTCACTATGCTTGGAATGATTATAGGTATAAGTTCAGTAATATCAATAGTTTCTATTGGTGATACAATGAGAAATGTTATGGCTGAACAATATAAGGCAGTTGGTTCTGGTCTTGCTTATGTTTATATACGTTCTGAAAATGGATATTATAGTAGTTCTGAAACGTTTACACTTGATGATATAGAAAAAATAGAAAATACATTTAAAGATAATATTGATTATCATGTTACAACAAGAACTAGTTCTAAAGTCAATGTTTCAAATGGTAGAAATTCATCTTCTGTTTCAGCTATGGGAATACAAGATGGATACGAAAAAGTTACACCTACTGTAAAACTTATAAAGGGTAGAATGATTGATGAAAATGACCAAAAAGGCGAAAAAATGAATATTGTACTTGAAGAAACAACAGCAAATGAACTTTTTGGTAATAATGAACCATTAGGACAAAAAGTAAAAGTTTTGTTTGATACAGGTAATGGAAAAGAAACAAAAGAAATGAATGTTGTTGGAATATACAAAAGTGAAAAATCTCCTATTATGAAATTACTTATGGGAACTGATACAAAAGAAGCTTTTGTTGCTGAAAGTATTCTTACATCACCTAATGGCTCTTATTTTTCACCATATTTCTATAAAAATAATGCAACAAATTCTGCTGTATTTAAAGAGAGAATTACAAATTATATAGCTAGAATTAAAAATGTAAAACCTGAAAATGTTGTATATTATTCAGCAGAAGAAGAAAGTGGAACTATTGATAATATAATGAGTGGACTTTCTGCGGCAGTAGGTGCTATTGCGGCTATATCTCTTGTTGTTGGTGGAATTGGTATTATGAATATTATGCTTGTATCTGTTACAGAAAGAACAAGAGAAATTGGTATTAGAAAGGCACTTGGTGCAAGAACAAAAGATATACTTATGCAATTTTTAATAGAGTCTGCTATAATATCAGCTGTTGGTGGAATTATAGGTACACTTCTTGGTGCTGGTGTTGTAATGATAGGTGGTAGTATTGTAAAAGTAGCAGTAGTAATAAAACCTCAAATTGTAATAGGAGCTGTTGTATTTTCAGCAGTTGTTGGTATATTCTTTGGAATATATCCAGCACTTAAAGCTGCAAGAAAAGACCCTATTGAAGCATTAAGATATGAATAAAAATAAAGGATACTTTTGTATCCTTTATTTTTTTGAATAAATTAGTACTTGTATATACTATAAATTATACATATAATAATATTTGTGGGGTTTTGTTAGTATATTAACTAGATTGTAGGAATGTTTGTATTTTATACGTTTTTATGGTATACTAACTTTTAAGTTTACGAAAAAAGGAGATTGATAGTAATGAAATTTTTTAAATCAACTATGGCAGCAGTACTCTCTTTAGGTATGGTATTTTCACTTGCAGCTTGTGGAAGTGATAATACAAAACAATCAAATAATGAAAATTCTAATACTAATGAGGGTAAAACATATGTTATTGCAACAGATACAACATTTGCTCCTTTCGAATTTGAAAATGCAGATGGTGAATTTGTAGGTATTGATATTGATATTATGAAAGCTATTGCTGAAGACCAAGGATTTGATATTGAAATACAATCACTTGGATTTAATGCAGCATTACAGGCTGTTACAGCAGGTCAGGCAGATGGTATGATTGCTGGTATGTCAATAACAGATGATAGAAAAGAAGTTTTTGATTTCTCAGAGCCATATTTTGATTCAGGTGTAGTTATGGCTATTGGAAAAAATAATAATGATATAAAATCATATGAAGATTTAGCTGGTAAAAAAGTAGCTGTTAAAGTTGGTACAGAAGGTGAAACATTCGCTTCAAGTATTGCTGAAAAGTATGGTTTTACAATGGACGTTTATGATGATTCAAATTCAATGTATCAGGCAGTTCTTTCAGGAAATGCAGTTGCATGTTTCGAAGATTATCCTGTTGTAGGTTATGCTATTACACAAGGTATCGAACTTAAACTTGTTACAGAAAAAGAACAAGGTTCATCATACGGTTTTGCTGTTAAAAAAGGAAGTAATCCAGAACTTATAGAAATGTTCAATGAAGGTTTTGCCAACCTTAAAGAAAGTGGAAAATATCAGGAAATTTTAGATACTTATATTCAGGAGTAATAGAAAATGAGTCTTTATGAACTTTATGCAGAAAGTTTTCCTAAGCTTATAGCAGGTTTAGGAATAACAATAGAGCTTACAGTAGTTTCACTTATTATAGCTATTATTCTTGGTATGATAACTTGCTTCTTTAAAATCTCAAAATTTAAGATTTTAAAA
Source organism: uncultured Clostridia bacterium (assembly GCA_944379995.1). GTDB lineage: Bacteria > Bacillota > Clostridia > Lachnospirales > Anaerotignaceae > Fimicola. The sequence goes on from CALWGF010000016.1 coordinate 12,972, forward strand.
GCAATAGCTACAATATATGTGGATATAATAAGAGGTACACCTCTTATAATTCAGGCATATTTCCTTTTCTTTGGTATAACAGCAGCACTTAAATTTACAATGGGCAATTTTACAGCAGGTGTTATAGTTCTTTCACTTAATGCAGGAGCTTATCTTTCTGAAATATTCAGAAGTGGTATTAATGCTGTAAATAAAGGACAGATGGAAGCGGCAAGAAGTCTTGGACTTCCTTATCATAAAGCTATGACAAAAGTTATTCTTCCACAGGCAATAAGAATAGTTATTCCTTCTGTTGCTAACCAGTTTATTATTACACTTAAAGATACATCTATAATATCTGTTATAGGTGCACCAGAACTTATGAAAGCGTCAAATCTTATAGTTTCAAGAAACTTTAAGGCTTTTGAAATATATGGTTTTACAGCTGTAATGTATTTTATAGTTATATTCTCATTAACTAAGATACTTGGAGTTCTTGAAAGGAGGCTTTCAAATGGCAAAGGTAGTCGTTAAAAATTTGCATAAAAACTTTGGTGATCTTGAAGTTTTAAAAGGTATTGACCTTGAAGTTCAAGATGGAGAGGTTGTTTGTCTTATTGGACCTTCTGGTTCTGGTAAAAGTACATTTTTAAGATGTCTTAATAAACTTGAAGAGGCTACTGATGGTACAATAATTGTTGATGGCTTTGATATAATGGATAGAAATGCTGATATAAATAAAATAAGAGAAAATATTGGTATGGTATTCCAGCAGTTTAATCTTTTTCCTCATCTTACAGTAGGAAAAAATATAAAGCTTGCACCTGTTGATAGAAAACGATTAACAGAAGAAGAAGCTGAAAAAACAGCAAGAAAATTACTTGAAACAGTAGGTCTTGCTGAAAAATATGACGAATATCCTGCAAATCTTTCAGGTGGTCAGCAGCAAAGGGTTGCAATAGCAAGAGCTCTTGCTATGAAACCAGATATAATGCTTTTTGATGAGCCAACAAGTGCTCTTGACCCTGAAATGGTTGGTGAAGTTTTAAATGTTATGAAAAAACTTGCTGAACAAGGTATGACAATGGTTGTTGTTACTCACGAAATGGGCTTTGCTCGTGAAGTAGCAGATAGAGTTATATTCATGGACGGCGGATATATTGTTGAACAGGGAACTCCAGAGGAAGTTTTTGGTAATCCACAAAACAAAAGAACTCAAGATTTCCTTAATATGGTGCTTTAAAAATTTTGCGTGTTTCTTTTAAGAAACACGCTTTTTTTAATTTAATGTATTAGCTTATAAATTTGTGTAATAATATAATAAAATAATATAATAATCATTTGTATATTTTGTCTTTGTGTTTTTCTTTTTATAGTGTTATTATATAAAAAAGGTTTAAAAATAAAGAGAAAAATGGAGGAATTAAATATGTTAGATGTAAGTGCTGAAAGACTCGCTGAACTTAAAAGCAAAGGTTTCCTTTTTATGAAGGACAAAGAACATTTTGTTGTTAGAATTATTTTACCTGCTGGTATGGCTACTTCTGATGAACTTAAAAAAATTGCATATGTTGCAGATAAATATGCAGAAGGTAAAGTTGTTGTTACAGTAAGACTTAATGCTGAAATTCCTGGTATCAAATATGAAAATGTTGAGCCAATGATGAAAGAAATGGAAGAACTTGGTCTTGTTTATGGTGGTACAAATGTTGGTGTAAGACCTCTTGTATGTTGTAAAGGAACTGTTTGTAAATTCGGTCTTATTGATACTCAAAAGCTTTGTAAAGAACTTCATGACGAATTTTTTGAAGCACCATTACCACATAAATTTAAAATTAATATTACAGGCTGTCCAAATAACTGTGCAAAAGTACAGCTTAATGACCTTGCATTTATGGGTTCACCTAAAAATACTCTTCGTGTATTTATAGGAGGACGTTTTGGAAGACAATCTATTATTGGTGAAGAAATATGTAAAATTCCTTATGAAAGTGCAAAAGACGTTACTAATGTCTGTCTTGACTTCTTCAAAGCTCATGGAAAAGCTAAACAGCGTTTTGGTGACCTTTTAAATGAAATGAAAGACACAACAGAATATAAAGAATTTATTGAGAAACTTAAAGGTTTTACAGTACAACAATAAAAAAAATAAAAAATAAGACCACTTTTTAAAGTGGTCTTTATTTTTATATCCATTCTTTTATATATGGTAAAGTTTCTGCCCAATCACAGAATTTATGCCATTCATCAAGTTTATGATTTTTTCTTGAATGATAAATGTTAAGTATATTTTCGTAGTTTAATGTACAAGTTCTCATTTGATTATAACTTGAAGGTAAGAACTGTATTATTGAATACCATATGTCTTTGTCTTTTGTTTCAATAAATTGAACACGAAGACTTTCAAGATGATTTATTACATTTTTCATTTGTTCTATTGTTGCATCATTCATTCTGTCATGACTAAAATCTTCAATATCAAATTGTTTTGAAGTTATTTTATGCATTGTGCTTGTTGAGTTTGCAACTGTTCCTACTTTGTATGTATCATATTCTTTCCACCAGTAAAGAGGAGCTGTTATATCAACTGAAACAAATATTTGTCTTATAAATTTTCTATGGTCATTACCTGCTTTTACAAGTCTTTTTGCAAGGTCACTATCATTTTCACCTAAAATAAAATTTCCATTATCATCATAATAGCTGTCCATTCTTCCCCAGCTATTCATAGGATTACGAGCACCTCTCATAGCATTTTCAAAATTCATTACATCTGTACGCTCAAATTTTATCATTATCTTCCCTCCGTTTTACTGTTTTTGCTTATAACAGTCTATCATATAAAGTATTTTATTACAATAAAATATAAAGCAATGAAAAAAATACCTGTTTTATATGGCTATTTGGTAAATTATGTTGATAAATAAAAAAAATTATGTATAATTATAAAGGTGTTTTATAATATATAGTTTTTCATAAATAATACTTATAGTATTTTAAAAATAATGTGGATTTATAATCTGCTTTATATAAATTAATTAAAGGTGTGATAATCATTATATGGCTGTTTTGCTGTAAATATTTACAGCTTTAAAATAATAACAGTCAATGATATTATTATAATGTTTATGAGGAAATATTACAAAATGGAGGAGATTATGCAAAAGAAAAAAATGAGTCTGGCAACTTATATTTTTATAGGTCTTGCCATAGGTATTATTATTGGATTTTTACTTAAACAGATGCCTGAAGGAACTTTAAGAGATACTGTTCTTGTAGGTGGAATTATTAAATTTCTTGGTAATGGGTTCATAAATCTTATTAAAATGATGGTTGTACCTCTTGTATTCTGTTCATTAAGTTATGCAGTATGCGAAATGTCAGATGTTAAGAAACTTGGTAGAATTTCAGCAAAAACAATATCTTTTTATATTATAACAACAGCAGTTGCTGTTATAATAGCAGTTATACTTGGACTTGCTTTTAAACCTGGTGCTGGTCTTGATATGTCACAGCTTTTACAAGGTGAATATACAATTCCAGAATCAAAACCAGTTGTTGATACATTCCTTGATATGCTTCCTACTAACCCAATACAGGCTATGTCAGAAGGAAATCTTCTTCAGATTATAGTATTTGCTCTTTTCTTTGGTGTTGGTGTAGGACTTATAGGTGAAAAAGGTAAGCCACTTGTAAATATACTTGGTGCTTTAAATGAGTGTGTTTTAAAAATAGTAACAGTTGTTATGAATATTGCTCCTATTGGTGTATGTGCTCTTATTGCTAATACTGTATTTAGTGTTGGTTTGGAGTCACTTGTAAGTGTTGCAAAAATGATTGGTGTTGTTGCTGTTGGTATGCTTATACATAGTTTTATAGTATATAGCGGTCTTCTTAAAGTTCTTACAGGTCTTCCTGTTAAAAACTTCTTAAAACAGTATGCAACAGTTGCCAGTGTTACTTTTACTACTTCATCAAGTAATGCATCACTTCCAGTAAGTATGGAAACAATGGAAAAACTTGGTGTTGATAAATCAATATATTCATTTACACTTCCTCTTGGTGCAACAATAAATATGGACGGTACTGCTATAATGCAGGGTGTTGCTGCTGTATTTATTGCTCAAGTTTATGGTATTGATATGTCAATTCATATGATACTTTCTGTTATACTTACTGCTGTACTTGCTTCAATAGGTACTGCCGGAGCTCCGGGGGTTGGTATGATTACTCTTGCTATGGTTCTTGAGTCTGCCGGTCTTCCTCTTGATGGTATTGCTCTTATTATCGGTTTTGATAGAATTCTTGATATGATGAGAACTACTGTAAATGTTATGGGTGACTGTGTATGTTCTGTAATCGTTGCAAATAGTGAAAAAGAAATTGACAGAGAAAAATTTATTAATTGTAAATAATTATAAGGCGTCTTTTATGACGCCTTTTTTATTTGACAAAACACTTATTTAAAATATATATTTATATAAGATAATTTATGAATGAGGTGTAATAATGAATTTTTTAACAGTAGAAAAACTTTCCAAAAGTTTTACAGATAAAATTCTTTTTGATGAAATTTCATTTGGTATAAATGAAGGGGATAAAATAGGTGTTATAGGTGTAAATGGTACAGGTAAATCAACACTTTTGGAAATTATAGCAGGTGTTGAAACTGCTGACAGTGGAACAATTACAACTATGAATGGTTTAAGAATTGGATACCTTCCTCAGATGCCGGAGTTTGAAGAAGGTATGACTGTTATAAATCAGGTTTTTAAAACTGATAATCCTAAAATGCAAATTGTAAAAGAATATGAAGAAGCACTTTTTCAAGTTGAAAATAATTATTCTAAAGAAGCAGAAAACAAACTTATAAAATTAACTGAAAAAATGGATAAAGAAGATGCTTGGGGACTTGAAAGTGAAGCTAAAACAATACTTACAAAACTTGGTATAACAGACTTTTATAAAGAAGTACAACTTTTAAGTGGAGGACAAAGAAAACGTGTTGCTATGGCAGGTGCTTTGATTTCTCCTGTTGATATTCTTATTATGGACGAGCCTACAAACCATATTGATAATGAAACTGTTGACTGGCTTGAAAATTATTTAGGTAAATGCACAAAAGCACTTCTTATGGTTACTCATGATAGATATTTCCTTGATAGAGTTGTTAATAAAACAATAGAACTTGATAAAGGTAAACTTTATACTTATCAGGGAAATTATAGCCAATTTTTAGAACTTAAAGCCGAAAGAGAAGAACTTGAACTTGCAGGAGAAAGAAAAAGACAAAATCTTTTACGTAGAGAACTTGCATGGATAAGACGAGGGGCTCAAGCAAGAAGTACAAAACAGAAAGCACGTATTGAGCGTTTTGAAGAAGTTTCTGCTATAAAAGCACCTGAAATACGAGGAAATGTTGAAATAAGTGTAGGTGCTTCAAGATTAGGCAGAAAAACAATAGAAATAAATAATGTTTCTATGTCTTATGATGGTAAAAAGTATATTGATGATTTTAGTTATATTATACTTCGTGATGATAGAGTTGGTATTATAGGGCATAATGGCTGTGGAAAATCTACACTTATGAATATAATAACAGGTAGACTTAAACCAGAAAGCGGTTTTGTTGAAATAGGTGACACTGTAAATATAGGTGTATTTGCTCAGGAAAATGGGGAAATGGACGAAAATATGCGTGTTATAGATTATATAAAAGAAGTAGCAGAATATGTTCCTACTGCTGATGGTAGAATAACAGCTTCTCAAATGCTTGAAAAATTCCTTTTTAAAGGTGATATACAATGGTCACCAATTTCAAAACTTTCGGGAGGAGAGAAAAGACGACTTTATCTTTTAAGAGTTCTTATGGCAGCTCCTAATATACTTTTTCTTGATGAACCTACAAATGACTTGGATATAGAAACTCTTACAATACTTGAAGAATATCTTGAAGATTTCCCTGGGGCTGTTGTTACTGTATCACATGATAGATATTTCCTTGATAAAATGGTAAACAGAATATTCTCTTTTGAGGGTAATGGCAAAATAAAACAGTATGAAGGAGAATATACTGATTATAAAATTCAGCATGATAAAGAAGAAATTAACATACCTGTTGAAAAGATTGTAAAGCAAGAGAAAAAACAAGAAGTTGAAAAGCCTAAAAAACTTATGAAAATGACATATAAAGACCAAAGGGAATTTGATACTATAAATGAAAGAATAGAAGGTATAGAACTTAAAATTGCTGAAATAGATGATAAAATTTCACAATGTGGCAGTGATTATGTAAAACTTCAAGAACTTACAGAACAAAAAGAAAATTTTGAAAAAGAACTTGAAGAAGCTATGGACAGATGGGTTTATCTTAATGAACTTAATGAAGAAATAGAAAGAAATAAAAAAGGCTTATAATTAAAATAAATAAAAGGGTACATATTGTACTCTTTTATTTTTGTTATAAGTATATATACACTTATATAGTGTAGTGTATTGACAAATTCTTTTTAAAGTGGCATATTATATACAGTGTATTTTTTATTATAAATCGAAGTTTTAATATTTAAAATATTAAAATTTCGTTTTTTTATTATATGAATAAGTGTTTTATAGGGGGAAATGTTTTGAGTATTATAGATGATATTAAAAGATTAAAAAAAGAAAAAAATGCAGTTATACTTGCCCATTATTATGTATGTGATGAAGTACAGGAAATAGCAGACTTTGTTGGTGACTCTTATTACTTAAGTAAAAAAGCAACAGAAGTACCAGAAAGTATGATTGTTTTTGCAGGTGTAAATTTTATGGGTGAAAGTGCAAAAATACTTAATCCTGAAAAAACCGTTGTTATGGTTGATGCAAATGCTGATTGTCCTATGGCTCATATGGTAACACCTGAAAAAATACAAGAAATAAGAAATAAATATGATGATATAGCTGTGTGTTGTTATATAAATTCAACTGTACAAATAAAAGCATATTCTGATGTTTGTGTTACAAGTTCTAATGCTCTTAATATAGTTAAATCTTTACCTAATAAAAATATATTCTTTATACCTGATGGAAATCTTGGAAGATACATATCAAAAGAAGTTACTGATAAAAACTTTATATTTAATGATGGATATTGTCCTGTACATGTAAAAATAACAAAAGAAGATATACTTGCTAAAAAATTAGAATATCCAAATGCAAAAGTACTTATACACCCAGAATGTACTCCTGATGCTGTTGAATTGGCGGATTATGCAGGTTCAACATCAGGCATTATTGATTATGCAACAAAAAGTGATTGCAAAGAATTTATAATTGCCACAGAAAAAGGTGTATTATATGAACTTAAAATAAAAAATCCTAATAAGAGTTTTTATACTGTAAATGACAATCAGATATGCCCTGATATGAAATTTGTGACACTTGAGAAAATTAAAAATGTAATTGAAAACACAGAAAATGTTGTGGAGCTTTCAGATGAGCTTATGATTGGTGCAAAAAATGCCCTTGAAGAAATGCTCCGTCTTGCTAAATAAAAAGGAAGTGTATATATATTTATGAAAAAAGCAGATGTTGTTATTGTAGGTACAGGGGTTGCAGGGCTTTTTTGTGCTCTTAATATACCAGAAAATAAAAATGTTTTTATGATTACTAAAGATAGTATTGAAAACAATGATTCATATCTTGCACAGGGTGGTATTTCTGCTCTTAAAAATAAACAAGATTATGAAAGTTATTTTGAAGATACTATGCGTGCTGGTCATTATGAAAATGATAAAAAAGCCGTAGAAGTAATGATAAAATCATCACAAGATATTATAAAAGAACTTATAAATTATGGTGTTGAATTTGATATGGAAGGTGATAGCTTTTCATATACAAGAGAGGGTGCCCATTCTGATTTTAGAATACTTCACCATAAAGATATTACAGGTAAAGAAATTACAAGTAAACTTATTATGGCTGTTAATAAAAGAAAAAATATTACTGTAAGTGAATATTCTAAAATGGTTGATATTATTGAAGAAAATAATAAGTGTACAGGTATTGTTTATAGAAAAAACGGTAAAACAGAAGTTGTTAAGTCTAAAGTAACAATACTTGCAACAGGTGGTATAGGAGGAGTTTTTGAAAATTCAACAAATTTTCCTCATCTTACTGCTGACGGTATAGCTGTTGCTCTTAAACATAATATTGATATTAAAGATATAAATTATATTCAAATTCACCCTACAACACTTTATACAAAACAAAAAGGAAGAAGATTTTTAATATCTGAGTCTGTAAGAGGTGAGGGGGCTTATCTTTTGAATAAAAAAGGTGAAAGATTTGTAAATGAACTTCTTCCAAGAGATATTGTAAGTAGTGCTATATTAAATCAAATGGAAAAAGACAGAAGTGACTATGTTTATATATCTGTTACACATTTAGAACCTGATTTTGTAAAATCAAAATTCCCTAATATATATGAAAAATGTCTTGAAGAAGGCTATGACATGACAAAAGAGCCTATTCCTGTAACTCCGGCACAACATTATTTTATGGGTGGCATAAAAGTTGATACTGAAAGTCGTACATCAATGAAAAATCTTTATGCATCAGGTGAAGTAAGCTGTACAGGTGTTCATGGAGCAAATAGACTTGCTAGTAATTCACTTCTTGAAAGCCTTGTTTTTGCTAAAAGAGGTGTAATTGATTTTATGAGTTATATTGATGATATTGAAATTTCAGATTTTATTCCTGATTTAGCTATTTATGAATATGATGAAAAAATAGATGAGGAATATAAAAATATTGTTCTTGATGAAATAAAAAGAAAGGACGTTGAATTTTATGATAAATGGTGTAAACATGTTGGTTAATATAGATGAATATATTATAAATGCTTTAAAAGAAGATATAACAAGTGAAGATATTACAACAAATGCTATTATGCCAGAAAGCAAAAGAGGTATTGCAGAACTTATATGTAAACAAGATGGAGTTTTATGTGGTATTGATGTATTTAGAAGAACATTTGAAATTTTAGATAATACAGTTGAATTTAGAACTAATTTTAAAGATGGTGACCAAATTAAAAAAGATGAAATTATAGGTGTTATTGAAGGGGATATAAAAGCAATTCTTTCAGGAGAAAGAACAGCTTTAAATTATATGCAAAGAATGTGTGGTATAGCCACAATTACAAGAGAAATGGTAAAAGAGCTTGAAGGAACAAAAACAAAACTTCTTGATACAAGAAAAACTACACCTAATATGCGTATTTTTGAGAAATATGCAGTTAAAATAGGTGGAGGATATAATCATAGATATAATCTTTCTGATGGTGTACTTATAAAAGATAACCATATAGGAGCAGCAGGAAGTATAAAAAAAGCTGTTGAAATGGCTAAGGAATATGCTCCTTTTGTTAGAAAAATAGAGGTTGAAACAGAAAATATTGATATGGTAAAAGAGGCTCTTGAAGCTGGTGCTGATATTATTATGCTTGATAATATGGATAATGAAACTATGAAATTAGCTGTTGAAATTATAGGTGAAAAAGCATTAACTGAATGTTCAGGTAATGTTACAAAAGAAAGGCTTAAATCAATAGCACAAACAGGTGTTGATTATGTTTCTTGTGGTGCTATTACTCATTCTGCTGCTATAATGGATATTTCACTTAAAAATTTAAGAGCTTTATAAAACAAAAATAGAACGGTTTTACCGTTCTATTTTTGTTTTTATTGTAATATATTTGTTATATCTGTTGGTTGTTCTGTATTTTCAGTTGTTTCAGTTGCTTTTTGTGCTTGTATTTCTGCAAGTTGTGTATTTAAAAGACTTAAATATTCTTCAAGTGTTTTTGCACCTTGTATAGGTTCTCCGACAACAATAGCATCATTATCTACAAATATAGTTGTAGGTACACCTTCAAGATTATTTACAATCCAAGATGCAAGACGTTGGTCAGGAATTACTGATGTATATTCGCCACCATTTTCAGTTTTTATTTTTAATGCAAGTTCTTCAGCTTCTTCAGAAGGTGTATCAATTATTACTTGCAAAAAGTTTACACCTTCCATATTTTTTATTTCTTTGTCAAGTTGTGTAAGAACAGCAGCTTCGTTTATATCTGAATATGTTCCCCAAAAATTAACCATTGTAAGGTCATATTCATCAAATATTGTACTTCCTATATCTTCACCTTCTAAAGTTTTTGAAACGAAAGTAATCATATTTTCACGATTTATTGCTGTTTGTTGTGATTGTTCAGCATCAAATTCATTAAATTTAATAGATGATATTAGTTTTGTAGAAGCATTAACTCTTTTTTCATATTCATCTATATTGTCATCACCTTTACCAGGACCACCAGTATAATCATACATTACATAGTATGTGTATCCACAGTTTTCTCCAACTACTTCTATTTTATTGTATTCTGATTTTAATTCTTCAAAGTCAGAACCTTCTTCGCCTGTTTTAACAAGTACTATTCTTGCTATTGGAGATGTATAATATTCTATATTTCCTGTAAAGTTAGGGTCAGATATTATTTTTAAATTTTCATCTGTACCATATACAAATTTTACTTCACCAAAAATATCACTATCTGTCATTAAATTTGTATATTTCATTGTATTAATTGTCCATTCTTTGGGAATTGTATATGTTAAACCAAGTTCTTCAACTGTTGTGGTTCTTTCCTCTTCAGTAAGACTTATATTAGTATTTGTAGTTTTATTATTACTTGAACAACCTGCAAAAACTGAAAATGATAATATAGCTGCAAGTATAAAGAGTAATGATGTTTTTTTCATTTATATTCCTCCTATTAGTTGGTTATATAAAAAGTATTATATAATATATAGCCTTTGTTGTAAACTTTGTTATTATTTTTATAGCTTTTACATATATTTATATTATATTCAAAGGAGGTTTATTTTATGGACAGGGATAAAGTGCTTAGAAAATACAATTCTGAAGATTTCAGAGAAAGAAGAAATAATAAAAGTTTAAAAGATGAGAAAAAAGAAGGGAGTCTTATAATATTTCAAAGCTATATATCTGCCATTATAGTTTTTGGAATAATAATAATGACAATAGCAGGTGGTGATGGTAGTAGAAAAATACTTGATGAAATGAGTAATATATTAAGTGTACAAATACCTTTTAATGAAATTGTTGAAAAGGGTAAGGAAGCTGTTGAAAACATAAAAATATTTGGTGATAAATCTATATATGAAAGTCAAGAAACAGGTGAGGAGGGGTTTATTCCGGACACCAGTCAGGAGGGACAAAGGATTTATATGAATACAAATCAAGAGGACTCGGGGAAGATGTCCAATTAGTATACCCTGTTGAAAGTGGTGTAATAACATCAGAATTTGGAGAAAGAATAGACCCATTTACAAATGAAAATAAATATCATAATGGACTTGATATAGGAGTAGCTGAAAATAGTAGTGTTTTTGCTGTTGATGATGGGTATGTAACAAATGTTGGTGAAGATAATCTTAATGGAGTTTTTTTAGAATATAAGACTGTTTCTGGATATACCGTTATATATGCCCATTTAAACGATTATATTGTTAATACAGGTGATTTTATATCAAAAGGTCAAAAAATTGCTCTATCAGGCAATACAGGGGCGTCGACAGGGCCTCATTTGCATATAGGAATGAAAAATAGTAATGGAGATTATATAAATCCTGAGGAGTTTTTTGATAAATCAAAAGAATATGGTATTTTGACAAAAATAAATTAACAAAAAGGGGATTTTGTTTTGGTGTCTTTTGGTAGAATTAAAATTCATACAGGAGTATTTATACTTTTTTTGTTTGCCTTATTATCAAATAGAATTAATATGTTTGTTTCAGCTTTTATTGCTGTTACAATACATGAAATGGCACATATTATTGCAGCAATAGTTTTTGGTGGTAGTGTATTTGAAATATGTATAACACCAATAGGAGAATTTGCAAGAATAAAAGATTTCTGGAAATTTTCACAGTTTGAAAGAGTGTTTATACTTATTTGTGGACCTCTTATAAATATAATTATAGGTTTAAGTATTAAATTTTTAGAAATAAAATATTTATATCTTTTTTCAGATATAAATATTGCCATTGCGATATTTAATATAATACCTGTATTACCTCTTGATGGTGGCAATATTTTATATAGTATTATTGGAAGAAAAAAGGGTGTTATATATACAGCAAAATTTATGACAGCAATAGAAGGTGTATTTGGTATAATTTTAATGTTTGTAGGGGTTATACAAGTTATATTGTATCCTTTTAACATAAGTCTTATCATTACTGGTGCATATTTTGTTTTTTCAAAAAGAAAAGAATATCTTGAAAGAGTTTCTGAATTTTATATGACTGTTATTGATAAAAATAGAATATATAATATTCCTATGAATGTTAAAACATTATATTTTAATGGAGATTATAGAGAGGTTATAAAATATTTTAATTATGATGATTATTTTTTTGTTATAGAAAATGATAGTTTTGGCAATTACAAAAAAAGAAGTATGGAAGATATAGTTGAATGTATAATTTAAAAAATGGTATTCCTAAAAGGAATACCATTTTTATTATGTGAATATTCTTAATTCATCTATTCTATTTTTATCTGATTTTTCAACTTTTATTTTAATTCCATCAGTTTCGACTTCTTCACCTTCATCAGGGAAACGTCCTATAACACCTATAACATATCCTCCGATTGTATCAAAGTCTTCAGATTCAAGATTTGTTCCTATCATTTCATTTAAATCTTCAAGTCTTGTGCTTCCGTCAACGATATATTCGTCTTCTTTTACAACTGTTATATCGTCATCTTCTTCATCATATTCATCAGAAATATCACCAACTATTTCTTCTATTATATCTTCAAGTGTTACAAGACCTGATGTACCACCGTATTCATCAAGTATTATTGCAACAGGTATTCTTTTTGTACGCATTTCTGAAAAAAGTTCGGATATGATTTTTGATTCGTATGTAAAATACGGTTCTCTCATATATTTTTCAACAGAAAATGTACTTTCATCAATAAACACAATGTCTTTAAGATGAAGTATACCTATAATATCATCAATGCTTTCGTGATAAACTGGAAGTCTTGAAAAACGTTCCTCTTTAAACAATGCAACTATTTCATCATATGTTGCAGCATCTTCTATTGCAATCATATCTGTTCTTGGTGTCATTACATCTTTTGCTTTTGAATTGTCAAAGTCGAATACATTATTTATCATTCGTCTTTCATCAATCTCAATTACACCTTCTTCATGACTTACATTTACCATTGTTTTAAGCTCAGCTTCTGTTATTGTTGTTGTTATACCGGTTTTCTTTACACCTAATAATTTTAATATAAATCCTGTTATTATATTTAATACCCATATAGCAGGTGTTAATATGAATATAACAGCATTTATTACTCTTGCAACACCTAAAGATACCTTTTCGGAATTTTGAGCTGCAAAAGTTTTTGGTGTTATTTCACCGAATATAAGAATAGCAACAGTTGTAATTGCAGTAGCTATTGCAACACCGTTTTTTGGTGCATATGCAAGTGTTAAAGATGTCAAAAGAGAAGTTGCTGCTATGTTTACAAGGTTGTTTCCTACAAGTATGGCACTCAGGAGTTTATTTGGATTAGTTACAAGCTTTTCAATTAATTCAGCATTTTTAATCTTTTCTTCAATCATATTTTTAATTCTTATCTTACTTAGAGAAGTAAGAGCTGTTTCTGATGCAGAGAAAAATGCTGACATCATAAGTAAACCTACTAAAACAATAAACATCAACGAACTACCGGGTTCCACTAATAATCACTCTCCTAAAAATATAAAAAATTAATAAAGTATCAATACTACGGTGTATACATTATTACCGTATTAAAACACATGATAACAGAATTTTAGAAAAAATCAACTGTTATTATGTTAAAGTCTTGATAAACCAAGTTCTTTTGCTTTATCTGCAACTGCTTTTGCTATTGCAGGACAAACTCTTTTATCAAATGGTGATGGTATAACATATTCTTCATTAAGTTCATCTTCTGATATAAGGTCTGCTATTGCAAATGCAGCAGCAATATTCATATCTTCTGTTATATCCTTTGCACGAACATCAAGAGCACCTCTGAATATTCCAGGGAATGCAAGAACATTGTTTATCTGATTAGGGAAATCACTTCTTCCAGAACATGCAACTCTTGCACCTGCTTCTTTTGCCTCATTTGGATATATTTCAGGCACAGGATTTGCCATAGCAAATACAATAGGGTCGTTTGCCATTGATTTTATCATTTCTGCTGTAAGAAGTTTTGGACCAGATACACCTATAAATACATCTGCACCAACAATAACATCTGCAAGAGTACCACTTTTTCTTTCAGGATTTGTTATTTTTGAAAGTTCTGTAAATGCAGGATTTGTATATTCTTTATCAGCTGTTATTGCTCCTTCTTTATCACAAAGTATAAGATTTTTTACACCAGCTTTTAAAAGAAGTTTTCCTATGGCTGTTCCGGCACTTCCGGCACCATTTATTATAACTTTAGCTGTTTCAAGATTTTTTCCTACAAGACGAAGTGCATTTTTAAGTCCTGCTAAAACAACTACAGCTGTTCCGTGTTGGTCATCATGAAATACAGGTATATCACATACTTCTTTAAGTTTTCTTTCGATTTCAAAACATCTTGGAGCAGATATATCTTCAAGATTTATACCACCAAAACTGCCAGCAAAAAGACTTATTGCCTTAACAATTTCGTCTGTATCTTTTGAACGAACACATAAAGGAATTGCATCAACATCTCCAAATTCTTTGAATAATGCACATTTTCCTTCCATAACAGGCATACCGGCTTCCGGTCCAATATCACCAAGCCCTAATACTGCTGTACCATCTGTAATTACTGCAACAGTATTCCATCTTCTTGTAAGTTCAAATGAAAGTGAAGGCTCTTTTTGTATTGCAAGACAAGGTTCTGCAACACCCGGTGTATATGCTACTGAAAGCTCATCAGCATTTGTAACTTTTGCTCTGCACTTTATTTCTATTTTACCTTTCCAATTTTTATGTTCTTGTAATGCTCTTTCTTTAATATCCATTTGCAACACCCTCTTTAGTAAAATTATGTTAATAATTTTATATTTTTAATAAACTTATGTCAATAATATTAGAAAATATACGTATTTATTATAAAGTGATGAAATTGTTTTAATTTTAAGTTATTATATATAATAGATAACTATGCATTTTAAATTTTTGGAGGAAAATATGAAAAAAAATATGATACCTGATAGTATACTCATGCAAGTTGAAAAACCAGCAAGATATACAGGAAATGAAATAAATATGGTTGTTAAAGACCCTAAAAAAGTTGATGTACGTTTTGGTTTTTGTTTTCCAGACGTTTATGAAGTAGGTATGAGCCATTTGGGACTTCAAATACTTTACTTCTTCCTTAACAGACGTGAAGATACTTATTGTGAAAGAGTTTTTGCTCCTTGGGTTGACCTTGAAAAAATAATGAGAGAAAAAAATATACCTCTTTTTTCTCTTGAAACACAGGAAAATATAAAGAATTTTGATTTTTTAGGCTTTACATTACAGTATGAAATGAGCTATACAAATATATTCAATATGCTTGACCTTGCAGGAATACCTATTTTTTCTGTTGATAGAAGTGAAGAAGACCCTATTATTGTTTGTGGTGGTTCTTGTGCCTATAACCCTGAGCCACTTGCTGAAATGGTAGATTTCTTCTATCTTGGCGAAGGTGAAGTGCTTTATGACCAAATTATAGAAATGTATAAAGAAAATAAAAAGAATGGTAAAACTAAAGCAGAATTTCTTGAAAGCCTTCTTGAACTTGATGGTATATATGTTCCTAAATACTATGACGTTGAATATAAAGAAAATGGTGAAATAAAATCATTTACACCAAACCACCCTAAGGCTAGAAAAATAATAAGAAAAGTTGTTGTTACAGATATGGATAATGTTTTTTATCCTGAAAAACAACTTGTTCCACTTGTTGAAGTTGTTCATGATAGAGTTACTCTTGAGCTTTTCAGAGGGTGTATAAGAGGTTGTCGTTTCTGTCAAGCTGGTTTTGTATATAGACCTGTAAGACAGAAAAAACCTGATACTCTTATGGAACAGGCAAAAAATCTTGTTGCAGCATCAGGACATGAAGAAATTTCTCTTATATCATTAAGTACAAGTGATTATACTTGTTTTCCTGAGCTTGCAAATGGACTTCTTGATGAATTTAAAAATAAGGCTGTTAATCTTTCACTTCCTTCTCTTAGAATTGATGCGTTCTCTCTTGACCTTATGCAGAAAATACAGGAAGTTAGAAAAAGTTCTCTTACATTTGCTCCAGAGGCTGGTTCTCAAAGACTTAGAGATGTTATAAATAAAAATCTTTCTGAAGAAGATATATTAAAAGGTTGTGAACTTGCATTTTCAGGTGGTTGGAATAGAGTTAAACTTTATTTTATGATTGGCTTACCTACTGAAACAGAAGAAGACCTTTTAGGTATTGCTCGTTTATCTGAAAAAATTGTTGATAAATATTATGAATTGCCTAAAGAAAAAAGAAGTCGTCCTGTAAATGTTGTTGCAAGTAGCTCTTGTTTTGTTCCAAAGCCATTTACTCCATTCCAATGGGACGCTCAAAACACATATCAAGAGTTTGGTGAAAAAGCAAAACTTGTTAAAAGTGCTATTACAAGAAAACAGCTTAAATATCAGTATCATGAAACAAAACTTTCAAGTCTTGAAGGTGTCCTTGCAAGAGGTGATAGAAAAGTTGGTCGTGCTATACACAGAGCTTGGCAACTTGGTTGCACATTTGATGGTTGGTCTGATATGTTTGATTATGATAAATGGGTACAGGCTTTTGATGAAACTGGTGTTGATATGACATTCTATGCAAACAGAAAGAGAAGTTTTGATGAAATACTTCCTTGGGACCATATTTCAGTAGGTGTTTCAAAACATTTCCTTATGAATGAAAGAATTAAGGCAGAGCAGGAAATTACTACTCCTAACTGTCGTCAAGATTGTTCAAACTGTGGTGCAAAATGTTTTAAAACTGGTATATGTTTTGATGAAAGAGAAAATTACTAAGAGGTATAAAAATTATGGAAAAAGATATGGTTAATTGCGAAAAAGGTTTTACTTTGCCAAAAGAAAGAATTATATATAGAGTTAAATTTACAAAAGGTGAAGAAGTTAAATATATAGGTCATCTTGATGTTATGCGTACTTTTCAAAGAGCTATAAAAAGAGCAAATCTTCCTATTGCTTATTCTCATGGATTTAATCCACATCAGCTTTTATCATTTGCTAGCCCTCTTACTCTTGGTACAACAAGTTGTGGAGAATATGGGGATTTTGAGTTTACAGAAAAAGTTGATACAGAAGAAATAAAAGAAAGATTTAATGCGGTTTTACCAACAGGAATAAAAGTTTTAAAAGTTGTTCTTCTTAAAAATGGTGTTGCAAAAGCTATGGCTAGTATTGAAGCTGCAACATATGAAGCTAAACTTGATGATAGAGTAACTTCTGAAATGATAGATAAAAATCTTGAAGGATATCTTGCTCAAAAAGAAATTAATGTAATGAAAAAGACTAAAAAGAATTTTAAAGAAACTAATATTCGTGAAGATATTTTTGAAGTTAAAAATATATCCGATGATGAAGGAACAAAACTTTTTATGTTTCTTGCAGCAGGAAGTAAAAGAAATCTTAAACCTGAAAGTGTTGTTGATGGGTTATATCAATATCTTGGTATAGAGTTTGACAAATACGAAATAAGATATAAAAGAATTGAAACTTTCAGAAAAGAAAATGATAAATATATGGGGCTTGCAGAAGGTGTTGAAGCCTTATGAAAAGAATACTTATAGACTCATTTGCAGGACAAAGAAGAATTGCTCTTATTGAAAATGGTGAACTTATAGAACTCATATTTGAAAATGGTAAGGAAAATTCAATAGCAGGCAATATATATTGCGGAAAAATAAAATCTGTTGTTCCTGGTATGCAAGCAGCTTTTGTTGATATAGGTACAGATAAAAATGCTTATCTTTATTATGGCAAAGAAAGAGCCGAAAATGACGAAAACAATACAAGAAAAAATCGTCCTAAGGCTGGAACAGATATTATTGTTAAAGTAGAAAAAGACGGTATTGGCACAAAGGGTGCTGTTGTTACTGAAAAAATATCATATACAGGTAAATTTGTTGTTATTATTCCTAATGAAAATAATATAGGCATATCAAAAAAGATTGTTTCAAAAGAGGAAAGAGAAAGAATAAAATCTATTATAGAAACTCTTTTGCCTGACAACTATGGTATTATTGTTCGTACAGAAGGTGAGGGAAAAACTTCTGATGAATATGAAAAAGAAATAAAAAGCCTTATTGAGAAAAGTGAAGCTGTTAATAAAAAAGGTATGTATACAAAAGCACCAGCTCTTATATTAAAAGAAGCTGGTACTGCTTTTGGTGTTATACGTGAACTTTTTTCAAAAGATGTTGATGAGCTTGTTGTTAACGATTTGGAATATTACAATGAACTTGTTAAATATGGTGAAGAATATGATGATATAGTAGGAAAAGTTAAGTTATATGAAGGTAATACACCTTTATTTGAAGAATATTTTATTGAAAGTAAAGTACAAAAAGCATTGCAAAATAGAGTATGGCTTAAAAGTGGTGGATTTCTTGTTATAGAAGAAACAGAAGCTTGTGTTGTTATAGATGTAAATACAGGAAAATTTACAGGAAGTAAAGATTTTCAAAAAACAATAATGAAAACAAATTTGGAGGCAGCTTTGGAGGTTGCTAAACAAATAAGACTTAGAAATCTTTCTGGTATGATAATAGTTGATTTTATTGATATAAAAGACCAAGAGGATAAAATAATACTTAGAAAAACACTTGAAAATGCTTTGTCTAAAGATAGAATAAAAACAGTCGTTGTTGGAATGACAGAACTTTGTCTTATGCAGATTACAAGAAAAAAAGTAAGACAACCTCTTTCTGCTTCTGTAATGTATAAGTGCAAAGAATGTAATGGAACTGGTAATGTTTATTCTGTTGAATGGACTGTAAATACTATGAGAAGAGAAGTTATCAATATTCTTAAAAATACACTTTTTGAAAGCATATCTTTAAAATGTGATGAAAGATTATTTAATGCATTTAAAGGTAAAGATAATTCTGTTATTAATTATATTAAGGAAATAACAGGCAAAGATATATTTTTTATTGAAGATAAAGAAATACAATTTTGTAGATATGAGATAATAAAAAATAGCAAAATATTATGAGGTTTTTATATATTATTTTTTATAATTTGCATATTTGTTGTTAAATATTACTATGAATTGATAATCAAATGTGTCAATTTTAAATGTATCTTGACATAATTGTTAAATAGATTTAAAATTAAAAGAGTGCTTTTTGCATTAAATTATCATTAAAAAGATATTAAAATAATTTTTTCAGGGGGTGTTTTTATAGAACCGATAACTATAATTACAGGTATTATCGGAGTAATTCTTGGCGCTTTAGTGGGCTTTAACTATAGAAAACGCATTGCAGAGGCAAAAATCGGAGTAGCTGAAGAAAGAGCGGAAAGAATAGTTGAGGATGCAAAAAAAGATGCGGAAGCTAAAAAGAAGGAGATACTTCTTGAGGCTAAAGAAGAAAGCATAAAAGTTAAGAATGAAATGGAAAAAGAGGTTCGTGACAGAAGAAACGAACAACAAAGAACTGAAAGACGTCTTATTCAGAAAGAAGAAACTCTTGATAGAAAAGCTGATGCTTATGAGAAAAAAGAAGAACAGCTTAATAAACGTCTTGAAGAACTTGATAAACAGAAAGAAGAAGTTGAATCTCTTCATGAAAAACAAGTTAAAGAGCTTGAAAGAATAAGTGGTCTTACAAGAGAAGAAGCTAAAAATTATATTCTTGCTACTGTTGAAACTGAAGTTAAGCATGAAGCTACTCTTATGATTAAAGAGATAGAATCAAAAGCAAAACTTGAGGCTGACAGACGCTCTAGAGAAATAGTTGCAAATGCAATTCAAAAATGTGCAGTTGACCATGTTGCTGAAACAACAGTTTCTGTTGTACAGCTTCCTAATGATGAAATGAAAGGTCGTATTATCGGACGTGAAGGAAGAAATATTCGTGCACTTGAAACTCTTACAGGAATTGACCTTATTATAGATGATACTCCAGAAGCTGTTATACTTTCTGGATTTGACCCTATAAGAAGAGAAATTGCAAGAATTGCACTTGAAAAACTTATTGTTGATGGTCGTGTTCACCCTTCAAGAATTGAAGAAATGGTTGAAAAGGCAAGAAAAGAAGTTGAAGTTATAATTCGTGATGAAGGTGAAGCTGCAACATTTGATACAGGTGTAAATGGTCTTCACCCTGAACTTGTTAAACTTCTTGGTAAACTTAAATATAGAACAAGTTATGGTCAGAATGTTCTTAAACATTCTATGGAGGTTGCACACCTTACAGGTCTTATGGCGGCTGAACTTGGTGTTGATGTAAATATTGCAAAAAGAGCAGGGCTTTTACATGATATTGGTAAGAGTGTTGACCACGAAATGGAAGGTTCTCATGTAAGTATTGGTGTTGACCTTTGTCGTAAATATAAAGAGTCACCTATTGTTATTAATGCTGTTGAGGCTCATCATGGTGATGTTGACCCAGAAAGCATTATTGCAATACTTGTACAAGCTGCTGATGCTATTTCTGCAGCAAGACCAGGAGCAAGACGTGAAACTCTTGAATCATATATTAAACGTCTTCAGAAACTCGAAGAAATTGCTGATAATTTCAAAGGTGTTGAAAAATCATTTGCAATTCAGGCAGGTCGTGAGCTTAGAATTATTATAGTTCCAGAAGATGTTAATGATGAGGGTATGACACTTCTTGCAAGAGATATTGCTAAAAAAATAGAAGATGAGCTTGAATATCCAGGACAGATTAAAGTTAATCTTATAAGAGAAACAAGAGCTGTTGAATATGCTAAATAATAAAAATAGAGCAGATTAATCTGCTCTATTTTTTATTATTTTAATATATCTTTTATTACGTCATTTGGTATAATAAATTCTGGTGAACCTGTTGCTCCTGGTGCTATTTCATATTTATCAAAACAAATAACTAAGTTTCCGTCATCATTTATAAAGAATTTTTGGTCAGGTTGTATTTTTTCAAACATAAGTTTATCAGGATTGTTAAAATCTGTAAAGTATACAACATAATCAGATGCTTTATTTGTTTTTAACATTTCTTCTTTTATATAATTACTTATTGGTGTTATATAATCAGCACCTTCTTTAAAAAGTCCTTGAAGTGTTAAAAGTTCTCCTGTTTTTTTGTCTATATTATAAAAATTATGTATAGTTGATGATGAACCTACTGTGTTAAATATATATGTGTCTATTGCAAGTATATTTTCATTATCTGTTCTTACAGTGTAGCTACTTTCCATTCCCATATGTACATCTTCATCAGGAAATTGTTCTCTTAATTTTTTTGCATCAGCTTCGAATGCTAATATTAAAGCTTCAGCATTTTCCTTAAATTCTTCATTAAGTTTATTTTCTAAATCTTTATTTAGAAGTCCTTCTATTTTAGGGGTTACAACATTTGCTTCTATTCCTGCATCTTTAAATGTATATCTATTAAATGTTAGAACTCTTACTATATCTGAAAATCCTGGTATGTCTGAAACTGTTTTTGCAAATGTAGGACTTACATTTAATACAGTACAAAATGATATTGATGCTATAAAACAAGCAGCAGCAGTTATTTTTAAAGGTCTAATTATTTTTTTTGATTGCTTTTTTTTATCTTCTTCAAATATTTTTTCTATATTTTTTCTAAGTGAGTCGGGAGCTTTTATTTCTGAATATTGTTTTTTTAAGTTTTCGATATTATTCATTAATTTTCCTCCATTTCTACTTTTAAAATTTTTAAGGCTCTATATAGCCTGCTTTTTACTGTGTTTATATTTTCTCCTGTGATTTTAGATATTTCTTCTAGAGTCATATCTTCAAAATATCTTAGCATTATTATTGTTTTATATTTTTCATCAAGTTTTTCTATAAATTCTTGTAGTGTTATGTAATTATAATCATCAAATGTTTTTTCATATATATCAGTATCTTTTGTATCAATATATATTACTTTCTGTTCTTTTCTTAAATGGCTTATAGCAGTATTTATTATTATCCTATAAAACCATGTTTTCATAAATTCTTTGTTTTTTAATGTATCTATTGCAGAAAGTGCCTTTATTACACTTTCACTTACAACATCTTCTGCTATATGGGGATTTTTTGTATATCCATAAGCAAAACGATATATAATATCAAGATTTTCGGTTATAAATTTTTCTAGCAGCTGCCTTTTTGTCATAAATAATCTCCTTTCATTATTTTTGAATTCAATTATTAGACTATAATATAATACAAAAAGTTTTAATAAATTAAAAATAAAAAAAGAAGTAGTTAATAAACTACTTCTTTTATGCTCTAGGGTGAGTTTTTGTATATATATCTTTAAGTTTGTTTTTATTTATTTTAGTATATATTTGTGTTGTTGATATATCTGAATGTCCTAACATCTCTTGTACAGATTGTAATGGTGCACCGTTTTCTATTAAATGTGCAGCAAATGAATGTCTTAACATATGTGGTGTTATATCTTCTGATATACCTGCTTTTTTTGCATAATATTTAATTATTTTCCAAAATCCCTGACGTGTCATATGTGCACCAGAGAAATTTACAAATAAATATAATTCATCTTTGTCTTTTATAAGAAATTCTCTTGAATTTTTAATATAATTTTCCAAAGCTTCAACAGCTTTTTTTCCTAAAGGTATTATTCTTTCTTTACCATTATGATTACATTTTATATATTCTAAAGGTATATTTACATCATCTTTTTTTAGATTTATAAGTTCAGAAACACGTATACCTGTTGCATATAGAAGTTCTAACATAGCTTTATCACGAATACTTTTTTTATCATCTCCAGAAGGTTGTTCTAAAAGAATTTCAACTTTTTTTGTTGAAAGAATTTCAGGTATTTTTTTCTCAACTTTTGGAGATGTAATTTCTAATGCAGGATTTGAACTTATTATTCTATTTTTATCAAGAAATTGAAAAAAACATTTTATAGATGCTATATTACGAGATATTGTTGAACTTGCTCTTTGTTCTTTTTGAAGCTCATAAATATAAGCTAATATATTTGTTTTGGTAATACTTTGTAAATCTGTTATGCCACATATATTTAAGTAGTTATAAAAATTTCTTAAGTCTCTGTTATATGACATTATTGTATTTTCTGAAGAATTTTTATAAAGTTTTAAATATTTCGAAAATTCAGAAATATACTTTTCCATATAGATTCTCCTTTGTTTAAGACTTTAGTAAACAAAAAACATTATAGATGTTTTTTTATTAAAAGTCGATATTTTTTACTTAAAAAATATAATTTCTGTTGTTTTGAATATTTTTTTATTTTTGAATATTATTTTTTGTATAAATATACTATATTTGTATATTATTAAAATAACATTCCTATAATATACTTTTCTAGCAATGAATATATAAAGATACATATTAAAGAAGTTATAAGTATAATTGTATATTCTGCATATACTTTATATTTTTCTCTTTTTAAATTCATTTTGCCTTTTGGTGTTGTAAGACTTAGTGTAACCATTTTAAACGAAAAAAAAGATGTTGCTATAAGAGCAGTTATTAAAAATACATTTGGTATTATTGAAGTTAGAGTATATAATATACCTTTTGTTTTTTCAAAATATATTATTTTAGAATATATGTTACCTATTGTAAATGATTTGAAAATAAGTATTGTTATATTAAATCCCCAACCACATTCAAAAAAACCACATATCCATAATGCAAATATATATTTTGAATGTTTTAAAAAATATGTAATAAATGAACTATCGCTATAAATGGAAACATTATTGTTTTTTAATATATCACTTGTTGTTTCTGTATTTATTCCATATATAGAACCTAATATACTACCTATAAAAATAATAGCTGATATTATAATAAAAATAATATAATCATTTTTTGATATTAGGCTTGTACTTATTTTGTTTTTAGGTTTACTTTTTTTATATGGTATATATTTTTTTGTTGATATTTTTTTTATGTTATTAATCGTTTTTGATAAATTTATTACATAAAAAAATTTTAATTTATCCATAAAAAAACACCTCCTTTAATATAGAATATTAAAAGAGATGTTTTTTATTCATTTTAATTTACTTTTTATGAAAGTTTTACTTTGTGGAATGTTTTTTTGCCTTTCTGAATAAGAATTTCGCCGTCTTTAAAATCATCAGTTGTGATTTTTCTTTCTATTGTATCCACTTTTGCTTCATTTACTTTTATACCACCTTGCTGAACAAGTCTTCTTCCTTCTGCTCTTGATGGTGCAAGTTTTACTGTTGTAAGAAGTGTTAATATATCCATTCCTTCTGCAAAGTCTGAAGCTGTAAGTTCTGTTGTAGGTATTGAACCACCATTTGCACCACCTGCAAAAAGTGCTCTTGCTGCTGTTTGTGCTTTTATAGCTTCTTCTTCGTTATGAACAATTTTTGTAAGTTCGAAAGCAAGTATTTCTTTTGCTTTGTTAATTTCGCTACCTTCGAGAGCACTTAATCTTCTTACTTCGTCCATAGGAAGGAATGTTAAAAGTGCAAGACATTTTGGAACGTCTTTATCTCCGATATTTCTCCAGTATTGGTAAAATTCATATGGTGATGTTTTTTCAGGGTCAAGCCATACAGCACCTTTTTCTGTTTTACCCATTTTTTTGCCTTCGCTATTTGTTAAAAGCTTAAATGTCATACCATAAGCAGGTTTGTTTTCACGTCTTCTTATAAGGTCAACACCAGCAATTATATTTGACCACTGGTCATTTCCGCCAAGCTGCATTACACAACCATATTTTTTGTTTAATTCAAGGAAGTCATTTGCTTGCATAAGCATATAGTTAAATTCAAGGAATGAAAGTCCTTTTTCCATTCTTGTTTTGAAACATTCTGCTGTAAGCATACGATTTACTGAGAAGTGTACACCTATTTCTCTAAGGAAATCAATATAATTAAGATTTCTTATCCAATCTGCATTATTTACAATAAGAGCTTTTCCATCAGAGAAGTCTATAAAATGTGACATCTGTTTTTTGAAACATTCAACATTATGGTCAATTATTTCTGTTGTCATCATTTTTCTCATATCTGTTTTTCCAGTAGGGTCACCAATCATACCTGTACCGCCACCCATAAGAGCAATAGGTCTATGTCCGGCTCTTTGCATGTGTGCCATAGCCATTATTGTAAGGAAGTGTCCTACATGAAGACTGTCAGCAGTAGGGTCAAAACCTATATAAAATGTTATTTTTTCTTTTTCAAAAAGTTCTTTTATTTCTTCTTCGTGTGTAAGCTGTTCGATAAATCCTCTTTCTTTAAGTACATCAAATGCACTTGCCATAAATAATCTCTCCTTTTTTAAAAAATTAATATATAGGTACAAAAAAAGGTCTTTCATCACTAAAGGACGAAAGACCGTGGTACCACCTTAATTTACATCTTTAAATTTTATAAAGATGTATCTCTAATACCGAAGTAACGCTCGGAAGACGTTGCACCTTTGTATTTTTTTATTTAAAAATAAATACTCTTGTGCAAAGCTCATGAGGCGTAATTTACAGATGTTGTGCTGTATTCCTTTCACCAACCGAAATACTCTCTGATATTGTAACCAAACCTGCCCATAAACTCAATCATTGCTTATTACTTTATGGAATTTTACATTATACTATCATATGGCTTTTTTAAAGTCAATAATAATTTTATTCTGTTGCAAGTCTGCAAATTTCAATAATTAAATCAACAGCTTTTTCCATTGATGATACAGGTATAAATTCATATGGACCATGGAAGTTGTGACCACCTGCAAATATATTAGGACAAGGAAGTCCCATAAATGAAAGTCTTGCTCCATCTGTACCACCACGAATAGGTTTTATTATAGGTTTTATATTTGTATTTTCCATAGCTTTTTTTGCAAGTTCTATAATATGCATTTTATCTTTAAATTGTGAAACCATATTTTCATAATCATCTACAATTTCATATTTGCATATATTACCATATTTTTTATTTATATTTTCTATAATTGAAGAAGCTAAAATTTTTCTTTTTTCAAGATTTGTTTTGTTAAAATCTCTTATTATATATGATAAATTACATTTTGATACTGAGCCATTTACTGAACAAAGATGAAAAAATCCTTCATATCCATCTGTTGTAGCTGGTGTTTCATTTGTTGGGAATGATGATATTATTTCATTACCAATAAGAGAAGCGTTTATCATAGTATCTTTTGCATATCCGGGGTGAACACTTTTTCCTGTTATTTCTATATTAAGATGTGATGCATTAAAGTTTTCATATTCAAGTTCTCCAATTTCACCACCATCAAATGTATAAGCAAAATCAGCACCGAATTTTTCTACATTAAAGAAATCAACACCTTTGCCTATTTCTTCATCAGGTGTAAATGCAATTTTTATTGTACCATGTGGAGTGTTATTTTTTATAATATATTCAGCAGCCGAAAGTATTTCTGCAATACCTGCTTTATCATCTGCACCAAGTAAAGTACTTCCATCTGATGTTATTATTGTTTCTCCTTTATATTTAAGAAGTATAGGAAACTCAGTAGGAGAGAGTGTTATATATTCAAGTTTTATATCTTCACCATTATAGTTTTCTGTTATTATAGGTTTTATATTTTTTCCTGATGAATCCGGACTTGTATCCATATGAGCAATAAATCCTATTGTAGGGCAATCATTTTTTATATTTGAAGGTATTTCTCCTGTAACATATCCGTATTCATCAATATTTACATTTGATACACCTATATCAATAAGTCTTTTTGCAAGAACTTTTCCAAAATCAATCTGAGTTTTTGTGCTTGGAAAAGTAGAAGATGAGCTATCAGAAGTTGTTTCGTATTTAATTATATCAATAAATATATCTTTTACATTATACATTTGTTATCCTCCTTTTTATATAAACTTAATAATAAGTATAACATATTTAAACAATTTAAAACAAAAAATAAAAAAGTTTTAAAAAAAGTGTTGACACATATAAAATGCTATGATATTATATACAAGCTGTCAGGAACGACAGAGAGAAATAAGTCAAGTTTTAAAATAAAATATAAAAAAAATAAAAAAAGTGCTTGACAATAAAAAATGTTTATGATAATATAAACAAGCTGTTACAAAACAGCAAATAAGTTTTTAAAAGTACAAAAAACGATTTAAAAAATAAATTAAAAAATCGAAAAAAAGTACTTGACAAACTAAAAAAGATAATATATAATAACAAATGTTCGCAGCAAATGTGAATTAACAAAAATTTAATATGGAGAGGTGTCCGAGTGGTTTAAGGAGCCGGTCTTGAAAACCGGTGACTCCGAAAGGGGCCGTGGGTTCGAATCCCACCCTCTCCGCCATTAAAACAACAGAGACCATTGTGGAGAAATACCCAAGTGGTTGAAGGGGCTCCCCTGGAAAGGGAGTAGGTCGTTAGTAGCGGCGCGTGGGTTCAAATCCCACTTTCTCCGCCAATTACTTGAGTCCAAAATAATGTTTTCTGTTAAAAAATAAATTGGTCTTTGAAAACTAAACAGTTGAATAACACATACAACCCAAGTCAATTAAATTGATGTAAGACATCAAAG
>CALWGF010000017.1 GCA_944379995.1 uncultured Clostridia bacterium
TAAGAATTATCTAATTAAATATTTCTTTACTGCTTGTTAAATCTTTTAGAATTTGTTTTCTCGATTTAATTGACTCTATTTTTACAATATTCAGTTTTCAAGGTACAGTGTATATTTTCTCTTTGTCAGTTGCCTTTCGGTCAACCGCCTAGATATATTATCACGTAGAAATTATATTGTCAACAACTTTTTTAAAAAAAATTTAAAAAAATTAAAAAGAATTTAAAGAAACCTTTAAAATTCAACATTTTTTATAGAAAAAAATTTTTATTTTTTTATTCAAATCATATATTTTAAAACAAAAAAACAGTTTAGCAGAATGCTAAACTGTTTTTAACAAAATTATTTACCACGATATTTTGAAAGGTCAATAGCAACAGCAACAGCAATAATTACACCTTTGATAACCTGCTGCCACATAGCATTTACACCAATAAACTGTAATCCATATTGAATAATTGTGAATATAAGAACACCAATTATAATACCTGAAACCTTACCAACACCACCGTTAAGAGAAACACCACCAACAACGCAGGCTGCAATAGCGTCAAGTTCATATCCAACACCATAGTTATTTGTAGCACCAGCTGTCCTTGCAGCTTCAAGAACACCACCAACACCATAAAGAGCTGATGCAAGAACGAATATACCTACTATTGTCATAGGAACATTGATACCTGATACAACAGCAGCTTCTCTATTACCACCAATAGCATATACGTTTTTACCAAATACTGTTTTATTAAGTACAAACCATATTACAACTATAAATAAAAGTGCAATAGGAATAAGTATTGGAATACCACCTATATTTGAAGGAAGTTTATCTTTTAATAATAATGTCTGGCCAATAGCTGAGAAATCACTTCTTATACCACCAATAGGCTGTGAGTTATTAGGAGGCATATCAAAGTATAATGAACATGCACCATAAATAATAACCTGTGTAGCAAGTGTAGCAATAAATGGGTGCATATCAAATCTAGCAACCAAGAAACCATTTAAAAGACCAAATATCATACAAGCAATTATTGCAAGTACAATAGGAACTATTACTGGAAGCTGTGGAAGGTCTGGGAAAAATCTATTTGCATAATCAGGATTTTGCATCATTGAAGCTGATATAACTGCTGCAAGACCAACCATACGACAAGCTGAAAGGTCTGTACCAGCAATTAAAAGTGTGAAACAAATACCAAGAGCAATAATCATTCTTGGAGAAGCCTGTGCAAGAATATCTCTTAAAACTTTAAGTTTCATAAAGTTAGGCTCTATAATCATAATAATAATAACCATAAAACCAAGTGCAATTTTGATACCATTATTTAAGAGAAACATTTTTACAGCTCTACTGGACATATCAACAACTGCATCTTCATTTTTGTTTGTTAAAATTTTAAATATAGCATATCCAGCTATAAATACACCAACTATAACTATAAACCAAGGAAGGTCATATAATTTTTTCAAACCACTTGATGTTTTTACTGCATATAAAGCAATACCAAGTATTGCAATAATCGCACCAATTATTGTAAAAGAAGTATAAAACTTTTTAAAAGGCATTGTTTTTTCTTCCATTATTAACCCCTCTCTTTCTGTCAACTTTCTAAATATTTTGTAGCAAGACGCATAACTTCAACCTGATTTGCATCTTTTTGTTCAAGTATTCCTGCAACTCTTCCGGCACTCATAACCATAACTCTATCACTTATACCAAGAAGTTCTGGCATTTCAGAAGAAATCATAATAATTGCTTTTCCTTGTGCTGCCAATGATTGCATAATTGTATATATTTCATATTTAGCACCAACATCAATACCACGTGTAGGCTCATCAAGTATAAGTATATCTGGGTCTGTAAGTAACCATCTTGCAAGAAGAACTTTTTGTTGGTTACCACCTGAAAGATTTTTTATAAGAGTTTCCATAGAAGCTGTTTTTGTATTAAGTTTTTTATTTGATGTAACAGCAGCTTCTCTTCTTTTTGCCCCTTGTAAAACTCCCATATGCGAATATTTTTTCTGACTTGCAATAACAGTATTATCAAGAACAGAAAGCACTCCAAAAATACCTGTTGCACGTCTTTCTTCTGTAAGAAGGGCTATTTTATGACTTTTAGCATCAGCAACTGATTTTGCTTTATACTCTTCTCCATGAACTTTTATATTTCCAGAAGCTATTCCTCTAAGACCAAATATAGCTTCAACAAGCTCTGTTCTTTGTGCACCTACAAGTCCACCAATACCAAGTATTTCACCTTTTCTAAGAGTAAAATTAACTTCTTTAAAGCTTTTTGGATTTGTAGCAGTAAGATTTTCAACTTCAAGTATAGGTTCATTACTTGTTTCATAAGTTTTTGGTGGAAATCTATTTGAAAGGTCACGACCAACCATACGGTTTATAATAAGGTCGGTTGTAAGTTCTGATGAAGGCCAAGTTCCAACATATGTACCATCTCGCATTATAGTAACTTCATCAGATATTTTAAGAATTTCTTCCATTTTATGGGATATGTATATAATAGCACGGCCCTCAGACCTTAATTGATTTATAATTTTAAATAAATGCTCAACCTCATTTTCTGTAAGTGAAGATGTAGGTTCGTCCATAATAATAACTTTTGAATTATAACTAACAGCTTTTGCTATTTCAACAAGCTGCAACTGTGACGCTGAAAGAGTTCCAGCAAGTGAAGCAGGGTCAATATCGAGTTCAATTTTCTTAAAAAGTTCTTTAGTATTGTTATACATTTTTTTATGGTCAACGGCAATTCCTCTCATAGGAAATCTACCAAGCCATATATTTTCCATAACTGGTCTATAAGCTATTGGGTGAAGTTCTTGATGTATCATTGAAACTCCAAGCTCAAGAGCTTGTTTTGAAGTATTAATATTTTCTTTTTTACCATCTAATATAATTTCGCCACCATCTTCATGGTATATACCAAAAAGACATTTCATAAGTGTTGATTTACCAGCACCATTTTCACC
This sequence comes from uncultured Clostridia bacterium, assembly GCA_944379995.1. Lineage (GTDB taxonomy): Bacteria > Bacillota > Clostridia > Lachnospirales > Anaerotignaceae > Fimicola. Next base: position 2,997 of record CALWGF010000017.1, read on the forward strand.
CATAAGAGCGTGTACTGTTCCAGGTCTTACTTTAAGCGTTACACCGTCTAAGGCTTTTACTCCGGGGAAAACCTTAACGATATTATTCATTTCAAGGACATATTCGCCCATATGCTTAACCCCCTTTATAAAAAAATTTCAAAAATATGGAACGGCTAAAAATTTAACCGTTCCATTAAAATTTAACCTATATTAGTTATTTACCAAAAAGGTCTTTATTTAGTTTTTATTGAATAAAATCCTGATAGTTATCAGCTGTAACTTTTACATATGGAATCCAAACATATTTTCCACCTTCAACAACTTCGCCAGCTGCGTCTGTTACAGGATATCCAATAGTTTCTTCATTTATTTCTTTACCTTGTGATGCAGCAACAGCTATATTTGTTGTAGCAATACCTTGGTTTTCACCATCGTTAAGAACTGTTCCAAGAAGTGAACCATTAGCCATAGCTTCAAGAGCAGGAGCAGTAGCATCAACACCTACAACAGGGATATATTTTGCAGCGTCACCTGTGTTATAACCTTCAGCTTTAAGAGCTTCAATAGCACCTAATGCCATATCGTCATTATTACAAATTATAGCTTCAATAGCATTTATACCTTTTGATGAAATAAGAGCTTTTGTAAGGTCAGTAGCCTGAACTTTATCCCACTTAGCTGTGTCATTAGCAATTTCTTCAACTTTAATTCCGGCATTTGTAATAGCTTCTACTGAATATTTTGTTCTTAATGTAGCGTCCTGATGTCCAGGTTCACCTGTAATCATTACATACTGAAGAACACCGTCTCCATTTTTGTCAGCTTCTGGGTGAGCGTTCCAATAATCAGCGATAATTTCACCAGACATTGTTCCTGATTCTTCTGCTTTAGCACCAACATACCAAACTTTATCATAACTTGCCATTGCATCAGCTTCTGGCTCTCTATTTATAAATACGATAGGAAGTTCCTCAGCTTTAGCTTTTTCTATAATTGGACCAGCTGCTGTACGGTCAACAGGGTTAATAGCAAGTGATGTAACTCCTTTTGTAATGAATGCATCAACCTGTTCATTCTGTGTAGGTTGTTTATTCTGAGAGTCCATTATTGAAATTTCAGCACCAAGTGCTTTAGCTCTAGCTTCCATATTATTACGAACACTTGTCATAAATGTATCATCGAATTTGTAAATACAAGCACCTATTGAAACATCTTCAACTACTTCGCCTTCTCCTTCAGTAGTTGTGTTATTTTCTCCGTCTGTTGTATTACTTGAAGAACTACAACCAGCAAACACACCAGCAACCATAAGAGCAGCCATTGAAATCGCAAGTAATTTTCTTTTCATAATAAAAAACCTCCCTAAAAATATGTAATATTTTATTAACACAAAATGTGTCTAGCAATGATAACTTTTTTATCTCCTCTCATTGCTTTTGATGAGATAATTATATATCACCTGTTATTTCTAATCCATATAATATTCTTTGATTTTATATTAAAATTATATACACTTTTTATATTTTTAAAGTTTTTTGTTGTTTTTTGTTGTATATATTTATATATAAAATTATAAAAAAAATATAAATAAATAATATTATATATAAATATCTTAGTATTTCTCTAAAAATAATATAAAATTCTTCAAATACATTGACACAATTATAATTATTGTTCAATAATTAAACTAACTATATATCATAAAGAAAGGAAGTTTTACATATGGATAAAAATTTATTATTTTCAAAAGATTTTTTAAAACAGCTTTCATATATATATTGTACTAATGAAGAAGATAGTATTACTTATGCAAAAAGATTTGAAAAAGCTATTGAAGAATTTGAAAATATGTTTGGTAAAAATCGTAATATACGTTTTTTTTCAGCTCCGGGAAGAACTGAAATAGGCGGAAACCATACAGACCATCAACATGGGCGTGTTTTAGCGGGAAGTGTTAATCTTGATATAATAGCAGTTGTATCACCAAACAATGATAATATTATACGTGTAAAAAGTGAAGGCTATAAACAAAATATAATTGACCTTTCAGACCTTAATATAAAAGAGAAAGAATATAACACAACACTTTCACTTATAAGGGGAATTTCTGCATATTTCAAAAATCTTGGATATGATGTAAAAGGTTTTGATGCATATATGACATCAGAAGTACTTAAAGGTTCTGGACTTTCATCATCTGCTGCTTTTGAAGTAATGATAGGAACAATAATAAATGAAATGTTCTGCGAAGGAAAAGAAACAGCTGTTAAAATCGCTCAAATAGGTCAGTATGCCGAAAATGTATACTTTGGAAAACCTTGTGGGCTTATGGACCAAACAGCCTCATCAGTAGGAGGTTTTGTAACAATAGATTTTAAAGACAATGATAATCCTATTGTAGAAAAAATAGATTTTGATTTTGCTTCTTGTGGATATTCACTTTGTATTGTTGATACAGGTGGAAACCATGCAGACCTTACTCCTGATTATGCTTCTGTACCAAAAGAAATGAAATCTATTGCAGAATATTTTGGTAAAAAAGTTTTAAGAGAAGTTCCAAAAGAAGAATTTTATAAAAATATAAGCAAACTTAGAGAAATATGTGGTGACAGAGCGATACTTAGAGCTGCTCATTTTTATGATGATGACGAAAGAGTTCCTATGGAAGTTTTAGCACTTAAAAACAATGATTTTGAAACATTTAAAAATTTAATAATACAATCTGGATATTCCTCATATATGTATCTTCAAAATGTTTATTCTTGTATAAATCCTTCAGAACAAGGTATTTCTCTTGGACTTCTTATGTGTGAAAAAATATTGAAAGGAAAAGGAGCATATAGAGTTCATGGTGGTGGATTTGCTGGAACAATACAAGCATTTGTTCCAAACGAAATGCTTTCAGAATTTAAAGAAAATATGGAAAATGTTTTTGGAAGTGGAAAATGTCATGTTCTTTCAATAAGACCTGTTGGCGGAATAGAACTTAAATTATAAAAGAAAGGATATAATTATGATTTCAACTGAATTTTTCGGAAAAACATCAAAAGGAGAAGATGTTTTTTCATATAAAATAGAAAATAAAAATGGAGAATACATAAAAATATTAAACTATGGTGGTATAATACAATCTATTTGTATAAAAGACAAAAACGATGAATTAAGAGATATTGTTCTTGGCTATGATACAATAGAAGCCTATGAAAAGCATGATAAATATATGGGAGCTGTTGTTGGTCGTGTAGCAAATAGAATTGCAAAAGGAAAATTTTCATTAAATGGAAAAAACTATTCATTATACATAAACAATGGAGAAAATCATCTTCATGGTGGAAAAGAAGGTTTTGACCGTAGAATATTTACTGCAAAAACAGTTGATAATTCTCTTATACTTAACATTATAAGTCCTGATAATGACGAAGGTTATCCGGGAGAATTAAATCTTACAGTAACATATACATTTGATGATAACGGAATAAAAATAGTATATGATGCAACAAGTAGTGAAGATACACCAATAAATATAACAAACCATAGCTATTTTAATCTTTCTGGATATGATTGTGAAAGTATGCTTCATACTAAATTAAAACTTTATTGTGATTACTATACCCCTAATGATGAAAATGCTATACCAACAGGTGAAATTAAATCTGTTAAAGGAACACCTATGGATTTTACAGAATACAAAGAAATAGGAAAAGAAATTGATGCAGATTTTGACCAAACAATATATGGTAAAGGATATGATACAAACTGGGTTATAAACGGAAACATTGGAGAACTTAGACTTTTTGCAGAAGCCATTGATGAAAATAGTGGTATAAAAATGAAAGTATTTACTACACAACCAGGAGTGCAATTCTATACTGGAAATTATATTGACGATTTAGTAAAAGGTAAAAATAATATAGAATTTAAAGAAAGAAGTGGATTTTGTCTTGAAACACAAAATTTCCCTGATGCAATAAATAAAAGTAATTTCCCTAACCCAATACTTAAAAAAGGTGAAAAATATCATCAAGAAACAATATATTCATTTGAAACAATATAACAAAAAGCCTGTACTATGTACAGGCTTTTTAATTAATTAAAAATTCTAAGTATCATAAAAAGTAATATATTATTTTCATACATATAAGAGCCTAAAAAAGAACTATTTAACATATCAAAAAACTCTTTCCAAGAAGGATTAAAATAGAAAAATGTAAGACCAATACCTAAAACCCATATAATTATAAGCCCTTGTAAAAGTCCTATTAAAAGTCCTCCTATTTTATTAAACAAACTTATTACAGGTAACTTTGAAAATGTATTAAGCAACTTTATAACAATTTTAACAACTATTGATGTGACAATAAATAATATTATCATACAAGCAATATTTACAAGTATACTTGCAATAAAACCTGTAATATATTCTTGAATACTATTAACATCAAGAAGTCCATATATAACAGGATTATTATTTTCTATTAAAGTACTTTTCAAAAATTCTGGAATTTGCATATTTCTTATTATTTCATTTTGTGCTTGCATAGCTGTATCAGAAATAATAGAGCTTAATCCCAGCATTTCACCTATACTTATTTTAAGATTAGTATAAAACTGTGTACTTCTTATAAAATCACTAAGTATAGGTTGGAATATATAAGTCACCAAAAGAGCGGATATTGAAGGTAAAAAGCTAAGGCACGACATTATAAATCCGCTTTTATATGCTCTTATTCCAAAGAATAATATTATTGCAATAATAACAATATCAATAATATTCATTTTTTAAATTCACTTCCTTATACTACTGAACATTTTCTTCTGTATTATTTTCTTCTGTCTGAACTGTTTCTGAAGTATTAGTTGTATCTTCTGTATTATTTTCAGTATTATTATTTGTTTCAGTTTCTTTATCTTCTGTTTTCTCATTACTATTTTTTTCATTAACAACAGGAACATAATTTTTAATATTAACATATTGTGCATAGTTATTTGTAATATATAAAACATTATTTCCTTTTATAGGTATAATATCATTTATATCTTGAGTTGCGGAATGTTCCCAAATTACACTTCCACTTTTCTTAACCATTGTAAATTTTTTAGAATTACCAACAACAGTACCATCTGAGTATGCTTCAAGATATGTAATCTCACTATCACTTTCAAATGTACCTATTTCTTTACCTTGAAGATTTAAAAATATAACAGTACCATTTTTATATCCATCTGCACTTTCCATTTCTTCGCCACAACCAAGAGCGATATATGTCCTAGCAGAAAAACTAACCCAATCAAGTTTATTAGGTAATGAATATGTCCAAATCTCTTTTCCTGTACTATCCATAGCAATTACGCTTTTATCCGACACAGCTACAAGTGTATTATTTTCCATATAATAAAGATAAACTATATATTCATTTTGTTTTGTTATTCCACTAAACATTCCATCTATATAGTCCCCTTCTGTTTCTCCTATATAGAAAAATACAATTTTAGAAATAGCACTAATATCTGTTGTATCTACATAACTAATAGAAAAAGATTTATCATCTTCAGATATATCAAGTCCTGTTGGAAATATATTTGCTGTTGCTTCAACTCTTTCTGTAACTACATTTCCTGATGAATTTATTATTTTTATAATATAATTACCAGAACTATTCATAATTACACCCATAAAACCATTTTTATTTAAAGCTATTTTAACAATAGGTGCATCTAATGAAATCTCATATACTTTACCTTTAGAATTATACATTTTTGCTGTTCTACCCATAATATCTGCAACAGCTATAAATTCACCTTCTGTTGAAATATATGGAGATGTCATTGTAAATGTATCATTCCATTTTTCTTTCCCCATTTCACTATAATATTTTATACCATCTTTTGTACAATGAATAAAACCTTCTCCATATACTTTAAATGAACTTTTTGAATCACTACTAAAAGTCATATAATCTTCTTTTTTTGCAGTTTTTATATTTTCTTCTTTTTCAGCTTCATTAGGCATTTCTTCTTTAACATTGTTTATATAATTCATAATTGTTGTTTTAACTATACCATTTCCATAATATTTATCATAAGCAAAAACACAACCTACAATTATAATTATGAATATTAAAAATATAAAAAAAGGCTTTTTCTTTTTATTTTTATTATTATTATCAGATGAAATTTTTTTAATACTATTAGGCTCTTTATATATTTCATCTTCAAATTCCAAGTCATCTTCTTTCATAACATTTGCCCTCCTTTTTCTAAAATAGTACATACTAAATAATACTATATAGAAAAATCAAATGCAAACAAGGACTTAATATTTAATATTTTTTTAAAATATATATTATGACAAAAAAAATCATAAATATACCCGAAAAACCGAATATACTGTATAAACTTTCAACAACATAAGTAAATTTGGCATATGTAAAAATAATTCCTAAAACAGAAAGCACTATTCCCAAAACAATTTTATTTATATAAGTTATATCAGAAATTCTACTTATAAATGCATAGCCATTACCTAATGCAGTAGAAATTATAGCACTCCATATCATTATAAAATATAATATTTTTATATAATTTTTAGAATTATCGACAATAGCAAGTAATGGCAATTCTGTTTCAAAAATATTTTCTCTGTAAATATAAAGAATTATACCTGTTAAAATACCAAGCATACACATTCCAAAGCCACCAATAATTCCGCCTTTATATGTGTTTTTATTTCTTTGTATTATTTTACTGGAAGAAGTAAGAGCAGATATTCCTGTAATTATATTATAAGAAGAATATATAAGTGCAGATAAAATCCATTCATAATCTGAAATAGCAGTAACATCATACAAAAAAACTTCTTTCTGCTGAAATATACAAATATATAAACATATAATCATACCTAAAAATAATATTATAGGCGAAAGTATTCCATTAACAACAGCAACCCCTTCTTCTCCAAAACAAAATACGATTATACATACTATCATAATTATAATTGCACCATATATTCTTGAACATTGAAAACCTTCTGAAAAAAATGCTCCTGAAGCTGAGTACATAGCTATAAAAAGTACAAAATTAAATATAATAACTATAATATCTAATATAAAACCTATTTTTTCACCTGATATTTCAGAAAAAAAATCATAGGAATTTTTTATTTTTTTATCATATATTATTTTTACAGCTGCACCACCTACAATGCTAAATATAACACCTGAAAATATCATTCCAAAAATCCATTTTTCACTGTATTTTATAAAAAAACTGAGTATTTCTTGACCAGAAGCAAATCCAGCACCTATTATTATACCCATATATATACCAACGATTTTAAAAATATCAGACATAAAAAAACCTCCCCATATTAATATATGAAAGAGGTTTTATTGTTATTTATTAAATTTTAAAGACTTTTATAAAGTTCAACATATTTCCTAGCTGAATTTTCCCAAGAATAGTTACAACTCATAGCATTTTTAACAACATGGCTCCATTCTTCTTCGCCCATATTATAAACTTTAAGAGCTTCTTTTATTGCCCAAAGAAGACCATTACTGTCATATGTTTCAAATACAAATCCATTTCCTTCTTTTGTTTCAGTGTTATAATGGAATATTGTATCAGCAAGTCCACCTGTTTTTCTTACAACTGGAACTGTACCATATCTTAAACTAAACATCTGTCCAAGACCACAAGGCTCAAAAAGTGAAGGCATAAGGAATATATCACTTGATGCATAAATTCTTTGAGCACGAGTTGCATCAAACATAATATTTGAACAAACTTTACCTTTATATCTATACTCAAAAGACTTGAACATATGCTCATATCTGCTTTCACCAGTTCCAAGAACAACAAACTGTACATCTTCATGCATAAGTTCATCAAAAATCTGAGCTACAAGGTCTATACCTTTTTGGTCAGCAAGACGAGAAATAATACTTATAATTGGTACATCTCTTTCTTCAAGACCTAATTCTTTTTGAAGTTCTCTTTTATTTTCTTTCTTTATTTCGATAGAGTTTATATCAAAATTTTTGTATAATCTAGTATCTGTTGCAGGATTATTTTCATTAAAATCAATACCGTTTATTATACCGCAAAGATTATCTTTTTTAAATCTTAAAATACCGTCCATTCCATAGCCATATTGCTCTGTCTGTATCTCTTTTGCATATGTTTCACTTACAGTACTTATTTTATCAGCATAAATAAGACCTGCTTTCATATAGCTTACATTACCATAAAACTCTAAATCTCCATTTGTAAAGCAATAATCAGGTACATCAAGTAAATCCATTGTTTCTCTACCAAATACACCTTGATATTGAAGATTGTGAATTGTATATAAAGTTTTTATTTTTGAATAGTATATAAGTTTTCTGTAAGTTTCTTTAAGCAATAAACAGAGAGGACCTGTCTGCCAGTCATTACAATGTATAACATCTGGATAAAAATCTATAAAAGAAAGCATATCAAGAGTAGCTTTACAGAAGAAAGCAAAACGCTCGTTGTCATCTCCATAACCATAAAGACCATCTCGATAAAAATAATAATCATTTTCTATAAAGTATACAGGAACATCAGCTTCTTTAAGAAGAATTCCTGCTTTTTGTGTACGCCAAGAAAGATTAGTATCGAAACTTCCAAGATATTTAACATCTTCAAAGTGTTCATTTTTAATAGTTTTGTATTTAGGAAGCACTACTCTAACATCAACACCTAATTCTTTAAGTGCCTTTGGAAGAGAGCCGGCAACATCACCAAGACCTCCGCTTTTTGCATATGGTGCAACTTCAGATGAAACAATAAGTACTTTAAGTTTTTTATCTTCCAATTCAAACACCCCTTATCAATTTAAAATACCTCTCCAAAAATTGTAAAGTCCTTATATTAATAATACTATTAATCACAAACTATATCAAGAAAATAAATTTATATTTTTACCTTAAAATGCTAAAATAATTTATTATAATATTTAAAAAATAGTATTAGATGATATAATATACTATAAATTTAAGGAGGTAAAACAATGAAAACAAATAAAACTATACCTTTAAGAACAGAAATCGAAAATAAATATAAATGGAAACTTGAAGATATATATTCTTCAGAAAAAGAATATGAAGAAGCCTTCAAAAATTCATTACAAAACATAGAAAATTTATCAAAATTAAAAGGAACATTAAAAAACTCATCAGATACACTTCTTTTTTGTCTTAAAGAATGTGACAGAGTAAGTCTTGAAATAGATAAAATCTATGTATATTCAAATATGAAACTTCATGAAGATAGTACAGTTTCAAAAAGTCAGATTTTATCAAACAGAGCCGAAAGTCTTATTACAGAATATCTTTCAAAAACTGCTTTTATAACACCAGAAATAATTGAAATACCAGAAGAAACTCTTAAACAATTTATTGAAGAAAATGAAGCCTTAAAAGTATATACACATTTTTTGGAAAATATTCAAAGAGAAAAGAAACATATACTTTCAGAAAAAGAAGAAAGAATAATATCAAAATATTCAGAAATTTCATCAGCACCACAAACAATATTCACAATGCTTAATGATGCTGATATGACATTTGATGATATAGAAAATGAAAATGGTGAAAAATTTCAGCTTACAAAAGGCAGATATGTTTCATTCCTTGAAAATAAATCACGTACAGTAAGAGAAAATGCCTTTAATTCACTTTATAGTTCATATATAGCACATAAAAATACAATAGCTGCTTCATATTATGGAAATGTAAAATCAGACACAATACAAGCAGAATTAAGAGGATATTCTTCAGCATTGGAACTTGCTCTTTCAGACGACAATATACCTACTTCTGTTTATGACAATCTTATAGAAACAGTACACAAAAATATACATCTTCTTCATAGATATGTAGACTTACGAAAAAAATTATTAGGTGTAGATGAACTTCATATGTATGACCTTTATGTTCCTCTTACATCTGATTTTGATATGGAAATACTATATGAAAAAGCAAAAGAAATTGTAAAAGAAGGTCTTAAACCATTAGGAAAAGACTATATAGAAAACCTTGAAAAAGGTTTCAATGGTGGTTGGATAGATGTACTTGAAAACAAAGGAAAACGTGGTGGTGCATATTCTTGGGGAACATTTTCAGTACACCCATATGTACTTTTAAATCATCAAAATGATGTAAATAGTACATTTACACTTGCACACGAAATGGGGCATGCTCTTCATAGTTATTATACTTGGGAAAAACAGCCATATATATATTCAGGACATAAAATATTTGTTGCAGAAGTTGCCTCAACTTGTAATGAAGTACTTTTAATAAAACATCTTATTGAAACAGCAAAAGATAAAGAATTTAAAAAATATCTTGTAAACCATTTTCTTGAACAATTCAGAGGAACATTTTTCCGTCAAACAATGTTTGCAGAATTTGAAAAAATTGCTCATGAAATGGTACAGAAAGGCGAACCACTTACAGCAGAAAACCTTTCAGAAGTATACCATAAATTAAATGAATATTATTTTGGTGAAAACATTATAATAGATGAAAAAATAGATATTGAATGGGCAAGAATACCTCATTTTTATAACTCATTCTATGTTTATCAATATGCAACAGGTTATTGTGCTGCAATAGCACTTGCAGAAAAAATTCTTAAAGAAGGTGAAAGTGCTGTTGAAAAATACAAAGACTTCTTAAGAAAAGGAAATTCTGAGTATTCAATAGACCTTTTAAAAGGTGCTGGAGTAGATATGACAGAAAAAACACCTATCGAAAGTGCATTAAAAGTATTTGAAAACCTTATTGATGAAATGGAAAAACTTTTTTCATAATAAAAACGGAGAATATTTATGTATAAAGCTTTTTTTAAAAATGTAATACCATCTATGTTTGCATTTGCCCTTGCAGGTATATATGCAATAGTTGACGGATTTTTTGTAGGAAGAAGTATAGGTGATATGGGACTTGCTGGTATAAATATAGCATACCCAATAACAGCATTTATACAGTCAGTAGGAACAGGTATAGGACTTGGTGGTTCAATATACTATTCTTTAGAAAAAGGTGCAAAAAAATATAATTTAGCTGAAAAATTTATGGGTAATACTATATCTCTTTTAGCCATAAGTTCAATTATAGTAACACTACTTCTTTTTATAATGGCAAAGCCACTTTTAATAATTTTCGGAGCAAAGGGAGAGCTTCTCTTTTTTGCTTTTGAATATATAAAAGTAATAATATTTGGTACTTTTTTTCAACTTATATCAACTGGTTTGATACCAATAATACGAAATAATGATAAATCATTTTTTGCTATGTTAGCAATGGTAGCAGGCTTTTTTACAAATATAATTCTTGATTATTATTTTGTATTTGTACTTAAATATGGAATGACTGGTGCAGGTCTTGCAACAATAACAGGACAAGCAGTAACAGCCATTATTGCTTGTAAAATAGTATTTTCAAAAAAACTTCGTCTAAAAAAAGAAATGTATATACCTGATATTACAAAAATTAAAAAAATACTTATTACATCAATATCACCCTTTGGACTTACTTTGTCACCAAATATAGCACTAATAATAATAAATAAAAGTGCTGTAACATATGGTGCAGATAAAGCCGTAGCTGTATATGCTGTAATAAGTTATGTGGTGTGTGTTGTTCAACTTCTATTACAAAGTATTGGAGATGGCAGCCAACCTCTTATAAGTCTTTATATAGGTGAAAATAATCATAAAAACACTAAAAAAATACTAGCTTTAGCTTATATAACATCAATTATAACAGCTTTAGTATCATCTGCAATAATATTAAATTTAAGATTTGATATACCTATATTTTTTGGTGCATCTGAAAATATATCAAAAGATATATCACAAAACTTTCCTATATTCGTATATGCCTTTATATTTATGGCAATAGTACGTATAACAACATCATATTTTTATGCTGCTGGTAAAGACATTCCAGCATTTATAATGGTATATGGAGAAACAATAATTTTATTTATATTCTCATATATTTTATTACCGAAAATGTATGATATAGTTGGAGTATGGCTAGCAACACCTGTTACATCAGCCATAATGACTTTTATAGGAATAATACTTATAAAAAAATATAACAAAAAAATATTAGTTGACAAAAACACTATAATATAGTATCCTTTTAAAAAAATAAATTTAGTTACTTTTTTCTTATTAAGAGAGGTGGAGGGACATGGCCCAGTGAAGCCTCGGCAACTTTCATCAAATGAAAAAGTGCCAAATCCATCAGGCAAGTTTTGTACTGAAAAATAAGAAATTGCTGTATAACATTGAAATTGTACGGTATTTTCCTGCTTGTTCTTAATAAGAAAAGGCAGGATTTTTTTATTGTCAAAAAAATATAAGGAGGAAAAAGATGAAAAAAGGAAATCCATTAGCATTATTACCAATTATAGTGTTTCTTATACTTTTCGCATTTGTAGGTATAAAGGCAGATGATTTTTATAGTATGCCTGCGATTGTAGGATTTGTAATTGCACTTATAGTTGCATTTCTTCAAAACAGAAAACACAGTTTTAACGAAAAACTTTCAATAGTTGCAAAAGGTGCAGGAGAAGAAAATATAATAACAATGTGTCTTATATTTATACTTGCAGGTGCCTTTTCTGGTGCAGTAAAAGCAGCCGGAGGTGTTGAAAGCACAGTAGCATTCGGTCTTTCAATATTACCATCAAAAATAGCTGTTGTTGGTATATTTATAATAGGCTGTTTTATATCAGTATCAATGGGTACAAGTGTTGGAACAATAACAGCCCTTACTCCTATTGCTGTTGGTATTGCAGAAAAAACAGGTCTTGGAATACCTATTTGTGTAGGTGCAGTAGTATGTGGTGCAATGTTTGGTGATAATCTTTCAATGATAAGTGATACAACAATAGCCGCCGTAAGAACACAAGGCTGTGAAATGAAAGATAAATTCAAACAAAATTTCTTTATAGTACTTCCTGCTGCCATAATAACAGTTATACTTCTTTTTATATCAACAAAAACAGCTACATTTTCAGCTGATGGACTTGAATATCAATTTATAAAAATTGTTCCTTATCTTGTTGTACTTATAGGAGCTTTAGCAGGTCTTAATGTATTTATAGTTCTTATACTTGGAACAGTAATTTCACTTGTAGTAGGTGTAATTTCTGGTAGCTTTACAATGATTGAAATGTTTACAGTTGTTGGTTCTGGTATAACAAGTATGTATGATATAACAGTAATATCAATAGTTGTTGCTGGAGTAATAGCACTTGTAAAAGAAAATGGTGGTATTGATTTTATACTTAATTTTATAAAATCAAAAATAAATAGCAAAAAAGGTGCTGAAATAGGTATAGCATTACTTTCATCACTTGTTGATATATGTACAGCAAATAACACAATAGCAATAGTTATTGCTGGACCTATTGCAAAAGAAATATCAACAGAATTTGATGTGGACGCAAAAACAACAGCTTCTCTTTTAGATATATTTACATCAGTATGTCAAGGTATAATACCATATGGAGCACAGCTTCTTACTGCTGCAAGTCTTGCAGTTAGTTCACAAACAATATCAGAAGCAATACCTATAACACCATTTGATATAATACCATATCTTTTCTATCCTATACTTATGGGTATATCAGCACTTATATTTATATTATTTATAAAAAGCAGAAAAAATGCATAAGTTTTAAAAAGCATAACTTAAAAGTTATGCTTTTTTTATTTATCTGTATATTTTTTAAAAAATAAAATCATAATCTAAATAAAAAAGGAAAGGAAAATATATATGCGAATACCAAAACATATAGGAATAATACCTGATGGAAACAGACGATGGGCATTACAAAATGGTTTTGAAAAAAAAGATGGATATAAAAATGGTCTTATTCCCGGAATAGAACTTTTTAGAATGTGTAAAAAATTAGGCATAGAAGAAATAACATATTACGGATTTACGGTTGATAATACAAAAAGACCAAAAGAACAACTTATTGCTTTTACAAATGCTTGTGTAAATGCAGTAAATTTATTATCAAAAGAAGATTCAGAACTTCTTGTATTGGGCAATAACAAATCAACTGTATTTCCTTCAGAACTTTCACAATATACAGAAAGAAAAACTTTCGGAAAAGGTGGTATAAAGGTAAATTTTCTTGTTAATTACAGTTGGGAATGGGATTTAGGTATAAAAGAACAAAAGCCTTTTCATCTTAATTCAGAAGATGTATCAAGAATAGACCTTGTTATACGTTGGGGTGGAAGAAAACGTCTTTCAGGATTTTTACCTATACAAACAGTATATTCAGATTTTTATTTTATAGATGAATACTGGCCTGATTTTAAAAAAGAACATTTATTAAAAGCATTAGAATGGTATAGCACACAAGATATAACATTAGGTGGTTAAGAATTATATTATAAAAAATAACATATACTTATACTGAAAGGAGGATTTTTATGAAAATTCATTTTAAGCCACTCAGTATAAGTCTTCTTATAAGTCTTGGTGTAGGTGCAGCATCAGCCTTTGTAACAAGAAATTCAATGGATATATATAAATCAATAAAATTACCACCTCTTTCACCTCCATCAATAACATTTCCTATTGTATGGACAATACTTTTTATACTTATGGGAATAGCAGCATATTTAATATATATATCAAATTCAAAAAATAAAGGTTCTGCACTTAAATTTTATGGAATACAGCTTTTATTGAATTTTATATGGCCTATTATATTTTTTAATATGAGAAGTTATCTTTTTGCATTTATATGGCTTATACTTCTTATTTTATTTATATTAAAAACATTTACAAGTTTTAAAGCTATAAACAAAAAAGCTGCATATCTACTTATACCATATATTTTATGGATAATATTTGCAGGGTATCTTAATATTGCAATATATTTTTTAAACAGATAACAAAAAAGGCATATTTTTATTAAAATATGCCTTTAATTTTATATTATATTGAAATGTTTTAAAGCATTTAATATACCATCTTCATCAATATGAGAAGTAACATAATCAGCTTGACTTTTTGTTATTTCTCTTGCATTACCCATAGCAACACCTATATGAGCAAATTTAAGCATAGTTGCATCATTTTCACCATCACCAAAAGCCATTATTTCTTCCTGTGATATTCCATAATAGTCAATAACATTTTTTATACCTATATCTTTACCACCATTATTTGGAATAATATCAATAGCATCATCATTCCAAGATTTTGTTATACAATTAATCATTTTACTTGCAACATAATTTGTATTTTCATCTATATCATATACCATAACTTGATAAACAGGTGTATTTTCAATGTACTCCCCTATTTCCGGAACAGGAGATGATATAGATTTTTGAATTCTTTCAACATTATCATTTGAAAAATTTATATAAATTTTATCTTCTTCTACAAAAGTCATAGGAATTTTTTTATCTCTAAATATACCTATTATATTTTTTATATCATCATTATTTATAGGACAAGAATGTATAACATTACCATTAAAATCATAACAATATTGACCATTTACAGTAACATATCCATCAAAATCAAAAACATTTACAGGAAGATTTTTAAGTTCTGTTTTATGTCTACCTGTTGAAATGAATAATTTAATACCTTTTTCTCTTAATTTATTTAATGCATATATTGCACTTTCAGGAATACCACCCTTTGTATGAGATACTAAAGTTCCATCAACATCAAAAAATATAGCTTTTATCATATTTTAAAACCTCATCTAAAATTCTTTTTTATTAAATATAAAACAAGAAATTATATAAGAAATTATATTTTCAATTATTAAAAATATAAATGCTAATATAACAACAATACTTATAATACTAATATTAGTATTAACCATTTCTGTAATATATTTAAAAACACCTTCAAAAGCCTGTCTACTTTCATCTTTGCTTGAAATATACATAATAATTAAAAATGGTATAATAAACAATCCAGTCATTATTATTCTACCTTTTTCAACATCAAATTTATATATTAAAGGTATTATTAAACCTATATATAAACTACATAATATATAATACATCAAATCAATTAAAATAGCTATATTAAATGGAACTTCACTATATACAATAAATACATTTAACATGTCTATAACAGTGCATAACAAAAATGCAACAGTAATAATAAAATATGAAGATATATATTTTGCTAATACTATTTTTTTTCTTTTTAAAGGTAAACTAACTGAATATATATTCCATTTATAATATTTATCATATGAAAATAATGTTAAAACAGAAAATGTACTCATAAACATTATCATGCTATTATAAAAATTTATATCTCCTAAAAATAAACCAATTATAATATAGAACACTACAATAAAACATAAACTTTTTGAATAACTTTTCATAGCAAATAAATCTTTTATAATAAGTCCAGTCATACTCTCTCCCCCTTTATAACAAACATCATAATATCTTCAAGAGTAACATTATCAATTATAAAGTTTTTATATTTATTTTTCATTTTATATTTTTTATCAACTAATATTTCAACATTAAAATTATTTTTTCTAATACTCAATATATCTTCTTTATCAATATTTTGAAATTCATCATTACCACATTTTAATATTCCATATTCTTCAATAAAAAGGTCTTTATTTCGACTTGCAAAAATCTCTCCATTATGTATAAATGTTATATAATCACATATTTTTTCAAGGTCACTTGTTATATGAGAAGATATAAGTATAGAATTTTCATCATTCTGTATAAAATCCATAAATATATCAAGTATTTCATTTCTTACTATTGGGTCAATACCGCTCATAGCTTCATCAAGTATAAGGAATTTTGCATTATGACTTAAAGCCACAGCAATAGAAAGTTTCATTTTCATACCTTTTGAATATTCTTTTATTTTCTTTTTTTCATCTATATTAAATTTTTTTATATAACTGAAAAATTCACTTTCATTCCAGTTTTTATATATACCTTTAAATATTCTGTTTATATCTCTTGAATTATATATTTCATTAAACAAACATTCATCAAAAACAACACCAATATATTCTTTATAAATTCCGTCTGAGTTATCTATATCAAAATCTAATACATTTATATTTCCGCTATCTTTTTTAATTAAATTAAGTATACATTTAATAAGTGTTGTTTTACCTGCACCATTTTCACCTATAAGCCCCATAATACTGCCTTTAGGTATAACCATATTAATATTATCTAATTTAAAGTTATCAAATGTCTTTGTTAAACCTTTTATACATAAAGTATTATTCATAATCATTCACCTCCGTATACTATATCAAGAATTTCTCTTAACTCATCAATAGAAATTCCCACTTCTTTTGCAGTATCAACAGCTTTTTGTATAAACTCCTCTACTTGTCTTAATTTTTCTTCCTTTATAATTTCAATATTTTTTCTTGCAACAAAACTCCCTTTTCCAACAACAGTTTCTATAAATCCATCAAGTTCAAGTTCTTCATATGCTCTTTTAGTTGTTATAACACTTATTCTAAGTTCTTTTGCAAGAAGTCGCATTGAAGGAAGTGCATCACCTTCAGAAAGAGTACCATTTATAATAAGATTTTTTATTTGTGAAGAAATCTGTTCATAAATAGGTTTATCTGATGAATTACTTATTATTATATTCAAAAAATCACCACCGTATATATTGTATATATCTTATATATACAATATAACACTTTATATATATTCTGTCAATAAAAAAACTGACTTATGAAAAATCATAAGCCAGCATATATAAAAATTAGGGAAGTATTATTTCATTACCAACAATTATCTTATTAGGGTCATTTATTCCATTGACCTCCATTATTTTATCAACCATTTTTGTATCACCATAAAATTTTGTACTTATATAGCTTAAAGTATCACCATCTTTAACAACATATGAAGCAGGAACTGCTTCTTCTTCTTTTTCTTCGTTATTATCAACAACTTCTTCAACAACATTTTCTTTTTCAGAAACAGTTTCTTCTTTTTGTGCCGCAAATACAGAAGCAACTGCATTATTTTGTATCTGTTCAGAAATATCTATATATTGAGTTTTTACAGATACAACTTCAGTTTCTAACTGATTTATTCTTTTACTGCTGTTTATAATTCCTAAAGCCATAATAAAACAGAAAAAACATAACATACCACAAATACCAGTAAGTGCTCTATATTTTGCTCTTGTTTTTGCAGCAACTTTTTCTTCTCTTTCTTTAAGAACAGAACGTATTTTTTTTGCAGCATCAATTCTTGCTGTATAATCTTGTTTTGAACTATCTAAATTATCTTTGTTTTCATCTGTTTGCATAAAGTTATCTTTAGATTTAACGAGGCTATTTTCAAGCATATATTCTTGCATATTTCTATTTTTATCATAATATATAAAATATCCTCTTATCTCTCTCATACCATTTCCATTTTGATTAAGTGCAAAAACCTTATCCATTTTGTCTTCTGCATCTATTATAAAAAGCTGATGATATGATTTAGAAAAATACATTTTATGCATTTCTTCATCTTTTGCCATAAGCAAACCGCCATATCCTGACATTGTATGAACCCAGCCAACAATCTCACATTCACGAAAATAAATTTTCATCTGTTCATTTACATAGCTCCAAGTTTCATCAGTAAATACCTCTCCGCCGTTTTGATTTGCAGTATATTTACCTTGTATAGCACCGCTTATTATGACTACTTCACACTCATCATATGTAAAATGTCTTCCTACTAAAACAGCTATTTTTTCGCTTGCCTGTGAAGCCTTGGCATACTGATATAAATATGTATAAACATAATCTTCAACATAAATTTTTGTCTTTTCATCAATACAGCCTATTTGCCTTATATTGGAAGGGAATTCAAAGCTATTTCTTTCATTGTCATATACATTGGTGTCTTCGCCAAAATTAATGTCCATTATATTTCCTCCTTTGTTTATTCGTTTTACTCAATATATCATTAAAGGAGAAAATAATTTGTAAAAATATGTAAGTAAATATATATTTATTACACAAAAATTATTACTTTTTACGACAAAAAAAGAGATGCTATAAAGCATCTCTTAAATATCAAGTTTCATATCACCAAACTTTATGTATCCTTTTTTACGCATAAATTCGGATATTAAAAGTGTAAGTATAGCTGGGAGTATAAAATGAAGTAATATTATTTCAATAATAAGAATTCCACTACCTCTTGTACCAGCCATAGTTTGCCAAGTCATAATCTGACCAACAAGACCGCTTGTACCCATACCACCACCAGCAGGATTATTTTCCATTTTAAATACAACTGTTGAAAGTGGTCCAAGTATAGCACTTGCAAGAGTTGGTGGTATCCATATAAGAGGATTTTTTACTATATTAGGAATTTGTAACATTGAAGTACCTATTCCTTGTGCAAGAAGTCCGTCCCATTTATTTTCTTTAAAACTTGCAACAGCAAAACCTATCATTTGTGTAGAACAGCCTATTGTTGCAGCACCTGCTGGAAGCCCTGAAAGACCAAGTATTATTGAAAGTGCCGCAGAACTTATAGGAAGTGTAAGAGCAACACCCATAACAACAGAAATAACAATACCCATAAGGAAAGGTTGTAATTCAGTAGCTATATTAATCATATTTCCAAGCCATATCATACCAGCAGAAAGCGGTGGTCCTACTATTGAACCTATTATTGCACCTGATATTATTGTAACCATAGGAGTTATTATAATATCAACTTTTGTTTTTCCTGAAATAATATTTCCTATTTCCACACCTGCAACAACAGCAATAAATGCACTAAGTGGGTCACCTGCCCCTGTAAGAACAATAGCACCTGCTTCATTAAATAATGAACCATTAACAAAAGATGCTGCATTTGCACCTATAAGACCTGTAATTGCAGATGAAAAAACAACTAAACGAGGTGCAGACATAGTATGTGCAACACCAATACCTATTACAGCACCAGTACATATTGATGCTACACTACCAATAGATATAATAAATGAACCTACATTTCCACCTATGATTCCACCTATTTGTTTTATTATAAGACCTACAATAAGAGTACAGAAAAGACCAAGAGCCATACCATTAAGACCATTTATAAAATAACGCTTGAGTATTTTCTGCCATATACTTTTTTCTTCCAAATTATAACCTCCTTAAATATATAGTTGTATATACACTACTATTTACATTAAGAAGTATAATATCATACTATTTAGTTGAAATCAAGTATCCTGCCTCTTTAAGCTCCAAACATATCTCATCTAATGTTTCAACATCATCAGCAGATATAATATGTTTATGTTCTCCTTTTGTAAGTTCTAATAAAGGCATACAGCCAGTTTCATTTGTTTTACTTATAAATTTTTTAATATCTTTTCTACTTTTTATATTAATAGCTTCACCAACACTACCATAAACAGGGTGATTTACAGATGTTGTAAGTATTTTACCACCTAAATCCACTATAATATTCATTTCTTTTTCTATATCATCACTACTATGACAAACAGTTATTTCTCTTTGAATGTGGTTATCTTTTTTATTTGATAATACATAGCCTTTCGCAGTAGAAACTATTTCATTTCCCTCTGCTTTTATTATGCCTATATCTTTAACTATAATTTGTCTTGTAACACCAAATTTTTCAGAAAGACTTTTACTTGTTATAGGTTCATTGCTTTCATTTATAATTTTTAATATCTCAACTCGCCTTTCTTCACTATTCATTAAAATTCCCTCCACTAATACAATAAATTAAATTATATCATAAAAATATGAAATAAACATAAATTAAGGAAGGTCATAAAGTGAAAGAAAAGTATATCCTTCCTGTTTAAGACTTTTAAGCATATCATCAAGGGCTTCTGTATTTGATTGTGAAACAGCATGTAAAAGCATTATAGAACCATTATGATAATTATTCATAACCATATTATATGCTTCTTCTTTACCAGGTTGATTATCTGTTTCCCAATCTTTATATGCAAAGCTCCAAAATATTGTTTTATATCCTGCTTGTTGTGTTTTTTCAAGACTTCTTATACTATAAACACCTGCTGGTGGGCGGAAAAACCTAGGCATTTCTACTCCTGTAACCTCTTTAAAGTAAGCTGCACATTCATCAAGTTCAGATTTAATTTGTTCATCACTAAGGTCAGGCATATCAGAATGTGTTACTGAATGATTTCCTACTACATGACCTTCATCTACCATTCTTTTTATAAGTTCAGGGTTTCTTTCAATATAGTCCTTTGTAACAAAAAAAGCAGCCTTAACATCATTAGCTTTAAGTATATCAAGTATCTGTGGAGTATATCCGTTTTCATAACCTTCATCAAATGTAAGATATATAACTTTATGTTGTGTATCTCCTAAATAATAAGCATCATACTGTGATATATTTATATCCATTTGTGCAGAAGGTGGCAAATGGTCACTATTTCTTCTAAACCACCAAGATTTTTTATCATTATATCCTACAAGAGAACTTGTTTCTGTTGGTTGTGCAGGAGTTTCAACAGGGTCATATACAAGTTCTGTTGTTGTTTCATTATTTTCTTTTTCTGTATTATTTTCTGTCTGTGTATTATTTTCTATTTGTGTATTGTTTTCTGTCTGTTCATTATTTGAAATCTGATTTTCTTTTTCATTATTTTCATTAGGTGTAACTATTATTTCATTATTTTGTGTTTGAGAATTTATATTATTATTTGTTTCACCATAGTACCATGTTTCTTCACTTCCAACTGTACTATTTGTATTATTTACAGTTGTTTTTTGTTCCTCAACAGTACCACAACCTGAAATAAGACTTGCTATAAGTGTTGAAATAATACCTATTCTATTCATATAAAGCCTCCTTTTTTGTAGAAAAATGTTATTTCATATAAATTATATCACCATACAATTAAATAAACATTAATTAATTCTTACAAAAAAAATAAAGGCAATATTAAAAAAAGCTATGGTAACCATAGCTTAAATATATTTACAGAATATTTTTTCAGCAGATATTATACCATCAACAGCAGCAGAAACTATTCCACCTGCATAACCTGCCCCTTCTCCTGTTGGATAAAGTCCTTTTAATGTAATGCTTTCTCCTGTTTCTTTATCTCTTATAATTCTTACAGGTGAAGAACTTCTACTTTCAACAGCAGTCATAAGAGCATCATCTCTATCAAAACCTTTAAGTTTTTTACCCATATTAGGTAAAGCCTCTGCTATTGCTTCTGTCATAAATTCAGGCAATACATTTCTAATATCTGTAAATTTTATATTTGGTTTATAGCTGTTTTTAACTTCTCCAAGTTTAGTATCTTCATATCCTTTTAAGAAACTTCCAACAGTTTGAGCCGGTGCATTATAATTTTCTCCACCATATAAAAATGCTTTCTTTTCAAGTTCTCTTTGCATATACATTCCTGCAAGTATATGGTCACTTCCAAAGTCATCAGGATAAATCTGAACAAGTAATGCACTATTTGCATTTTCTTTATCTCTTGCATATTCACTCATACCATTTGTTGCAACCATACCCTCTTCACTTGCTGCTGCAACAACAGTTCCTCCCGGACACATACAAAATGTATATACCCCTCTACCTTTTGATGTTGTATATGTCAATCTATAATCAGCAGCAGGCAATTTATTACATATATTACCATACTGTGAATAGTCAATCATACTTTGTGGGTGTTCTATTCTTACCCCCATAGCAAAAGGTTTTTGTTCCATTGCTATTTTCTTTTCATATATTTTTTCAAATGTATCTCTTGCACTATGACCTATTGCAAGTACAACATCACTACAATTTATAACAGTATTATCACTTAAAACAACACCTTTAATTTTATTTTCTTCAGTTAAAAAATCCACTACTTTTTTACCGAAATAGATTTCTCCACCAAGTCTTATTATTTCTTCTCTAATATTTTTAACTACTGTTTTAAGAATATCAGTACCAATATGAGGCTTCTGTTCATAAAGTATTTCTTTTGGAGCACCAAATTTTACAAACTCCTCCAAAACTTTTCTACATCTTAAATCTTTTATTCTTGTTGTAAGTTTACCGTCAGAAAATGTACCTGCACCACCTTCACCAAACTGTACATTATTTTCAGTATCAAGTATACCTTCATTCCAAAATTTATTAACAGCTTCTGTTCTTTTATCAACATCTTGACCTCTTTCAATAACAATAGGTTTAAGTCCCATTTGTGCAAGTATAAGTGCTGAAAACATTCCTGCTGGTCCAAAACCTATTACAACAGGAGAACTATTTATTTTACATTCTCCTTTTGGAAATTTATATTCCATATCTGGTGTTACAGAAATATCTTTATTTTTTGATGAAAGTAATTTTTTTTCATTTTTAACATCTATATCAACAATATATACATAATGTATATTATCTTTTTTTCTTGCGTCAATAGAACGTCTAAATATATTTAATGAAATAATATCATTTTCAGATATTCCTGCCTTTTTTGCACATAATTTTTTTATATCCTTGTTTTCAAAAATACCTACTTTTATATTAGAAATTCTTATCATAAAATTCACCCTATTTATCATAATAATATATACATTTGCACATTATAAATGATATAATGTATCATAGTAGCATTTGTTTACCCTTACAAAACACTTGAGTTTTCATAATTATACTTGACCACATATTTTTTATCAACTATAATTATTATGGTTAATGTAGAGGGTTTTCATCTTGTATTTAATATTTACAATAACATAAAGGAGTGTATACCATGAACTACAAAAAACTTATTGAAGAAACATATTCTGTAAGAGATTATAGTGAAAAACCTATAAGCGAAAATTTAAAAAACGAAATCATTTCATATTTTCCAAATTCTAAAAATCTTTTAGAAAATATAAAAACAGATATAAAAATTTTAAATAATTCTGAAGTATATAACGCTCTTAATGGAAAAGCCGGTTATAACGGAATTATGATAAATGCTCCTCATTATATAATAATATATTCAGAAAAAGCAGATAATTATATTGAAAATAGCGGTTATAGAGCATCTGATATAATATTAAAAGCTACTGACTTAGGTCTTAACACATGTTTTATAACAATGTCAGATAGAGAAGAAATTTCAAAAATATTAAATATCCCTGAAGGAATGGAAATAACAGCATTAATTGCTCTTGGATATAAAGATAAAGATTTAAAAAATGTATCAAATGATACTAAAGCTGGAGGAAATTATTCAAAAGCTAATGTAAATATTGCTGACAATGCACCTTCATATAGAAAAGATTTAGAAGAACTTGTTTTCTCAGAAAGTTTTGGAAACAGTGCAACACTTGATGAACTTATGAATATTGGTATATTCGAACCTTTAAGAACTGTTCTTTTTGCACCTTCTGCTTTAAATTCTCAGCCTTGGAGATTTATATTAAAAGGCGGAAAAGTATTTATAGCTGTTGAAGATACATTACAAACATCTTCATATGATGAAAAAATATCTCTTGGTGCACTTATGCATTATTTCCAATCAGTATTTGAAACTGATTTCTTTGGTTTAAAATGGACATTTGATGTTTCAAATGCACCTGAAGTTCCTTCAAACTTTAAAGTTGAAGTTAGTTGTACAATGTAATAAAAACTTTAAGACAAAGTATATTTTATACTTTGTCTTTTTTATTTTATTAATAAGAAAAAATTTCTTTTTATTAGTAAAAACTTAAATTTTTGTTCATATTTTATACATATTTAGGAATTATACTTTATATATGCAGAAGACAAAAGGCTATAAGCCCTCTTCAGCTGGCAGTCTAATATTTTTCGCCCCTGAAAAGATAGACTGCCGCCCCCATAAAAATATAAATATTAGAAAGTTGGTGATACAAATGAAAAAAAGTATTAAGACAAAAAATGTTACTTATAATAAAAAAACAGGAATACTTGATATTGCAAACGGAGAAATAATAGATATGAATTCCTATGAAACAAAATTAAAAGATACAAATATTCAAAACAATAAATTTTCTGAAAAACTTTTTGATTTTGTACACATATCAACTTTTTTTAAATGTTTTGTATAATAATTTTATTATTTCCGGCAATAAACTTTTTTAAGTTTATTTTATATATATATTTTGAGGAAATTCAATTCCTTATTAACAATGTAATAGTATAGCAGATTAATTTCTGCAAAAAACATACCCCTCCTTTTTTTACGACGGAATATATTCCGTCGTTTTTTTATATTTATTTATGATATACTATTATAAAAATATATAAGGGAGTGATTTTATGAAAATACTTGATATAATAATAAAAAAACGTGATGGTTTTGCACTTTCAAAAGAAGAAATAGATTTTTTTATAAAAGGTGTTACAGACAACTCTATTCCTGACTATCAAATATCAGCTTTACTAATGGCAATATATTTTAAAGGTCTTAATCCAGAAGAAACATCTCTTTTGACATTAGCAATGGCTTCATCAGGAAAAGTATTTAATCTTTCAGAAATAGACGGTATAAAGGTTGATAAACACTCCACAGGAGGTGTTGCAGATACAACAACATTAATACTTGCTCCTCTTATAGCTTCTGTTGGTTTACCTGTTATAAAAATGAGTGGCAAAGGTCTTGGTTTTTCTGGTGGTACACAAGATAAACTTAATTCTATACCAAATTTTAATGTTGATATAGATGAAAAACATGCTATCGAATATGCAAAGAAAAGTAATATTGTTCTTATGAGCCAAAACAAAGACCTTACTCCAGCAGATAAAAAACTTTATGAACTTAGAGATGTTACAGGTACTGTGGAAAGCCTTCCACTTATAGCTTCAAGTATTATGTCAAAAAAAATAGCAGCTGGTGCAGATGCAATAGTCCTTGATGTAAAATGTGGTAGTGGAGCATTTATGAAAACAAAAAAAGAAGCATTAAAACTAGCAAAAACAATGGTTGAAATAGGTAAAAATTCAGGAAAAAACGTTCATGCCTTAATTACTGGAATGTCACAGCCTTTAGGAAATTATATAGGAAATTCCCTTGAAGTAATTGAAGCTATTGAAGTATTAAAAGGTAATGTTAAAGGTGACCTTCTTGATGTATCATTAAAATTAGGTGCTCACATGCTTATTTTAGGTAAAAAAGCAAAAACTGAAGAAGAGGCAATAAAAATACTTTCTGAAAATATAGAAAATGGCAAAGCATTGGCAAAATTCAAAGAATTAATTAGACAACAATCTGGAAATCCTGAAATTATAAATGATTATTCTCTTCTTCCTATGGCAAATAATAAATATGAACTTAGAAGTGAAAACTCTGGATTTATATATGAAACAGATACAGCAATGATAGGTAGAGCTAGTGTTGAAACAGGAGCAGGAAGAACATATAAAGAACAAGAAATTGATTATGGTGCTGGAATTATATTAAAAAAACGTATAGGTGATAAAGTAGAAAAAGATGAAATTATAGCAACAATATATTCATCAACAGAAGAAAAATGTATTTTAGCATCAAATATTTTAAAAGAAGCAATCAAAATAAGTGATATAGAGCCAAAAAAACCAACTCTTATACTTGATGTAATATTATGATATAATTACACAATAAAAACTGTATCAAATTAGATACAGTTTTTATTGTATATCCTTTATCATTTCAACAATTTTAACATTTGTTGTAACAGCAACATTATTTGCCCATTTATCATTTTCTTTTGTTTCAATTACAGAAAAATTTTTAATTCTATTTATATCTTCACTTTCTTTCAAATCAGTTTCAATACCTATAACAACATTATCACCTGCTGCTATAACCCAAGCATTATTTACACCATCTATATTACAAATTATATTTTTAATATTTTTTTCTCTTTCAATATCACTCATTTCATATTCATCTTCTGCACTTCTTCCTGTTGTTATTATGTTTGTATAATTTTCTTTATTGGTACATGATGTAAAAAACATAATTAAAGCAAATGAAATAAAAAATACTTTTTCCAACAAAATTCACCTACCTTTGATATTATTATTTATTAATACCAAACTTTTATAGCTGTAAAAAATTAATATAAAGGTTATAATAATCTTAAAAAGGAGGTAAATTTTTATGTATGAAAACAAAAGAAATCATTACAGAGTTTGTCAAAAAAATATAGCAGCAAATCCACAAAAAGGTATTTATATAACAGAGCAACAAAAAGAGGATTTATTAAAAATAGGAATTTTATTAGCTATATTTTCATTTTTAATTTCAATAATAACTGCATTAAAAATTTCAAAATAAATAAATATCCACCGGCCTAGCCGGTGGTTTTTCATATGCGGGCATAGCCCTACTCCTAAAGCTATGTCTGA
>CALWGF010000018.1 GCA_944379995.1 uncultured Clostridia bacterium
TTTTTTGCATTATCACTCCGCTAAAGCTTGTACTGACCACCGGCCTAGCCGGAGGTTTTATTGATAAACAAAAAAAGAGATACTTAAAAAGTATCTCTTTCAATTTTAAATTAGATATTAAATAAAAGTTCACCATATGTTGGGAATGGCCATACTTTTTGGTCAACAATAAGTTCAAGCTCATCAGCAGGTTTTCTAAGTCTTTCCATAGCTGTTGCAACTTCATCTTTAAAGAAGTTAGCTTTATCACTTGTTTCACCTTCAAAATTAACAGCTTCTTCTATTATCTCTGAAAGATGTTTAAGAGCTTCATTAAATTCTTTAAGATTTTCTGTTACTTTTGAAAGTATTTCTTTTTCAACAGAAGGGTCACCACCTGCTGTAATAATTGCATTTATATCATTAGCAAGTATACCTGAATATTTCATAACTGCTGGTCTAATCTGTTTTGAAGCCATATCAATCATTGTTCTTGCCTCTATTGTTATCTGATTAATATATGACTCATATGTAATTTCAGCTCTTGAGTTAAGTTCAATATCTGAAAGAACACCATGGCGAGTAAATACTCCAATAGCTTTTTCTGTAATAAGACTTGGAACAGCATCTACCATATATCTAAAGTTTGGAAGGCCTCTTCTTTCAGCTTCTTTAACCCATTCGTCAGAATATCCATTACCATCAAATATAATTCTCTTATGTTCAACATATGTTCTTCTTATAATCTCATGAACACAAGCATCAAAATCTTCTGCTTTTTCAAGTTCATCTGCAAATTCTTTAAGAACATCTGCAACTATTGTATTTATAAAGAAGTTAGGACCTGCTATTGACATTGAAGAAGGAACCATTCTAAATTCAAATTTATTTCCAGTAAATGCAAATGGTGATGTTCTATTTCTATCTGTTGCATCTTTTTTAAGTGATGGCATAGTACTTACACCAATCTGCATTCTTTCTCCTTGTATACTATTTTCAACATGACCTGCTTCGAACTGTTTTAATATATCTTCAAGCTGTTCTCCAAGGAATATTGAAATTATAGCTGGTGGAGCTTCAGCAGCACCAAGTCTATGGTCATTTCCTGGATTAGCAGCAACCATTCTTAAAAGGTCAGCATGAACATCAACAGCTTTTATTACTGCCACAAGGAAAAGAAGGAATTGTAAGTTTTCGTGAGGAGTTTTTCCAGGGTCAAGAAGATTTTGACCATCATCTGTACAAAGTGACCAGTTATCATGTTTACCACTACCATTTACTCCTGCAAAAGGTTTCTCATGAAGAAGACATACAAGACCATGATGACTTGCTATTCTTTTTAATGCTTCCATAATAAGTTGATTATGGTCAGTTGCTATATTTGCATCAGCATATACAGGTGCAAGCTCATGCTGTGCAGGTGCAACTTCATTATGCTGTGTTTTAGCAGAAACACCAAGTTTCCAAAGTTCAACATTAAGTTCATGCATAAAACAAGCAATTCTTTCTTTTATATTTCCAAAATAATGGTCATCAAGTTCCTGTCCTTTTGGAGGTTTAGCCCCAAAAAGAGTTCTTCCTGTAAAAATAAGGTCTTTTCTTTGTTTATAGAGTTCTCTATCAATAAGGAAATATTCTTGTTCTGCACCAACAGAAACAATAGCTTTTTTTGCTGTTGTATTTCCAAAAAGTCTTAAAACTCTAAGTGTTTGAAGGTTTATAGCCTCAAGAGAACGAAGAAGCGGTGTTTTTTTGTCAAGAGCCTCTCCTGTATATGAGCAGAATGCTGTTGGTATACAAAGTGTAACACCTGAAGCATCTTCTTTAAGGAATGCAGGAGATGTACAGTCCCAAGCTGTATATCCTCTAGCCTCAAATGTTGTACGAAGACCACCTGATGGAAATGAAGAAGCATCAGACTCACCTTTTATAAGTGTTTTACCTGAAAACTCCATAATTGCACTACCATCACCCATTGGTGTAAGAAAAGCGTCATGTTTTTCGGCTGTAATACCAGTCATAGGCTGGAACCAATGTGTATAATGTGTTGCACCTCTTTCGATTGCCCAATCTTTCATAGCATTAGCAACAACATCAGCAACATCAGAACGAAGTCTTTCACCATTTTCTATTGTATTTTTAAGCTCATTATATATTTTTTTTGGAAGTCTTTCACGCATAACTGCATCATTAAAAACATTCATTCCAAAAATTTCAGGTATATAAACCTTTTCGTACATAAAAAACCTCACTGTCCTTTCACTATATAAAATAACCCTTATTTGTATATTAACTTTTCAAATATTTTCAATTTTATCATTTTAATTGTTACAACGCAACGATAATAGAATAATTATTGTATCAATATTTAAGCATAAATTTAATACAATAATATAATTGCACATATAGTTATTAATATTAAAATATTTTTTTTATTTTTTATACAAAATTATATTAAATACAAAAAAAATTTCATATGTAAAAAGTATATATTAATATTAAACATACTATATATTTTATACTTATTTATATGATGCGTTTTTAATAATTTCTTTAACTAGCATAAAAAGTTCTTCTTCATTATAAACTGTAAAATCTGGACAAAATTCACTTTCAAAATTATATTTTCTTTTATTTAACCATATAGATTTCCAGCCAGCTTTTTTAGCTCCTTCAACATCGTTTTTAAAAGAGTCACCTATATAATATATATTATCTGTATTTACAACTTTTTTAGCTATATCAAATATACATTTATCCGGTTTTGCAAAACCAACTTTTTTTGATATAAAAATATTTTCTTCCAAAAACCATTTATAAAGCCCTAAATTTTTTATTTTATTATTTTGATGTTCATAAAGACCATTTGTTATAATTCCCATAAATATATTTTTATCATAACAATAATTGAGCATTTGTTCAATTACTTTACTTATATGTATATTAAATTGATTTTTGCTATATTCATATTGAAATTTTAATGCATCTTCATCACTTATTTTTACACCTTGTTCCAAAAAGGCTTTATAAGCTCTATATATATACATTTCTTCCATTGTTATTTCACCTTTACAGGATTTTTCAAAAACTTCATCACTATATTTAGTTCTATCAATATATAGTTTATTTATATCAATATTACTTAGACTAGGAAAAACAGTATAAAAAGCCTTTTCAAGAGGCTCTTGCTGATTATATAATGTATCATCAACATCAAAAAACAATGCTATATCTTTAACCATAAACTCCTCCAATAATATATTTAAAATATAAATCAATTATATCAGTTTAAAAAAATGCTGTAAATTAAAAAACACAGCCAAACGACTGTGTTTATAATCAAAATTCAAAGCATTTTTTTAATTTTTCCAATGCTTTTTTCTCTATTCTACTAACATAAGAACGACTTATACCCATTTTTTTTGCTATTTCAATTTGAGTCATTTCATCTGTATTAAAAAGTCCATATCTCATTATTATTATTTCTTTTTCTCTTTCATCAAGTACATCAAGTTTATTAAATAAAATTTCTATTTGTTGTTTTTTATATATACTTTCTTCAATATCTTCTGTACTTCCACTTATTATATCCATCATAACAATTTCATTACCTTCATTATCGTTTCCTATTGGTTCTTCAAGATATAAATCAGAATTATATTTTTTGCCTGCTCTTAAATACATAAGTATTTCATTATCTATACATTTAGCTGCATAAGTAGCAAGTTTAACATTTTTACTACTATTATATGATGAAACAGCTTTTATAAGCCCTATTGTACCTATTGATATTAAATCTTCACTATCTTTACAACTAGATTCATATTTTTTTACTATATGTGCAACAAGACGCAAATTTTTTTCTATGAGAATATTTTTTGCCTCAGTGCTTCCTTTTTCGTATTCTTCAATATAAAATTTTTCTTCATTAGGACTTAATGGTTTATCAAAAAGATTTCTTCCAGTAATATAAGCGAACATAAAATACATATTTAAGAAAGCAAGCATACAGAAAACCTCCATAATAAATTATGTAGTACAAAAATACTTGCTTTTATATTCGCTTTGATTACTATTATATTATACAAAAATTAAAATATGACAATATAAATTTTATAGATATATAGATATAAAATAAATTTTATATCATATTATATAATAAATATAATATGAGAGGTTTTATATGCCCAAAATATATTTAAGCCCATCTTTACAAGAATTTAATCAATATTTAAGTGGTGGAACAGAAGAACAATACATGAACCTTGTTGCAGATGCAATGATACCTTATCTTGAAGCTAGCGGAATAGAGTATACAAGAAATAAACCTGAAATGTCACTTACAGAGGTAATAAACCAGTCCAACAGTGATGATTATGACCTTCATATTGCTCTACATTCAAACGCATCTCCTGAAAGCCTTGCAGGACAACTACAAGGAACAGATGTATATTATTGGTACAACAGTATACCTGGGGAATATTTTGCAGAAATTCTTGCAGATAATTTTAAATCAATTTACCCAAACCCTCAAAAAGTTAAAACTGTACCAACACAAACATTAAGAGAACTTAGAAGAACAATAGCCCCTTCAGCTCTTATTGAAATAGCATATCATGATAATCCAGAAGATGAAAAATTTATAAAAGAAAATATTGATGAAATAGCAAAAACAATAGTACGTTCAATAGCAGAATACTTTGAAATACCATTTGTTGAACCATAATAAAAAAAGGATACCTAAAAATTAGGTATCCTTAGAGGGTGTTGAAAACTTCAACACCCTCTCGTCAAAATCATGATTTTGACGAATTAGACATAAGAATAAACAGACAAGTTCCATCGGCAAAAATGCCTCCAAACTTGCTGTTTTCCTCAACGGAAGTCAATTCCGTTTGCGGATTGAAATAGGGAAACTCTTTGTTTCCCTATACCCTTCAGCTATATCTAAAATTTTAAAAAATAGATTTATTCACAGTTTAAAAGGATACCTAAAAATTAGGCATCCTTTTATTTTAATTAAAAATTATTTCTTTAACCAGCTCATCATGCTACGAAGTTTAGCACCAACTTTTTCGATTGGGTGTTCAGCAGCAACACGACGCATTGCAAGGAAATGAGCTCTTCCGCTTGAACGATTTTCTGAAATCCAGTTTCCAGCAAATGTACCATCTTGAATGTCTTTAAGAACGCTCTTCATAGCTTTTCTTGTTTCATCTGTAACGATTTTTGGTCCTGTGATGTAGTCACCATATTCAGCTGTATCTGAGCAAGAATATCTCATGAATGACATACCACCTCTGTTACAAAGGTCAATGATAAGTTTCATTTCGTGGAAACATTCAAAGTAAGCCATTTCTGGTTCATATCCAGCTTCAACAAGTGTTTCAAAACCTGCCTGCATAAGTGCACAAACACCACCACAAAGTACAGCCTGTTCACCGAAAAGGTCTGTTTCTGTTTCTTCTTTAAATGTTGTTTCAATGATACCAGCACGAGCTGCACCAATACCTGCTGCATAAGCAAGAGCATAGTCTTTAGCTTTTCCTGTTGCGTCCTGATATACAGCAATAAGAGCAGGAACTCCCATACCTTCTTGATATGTTTCTCTTACTGTATGTCCTGGTCCTTTAGGAGCACACATTGTTACGTCAACAGTAGCTGGTGGTACAATCTGGTTGTAATGAATGTTGAAACCATGTGCAAACATAAGCATTGCACCATCTTTAAGGTTTGGAGCAACTGATTCTTTATAAATATCAGCAGCTTTTTCATCTGGAACAAGCATCATAACAACGTCAGCTACTTTAACAGCTTCTGGAACTTCCATAACTTCAAGACCAGCAGCTTTAGCTTCTGCAACTCTTGCAGATGTTCCTCTTAAACCAACAACAACGTCCATTCCACTTTCTTTAAGGTTATTTGCATGAGCATGTCCTTGGCTACCATAACCAATAACAGCGATTTTTTTACCTTCTAATAATCCTAAATTACAATCTGCATCATAGTACATTTTTACCATAATTAATTCCCCCAAATTATATTTTATATTTTTATTATACAACTATTCTAAAACAAAAAAACCTTTGTTCTCTAAATATAATAAGAGACAAAGGAAACTACTCTGCGGTACCACTCTAATTGCTTAAAAAAGCCACTTTAACGATTATTAATATAATATAATCTAATACTATAACGTGTATTAATCGTTCAAGCTTACACAGTATATACCTTCAGCCGAATACTTAAAGGTGATATTCATATAATTTATGTATCTGTTTACACCAACCACAGACTCTCTTAATACATAAAAAATTATATTACTTGTCCTTGTCAAAGTATTTTGTTTTATTTGTTTGTGACACCAATTATGCACCTTTTATGACAAAAAAGCAATAGTTAAAGATACACAAAATAATTTTATGTTCTTTATGTTTTTTGTATACACACATAGTCAATATATAAAATTTTAACAAATATTATATTATTTTATACTATATATAATGTAATCCTTTTACATACATATGTCTTTGTATGATTGTACAAAATTAAATACAATATTATACTGTATTCAAAATCCAAAAAAATAAAAACAAGCTGTATTTAAAAAAATACACGCTTGTTTTTAAAAAAATACAATTATTCAGCAAGTTTCATAAGGTCTATTACTTGGTCAATTTCTTCTTTTGAAACATAATAGTTTGTAACAAAACGCATTATTCCATTATCTTCACCATTTATTGATACACCATTATCTTCAAGGTATCTTACAAGATTTTCAGATGTTAATCTATAATCTTTAAGTTTAAAGAATACCATATTAATTTCTACTCTATCATCAAATACTTCTATTCCTCTTATTTCTTTAAGTCTTTTTGCAAAATATTTCGCATTTTCGTGGTCTTCTTTAAGTCTTTGTGTCATTTCATCAAGAGCAACAATTCCTGCTGCTGCAAGTATACCAGCTTGACGCATTCCTCCACCAAGTATTTTTCTTTTTCTTCTTGCTTTTTCTATAAATTCTTTACTGCCAATAAGTACAGAACCAACAGGAGCACAAAGACCTTTTGAAAGACATACTGATATTGTATCAAAATATTTTGAGAGTTCTTTTACATCTGTATCAAGTACACAGGCAGCATTAAAAATTCTTGCACCATCAATATGTACAGAAAGATTATAATCTTCTGCTATTTCTTTTATATTTGCCATATATTCAATACTTCTTACTCTACCATCAGAATCAGCATTTTCATATGTTATTAATGCTGTTTTAGGTTGATGTATATCATCTGGGTCTTTTCTTATAGCATCTCTAACAGCATCTAAAGGCATTTCACCACCATTTATTGTTTGTATACATCTAAGTTGAACACCTGCAATAATAGCTGAACCTGCTGCTTCATGTTGTACAATATGGCATCTATCAGGAAGTATAACTTCATCTCCTCTATCTGCATGAGTAAATAATGCAATCTGATTGCTCATTGTTCCAGAAGGTACAAAAAGCCCTGCTTCTTTACCAAACATTTTTGCTGCCTTTTCTTCAAGCTCGTCTATTGTTGGGTCTTCACCATATACATCATCACCTACAATAGCCTCAAACATAGCTTTACGCATATTTTCAGTAGGTACTGTAACAGTATCACTTCTTAAATTTATTTTTCCATTTATCATTTATTACACCTCTTAAAATATAAAATAATAAAATAAGGCTGTCCCTTATGCCTGTGATAAATATATCATAATCACATAAAAGGAACAACCTTTTTATTATTATTTAAGTTTTTCTCTCATAGCGTCAACATCTTCATTATCAATATATTCATCAAATGTTTCACGTCTGTCAATAATTCCATTAGGAAGAATTTCAATAATTCTATTTGCTATTGTATGAACAAACTGGTGGTCATGTGAGTCAAAAAGAAGTGTTCCTTTATAATCACAAAGACCTTCATTTAATGCTGTAATAGATTCAAGGTCAAGGTGGTTTGTAGGCTCGTCAAGTATAAGTACATTAGCACCTGACATCATCATTTTACAAAGCATACAACGAACTTTTTCTCCTCCTGAAAGTACATTAGCAGCTTTTAATGCTTCTTCACCTGAGAAAAGCATTCTTCCAAGCCAACCTCTTATGTCAGAGTCATACTGTTCACCTGGTTTTGCATATGGTCTTAACCATTCTATAAGGCTATCATTGAAGTTATCAAAATACTCGTTATTGTCTTTAGGGAAATATGCAGTTGATGTTGTTATACCCCATTTGAATGTTCCTTCATCTGGTTCAATTTCACCCATAAGTATTTTGAAAAGTGTTGTTCTTGCAATTTCATCATCACCAACAAAAGCGATTTTATCATTAGGTGATACAATAAAACTTACATCATTTAATACTTTTCTATCACCTATTGTTTTTGAAATTCCACTTACTTCAAGAACATCATTTCCAACTTCTCTATCTTGTTTAAAGTTTACAAAAGGATATTTTCTTGAAGAAGGTTTAATATTATTCATCTGAAGGTTATCAAGAAGTTTCTTTCTTGATGTTGCTTGTTTAGATTTTGAAGCATTAGCACTAAAACGCTGAATGAACTCTTGAAGTTCTTTCATTTTCTGCTCAATTCTCTTATTTTCATCTTTAAGCTGTCTTTGTGTCATCTGTGTATACTGATACCAGAAATCATAGTTACCTACATACATTGTAATTGCACCATAATCAATATCGGCAATATGAGTACAAACCTTATTAAGGAAATGACGGTCATGAGATACAACTATAACTGTGTTTTCAAAATCCATAAGGAAATTTTCAAGCCATTTTATAGATGCAAGGTCAAGGTGGTTTGTAGGCTCGTCAAGAAGAAGTATATCTGGATTTCCAAATAAAGCCTGTGCAAGAAGAACTTTAACTTTCTGATTACCTGTAAGTTCACTCATTGGAACATAATGAAATTCATTAGTTATACCAAGTCCATTAAGAAGTATCTCAGCATTAGACTCTGCTGTCCAACCATCAAGTTCGGCAAATTCTGCTTCAAGTTCAGAAACTTTTATACCATCTTCATCATTAAAGTCCGGTTTCGCATAAAGAGCTTCTTTTTCTTTCATAATATCAAAGAGTCTTTTATGTCCATAAAGAACAGTATCAACAACATTAAAATCATCAAACATAAAGTGGTCCTGTTTGAGTACTGCAAGTCTTTCACCAGGTGTTATTGAAACCTCACCTTTATTTGGTTCAATATCTCCTGCAAGTATTTTTAAAAATGTTGATTTTCCTGTACCATTTGCCCCAATAAGTCCATAACAATTACCTTTTGTAAAAGTTACATTGACATCTTTAAAAAGTGTTCTACCTCCATATTGAAGGGAAACGCCATGTGCTCCTATCATTTAAAAATTCTCCTTTGTTTATATGTTTTATAAATTATTACTTTTAACTTTCCAATAAAAAACCGCTGCAAAAGCAGTGGTTTTTTATTATTTTTTATGAACCGAAAGCTTCTGTTCTTAAAGCATCTTCCGGTATTTCTGTTTCACTTACAGAATTATAATTTGATAATGTTATACTTACATTATATTTTGTTGCTGTAAGTTTTGGAACATTAGACCCATCTGGAAATGAAGCCATAGTATTATCTATAAGTGTTTGAAGTGTTTTTTGTAAATCACATGATATTTCTGTAATATTTCCTGTTTCAGAGTCAACATATAAAGCAACCTTTAAAGGTTCAGCATTGTCATATGACTCCGCTGAATAACCTGAAAGTCCTATATAAGTAAATGCATCAATATTATTTACAACATCAGCAATTTTTTCTGTTGGAATAGTACCCTCAAGTTTTGTTTTACCATCTATATTTTTATCAGCAATTACTACATCTTGAATATTTTCAATAATATATTCTATATCGCTTTTAATATCTTCAAGCTCAACAACACTATCTGTTTGGTCAGAAGATTTTCTTTGATGTGTCCATTGACCACCTGCATTATTGTATATATCAATACTTTCTCCATCTTCTTTTATATATGTTTCTATATTTTGAATTGTACCTGTACCATCATCTAATGATAATATCTTTTTAACATATAATGGTTCTGATATAAAATCAATTTCTGACTTAGCACCTACATTTGAAGTATAATCTCCACTGTCAAGAGAACCTTCTACATTCATTATTGCATTGTAACTTTTTACAGACTTAATATTATTACTTAAGTTAGCAAAAATTTCATCTGCACTTAACTCATTATTTTCAGCACTATTTTCATTTACTAATTCTTTTGTGTTATCATCTTTACAACCAGCAACAGAAAAAACCATAGTTCCTATAATAAAAGCTGCTGCAATTCTTTTTAAAATTTTCATTTTACATTCCTCCTTATATTACTATAATAAACTTATAGTAAGCTGAATGAATACTTTAAATATTCTATATTATAAATTAATATATTTCAAGGAAATTTTAACTTAAATACAATAATTTATACATATATTATAACATATAACAATTAAAAATAAAATTCTATTTTAATAAGTATAAAATATGAATATGTTAATATAATCTTCTACCTTTATTTAACTGTTTTACAAGTTTTTTTGCATATGTTATTGTATATTTCTCACCTTTTTCAGAAAGCATATATAAAAGTTTTTCTAATAATTTTTGAGATTTTTCATGCATTATAACATAATCTCTACCCTGCATATAGTATATAAGAGGGCTTTTATCTGTATATTGTTCTTTTTGATATACTTTACAAGCTGCAATTCTATCTGCAAGCATTTCTAAAACATATTTTTCTGGTATTTTCATTCCTGTAAGAGGAAAGTCATTCTCATTTTTCTTTTTACCATAATCAATCCAATATTCATAATGATGTTTATTTCTCCCTTTATGATGTAACCAAGAAGAAGAATATCCTATATCTTCTCTCTCTGCATTATTAGGACTTCTATCACCTTGAAAATATTTTACACCTACCATAAATTCCGTAGGAGAATACTTTGATAAATCATGCATTATACCTTGTTTAATAATTCCCATTCTAAAACAATATTTAAAAACAAGCCATTTATGATATGTAATTGTATTAAAATGTTTTACAAATTTATTCATAATAATTACCTCTATATTATATAATCAACATTAAATATATTATCATAAACTATTAAATAAATATAGTCTTAAATTATACTACATTATTGACATATTATAAATATGCAATTTATAATATATAATGTTTGGAGATGTATCGAAGAGGTCATAACGAGGCTGACTCGAAATCAGTTTGTCCGAAAGGGCACGTGGCTTCGAATCCCACCATCTCCGTTAAAAAAGGTCTGTTTTAAACAGACCTTTTTTATTTTACAGGCGGAAATAAAGCTATACCATCTTTATACATTTCTATTTCATTTATAAGTATATTTATATCTTCTTTTTCAGATGTACTAATATCTTTATCAGAATAATCTGTATTATATCCAAAATAATATTCGTTACCTTCAAATTCACCTATTTTTTCTGTTTTCTCATACATATCTTCAAAAATACTATAATAATATTGTGTTTCATCACTATTATCAGATTTACAAAATACTCCAAAAATATCAAATACAGAATTTTGAATGTCATCTATATATTCTTGTTTTTCTTCTAATGTTGAAATATCATTATTTTCTTTATATTCTGAAAATGTCTTATTGCTATATTCAGTTATATAAGATGTTCTTACAAAGTGTGGCATTACACTTCCACTTACTTTATTATCTATCATCATTTTTTGCAAATTCTCAGTAGTTTTTATACCTATTCCATATTCTTTTATTGTAATAGTATTACTTGTATCAAGTGCATTATACTCATCATTATCTATGGTAACCATATTTTTGTCACTATAAACATTATTTGCATAAACATCATCATCTATCTCTGTTTTTCCAAAAGTACAACCACTTAAAAGTATAATTATACATATGAAAAATAGTATCATTCTTTTCATATAACTATTCACCTCTATATTAATTATAATCAATAATTAACATGTTACTAGTAATAAAAATTTAAAATAAAGTTAAAACTAATTTATAAAACATAATATAAAATATAACCATAATCATTTTTATTAATATAAGGAGGTATTTTATGACAATAGGCGAAAAACTGTTAAGACTTAGAAAAAACAATAATTTTTCACAAGAATATATAGCAGAAAAAACCGGTGTTTCAAGACATACAATAAGCAACTGGGAAAAAGACTACTCAAAGCCTGATATTAAAAGCATAAAACTTCTTTCAAAATTATATGATATTGACTGGGTATATCTTATAACCGAAAATATTAGAAAACGACCAATTACATTTAAAGATTTATCAATATATACAAATTAAATACTTCCCACCGATTTTATCGGTGGATTATTTATTTTTTAATGGTATTTTTACAATAAATTCACTTCCAATATTTACAACACTTTTTACTGAAATATCACCATTATGAATATCTACAATCCATTTAACCATAGAAAGTCCTAAACCTGTACTTTCTCCACTTCTTGAAGTATCAACTCTATAAAATCTTTTCCATATATTATTAATATTTTCTTCACTTATACCTATTCCTGTATCTTTTACATTTAAAACAACATATCCATCATTTTCATAAAGTTCTACATTTATACTTCCAAAAGGTTTATTATATTTTATAGCATTCGTTATAATATTAGTTATTAATCTTGCTATAAGAACTTCATCACATATAGTATATATATCTGGTTTTATATTACTTTCTATTTTAATATCATTTTGTTGGCATACATTTTCAAAGTCCATTACAAGCATTTCACAAAGCATACTAACATTTATATTTTCCATATTAGGCTTAAATTTACCATTTTCCGCTCTAACAAACATTAAAAGCTGTGATATTATATCTGACATTCTCTTTGAGTTTTTCAAAACAGTTTCAAAAGCTTGTTTTTCTTCATATTTATTAGCTTTTCCTGAAAGAATATATTCGCATTGTGATATTATAACAGCTATTGGTGTTCTTAATTCATGTGATACATCTGATGTAAACTGTTTTTCTGTTTCAAAAGAGCTTTGTAATCTTGAAAGCATATCATTCATAGTATTTACAAGGTGTGAAAGTTCATCATTTGCATTAGCATTTTTTATTTTTATTCTACTCGAAAGGTCATTACCTGAATTTATTGTATCCGCTGTTTCTGCAATATTTTTTATAGGTATAAAAGCTCTTTTTGTAATATAAAATCCGCCTATTGCTGTAATAATAACAAATATAGGCAATATACACAATGCTATAATAGCCATATCACTTAATGTCTGTCTTGTTCCTGACATAGAAACAATACCTCTTATCCAATAATTAGTATTGTCTTTTTCTCCAAAAATATCATATACAAGCCATCTTTCACCTATGCTATCAACAACTTTAACTGTTTGGTCTTCTAAAAGAGAGTCTACTTGTATACCTTGATTTACTCTTGGGGCAATAAGATAACCATTTATATCATATATAAAAAGTGATACACCATTATTATAAAAATCTATATCATTATTAATTTCACCATTATGAAATTCAACCTCTTGTATAGTATCAGTAACAACATCTATTAATTTTTGTTGCAACTGATTTTTTGAAATCTGCTGTGAAAATGATACAAGAAATATTACAACAAGAGAAGTTATTATTATCATAGAAACAGTATACCATATAGTTACTCGTGCTTTTATTGATATAGATTTTTTCATAAAGCCTCCCTTATAGTATACCCCATACCTCTTATGGTATGTATAAGTTTAACTTCAAAGGGTTCATCTATTTTCTTTCTTAAATATCGTATATATACATCTACTATATTACTACCACCTTCGAAACCATAATCCCATACATGATTTTCAAGCTGTGCCCTTGAAATAACGGCACCCTTATTTCTCATGAGATATTCCAAAAGTGCAAATTCTTTTGATGAAAGAATAATCTCTACACCATTACGCATAACTTTTTTTGTTGAAAGTTCCATTGTTAAATCAGCAACACTTAATATATCTGTTTTTTCATCAGAATGTCTTCTTAATAAAGCACGTATTCTTGCTATAAGTTCATCATAAGCAAATGGCTTTATAAGGTAATCATCAGCACCCGCATTTAAACCTTCTACTCTGTCATTTATAGAATCTTTAGCAGTAAGCAGAAGTATAGGTATAGAGTTTTTTCTTGCTCTTAATGTTCTTAAAACAGTTAATCCATCAAGTTTTGGCATCATTATATCAAGAACGGCTAAATCATATTTTGTATTTTCAATATAATAAAGTGCATCTTCACCATTTTCACAACCATCTACACTAAAACCATCTGCTTTAAGTCTTTTAATAGTAACATCTAATAAATCATGTTCATCATCAGCAACTAAAATTCTCAAAAAAATACCTCCTTTTTAATGATTTTCTCATATTTTAAT
Organism: uncultured Clostridia bacterium; assembly: GCA_944379995.1. Classification (GTDB taxonomy): domain Bacteria; phylum Bacillota; class Clostridia; order Lachnospirales; family Anaerotignaceae; genus Fimicola. The sequence goes on from CALWGF010000018.1 coordinate 14,471, forward strand.
TATATAATAATAAAAAAGGTTATAGGAGGATTTTAACATGAAAAGATATTTATTAACAAGTATAATAGCAATGATTATGCTTACAAGTTGTAATTCACAAAATTCAGAAAAAATGACACAAAAAATATCTGAAAATAGCCTTATTTCTTCAACTTCAGAAAGTAATACAACAACTAATAATAATACCAATACAACAAATACAACAAATAGTAACTCACAAAATACATCAACAGATGTTTCTAACGAATATTATAATGCAAAGGCAGAAAAAGAGGCTATTGAAATCCAAATTGAAAAACTTGAAGCTGATTACAGAGTTGGAAAAATAAGCAAAGAAGATTTTACAGCAAAAAAAATAGAGTTGGAAAAACAAAAAGATATTCTTGATAATACAGAAGACCAACTTGAACATGTTGTTGAAAATTCAAATAACAATATATCAACAACAGGAAATACCGTTGAAAATCTTATAGAAGAAAAAAGAAATCTTGAAATTGAAGATGACACATTAGACAGAGAAGAAGATATACTGGAAAACGATTATAAACAAAATAAAATAACAAAAGAAGAATATATTCAAAAACAAAAAGATATTGAAATACGAAAATCTGAAATTGAAACAAGAGAAGAGCAAATTGAAAAAGAACTTGAAGCATTAGGATATGATGATTAAAAAAAGTGCCTATACAGGCACTTTTTTTATGCTATAAATAATCTCAAAAATAATTCGAACCCATCTTTTAATGATTTTTCAGTATTTCCTAATTCATTAAGGTCACCTATTATAGAGTATGATATTCTTTCGTCCATAAGTCTTTCTGATATATATGAATTTCCTGATGTATAACCATTTGCTACAATAATACAATCATAATTAATAGATGTTTTATTATTAATATAAATTGTATTTTCATTAATATCAAATATATCATCATAAATTATATTCAAGTTATCATTATAAAATTCATTTATAGAATATTTATGATTTTTTCCGTTATCTATTATAGTTATATCAAAATTACCATTGTTTTTTATATAATTTGCAATATCTGATGAAAATGTTTTTTCACCAACTATAACTATTTTTTTATTATTATATTTATTAACAAATTCATGTATATTATAAATAACATTCTCAGCAGTTACATAATTTTTACCATAAAACTTTTCATCAATATTCTGAACACTACCCATAGCCAAAACAACAAAATAAGGTTCATATGATTTTATTATATCAAAATCAGCTAAAGTATTATATACAATTTCAACTTCAAGATTTTTCAAATCACTTTCAAGATTTTCCAAAAATGATTTTGTATAATAATCCATACGAGCCTTCATATTAAGTTTTCCACCTAAACGGCTTTCATTTGTAATAAGTATAGTTTTATATCCTCTATCAGCAGATTTTTTTGCAGCCATCATTCCTGCAACTCCACCACCAACTACAACTAATTTTTTAGCAGTAGCAATTCTTCTATGACTGTTTTCTAAATACTCATAACCTATTTCTGGATTAAAAGGACAATAAATTTCTTTATTTTTTAAAACATTTTCAATACATTTATTACAGTTTTGACATTTATTATAATTTTCTGAATTAGAAATTTTATTAACAACAGCTTTATCTGCTATTAAATTTTTTGTTATACCAAATAAACAACACAAATCTTTATTAATTAAATTATTCAATATTTTTTCATCATGTATACAAACATCTAATATAACAGGTATATCAATATTATATTTTATATAATTTAATATATTATCTATTTCACAAACATCATATATATCATTTGATATTCTCAATAAATCAATGACATTAAGTTCTTTAACTTTTTTGATAAATTTTAATATATTTGAATTTTCTATATTTTCAACTAATATATCTTCCAAAGAAATATTTATAATAACAGATATATTTTTATCAATATTATTTTTTATATCTTTTAATATTTCAATAGTAAAATTATTTTCTATTAAACTAATATCAGAACATATAAAATTAGAAAAAATATGTCCTTTATTAAAATCTATTTCTATTGCATCAGCACCATTTTCAACACATATTTTAGCTGTTTTTATAAAATTTTCCTTTATATTTTCAATTTTTTCACTTGTTATATTAAATTCATTACCATAATAAAAAAGTTGTACTATATGTTTACAGTTATATTCTTTTAATATATTTGATATTTCATTACAAAGCAAACCATAACTTTCACAATTAAAAGGTATATTATTAACTGTACTACATTCTTCAACAGCACACATTGTAGTTATAGCAGCAGCTCCGCCCTTTGCTCTTTCCCTATAAAATTCTTTTATTTTATCAAAAGATTTATAATCAAAATCAAAACCGGTATTTATAGCTGTCATAATAAGTCTATTTTTAAATTCTTTTTCTTTAAATATAAAAGGTGTGAATATCATAAATTTATACTCCTTTATTTATAAATTATACTTATTTAAAGCATAACATAATATAAGAATAAAATCTATGAAATACACACCTATAAATTATTTTTTATTGCCATTTTCGGCAAGCCATTTTTTATTTTTATAATGACCAATAGTAAGAACTGGTATAACAACTACTATAACACTAAGGTATCCACTATATACATAGGCATATTTTATTATATTAGTAAGCCCCGCCATAGATACAAGTGTTGAAAGTATAAGTCCAGAAAGAGAAATAATCATACGTCTTTTATTAACATTAAATTTTTGAAGTATTTTTGTATTTTCAAATCTAGGAACAAGACCAAATATACAAGAAACACCTGTTGATATAAAACATAAAAACAATGAAATTGTATAGAAATAATAAAGAAATGGTATTCCTAACTGATTACATATATATAATGTTGGAAGTTCTGTCCCTGTTATACTATATCCAGAATACCAACCTAAAAGCATAAGGCATGACAAACCTAATGCTAAAGCATTCATAATAAATCCTATTATTGTTGCTTTTGTTGCATTTTCTTTTGTTTTTAATAAAAATGAACAACTTATTAAAGCTGGTGCACAAAGAACCTGAAAACCTGCATATGATAATACTTTTAAAATAGGTTGTAATATTCCTGTTCCTGATGTTTGTCTTGTAGCTATAACTGTTGCTATTTCCATCTGACGTGTTTTAATACCAATAAAAAATATAATTGCACAACATATAAGTATACATATAGACATAACAGTTGAAGCTTTAGCAACAAGATTAGCACCAAAAATTGTAAGTATAAAAAGTATTACACTTACACCTATTACAGCAACAGTATAATTAACACCATAATCAGTAAAAAGTGTCGCTGCTCCTGCAATAGCTGCTCCAGTTGCACTAAGAGCTATAATATAATTAAATATTTCAAAAAATATTTCTATCTTTGTATATGGATAAAATAATTCCTCAAAAACTTGTTTATAGTTTGTAAAACCATGATTATTTGTCATTATAATAATTTCTCTTAAAACAAGTGCAAGTATAGCCATTGAAATAACAGCCATTAATGGTCCATACCAACCATATTGCACGAAGTATTGTGTTGCTTGATTTCCAGTAGCAAAACCTCCTCCTGCATGAGAACCAAACCATACAGAAGCTACTGAAAATACACTAGCAAAGCTCACCTTTTTTATAACATCTTTAGACATAAAAATTTTACCCTCCATATTTTTCAAATAAATGAATTAAATATGGTCATGACCTAAAATTAAATCTATTACTATATATTTTATAAGAGCTCTTTTATAATTATGATATTATATTTATTTTTAAGACTTCGATTTTATATCGAAGTCTTTTTTTTATTTTATTGAATTAAATTTAATTAAATTGAAAATAATATATATTAAAGTATATAAAATTTATCAATAAATATATATTGCGAAAAGTGGACTTAATTGGTGTAATATTGTCCGCTAAATAAATCTAAATATTATCAGCCTTTTAATCCCATTAATTCGTCTGAGAATATTCTTGCGTCCATAAGTTTGATTTCTCCATTAACTCTATCAATCTTAGGTTCAAATTCCATCATATCAAGAATTTGTGTTTGAAGGTCGATACCTGGAGCAATTTCTGAAAGGTGTAATCCATCTTCTTTAAGAAGGAATACACATCTTTCTGTTATATACATAATTTCTTGTCCATTCTGGTTTGCAATGTCACCATTAAATGTAACCTGACCAACCTGTTTGATGAATTTTTTCTGTTTACCTTCCTGAGCAATTACAACTTTTCCGTCTTCAACTTTAACTTTTAAGCCACCTGCTGTGAAAGTACCACAGAAGAATACTTTTGGTGTATTTTGTGTAATATTAATAAATCCACCACAACCAGCAATTTTAGGACCAAAACGGCTAACATTAATATTACCTTTTTCATCACATTCAGCAAGACCAAGGTATGCAAGGTCAAGTCCGCCACCATCATAGAAGTCAAACTGATAAGCCTGGTCAAGAAGAGCATCAGCATTCATACTTGCACCAAATCTTGGACCACCTTGAGGAATACCACCAACAGGACCACCCTCAACAGTAAGTGTCATATAATCTCCAATACCTTCTTCACAAGCAACTGATGCAACATATTCAGGAGCACCAACACCAAGGTTTACAGCAACATCTTTTTCAAGTTCTAAAGCACCACGTCTACCAATAATTTTCTTAGCATCAAGTGGAAGTATTTCAGCAGCAACAGACTCAGCAGCACGTTTTTCTCCTGAAAGACTTGGGTCATATCCACAACCTAATGACTGTTCATGGTCTTCTGGGTCAGCAACTACAACATAATCAACATAAATTCCAGGAACTTTAACAAGACGAGGGTCTAATGTACCTGCTTTAACAACTTTTTCAACCTGAACAACAACTATACCACCGCTATTTTTTGTAGCCTGTGCAACAGATGTAGCTTCAAGTGGAGCAACTTCTTTTTCAAAAGTGATATTACCACTTTCATCAGCATATGTACCTCTGATAAATGCAACATTTATAGGGAATGAAGGATAGAAAAGGTATTCTTGTCCTTTAATAGTTACAAGTTCAACAATATCTTCTGTTGTAATATCATTTATTTTACCGCCGCCATTTCTTGGGTCAATAAATGTACCAAGACCTACTTTTGTAAATGTACCAGGTTTGTGAGCAGCAATATCTCTGAATAAATGGCATAAAGAACCTTGAGAAACATTGTATGCTTCCATTTCATTATTCATAGCCATTTTTCCGATTGCTGGAATTGTTGCCCAGTGTCCTGCTATAAATCTTTTAATAAGACCTTTATGTGCATAGTGTTCAGCACCACGTCCATCTCTATTTCCCTGTGAACCAGCATAAACATATGTTATGTTATTAGGTTCTCCTGTTTCAAGGAATCTTTTTTCAACAGCTTTGTTAAGTGCTTCTGGAATACAGCTAGCAACGAAACCACTTGTTGTAAATGTGTCGCCGTTTTTAATAAGTTTAGCGGCTTCATCAGCAGTAATGATTTTAACCTGTCTCATTATTAATTCTCCTCCTACTTGCATTTATTAAAAATACAGGCTCTAAAATAATATACATTATTATAGAGCCTGAAAATACTCATCTAAATCTATGCAGATTTATATATTACATCATTTCTACGAAGCTCTGAAGTCTTGTTCTAACCTGTTCAAAAGCTGTTGCTTCCTGGTCAACTTCAATCATGATGTTTTTAACACCTTTTTCTTCAAACTGTCTGTACATTACTGGGTAATCCCATTCTTCTGGGTCACAGAATTTCATCATAGCCACAACAATAGCGTCTGCTCCTGTCTGTTCAACCATATCTAAGAGCATTTTTCCTCTATATTTCTTTGTATCTGTTGCAACTGAACATCCATACATTCTCTGCCATACTTTAGCAAGTCTGTATAATGGAGCTTCTTCTCCATCAAGAACGTCAATTCTAATCTGTCTTGATTCCTGAGCAAGGTCATCAGCTACAATAGCGATACCATTTTCTTTGAATATGTCAAGTAATTCATTTGGCTCAACAAGAATACCTGTAACAACAACTTTTTTACCTGTCCAAGGTTCAACAGGCATAGCTTTGATTTCTTCGATAAGTTCTTTTACAAGTGCTGTATGTTTTGATTTTTCCATAAACATTCTTGATTTGAATACAGCATGACGAGCAACTGGGTCAATAATCTGTGGATAATCAGCTGCTACTTTAACAAATTCACGCATAACTGCTCTGTTTTCGTTGTAAACTTTGATAGAAGCTTCGATAGCTGCATTTGTTATAGGTTCGCCAACGATTTCTTCAAGTTTTCTCTTAACGATTTTGTATTCTTCTACTAAGAATTTATTAGCTGCTTCAAGTCCTCTGTTCTGTGGGTGTGTAAATACGATTACAGGAGATGTTCCTTTCCATTTCTGGCTTAAACATTTTAATGTATCACAAGGAACTGAAATAAGTACAGCTGCTAATTCATCATAAGCACCTTCGCACTGTAATTCCATAACCTGCTGCATGATTGAACATGCGAAAGCTGGAAGATATGTACGAGCTTTTGTAATTGTTTTCTGTCCACCCCAAATACCCATTGGAAGGTAACCTGTTGCGTGTACTAATTCTTCAGGAGCGTAAAGTGGTAAAATACCAATAGCACCTTTTCCTGTTTCTGCTTTATAATCATCCATTGCTTTTTTAGGATTTGCTGCAACGTCTTTTAACTGGCTTAAAATTGTTTCATATTTACTCATTGTATTTATCCCCCTATCTGCTTATTCAGCTTCTCCAGCTATCTGCTGTTCCATCATTTCTGCTAATGCCTGAACACGTGTATCGAACTGTGCAGGTGCAAAGTTACGAGGGTCTGTCTGGTCACCATCAAAGCTTACATATGGTTTTCCTGTTTTTTCTTTGATGATTTCAGCTGTTTCTACGTTAAGGAAGCTCATTAATTTACAGCTTCTGTTAAGGTGGTAAGCAACACCATCACACTGTCCGCCATTAACGATGTCAAGAAGTACGTTAACTTTGTTTTCAAGGCAAGTATTGATGTAAATTCTTGTGTATGCTTCAGCCATTCCGTGTAATGACTCGTCATTTGCATCATAAGAAAGGTTCCAAAGTCCAGGATAAGCTGAACCAGTCATGATTGAACCTAATCCTTTAAGTGATTTGAAAGTATGTCCTAAGTAAGGCCATACAGCGATACCTTCCCAAGTAATACGTGTTTTTTCAGCACCTTTGAATGCATAAACACCATTTTTAAGGTTTTCTTCAATTTCATCAGCAAATCTTCTGAATGTAATTTCAGCATAGTCACGGCTTCTTGCACAAACGATAAGAGCCATGTAGTTGAATAAGTCGAAGCAGTTAAGTGGAGATGGTTTGTAGTGTGATAAAGCTGCAATTCTATTCCACTGAGCAACTGAACGCTGTGTCTGTTCTCTAACTTCTTTAAATTTTTTGTAGTCAAATGGTTTACCACAAATAACTTCAAGCTGAGCAATAGCATTTCTGAACTGGTCAGCAATGTATTCTTTAGCATATTCAGGGATAGGCATTGTGTGGTTAAATGGTACGTCGATTACGATACATGGAATATCTAATTCAACTGCAAGGTTTTCATACCATTTAAGAAGTGTATTACAGATGTTGTTACATGTTATAACAAGGTCTGGAAGTGGAACTCTTGCTGCTGGAGAATTAGCAAGTGTTTCTGGAGTTTTTCCTGTAATAGCTTCTTCTTTTAATAATTCCATATAACCCATGTTAACACGACCATATGAACAACAGTCAAGTGAGTAACCTTTTCTGTCTGCTACTTCAAGAAGGTCTAAAGCACCTTTTCTTGCACCGATACCAGCTGCATGTGTTTCTGGATATACCATAGCAATATCCATAGTTACACAGAATTCAGATGGTGCAACTGAAGCTGACCAACAAACGAGTTTGCCATTCTTTTTAGCTTCTCTTGCTTCTTCGTCTAATTTTGCCTGATAGTACGCTAACAATTCCTTTGCTTTTTTGCCTGTAGTTTCGAACATCTTCAATCCCTCTTTCTTTATCTTTTTGCTTCTTCGTATGCAAATAATGCAGCACCGAGAGCACCTGTTGTTTGTGGGTTTGGAGCCACAATAACTTCCCTATTTAATTCTCTGCTTATTGCTCTTACAACACCGGCATTTTTAGCAACACCGCCTGTCATAACAACAGCATCTTCAAGTCCACCTCTGTAAGCAAGACCGCAAGCCTTACTTGCAACGGACTGATGTACACCCGCAATGATGTTTTCTTTAGAAACACCTTTAGATAACTGTGAAATAACTTCAGATTCAGCAAAAACAGTACATGTACTGCTTATTGATGCTATTTCTGTTGCACGACTGTCATATTCAGCCATGTCATCAAGTGTTATTTCAAGCACTCTTGCCATAACATCAAGAAATCTTCCAGTTCCGGCAGCACATTTATCATTCATAAAGAATTGTTTTACAAATCCTTTATTGTCAAGACGTATAGCTTTTGCATCTTGACCACCAATATCAATAATAGTTCTTGCTTCCGGTACAAGGAAGAAAATTCCTTTTGCATGACAGCTTATTTCACTAACCTGCTTGTCAGCTTCTTTTAAAGCAAATCTTCCATATCCAGTTGCTACAATTTTAGTCATATCTTCCATTTTAAGACCACTTACTTCAAAAGCTTTTTCTAAAGCTCTTTGTGGACCAGAAGAACCTGTACCAACTTGGATAACTTCTGCGGCAACAACGTTAACTCCGTTTTCAAGTATAACTACTTTTGAAGATGCAGAACCAACATCAATTCCCATTGTGTACATTTTAGAAATCCTCCTTTAAAATAATGCATTTAAAATTTGCAATACAAATTGTAAAAAATAATGCATTGCAATTATTTTAACACGAAAGACTGTTGTATAAGCAGCTGTCGTATAATTGCCATAAATACAAAATTATTAGTATATTTTATAATATAAGGCATATTTAGCCTTTTGATTATTTTTAATCATTATAACATTTTTATCTTTGATATGCAACATATATTGTTAAAAAATTATTTTTTCAAGTTGAATTTCAAAATTCAATTATTTTTCAACCTTTTATATGATATAACCATTATAACCAATGAATATATTAATATATATATACAATACATCATAATTATTCTATAATTTAACAATAAATATAGTAGTTTTTTACATTAGAAATACAAATATATTTAGCATGCTATTTATTCGACAAAAATATTATTTGATTACTTTTTAACACAATCATAATAATATGCAAAAATTATGTTATGATTTTTAACAATCTTTTCATTTGTATAAATAAAACCTGTATTATATAATACAGGTTTTATTTAATATATATTCAATTATTTAAAAAATAATTCATAAGTTCATATCCCTTATCAAATTCTATACCAGATTTTGAAGCATTGCTTTCGGTATATGATTTTATATTACTTTCAACTTCTTTTCTACTATCATATATTACAAAAGGAACTTTATCAGATGTATGTGTTTTTAAAGCTATTGGTGTTGGGTGGTCTGGAAGAACCATAATTTTAAAATCTTCTCCCACTTTTTCTAAACCTTCTTTAACTACTTTGATAATTTCACTATCAATAAGCTCTATTGCTTTTACTTTATTATCTGTTTCTCCTCTATGTCCACATTCGTCTGGTGCTTCTATATGTATATAAACAAAATCATTTCCATCAATAAGAGCTTTAAGTCCTGCTTCACCTTTGCCTCTAAAGTTTGTATCAATATTTCCAGTTGCCCCTGCAACTTCTATAACCTCCATACCAGCACTTATTCCTATACCTTTTATAAGGTCAACCGCTGATATAACAGCACCTTTAAGACCTGTTTTATGTTCAAAGTTATCTACTGCTGGTTTTGTACCTTCTCCCCAAAGCCATATAGAATTTGCAGGATTAAGACCTTTTTCTTTTCTTGCAATATTTATAGGGTGATTTTCGAGTATAGCTCTACTTTTTTCCATAAGTGAATATATAATTTCATTTTTAGGAAGATAGTCAGAAACTTTTTTATCTGAAATATCATGTGGTGGAGTAAGTTCAAGATTTATTTTTCCACCATGCCATATAAGACAATGTCTGTAACTTATACCTGCAAAAAATTCAAGTTCATCTGTTGAAAGTTTTTCATTTACTGCCTTTATAAGTTCTGCTGCTTCTTCTGTTGATATTTCTCCAGCACTATAATCTAACATTGTTCTGTCTTTTATATCTTCTTCATCAGAAAGTGTAACAAGATTACATCTTAATGCAACATCATCATCTTTCATATCTATACCAATACTTACAGCTTCCAAAGGTGAACGACCTGTATAACATTTTAAAGGGTCATAACCCATAGCTGAGAGGTTTGCAACATCACTTCCAGGTTTCATACCATCAGGTACAGTTTTAACTACTCCACATATACCTTTTTCAGCTAACTCATCTATTGTAGTTTTACAAGCAACCTCTAAAGGTGTCTTATTTCCAAGTTCTTTTATAGTATAATCAGCCATTCCATCGCCAAGTATAACAACATACTTCATATTAAATAACATCTCCTCAAAAAAACATTTGTCCGTATATCAAATACTTTCTTATTATACTCAAAATGTATATATATGTAAAGAATATTTTAAAATACAAAAACAGTCTGTTTTTTTTACAGACTGTTTTATATTTATTATTCAGTTTTAATTGCAGTAAGTGCAGAAAGGTTCATTGCACGTTTTGCTGGAAGATATCCAGAAGCAACTCCAACAAATGTTGCAAACAAAAGTGCTGCTAAATACAGCCATAAAGGAATTGATGAAAGCATATCACTAGATTGTTTTGCTGCAAAATAATTTACAACTTTAGATGCACCAAAACTAACAAGTATACCAAAAATACCACCAACAAAACCTATTATGGCAGCCTCTGTAAGGAAAAGACGTTTTATATCTTTTAAAGAGGCACCTATAACTTTCATTACACCTATCTCTCTTGTTCTTTCATAAATAGACATAACCATAGTATTTGTTATACCTATGGCGGCAACAACAAGTGATATTCCACCTATTGCTCCAAGCATTGTTCTTAACATTTTTGTTGTTTCTTTCATTGATTCAAGAACATCTGAAAGACTTGAAGCATTATAACCCAATTCTTTTATATATTTTTGAACTTCTTGAACTTTTTCTATATCTTGAACACGAACAAGTGCTTTTTCATATGTTCCGCTTTTCTTTTTATTACCAGAACTATTACCAGTAGAATTTTGATGTTTTTGTTTTTCTTTTTGTATTTTTTCAAGTTGCTTTATTGGTATTATTACAGAATATCCATTTTGGTCATTACCACCAAGTTTTCCAACAACTTCTGCTTTTATTGGTTTTATAGACTTATCTGCATCTTTAGTACCATAAGCATAATCATATGTAATCTGTACTTTATCATTGAATATATCCACAGTTGGCGGTTCTGAACTATATCTTGCTTGCCAACTTAACTTAGGATTATAAAAACTACTTAAAACATTTTCTCCAACAACAAGAGCTACTTTATCATTTTCCAAAAGACCTCGTCCTTCTGTAATATTATAACCTAAATCATCAAAACATGACGGGTCTATACCCATAAATGATACATCAGCAACATATTTACCAGATATAAGTTGCATATAATCATTTAAAACTGGTGTTGCTGCAATAACTCCTGGTATTTCTTTAAAACCTTGTATAGCTTTAGCATCAAGTACAACATTTTTATTTTTATTGTTTGTTTTAGGATTTGAAGTATTAGAAACAACCATTCCTTCACTACTATTAGGTGGATATACATCTATAACTTGTAAACTTCCCCATTCAGAAATCTGTTTCATATAACTTTCATTCATACCTATACCAATAGAAATCATAACAACAATAGATGCTGTACCAATAATAACACCTAAAATTGTAAGAAATGTTCTAAGTCTTCTTTTCCAAAGATTGCGTACAGCCATAGATATTAAATCATTTAAGCTCATAAGCACTCAACCTTTCATAATTATTATTCATCATTTTCATCATTAGCTTCAATAAAAGCTGCTTCTTTTTTTGCTTTTATCTTTTTGAAAGCAATAAAACCACCAATTACAACAACGGCTACTATTCCTGCAATTATACCTATTTTTTTGAAGTCAATATTTTTTTCTTCTTCCATTCCTAAATCTCCAAATTCACTTCCGTCCATAGGCATAGCTTCCGTAACATTCATTACATATTCTTTTTTTATCTCATATGTTTCTCCACTTGGGTCTTGATATGTAAGAATAATGTTTATAGGTGTTTCTCCTATTGTTTTAGGAGAAAATGTTCCATCAAAATATTCTGTATTTCCTGCATCAAAATTACCTATAAAAGTACTTTTATTTGTTGTATCAACATCGCCTTCAATTTTTATCATAAAGTTATTAAGTGCAACTTTTCCTGTATTATAAATTTCGAATGTTACAGGTACAGGAACTCCAACTTCTCCTGTTTCAGGTATATATATTTCTCCTGTTTCAACTTTTGTAGGTTGCTTTACATTTATACCTAAAAGTTCTGTTGCAGTATATTCATTTCCTTCGGCATCTTCATATTCAAAATTAACCTTTAATGTATATGTTTTAGGTTGTGCATCTGGAACAACATAAAGTCTTAATTTTTTATCAACAGTACTTTTAGGTGCTATTGAATCAAAATAAAATGTATTACTACTATCAACAGGTGTAAATATATTACCTGTTTTAGCTGTATCACTTGATGTTTCTTCTGAAAGTGTAAGATACATTTTAATATTTTTTACAGTCTTTGTCTGATGTGTATTTAAAAATGTCATTGTAAGGTCAAATTCTTCTCCTGCCATAACAATAAGAGGGTCTGAATTATATTCACTTACTATTATTTTAGGTTTACTTGTTTTTTTATCTTCGTTAGTTCCGTTATTATCTGCATCTGGATTACTTATGTTTACACCTGCATATTGTGAGAATGTTACAATATTGCTTATACTATCTTTCATAGTCCCATCTTCATATGAAACAGTAAATTCAATAGAATAATTTTGTGATTTTGCAAGAGATGTCCCTGCAAATATAAATTCCATAGGTGTTGAAGCTCCACTCACAAGTTCAGGTACTGTTTTAATACTTGTTGATTTTGGAACAACTGCACCTTCTCCAGCTGCATTAGCTGTAACTTTTATATTTTTAGCACTTCCTTTTCCATTATTAACAATATTAAATTTAATTGTAAAATTTTGATTTACTCCATATGTTCCACTTGGTTCTGTTAAATTTTGTATTTCAACAGCAGGTTTTTCAGTAGGACTTCCTGTGCCAACAGAAACATAGAATTTTTGTTCAAGTGTATGCTCTTTACCATCAACATCTTTACATTTAATTACTATTTTTATAGGATAATTTCCTGCACTCATATTTCCATTTGCAATTATATTGAATGCAACATTTTGTGTATGACCTATTGAAATCTGTTTAAATGTTTTTGTATTTGAACCATTGTTTATACTAATTCCTTGAGGGTCTAACTCATCAAGTGTTACATCAACATCTGTCATAAGAAGTTTTCCACTATTAAATATATCAAAACTTACAGTACCTGTTTGTCCAGGAAGTATTGATGAAGGTGATAATTTAAAATTTTGAACATTAAATTGTGGTGCTTCTGCACTTTCAGTTTTTAAATATATTGTAGAACTAGATGAAAATTTCTTACCAAATGTATTATAAAATGTATAATTTAATTTTGCTATATATGTTTTATTAGATGCTGTTTGGTCTGCATCAACAATAATTTTTATATTTTTATCTCCTTTAGCTGCTATTGCAGTAATTTTACTATCACTACTTGCAATAGACATATTAAAAGGATTATCACTTACGTCTACTGGTTCAATCTGTACTACTATATTTTTAGCTACATAAGAAGATGGATTTTTAATATTAACTGTAAATTCATTTTTAGAACCACCTTTTATGTTAAACACAGGACCATTTGTAAGTATAATTTCTGGTATATACTCATTTTTATCTATAACTTCATCATCTGATCCAAAAGCATTTATTGTGCTTGCAAATCCCATTTGCAAAACCATTATAATTGTTAAAAATAACCCTAAAAAACTTTTAGCTTTTTTCATAATATTCCTCCACTTCATCTTTCTTTTTATTGATTTCAATCTTTTCTATTTTTCCATCAGATAAATGTATAATTCTATCACAATATTCTGATATTTCCAGGTCATGAGTAACTATTATTAATGTCTGATTATTTTTTTTAGCCATTCCTGTAATCAAATCCATCATTTCATATGTAGTTTTTGTATCAAGATTACCTGTTGGTTCATCTGCAAATACAACTCTTGGATTATTAACAAATGCCCTTGCTATACTTACTCTTTGCTGTTGCCCTCCACTCATTTCATTGGGTTTATGATGCATTCTTTCTTTCAATCCAACAGCCTCAAGCATTTCTTTTGCTCTTTTTGTCCTTTCTTTTTTAGGTACACCTTCAAAAATAAGAGGAAGCATAACATTTTCCATAGCTGTTAAAGTGGATAACAAATTATAAGATTGAAATACAAACCCTATACATTCTTGTCTAAATAATGCAAGTTGTTCTTCATTCATTCTTTCAACATGTTTATTTGCAATTATTATTTCACCTTTTGTAGGTTTTTCAAGTCCTGCCATAAGATTAAGCAAAGTAGATTTTCCTGAACCTGATTTACCTAAAAGACAACACACCTCACCTTCGGATATATTAAGACTTATATCATTAACTGCAAATATTTTTTCATTACCCATTCTAAAGATTTTCTTTGCATTTTTTATTTTTATTATATCTTTTGCCAAAAAAATACCTCCTTTCGGTATAATTTTATTGGTAGTTACTGATATTCCTATACATTAGATACACATTTTAAAATTTTTGTTTCAAAAATTCAAAAAATTTTTTTATAAATAAATAAATATCCACCGGCCTAGCCGGTGGTTTTTCATATGCGGGCATAGCCCTACTCCTAAAGCTATGTCT
>CALWGF010000019.1 GCA_944379995.1 uncultured Clostridia bacterium
ATTTTTTTGCATTATCACTCCGCTAAAGCTTGTACTGACCACCGGCCTAGCCGGAGGTTTTATTGATAAACAAAAATAAAAGTGGATTATTAATCCACTTTTTTTATTTGAATATATTCTGGTGAAACATATTCTGTAAGCCAAACACCATTTTCAGAAATAAAAAATTTAATACCTTTTTCATACATCAATTTAGAATTAATTTCTAAAACAACAGGATTTCCATGTCTTTCACCAACTTTTACGGCAGTATCATAATCAAATGACAAATGAACATATTGTCTATTCATTTTCATTATACCTTCTTCAAATATTTTATTTATTACTTTTGTACTTGTGCCATGATAAAGTATATCTGGTGGTTGTTTTTCTTTAAATTCTAAATCAACATTTATACTATGTCCTTGATTTGCACGTATTTTTGTTTTATCTTGATTATAACTATATCTTTTTTTATTATCATTAGCTACTATATAATCAAGTTCATATTGAGAAATATTAAGACCTTTCAAAATATCTTTTACAAATGCATATCCATTATTATCAAGACTTATACCAATAGCTTCCGGTTTATGTCTTAAAACAAGGCTCAAAAATTTACTCTTTTTTACAAATTTATTTGACACAATATCACTTCCCAAAAATATCTCTAAATATTACTTTTCCCGTAGCTGTATTTGCAATACCGCCTTTTGCTGTTTCTTTAAGTTCCATAGGTAACATTTTACCTACTTTATACATAGCTTCTATAATCTCATCAGCAGGTATTATACTTTTCATACCAGCAAGAGCCATATCCGCACTTATAACAGCATTTACAGCTTGTGAAGCATTTCTTTGTGCACAAGGTACTTGTACAAGTCCTGCAACAGGGTCACAAACAAGCCCCATTACATTCATTAATGCTATTGAAACTGCTTCAACGCTTTGGGCTGGTGTTCCACCTTTCATTTGTACAGCTGCCGCAGCAGCCATAGCAGCAGCTACTCCACACTCAGCTTGACAACCTCCTTCCGCCCCTGAAACAGTTGCATTTTTTGTTATAACAGCACCTATTCCAGAAGCACAAAGCAAACCCTCAATACTTTCTTTTTTAGAAAGCCCTAATGCTTCTTCCATACTTATTATAACAGCAGGAATAATACCACAAGAGCCTGCCGTTGGTGCAGCACATATTTTGCCCATAGATGCATTTACCTCACTACAAGATAATGCTCTTGACATTACCATATTTATAAAATTTCCACTTATAGTATCATTTTTTTGAGTATAATCATAATGTGTTTTTGTTATACCTTCAATAAGTCCGCCTGCTGTTTTTCTTTTTTCAAAAAGAGCATTTTTTGCTGAGCTTTTCATAACATTATATCTATTTTCCATTTCATTATATATATGTTCTTTTGAAACCTCCAAAAGAGTCATTTCTGTTTCAAGTACAATTTGTGATAATAAAACATTTCTTTCTTCTGCCATAGAAAGAAGTTCTTTTATTGTATTATAACTCATTAGAAACACCCCTTAAATATTTATAGCTTGTACACTTATTATATTTTCAATTAGACGTAATTCATCAACAACTTCTTTTGATATACTGCTATCTGTTTCTATTACAGTACAGGCATTTTTACCTTTTGCAGTTCTACTAAGTTTCATAACAGCAATATTTATATTATAATCAAAAAGTACTCTAGAAATATGACTTATAACACCTTTTTTATCATATTGGTTTATTATAATTGTTGGTGCTGTTGCATTAAATTCTGTATCAAACTCATTTATTTTTACTATTTTTATTTGTCCTCCACCTATTGAAGAACCAAATATATCACATTTTTCACCATTTTCGAATTCAAATGTAATTTTTACAGAATTTTCGTGCATATCATCAAGTTCTATTTTATAAAATTCATATTCAATACCTTGTTCTTTGGCAATTTCAAACGCTTTAGAAAGTCTTTCATCATATTCATAAATTCCTAATGCTCCTGCAACAAGAGCAATATCTGTTCCATGTCCCTTATATGTATCTGCAAAAGAGCCATGAAGTCCAAATGATACCTTTTTAAATGGTTTTTCTGCTATAAGCCTTGCAATTCTTCCAAGTTTTGCAGCACCTGCTGTATGTGAGCTAGAAGGACCTATCATAACAGGACCTGTTACATCAAATATACTTATATTCATATATATCTACCTCCTAACAAGTTTTCATACCATAACAATATAAATATAATATATTTTAAAAATAAAATAAAGGCATAGTAAAATAATAATTTTACTATGCCCATTTATTAAAATAAGAATGCAAGTTTTTGGAATATTCCAACAAAGAATATAATAAGAACTATTAAAGGAAGTATCCATGTAACATAAAATCTTGCACCTTTAGGGAATTTTATACCTATACCAGAGTCAGCCTCTTTTATAAAGTTATCCCAACCCCAACCATATCTAGATGTACAGAATGCAAGATATACAAGTGAACCTAAAGGAAGAAGACAGTTACTTATTATAAAATCTTCGAGGTCAAGTATAGCAGAATCTTCTCCAAGTGGTTGGAATGATGATAATACATTATATCCAAGTACACAAGGAAGTGAAAGTATTATTATTGCAAATAAATTTACAATAACAGCTTTCTTTCTTGACCAACCCCAAAGGTCCATTCCAAAAGATATAATATTTTCAAATACTGCAATTACTGTTGAAAGTGCAGCAAATGACATAAACACAAAGAATAATGCTCCCCAAAATCTTCCGCCTGCCATAGAATTAAATATGTTAGGAAGAACAACAAATATAAGTTTTGGACCTTCAGTAGGATTAAGTCCAAAAGCATAACAAGCTGGGAATATTATAAGACCTGATGTAAATGCAACAGATGTATCAAGTATTGTAATATTTACTGCTTCTCCTGTAAGTCTATGGCTTTTATCAATATAACTTCCAAATATAGCCATAGCTCCAATACCAAGGCTTAATGTAAAGAATGCCTGTCCCATAGCAGCAAATATAACCTCTTTAACACCATGTTCCATAATTTTATCAAGACTTGGTACAAGATAGAATTTAAGACCTTCTGATGCACCCGGAAGTGTTACTGAACGTACAACAAGTATTATCATTATAAAGAATAAACAAGACATCATTGTTTTTGTTATTTTTTCAACACCATTTTGAAGTCCCATACCACATACTGCCATACCAATTAAAACAGCAACAATCATCCAAAATATCATTGGTTTTGGTTCTGAAAGCATATTTGTAAATACATTTCCAACACCTTCTGGATTAAGACCTACAAATTCGCCTTTTACCATTTTATAAAAATAGTAAAGCATCCAACCAGCTACTGTTGTATAAAACATCATAAGCATATAGTTACCAAGCATTCCAAAATAACGATATATATGCCATTTTGTTCCTTCTGGTTCGAGAACGTTAAATGAAAGTGCTGCACTTTTTCTGCTTGCCCTTCCAACAGAAAATTCCATTACCATAATAGGAAGCCCTAAAACAAGTAAGAAAAATAAATAAATAAGTACGAATGTTGCTCCACCATAAAGACCTGTTATGTAAGGAAATCTCCAAACATTACCTATACCAATAGCACAACCAGCAGATATAAGTAAAAATCCTATTCTTGAAGCAAAGCTTTCTCTTTTCTCCAAAATCTTTTCCCCCTTTTTTATTAAAGATATTGCATATTTATACTATGCTATATCCAACGTTATCTTTTAAATAATATATTGTTTATAAATCTTTGTAAATAAAAATTTATTAATTATTGTATATTTTTTTGCAAAAATCAAAAAATTCATAGTAACTTTCTTTAAACATTGAATTTTTAAGGCATACAAAGTTAAATTCTCGTTTTATAGAACAATTTTTTATATTAAGTTCACAAAGTTCACCTTTTTCAATTTCGTTTTTAACAACAGCTTTATAAACAAATGTAATACCTTCATTATCTTTTATAAGACTTTTTATTGCATTAAGATTTCCTATTTCAATATAGCTTTTAAAACATTGTATACTTCTATTATTTTGTTTTAAATAATCTTCAAATATACTTCTTGTACCAGAGCCTTCTTCTCTACATATAAGTCTTTCAGAAAATATATCATCAAATTCAATTTCTTTACCTACAAATCTATGTATTGGAGAAGTAACTCCTATGAAATCTTCCAATGAAAAAAATTCATAATCATAATTTTTTTTATCAAAGTTGCCTTCTATAATGGCAAAATCTATTTTTCCATCATTTAGCATAGCCATAAGAATTTCTGTATTTTCAACTTGCATAGTAATGTTAGTATTTGGATTTTTGTTTATATACTCTCTTATTGGTTTTGGCATAACATATTCACTTATTGTAAGTGTTGCACCAAAATTTATTTTTCTTTCTTTTTGGCTTTCAATTCTAATCATATCTTCTATTCTTAGACAATCATTATACAATGTTGTAATGAGTTTTCTTAAATACTCTCCTTTTTCAGTAAGAATAAGATTTTTACCTGTGTATGTAAAAAGTTTTATATTATATATATTTTCAATATAATGTATATGATGTGTAACAGCCGGTTGTGTTATATGAAGGTTCTTAGCTGTTTTTGTATAGTTCATAGTTTTACATAAATCAAGAAATGTTATAAATCTTTGGTCAAGCATATTTTTTCAACTCCCAAAAACATAATTAATCCATTTGTCTTTCAATTTCCTCATATATGGTATACTTTCCATTACCTTTTTCTATTGCACTTATAAGAGCTGTTTCAGCTTTTTGATAAAGTATACCGAAATTTTCTCCATCTTTAGGGTATCTGCTTATACCTGCACAACTTTGTATGCTACATATAACATCATTATTTCTATACTCACTTTTAAGTATATCCATAGTTTCATTTGTTTTCATTATAACCATACTTTTTGATATAGCAGACTTTGTAAATACAGCAAATCTACTTTCACTTATTCTTGAAATAACATCACTTCTATCAAATGTATGAGAAAGCTTCCCTGCAATATCACTTATTACTGTTTCTGCAAATTTTATACCCATTTTTTCTTTAAGAGCATTAAACCCTCTTATATCAAATATTATAAGAGCCTTTTTAAAGTTTTCGTCATCTTTTGAAATACTATCATTAACAACAAGTTCCATACCATCTTTTGTATAAAAACCTGTAAATAAATCTCTTCTACCTTTTATTATATTTTCATGGTTTTTTATATTATCTATATCATACATTACACCTATTATTTTATAAACTTTGTCATCATCTGCACGAATTACACCGGCTTTTATTTTAAACCATACATATATATTTTCTGGTATTTTTTTAAGACGAATTTCTTCTTCTATACCTGTTTCTCCATTTTTAATTTTTTCAAATATAGAATAAAATTTTTCTTTATCATCTGGGAATATATTTGATATTTTAATACTTTTACCATCTGCCGAAAGCTTGAGAGGATTGTATCCAAGTTTATGTCTTATAATATCAGAAATGGCAACTGTACCTTTTGCACTATCCCATTCAAATATAATATTTTCAGACCAATTAACAAGTTTTGAAAATCTTTCTTCTCTCTTTTTAAAAGCATTTTCATGTTCTTTATCTTTTGTAACGTCTATAAGTATTATATACATCCATGGTTTGCCTTCAGCATCACTTACAACTCTACTTTTATCTTTTACCCATATTATAGAATTATCTGGACGTCTTACTCTATATTCAACCTCTATAACATCTCCGTCTTCTTTAATATTTTTTATAATATCTAATATATAATCAACATCATCTTCATGTATTATTTGAATATAGCTACCATTATAAACATATTCAAGGTCATCTCTTGAACATCGCATAAGTTTTAAAAAACTTTCACTTACAAAATCAAATTCACAAATTTCATCAACAGAACAACGTATCATACCACCAGGTATATTTGATGTCAGTATACTAAAATCATTATTAAGATTTTTAAGTTTATTGGTATTATATTGTATATTATCCATAAGGTCATTGAAAACTTTTGATATTTTCCCAAACTCGTCATCTTCTGTATAATCAACCCTTATGCTATAATCACCTTTATTTATTTCCTCTGTTGCATCTATCATTTTATTTATAGGTATAGTTATACTTTTTGTATACATATAAAAAGCAACAATATCAAATATAAGCATTATAAATACAAAGAAAATAACTATTGTACCTGTATTATTTAAAGGCAAAAACACTTCATCAACATCTACACTACCTAAAACATTCCACTCCGTTCCATTTATATTATTAAAAAAAGCTATTTTCTCTGTTCCATTTATTTTATATTTAAAAAATCCTTCACTATTACCTTTATTAATAGCATTTTTCCATTCTCTAGAAAATGTATTTTCATTATCTGTTTCAACTTCACTTATATATTCACCGACATAAGGTCCTTTTGAAGCAACAGAAAAATTATTTCCATCTACAACAGAAACATATCCTGTATTATAAAATTCTGATTGTTCTGCCATAACTTTAATGTATTCAAGATTTGTATCCATAACAATACAACCTATATAAACTCCATTAGAATATATAGGTATAGCTGTTGAAAAATATGTCATATTATTTATTGGGTTTAATACAACATTAGAATATATAACACCTTCTTCATCTATATTTTTTATATCATCTATACGACTAAATTCCGATAATTTATTTTCCCTCATAGTATCATTTGATATTACAACAATATCATTTTTATCTATAATATCTATATTTAATATATATTCACCACTATTAACACAAGAAAATAAAAATTCTTTTATATCATTATATTCAGAATTATCAATGTAATTTTCATTTACATTTTTATTATGTATATATTGTCTTACTTGTTTTATATTTCCTAATATATGTAGTTCTGTTTTTTTATGTCTAAAAAACGAATTAATATTACTTTCATAAATATCAACAGACGATGCAAGGTTATCAAGTAATGTTTGTTCTGTATTTTTATTATATGTATAATTTATTACATAAGAAACAAGAATAACAGGTATAATCGAAAACACTATTATTATAGCAAACATTCTATTTCTAATATTCACAAGCTTCCACCCTTCTTTATATTTAATTTAATTTATTTTGTTTCTTAATATATCATAAAACGCTTTATTTTTCTATAATAAGCAAAAATAAGTATATTATTATACTTTTTATAACATTTTCTAATATAAAAATTTATTTAATGACAATATATATCATTTTATTTATATATTAAATTAGTATATAAATTAATTATTTTTAAAAAAAATATATTTAATTAAAAATTTTTAAAAAAATAAGGAACAAAATATTTTTTCTATCGTCTTAAATAATGTAAAGGTTGAAATTTAGATTAAATATTTATTTATAAAGGAGAAATGGTTATGAAAAAGAATATAGGAAAATTAATATTAACAACAATTATTGCAGCTTCTGCACTTTCAATGTCAACTTTTGCTGAAGACGTAACAGTAGTAGGTTATGGTGACCCTGTATCAGCTGAAACTGCTGAAACAGCTGCTGAAAATGGAATTATGCTTATAAATGAAACAGCTGAAACAAATCCTGTTGAAGTAGCTAAAGGATATACAACAAAAACAGGAAAAATTACAGCAATAACAGCTGAAACAACAGAAGAAGGTGAATTCTTAACAATTACAACTGGTGAAGGTGTTGACGGTATAGTATTTACAACATCAGCATCAACAGTTGTTTATGATGCAAAAGACGGAAGCGTAAAAACAGCTAAAGACCTTACAGAAGGAATGGAAATTACAGCTGTTATGCCAGCTAACTCAATTATGACAATGAGTATTCCTCCAATGACACCATCTGCTATGGGATTTGTTATAAATGCAGAAGGAACATCTGTTATGGTAGGAAAATTCAATGATGAACTTGTAAACGAAGAAAACAAACTTGCTCTTAATATATCAGAAGAAACTTCAATAGTTAGCATTACAGGAACAAAACAGGTATTAACAGCAGAAGATATTAAAGGAAATGATTGTCTTATAGTATATGGTGCTACAACAAGAAGCATACCAGCACAGACATCTCCTATTAAAGTAGTTATACTTCCAACTGTTGAAAATGAACTTACAGTTAAAGAAACAAAAGAAACTGTTGCTCCTACTGTTGCTTTAAGAGATGCAGCTGTTGCAGCTGGTTTCGAAATAAAATGGACAGCAAATGATGCTCCTGTTGTTCTTGAAAAAGATGGTGTAACAATTTCCCTTACTCTTGGAAGCACAGCTTACACAGTAAATGGTGAAGCTAAAAACTTTACAAAAGCAGTTGCACTTGAAAACGGAAGCATGGTAGTTTCTTCAGAAATTTCTGAATTTTTAAAATAATTAGCCAGTTTCAAACATAATTATATACACTACAACAAACAAAAAAGCACTCTTAAAATAAGAGTGCTTTTTTGCGTCATAGATATACAATCGGGGAATTGTTTATATTATGACAATTTAAAAAGTCATATATCGGGATAAATATATAACAAACTAAATCATTACATATGTAATTATTTTTTCGGGCAATACTATTTTCAGGAGAAAAAACAGTATAAAATAATTACATAGGGCTAAGTAATGATTTCGGCTAAAAAAGATTGGAGGTTCTTTTTTATATAATAAGCAGAGATTTTATCTGCGTATTAACATAATAAAAAAAGGCGACAGACATTAGCATATTAAATAATATGTTAAAATCCGACGCCATTGTCGCTTTTATTAAATTAAAAAAATTTATAAATATATATTGCACTATTTTACTGTTTACGTCAACAGCTAAAATATATAAAAATATAGTTTTTTATATATTTTATTTTTTATGTTTTTATTATATATATTTTATATTTATTCATTGTATACAAAAACAATATTTTATAAAAATATGGTTTTATAAAATATGATTATTCTTCTGATGCTTTTATCATTTCTATAAATTGTTTTGCAATTCTTGGAGAACGTCCATTTCTTCTTACCGCATAAGACTCTGCCTGTTTTGCAAGTTCTTCCCTATCCATTTTTATTTCATAATTATCAGCAAGACCATTTATAACTTCAATATATTTTTGTTTATCCGGTTTTTGAAATGTTACTGTAAGTCCAAAACGCTCGCTTAAAGATACAAGCTCTTGTATAGTATCATTTACATGAAGGTCGTCACCATCTCTATCACCAAATGTTTCTTTTATAAGATGTCTTCTGTTACTTGTTGCATATATTACAAGATTTCCTGCTTTTGCAGAAACAGAACCTTCAAGTATAGCTTTTAATGCTGCAAAGTCATCATCATTTTGTGTAAATGAAAGGTCATCTATAAAAAGTATAAATTTTAAAGGATTTAAACTTAATGTATCAAGAAGTGAAGGCATAAGTCTAAGCTGATTTTTTCTAAGTTCTATAAGACGAAGACCTTTATTTGCAAATTCATTTGCAATAGCTTTAACACTTGATGATTTACCTGTTCCGCTATCACCATAAAGAAGAACATTTGCAGCAGGTTTTCCCTCAAGAAGTGCTATTGTATTATCAATTACAGCTTTTCTTTCTCTTTCATATCCTCCAAGGTCTGAAAGTCTTGTATTATCAGGATTTTTAACAGGTACAATATTAACACCATTAATATTTCCATCAATCATAAATGTATGATATTTTGCAAATATACCATATCCATGAGAGTGTATATTTTTTATTCTTTCATTATATATATCAACAAAATTATAATCACTATTTCTCCAATCTGGCAAAAAACCATCATATGATATATTGCTTTTTATTTCTTCGCTTTTTACTTCACTTAATTTTTCAAGTATTTTAAGTTCATTATAAAGACATTGTTCAAGAATTTTATCTGTATCAGACTCTTGAGATTTTTTAAGCATATATATATTTTCATTTTCAAGAACTATATTAAGTATATAATCACTTAAATTCATATTACTTTCAAAAAGTTTTGAAACAAAATCAGAATATGTTTTAACAGCCATATTAACATCTTTATCCATATAATCAACCATATTAATAAATTTATCAATTACAGGGTCTTC
The DNA here is from genome assembly GCA_944379995.1 of uncultured Clostridia bacterium. GTDB lineage: Bacteria > Bacillota > Clostridia > Lachnospirales > Anaerotignaceae > Fimicola. The sequence continues at coordinate 10,099 of CALWGF010000019.1, forward strand.
AATAAGATTTCTAAATATAACCATTGAATATAATCCTGTTTTTATATTTTCAACATTAAACACTATAATTCCCCCAATATATAAATGATTTATTATATTTTAAACCATTAAATATATTTTTAAAAGTATTCTTTTAAATGCACAAAATAAAACAACTCCGCTGTGAGGAGCAGCGAAGTTGCTTTATTGGTGTGATGGAGTATTGCTAAGATATATAATCTTAACAATTATACTAATTATTATAATAGTAAAATGTGATTATGTCTATATATTTAAGCAATATTTAAGATTATAGTAATATAAAATTTATATTATATTAATTTTTTTAATTTATCTATATATAAATTTCTTATACTTTTATATTCTCCAAGACCTTTAACTATACATTTAACATTAAAACCTTGATTTATAAATATATTTTCCCAAGAGTCTTCTTCACCTGTCATATCATTATTTGCATGGTCACCTGCAACAAGCATAAAAGGTGTTAAAATTATATTTTTATATTCATTTCTTTTAACTGTATTAACAACAGACTCTATTTCCGGATAGCCTTCAACAGTACCCATAAATCCGTTTTCAAAACCTCTATCTTTCATCATATAGTCTATTGCTGCATAAATACTATTTGAAGGGTGTTCTGTACCATGTCCCATAAATACAATAGCACTTTCTTTATATTCTTTAAACTCATTTTTAAGACAATCAACAATATTTTGATTATCTTCTGTACCAAAAAGTAATGGTTCACCTATAACAATATCTTTAAAAAGATGTCTTTTAGACTCTGCCATTTTTACAAATTTTTCGTATTCAAAACCATTCATAATATGAGTAGGCTGACATATGACTTTTTCATATCCTTCATTTGAAAGTTTATCAAGAGCAGTTTCAACATTATCAATTTCAATATTCATTTTTGTTTTAAGTTTATTTATTATAAAACCACTTGTAAATGCCCTACGAACTTCATAATCCCTAAAATATTCTTTTATATCATTTTCAAGAGCAGCAATATTTTTTTTAAGTGTATCTTCATAGCTTGTACCAAAACTTACTACAAGTATAGCTGTTTTCATATATAACCACCTTTAAATAAATTTTTATTTTAGATTATATCAGAAAAACTTTATAAAAAAAAGGAAATCAAATATGTATTTAATTTCCTTTAAAAAAATCATTTTGAAATTTTATCTAATATTTCAATAACTTCATTTATTTTATCATCTCCGCCACCTTCAGCAATGGCATTTTTAACACAAGACTTCATATGTGCTTTAAGTATTTCTTTATTGGCACGTCTTAAAACTGCTTCTGTTGCAAGAATTTGATTTGAAATATCTATACAATATCTATCATCTTCAACCATTCTCATTATGCCTTCAAGCTGTCCATAAGCTGTTTTAAGAAGTCTGTTAATCTGTTTCTTGTCTGCTTGCATAGAAACCTCCAAAAAGCTTATTTTATATCAATTACTTTATATCCTGCATCTGTAACAGCCTGAACAAGTACTTCTTCATCAATATCTTTTGAAAGAGTACAATAAGCGGCTTTATCATCAAGACTTACTTTTGCTGTTACTCCGTCAATATCATTAAGAGCCTTATCAACTCTACCTGTACAATGGTTACACATCATACCTTCAATAATCATTGTTTTTTCCATAAATATTCTCTCCTTTTCTTCTTCTTTATTTTCGACTATATTTTTATTATTTTCAATCTTTCCAAATGAAGGTTTGAAAAACTTTAATCTTAAAGCATTTGATACAACAAAAACCGAACTAAGGCTCATTGCTGCTGCACCAAACATAGGATTTAATTTTAAACCAAATGAAGCATAAAATACACCTGCTGCCAAAGGTATACCTATTGTATTATAAAAGAATGCCCAAAATAGATTTTCTTTTATATTTTTTATTACAGCCTTACTAAGCTGTATTGCTGAAACTGCATCAATAAGGTCACTTTTCATAAGTACAATATCTGCTGACTCAATAGCTATATCAGTTCCAGCACCTATGGCTATTCCAACATCAGCTCTTACAAGAGCAGGAGCATCATTTATACCATCACCAATCATAGCAACAACTTTTCCCATAGATTGTATTTTTCTTACTTCACTTTCTTTATCTTGTGGTAAAACATCTGAAATAATATGAGATATACCAGCTTGTTTTCCTATTGCCTCGGCTGTATTTTTATTATCTCCTGTAAGCATATAAACTTCAATACCCATATTTTCAAATTCTTTTATAGCTTTTGCACTTGTAGGTTTTATTACGTCTGCAACAGCTATAATACCGAGTATTTTTTCATCTTCTGCAAAATATAATGGTGTTTTACCTTCTTTAGAAAGTCTTTCACCTTCTTTTTCAAGACCTTTTGTATCAATATTGTTTTCAAGCATCATTTTAATATTGCCTGAATATATTTTTTTGCCATTATAATAAGCAAAAATCCCTTGACCTGCAACAGCTGTAAAATCTTCTACTTTTCCCATTTCAATATTCTTTTTTGAACAATATTCAGTTATAGCTTCTGCAAGAGGGTGTTCAGATACATTTTCAATAGCATATGCCGGTCTTAAAAGTTTATTTTCAAATACACCACTTGCTGTTATAATATCTGTTACTTTTGGCTTTCCTTCTGTTACAGTTCCGGTTTTATCAAGTATTACTGTATTTATTTTATGAGCAGTTTCAAGGCTTTCTGCTGATTTAACAAGTATACCGTTTTCAGCTCCTTTTCCTGTACCAACCATTATTGCAGTAGGTGTTGCAAGCCCCAAAGCACATGGGCAAGATATTACAAGCACTGCTATACCTATTGAAAGAGCAAAAGCAAAACTTTCTCCAACAATAAGCCATACTATTGCAGAAATAACAGCTATTACTATAACAACAGGTACAAATACACCACTTACTTTATCTGCTAATTTTGCAATAGGTGCTTTTGAACCTGATGCTTCTTCTACAAGTTTTATAATTTGAGAAAGTGTTGTATCTTCTCCAACTTTTGTTGCCTTAAATTTAAAATAACCTGATTTATTTACAGTTGCACCTATAACTTTATCTCCAATATTTTTTTCAACAGGTATACTTTCTCCTGTTATTGCTGACTCATCAACAGATGAATTTCCCTCTATTATAACTCCGTCAACAGGTATTGTTTTTCCGGATTTAACAATAACTATATCACCAACAACAATATCAGATGATTGTATTTCAACTTCAACACCATTACGCTCTACAATAGCAGTTTTTGGTGTAAGATTTATAAGTTTTGAAATAGCCTCTGATGTTTTACCTTTAGAACGTGCCTCAAGATATTTTCCAACTGTTATAAGAGTAAGTATCATTCCTGCTGACTCAAAATATAACTCCATACCATAATTATGAGCAACTTCCATATTTCCATGTCCCATATAATAACCCATACTAAAAATAGCATATATACTATAAATTGCTGCTGCTGACGAGCCAAGAGCAATAAGTGAGTCCATGTTAGGTGATTTCATAAAAAGTGTTTTATATCCTACCTGAAAATATTTTCTGTTTATATACATTATAGGAAGTGTTAAAAATAACTGTGTAAGAGCAAAAACCATAATATTTTCATGGTCTTTTAATATATTAGGCAAAGGGAAACCCATCATATGCCCCATAGAAATATAAAAAAGCGGAATTAAAAATAAAAATGATAACTTAAGTCTTTTTTCCATATCTTTCATTTCATTTTCAACAGGTTTTATATTCTGAGCTTTTGTTTTTCCTTTTACAGAAGCACCATATCCACCTTTAATAACTGCATTTATAATTTCATTATCGTTACAAATATTTTCATCATACTCAACAGTCATTGAATTTTGTAAAAGATTTACATTTACATTTTCAATACCCTCAAGTTTACAAACACTTTTTTCAACATGTGCAGAGCATGCACTACAAGTCATACCTGTAACATCAAATTTTTGTTTCATATCTATCCTCCTTATATACCCTAGAGGGGTGTAGTGTTTTATAATTAAATTATATACATTTATTATTAAGTGTCAATATATTTTTTAGATAAAATTTATCATATTTATTTTTGACGGATTTTGACCGTTTTATTTTTCAAACAGTCATATTTAACTAAAATCATGGTATAATTTTATTATAAACGTCAATCATATTAAATTTATATGCACATTATATAATTATTTTGACCGCTTTTGATTGTTTTATATTAATTTATATGATTGATTTTGATTGTTTTTGATGATATATTATTTTTAGGGAGAGGATAACATGTTAACCGAAGAAAGATTCAATAAGATTTTAAAAATTATCAGCGAGCAAAAATCAGTTACAGTACAAGAACTTACTGAATTATTAAACTCCTCAGAGTCAACTATAAGAAGAGATTTAAACGCCCTTCATAAATTAGGAAAACTTATAAAAGTTCATGGCGGAGCTACTGCCATAGATATGGATTATAATACAAAAGATGATGAAGTATCTGTAAGACATGATATTAATAAAGAACAGAAGAAATTAATAGGGAAATATGCTGCATCACTTATAGAAGAAAATGACTTTATATTTATTGATGCAGGTACAACAACAGAATACATTATTGATTATATAAATGAGAAAAGTGCTGTTTTTGTTACAAATGCTATAACACATGCAATAAAACTTTCAAAAAAAGGGTTTAAAGTATTTGTTACTGGGGGAGAATTTAAACATACAACAGAAGCTCTTATAGGTAATGAAACACTTGAAAGTCTTAAAAAATATAACTTTACAAAAGGTTTTTTTGGTGTAAATGGTGTTACAAAAAAAGCACAATACAGTACTCCTGATGTTAATGAAGCACTTACAAAAAAAGGTGCTATGGCACAATGTGGTAAATGTTATATGCTTTGTGACTCATCAAAATTCGGAAAAATTTCTTCTGTAACATTTGGCAGACTTTCCGAAGGAATAATTATAACAGATAAACTTACAGATGAAGATATTAAAAAAGAAACTGAAGTAGTGGAGGTAATGTAATATGATTTATACTGTTACTTTTAATCCGTCATTAGACTATATTATAAATGTTGAAAATCTTAAACTTGGAGAAACAAACAGAAGTTCAGAAGAGATGATTTTAAGCGGCGGAAAAGGAATAAATGTATCAACTGTACTTAAAAATCTTGGTTATGATAATATAGCACTTGGTTTTATTGCAGGTTTTACAGGAAAAGAAATTGAAAAAGGTGCAAAAAAACTTGGAATAAATACTGATTTTATAACATTAAAAAAAGGTCTTTCAAGAATAAATGTAAAAATAAAATCAGATATGGAAACAGAAATAAACTGCACAGGACCTTCAATAGATAAAGAAGAAATCGAATTACTTTATGAAAAATTAAATAATCTTAAAGAAGATGACATTCTTGTTCTTGCAGGAAGCGTTCCGACTTCACTTCCACAAGATATATATGAAAAAATAATGGAAATGCTTCATTCAAAAGGCATTAAAATAGCAGTTGATGCAACAAAAGATTTACTTTTAAATGTTCTTAAATACAATCCATTTGTTATAAAACCAAATAATCACGAACTTGGAGAAATGTTTGGTGTAGAAATAAAAACAGAAGATGAAATAATAGAATATGCAAAAAAACTTCAAGATATGGGTGCAAGAAATGTACTTATATCAAGAGCCGGTGACGGTGCAATAATGATTACAGAAACAGGAGAAATATATAAAAGTCCTGCACCAAAAGGAAAAGTTGTTAACTCAGTAGGTGCTGGAGATTCAATGGTAGCTGGATTTATTGCAGGTTATATTAAAAATAAAAATTATGAAGAAGCATTTAAAACAGGTGTTGCTGCCGGAAGTGCAAGTGCTTTTTCAAAATATCTTGCTACAAAAGAAGAAGTTTTAGAAATCTTAAATAGATTATAAAAAATAAGGAGGAGTTATTGTGAAAATAACTGAATTACTTAAAAAAGAGTCAATTATGTTAAATGCCTCTGTTCAGTCAAAAAGTGATGCTATAAATACACTTGTTGACCTTATGGATAAAGGCGACCATCTTTTTAATAAAGAAGAATATAAAAACGGTATTCTTGCAAGAGAAGCTTCTGGTACAACAGGTATAGGTGATGGTATAGCAATACCACATGCAAAAGTTGCTGCTGTAAAAACACCGGGGCTTGCTTCTATGACAGTTCCTGCTGGAGTAGATTATGAAGCTCTTGATGGACAGCCTTCAAATCTTTTCTTTATGATTGCTGCTCCAGCAGAAGGTGCAGACCTTCATATTGAAGTTTTACAGCGTCTTTCAATGCTTTTAATGGACGAAGATTTCAGAAAAAATCTTATGAATGCAAAAAATGCAGATGAATACCTTGAAATAATAGATAAAGCCGAAAGAGCAAAATTTAGTGATGATTATAAAGAAGAAACTCCTGTATCAACAAATGAATACTTTGATGTACTTGCAGTAACAGCTTGTCCAACAGGTATTGCTCATACATTTATGGCAGCAGAAGCCCTTACAAAAAAAGGCGAAGAAATGGGAATTAAAATAAAAGTTGAAACAAATGGTTCTGGTGGTGCAAAAAATGTACTTACTAAAGAAGAAATCGAAAATTCAAAATGTATAATAGTTGCAGCTGATAAAAAAGTAGAAATGAACCGTTTTGATGGTAAAAAAGTAATTGTTACAAAAGTTGCCGATGGTATTCATAAAACAGAAGAACTTTTAACACGTGCTATGAATGAAGATGCTCCAATATTCCATGCTGATAATACAGCTGATGACAGCACAGAAAAAGCCGGTGGCAGTATAGGACATCAGATATACATGCATCTTATGAACGGTGTATCACATATGCTTCCATTCGTTATTGGTGGTGGTATACTTATTGCTTTAGCATTCCTTTTTGATGATTTTACAATAGACCCTTCAAACTTTGGAAGCAACACACCATTTGCTGCATTCCTTAAGTCTGTTGGTGATGGTGCATTTTCATTTATGCTTCCTGTACTTGCAGGATTTATAGCAATGAGTATAGCAGACAGACCTGCTCTTGCAGTTGGTTTTGTTGGTGGTCATCTTGCAAATAGTGGTGGTAGTGGATTTTTAGGTGCACTTGTAGCTGGTTTTATTGCAGGTTACCTTATGTTATTACTTAAAAAAGTATTTGATAAACTTCCACATAGCCTTGATGGTTTAAAACCTGTATTACTTTATCCTGTATTTGGTATACTTCTTATAGGAGCAATTATAATATTTATAGTAAATCCACCTGTTGGTGCTTTAAATACATTACTTTTTGATACATTAAATTCTATGGGTTCAGGAAGTAAAGTTTTACTTGGTGTAATTCTTGGTGCTATGATGGCAATAGATATGGGTGGTCCTATAAACAAAGCTGCTTATGTATTTGGTAGTGCTTCAATAGCAAGTGGACAGTATGATATTATGGCAGCAGTTATGATTGGTGGTATGGTTCCACCTCTTGCAATAGCTCTTGCAACAACATTCTTTAAACATAAATTTACAGAAGCAGAAAGAAAATCTGGTCCAGTAAACTATATTATGGGACTTTCATTTATAACTGAAGGTGCAATTCCTTTTGCAGCTTCTGACCCATTAAGAGTAATTCCTTCTTGTGCAATAGGTGCTGGTGTAGCTGGTGGACTTTCAATGTTCTTTGGCTGTACATTAAGAGCTCCTCATGGTGGTATATTTGTTGTTCTTGTTATAGGAAATAGCATAGGATACCTTATTGCTCTTGGTGTTGGTGCTGTTGTTGGAATGGTTCTTTTAGGAATAATAAAAAAGACAGTAAACAAATAAAATACTTTATATAATAAACCTTACCTAAATATTACCTAAATAAGTAACTAACTAAAAAAACAACATAAAATATTTATGTTGTTTTTTTAATTATAATAATTATAATAAACATAAGGTAGGTGATTATATGTTTTATTATAATAGATATAATGATTTAACTAAATTTATAACTAATGAAAATGAATTAAAAATAACAAATGAAGTAGAAATATATATTTCAGATTATTATGATATTTCTATTGATTTAAGTTACTTAAATTCAATAAATGAATTGGACAAAGAATTTATTTGTACAATATCAAAAAATGTTTGTGATATTGACAATACAGTTCAAAAATATTGTCAATATATTTTAAAAGAACCTGATTTTGATTTTGATTTAGCAATAATTTATATTAAAAATAATAATTCAATAATTGTTGACTATTGGGGTAATGTGGTTAATTCACAATTCGATGTTGAACTTAAATATGAAGGAAATAAATTTATTTTAACACGATTTAATAAAAGAATTGTTTCTTCTACTGATAATGAAATATTAAACAAAAGCACTATAAAATAGTGCTTTTTAATTTTTATATTTACATATAATATAATAAGGTAATGCAACAAAAATACTTCCACCAACAATATTTCCTAATGTAGAAAATATAATATTGTGTATAAATCCATAAATTGTTGCACCTTCTGAAAAATTTGAAATTAAAACAGAAGTCATAAGTGTCATATTAGCTATACAATGCTCATACCCTGAAACAACAAATGCAAATATACATAAAAACATCATTATTATTTTACCAGACTCACTTTTACATCTCATAGCTGACCATACAGCAAGACATACAAGCATATTACATAATATAGCCTTAAAGAATATATTATTACCACTCATAAGCATTTTTGAAACAGCAGAACTATTCATAAATAAAGCTATACTTTCATTTTCTAATATACCACCCATAAAAACAAGTACAGAAACAATTACAGAACCTATAAAATTTCCTATATAACATATAAAAAGAAGTTTTATACCACTTAAAATATTTATTTTTTTATCAAAAATTCCAGAAGTTATAAAAAACATATTACCTGTAAAAAGTTCTGCTCCACATATAACAACAAGACATAAACCTAAAGAAAAACCTGCACCCATAAATATTTTAGCAATACCACTATCAATATATGCCCCTATTGTATTAACAAGTATAACAGCAAGCCCTATATACATTCCTGCCATAATAGAACTTATACAATAACCAAAAAATGATTTTTTCATAAATTCAATTTTATTTTTTCCACTCTCTACACATTTTTCAAAATCATTATAATACATACAAAAATCCTTTCTTAAAATAATAATAATAAACATTAAAAAAAGTCGACAATCTGGACTTTTAGCCCAGACGGTCGACTTTTATTTATGCTATACTTCATGTGGTTAATTCCACTTCCGTCAGTTGTATAACTTATTAAAAAAATATCATTTTTTTATGTTTATGTCAATATTTTTTATTTCAATATATTTTCCCAATCAGCCTCTTTAAAACCTACAATAACTTTATCATCAGTAATAACAACAGGACGCTTTACCATTTTACCATCACTAGCAAGAAGCTCTATTTGCTCATCGTATGACATATTAGGTAATTTGTCTTTAAGTCCCATTTCTTTATAAAGAACTCCACTTGTATTAAAAAATTTTTTTATAGACAGACCGCTTTTTTCTATCCACAATTTTAGCTCATCGGCTGTGGGTTTGTTATCAACTATATGTCTTTCATCAAATTCAATACCATTTTCAACAAGCCACTTTTTAGCTTTTCTACAAGTACTACATTTTGGATAACAAATAAATTTTACTGCCATTATAAACACTCCTTTAAAATAATAATATAGTCATTATTATTTTACTCTAATGTTAAATAATTTTCACTCTGTAAATCTTCTGCTAAATCATCACTTATAATTTGAACTCCTTTTATATCATCAAGATTTGATATAGCTTCTCCTTCATTTACACTTTGATAACCATCAGCTGTATATTTTAATTTAACATATGGTTCAGTTCCTTCCTGTACATAAGAATTTGATACAATAATTTCTTTCATACCATTTTCTAAATTATCACTTATTATTATTGGTTGATTTATAAGATTAAGTGTTTGTTTTACAGTCCAGCTATTATTTTGTTTTTCAGCAATAAGAACACTACTTCCACCAGTTCCTGTTGTACTAGGACCTATAACATAAGTAAATAATTCATCAACACCATCATTGTTTAAGTCAACATAATTATAATAATATTTTGTATCTTTCTTTACATCATCAGATATTTCAAATGTATCTATAATAAGCTTTTCTATATCAGTATTTTTTTCTTTTTCTGAATATTCATTTTCAATATTTGCATTAAATTTATCTAATTCACCTGATGTATTTTCATTATCTTCATACGCAACAGCTGTATTATTATTCTCTTTACTCTCTTTATTATCTTTATTATTTATACCATTGCTACAACCCATAATTCCAAATATAAGAGTACCTACTACAATTCCATATATCAATTTTTTCATAAATATCTTGTCTCCTTTTTATAATAATTAATTTAAAGAAATTATAGCATATTGTATATTAATAATAACGAAATTAAGAAATATATAATAAATTAGTAATAAATTAGACAAAATTCAAAAAAAAATAAACACAGTATTTTTACTGTGTTTATTTTAAAAAATTATATAAAGTTAACTTAAATATTATTCAACAATCTGAATTGTACTTCCAACACTAAGACTTGGCATTGGTTTTGCCTCTACATATATTGTTCCTGGAAGTTCAGCTTCAGTAGAACCATCAAAAGCAAATGTTACATGTCCAAGATTTTCAAGGTTTCTCATTGCTAAGTCACCTACTGCTGTAATAACAAATTCTTCTCCATCAATTATTGCTTTCTGTCCTACTTTTATTTCTCCATTTATAGGAAGAACATCTATTGAATAACAGAAATCTTTAAGTGTATCTGGAGCACTGTCTCCGAATAATATAAACATACCAGAGTCCTGAAAATCGTTTACACTTGCACCTAAGCTTTTTACTTTGTTTTCATAAATTATTTTCATAGTCTTATTATGTACCGATTCTTCGAAGAATCAGCACCCTCCTTATTTATAAATTTTAATTATTACTTACTCTAAATATTTTAAATATATTATATACCAATTATGAATATAAACCAATACTTGCTACCCAACCTACAAGTACACGAGGAACACCTGTAAGGAAACGTGAGTATAATACAGCTGGAACACCAACTTCTACTGTTTCTGGTTCAGCTTCTGCAAGACCAAGACCAACAGGTACGAAGTCACAAGCACACTGTGTATTTATAGCAAAGAGTGCTGGGAGTGCAAGGTTTGGAGGTATATTTCCTTTACCAATTTCAACACCTATAAGAGTACCGATAACCTGAGCCATAACAGCACCTGGTCCAAGAAGAACTGAAAGGAAAGGTATTGAACAAATGAAACCAAGTATTACAAGACCTACACCAGTTCCTGCAAGTGGAATAAGGAGTTTAGCAAACCAATCACCAAATCCAGAACCCTGAATAAGACCTATAAGGAGTGAAACAAATCCCATGAAAGGTATTATTGATGTAATCATTGTCTGAACAGCATCTCTTGCAGCCTGATTAAATGTATTTATAACTTTACCAGCACCCATACCGATTTTTGTTATAATACCACCTTTTTTGTTGTCAGCAAGTGTCTGTGATACTTTTTTATCTGCACTATATTTGAACTGTCTTTCTTCTGTTTTTGGAGCTTCTTCTTTTACTGCTTCTGTTTTTGCAGGTGCAGCTTCTCCATCAGCAAGTGTAATCTGGTCTACACCTACTGCTGAACAATAAATATCTTCTACAATGAATTTTGCAAGAGGACCACTTTTACCTACTGGCATAACATTTATTGTAGGAATTCTTTTCTGAGGATAAATACCACATCTTAATGTACCACCACAGTCAATTATTACAAGGAAAATTTCTGATTCTGGAACAGATGTTTTAAATCCATTAACAGCTGTACAGCCTGTAAGTTCAACAATTTTATCTACTATATCAGGTTTTGCACCGCCACCTGTTATGTATACAAGTTTATCTTTTTCAGCAGTTGGTGCTACTACAAGAGGGCCACCAAATCCGCCACTTCCTTTAACAATCTTAATAGCTCTATATTCTGACATATTGTCTTACCTCCTTATTTTTAAATACAAATATTCAAAATCACACTTTAAGTTCGTTGCTAAGTTCAATACCCTGCTGTTTCATAACGATTTTTGTTGTAAAGTCTGTTGCCCAACCACTTACAAAGTTCATAACAAGACCAACTACCATATAACGAATTGCAAGAGGCATTGTGCTTAATCCAAGTGTTGATATACCATTTGCTATACCAAGGAATATGAAAACTTCACCTGGATTAATGTGTGGGAACACACCACTTGATGTGTGACAGAAATATGATGCTGAAGCATAGAAACTTGGTTTAAGTCTTTCTGGCATAAAACGTCCAAGTGAAAGAGCTGTTGGGTTACCAAGCATAAAAGCTCCAAGGAAAGGTAATATCATATATCTTAATACTGGGTTTTTTGTAGATACTTTTGCAAGTTTATTAATTTTTTCTTCACCAATAAGGTTAATAAGTGTATTCATTGCTATTAAGAGCATAAATACTACTGGTACAATACTTGTCATCCAACCAATAAAAGTAGTTGCACCTGTATTAAAAAGGTTCATAAATCCTTCTGCAAACTTTATAATATAATCCATAATAACACTCCTTTTCTAATTAGAGAGAAACTTCCTTTTTAGGAGTTTCTTTGCTGAATTTTTTTCCGATTTTTTGGAAAAGGCTAAGTCTTGGAGGTATTTCTCCACCACTCATGATTGTATTATAATTAAATTTAGCGTCCATTATTGCACGTCTTAAAGGTTTTGCTAATCTTGCAACATCTTCATCTGTTATAAGACCTACATTTTTTCCTTCAAAACCTTTTATGTCTTTAAATTTGGCAAAGATTGTTACTCCCATCATTCTTTTACCTTCAATAATGTTGCCTTCTTCATCAATGGCAAACATAACAATGGCACCGGCTCTTAATATACCACTTTCTCTGCCAATAGCAACCCTACCTTTTTTTCTCAAAGGTGAAAAAGCTTTTGAAAAATTCTTTATCTGCATAAGTCCAAAAAGACACTGTAATAAATATCCCGCCAAAAGCAGACCGGCAATTAACCAGAAATTCATTGTTATTCCTCCTTATAAATTATATATTGCTACCTATTCCAAGTTTTATAAAACTTTTAACAAAGCTTTTAAAGTCTTTTATCTGAGATAACTCTTTTACAATATTTTCATCTTGTGCTATTGATATTATTTCATCATAAATTCTTACAAGCACTGTATCATCTTGACTTTCACTTTTAGGAAGTGCCAATAAAAATATAAGTTTTATATTACTTCCATCATTGTTACTAATTCCTTTTTCAGAAATACCAATGGCAATAACAATTTTATCATCAATAAAGTTTATTGCATGTGGAAAACCTATTGATTTATTAAATACCATTGTTGATTTTTGCTCTCTTTTAATTACTCTATCTTTAAAATCAGAATCAACAAATCCTTCTTTATATAAATTATCAATCATATAACAGGTATTTTCCATATAACTTTTATTGTCATCAAGTATAAAAAATTTATATTCATCTATAAGTGCTGCGATAATAGAAACGCCACCTGTTTTTGCAACTGGTATTGATAATTTCTGGAGCTGTTTTGCTTTTTCTATTTCAAGAAGTATTTCTTTTTCATCAAATATATCTCTTACTTTAATTAATGGAGTATCAATATCATATCCCAAATTTAATGTAGTAAATACTATATCATATGTATTTAATATATCAGCATTAACTTGATTATCAGCAAACAAATCAACTTTTGCATCTTTATCAAGTACTCTTTTAAGCTGTGTTGATATAAGTCTTGCAGTACCTCTACCTGTACCACACACAAGAGCAATTTTATAATATTTCTGAGATGTTTTATATTCCAACATATAAACACCAAAATATGCTGTTATATATCCAAGTTCATCTTCAGGAACTTCAACATTATATTCTCTTGATATAATTCTTCCGGCTATACTAGCCATTTTATATGCAAGAGGATATTTTTCTCTTATTTCTTCAGATATAGGATTTTTAAGAAGGTATCCAAACTTAAGTCTATTTATCATAAAAGATATGTGATAGAAAAATTCATCATTAAGATTACTTTTATCAATATAAAGATTAAGTTCATATTGTATTTGTTCTATTATCATATCTATTGTTTTATTTATATCATCTGTTATATCTATTGGATAAACAGCTTCGATATTTGTAGGCGTTCTCATTCCAACAATAGGTATTGATATAAAAATCTTTTCCTCTTTAGAAAAAGATATATTAAATATACTTTCTAATTGTTCTACAATATCTTTAGCAGGCATAAATATATTACTTTTTTCTATATCATAATATTTATCTGGAAGTTTTCCTATAAAATTTCCTGATATAACTCTATCTATCATAATAACAACTGCTTTTTTAAAAGCTGATGTTGTCATGGTTTCGAATTTATATTTTTTAGATATATCAAAAATTAATTTTTCTATTGATTGTTCTATAACATTTTCTTTATATACAAAACTATATATATTTTCTAATATAAACAATCTTTTATTAAGCTCTGCACCAGAAAGACTTATACCTGCATTAGCTTTACCTTCTATAAAAATACCATAAGGACTTAATATTTCATTAAGTTTTTTTATATCACCATTTACAGTAGACCTACCTACATTCATTTCATATGCTAATTCGTCTATTATATATGGTGTATTGCTTTTTAATAATGTTTTAAAAATGTAAGCCATTCTTTTTTTTGGTGAGTCAAGATATCCATTTAGTTTAAAAATATCTTCTCTTTTTTTTTCAAAACCTTCCATATCAATGATATATAGTCTATAACTTCCTTGTTCTCCATCAATAAAAGCTGTATCACCAAATATATCATTAAGGTTTTTTATGTCATTTCTTATTGTTCTTGTACTTACATCTAATCTTTCGGCAATCTCTGTAAGCGTTATGCAATTCTTGTTTTGAATTTGTTTTAAAATTAAAACTAAACGGTCTTCCTCAAAATAGTGTTCCATTTTCTTCATTCCTTTGAATTATGCACTTAACAAAGATGTAAATAAACAATTATCCTCTAGTTTTTCCACCTGCAACATTAAATGTAACACCATGAACATAACTTGCTCTATCGCTAGCCATATAACAAACAAGGTCAGCAACTTCTGTAAGTTTTCCGCTTCTTCCTAATGGAGTTGTTGAAGTTTTACTATAACCAGCTCTAAGTTCATCAATAGTTATTCCTCTTGTATAAGCAAGAGCTGTTTCATAAGAAAGAGTTCTAAGACCTGTTGCTTCAAGTATACCAGGAGCTACACCAACTACTCTTACATTATGTTTTCCAAGTTCTTTAGCCCATGAACGTGTAAGAGAATTTACAGCATTTTTAGTAGCTGCATAAACGCTTTGTCCTTCAGAACCTTCAAGACCACTTTCAGATGACATATTAATAATAACTCCGCTACCAGCCTTAACCATTTCTCTTGCAGCAGCCTGTGCACAGAAGAACACACCTTTAAAGTTTACATTTACAACTTTATCCCAAACAGTTTCATCAAGTTCATACTGTCCTTTAGGGTCTTTAGGGTCAACAAGAAGTCTTGGAATATTAATACCTGCATTATTAACAAGTATATCAACTTTTCCAAACTCAGCTATTGTTTTGTCCATCATATTCTGAACACTTTCAGCACTTGTAACATCAGTTACAACATAAAGCATTTTTCCACTTTCTTCTCCCATTTCAAATGCTGGAGTTTCAGGGTTCATATCACAAACAACAACGTTAGCACCGTTGTCAAGTAACTCCTGAACAACTGCTTTACCTATACCTGAAGCACCACCTGTTACAATAGCAACTTTTTCTTCAAGTTCTAACCAGCTTTTTCTCATTATAAATTCTCCTCCTTTTTAATAACGTGCTTATTATGACACACCATAGTTGTCTTGTTTGTAATTAGATTATAATAAAAAGGTAATTTATAATTAATACAGTTATTTTCACAGCGTTGGAAAACTAAATTTTTAATGCATATTTTTATCAACGTATTTTGTGCTTTTTTTATTTAAAATATTATACATTATATCATCAAAAATGCTATATTCATATAAAAAAGCAAACAAAAAAGGCATGTAAAAATATGCCTTAATGCTTGAATTACTTCCATCTTTCATTCCAATATTTAAAATTAAGTGTATAAATAAATAAACAAGATATAATATTACTTACAATAATATTTATAAATTTTGAAAATGGTAATAAGTTAGGTAATAAAAAAATAGAAAAAACCATACATAAATCTAAAATCATAAGATTTCTATTATATTGTTTTTCTTTATAATAGTCTTTTGAGGTAATCCAAATCATAATAAAGCCTGCAACAACAACTGCACCCCACAACAGCTTATAAAAATCATTTATACTTCCATTTGTATAAAATCCACCATAGCCACCATAACCTATCATTAATAGTAAACTTCCTATTATTTTAAATTTATGCATCAATTTATTTGACATATAATTTTATCCTCCTATATTTTATATATATGATTATACTAAAAATATAAAAATTAAACCACAATAAAGCCATAGCCTACAATATTAAATATAATTATATAAAAAAATAAAACCATTGTTTTTACAATGGTTTTATTAAAGAAATTGCGGAGACAGGATTTGAACCTGTGACCTTCGGGTTATGAGCCCGACGAGCTACCGAGCTGCTCCACTCCGCGATATTAAATTAAAAATGGTGGATGGGGAAGGATTCGAACCTTCGAAGCTATCGCAACAGATTTACAGTCTGCCCCCTTTGGCCACTCGGGAACCCATCCACAAATAAAAAAACAAGCCGATGAACGGACTCGAACCGTTAACCTGCTGATTACAAGTCAGCTGCTCTGCCAATTGAGCCACATCGGCGTAATTTTTATTTTATTAAGTACATACTGTACCTTCAAAACCAAATATTGTAACTTAGTCACTCAAGATAATTAATTGGTCAAGCCCTCGACCTATTAGTATCTGTCAGCTGAACACATTACTGTGCTTACACCTCAGACCTATCTACCTTG
>CALWGF010000020.1 GCA_944379995.1 uncultured Clostridia bacterium
TGTCTTCAGACATAGCTTTAGGAGTAGGGCTATGCCCGCATATGAAAAACCACCGGCTAGGCCGGTGGATATTTATTGCATAATAATGGAATAAATATTTTAATCTTTGCTGATAATCAGTAGTATAATTCAAATATTTTTCGTATCTCTATTTATAAATAATGGAAAAGGGGAGTTATTATGCCTACAATAAATATGCTTTCTTCGGCAGACTCTGTAAAAGGTCAGGGGGTTGGTTCTGCCTATATTGAGCAAGTAAATCTTGTTAGAGAAGGACTTAAAGGGAAATATGATGTTTTAGTAAATTCAAAGAAAAAATGTGATATACAACATTTTCATACTATAAATCCTGAGTTTTTTATACCTGTAATACTTGATAAAAAAGTTTCTGCAAATGTGGGATATGTTCATTTTTTACCTGAAACAGTTGAAGATAGTCTTGATATTCCTAAAGCTATAAAACAGCTTTTTTATAAATATATGATAGAGTTTTATGATAGTATGGATTATCTTGTAACAGTAAATCCATACTTTATAGAAGAATTAGAAAAATATGGTATACCAAAAAATAAAGTAACATATATACCTAATTATGTTTCTGATGATTTATTTTATAAATATGATGATGATAGTAAATATATATTACGTGAAAAATGGAGTATACCTAAAAATAATTTTGTTGTTCTTGGTGTTGGACAGGTTCAAACAAGAAAAGGTATATTTGATTTTATAAAATGTGCTGAAAATATGCCAGATGTAACTTTTATATGGGCAGGAGGCTTTTCTTTTGGTCAAATGACAGATGGGTATAAAGAGTTAAAAGAAATTATGGATAATCCACCACAAAATGTTATTTTTACTGGTATAGTAGAAAGAGAAAGTATGAATGATATATATAATATAGCTGATGTTATGTTTTTACCATCATATAGTGAACTTTTCCCTATGACAATACTTGAAGCTATGTGTGTAAAAATTCCTATACTTTTGAGGGACATTGATATATATAAAAATATATTATTTGATTATTATTTAAAAGGAAATTCTGTTGAGGAGTTTATTGATATAATTAATAGACTTAAAAATAATAATGATTTTTATAATAAATGGAGTGATAACTCTTATAAAGGACATGAGTTTTATTCAAGAGATAATGTTCTTCATTTATGGGAAAAATTTTATGATAATGTATACTATGAAACTAAAGATAGAAGAAATAACAAAAAATTTAAAGTCAAAGTTAAAAGAAGAAAAGGTAAATTATATAAAAGTAAAGTTTTTATAATAAATAATACAAAGAAAACAAAAAAATTTGAAGAATGGAATAAAATTAAAGAAAAATTAATAATAGAATTGGAAAAACAAAAGTACAATATTGATAAACATATATCTAATAAAGAATATCAAGATATATTTTATATTAATTTTATACAATTTTTTAAGAAAAATAAATAGTTTATGATAATTCCTCTTATTAACTTATATGATACAAAATGTTTATTCATTAGTTATTTTTTGATATAATTTTTTGTATAAATATTTTTAGAAGGAGGATTTTTATGCAGAAAAAAGAATATGGTCTTTTTACTGCCATTGCACTTATAGTAGGCACTGTTATTGGTTCGGGAATATTTTTTAAAAGTGATAATATACTTGTGTATACTAATGGCAGTGTATCAAAAGGTGTTTTTGTATTTATAATTGCTGCTATTGGTATAATATTTGGAAGTCTTTCCATATCAGTACTTGCATCAAGAACTAATAATCCGGGAGGTCTTATAACATATGCAGATGAATTTGTAAATAAAAAAACAGCTTGTGCTTTTGGTTGGTTTCAGACATTTATTTATTATCCAGCCATAATTGCAGTTATTGGTTGGGTTGCTGCAATATATATTTGTATGTTTTTAGGAATAGAAGATAATAATACAAATATTCTTTTAATATCATCTTTAGCAATTATTATTATATATATAATAAATGTATTTTCTTCAAGTATTGGAGGATATTTTCAAAATGCTGCAACAATTATAAAACTTATACCTCTTGTTATAATAGCAATAACAGGTATATTAGTTGGAGATGCTTCAAAAGTTGTTTTTGAAACTACAAGTGTAAAAACTTCATCAATCAGTTGGCTTGCTGCCATAGCACCCATAGCTTTTTCATATGATGGGTGGGTAGTTTCTACATCTGTTGCCCATGAAATAAAAAATTCAGAAAAGAATTTGCCAATAGCTCTTATATTTGGTCCTATATTTATACTTATAGCATATATAATTTATTTTGTTGGTATATGTAATATAGTTAGTCCGGAAAATATTGTTGCACAAGGAGATGCACATGTTAATATTGTTGCAAGAGAAATATTTGGAATATATGGTGCTAAAATAATAGTTGGATTTGTTGTAATATCAGTACTTGGAACATTAAACGGTTTTACATTAGGTTTTATTAGATTACCATATTCACTTGGTATAAGGGGAATGTTTCCTAATAGCAAAAAGTATACAGTCATAGATGATAAATTTAAAATGCCTATTAATTCAGCAAAAATATCTTTTTTATTAACAATAGTATGGATAATTATAAATTATATTGTTCAATCTAAAGGTTTAATGCCTAATTCAGATGTTTCCGAAATTCCTATTGTTGCAAGTTATATATTATATATACTTCTTTATATTTCTGTAATAAAACTTTATATTAAAGAAAAGTCAAAAAATAATGGTATAAGTTTATTAATGGGAGTTATTGTCCCTATAATTGCAATTTTAGGTTCTCTTATAGTTATAATAGGTGGACTTGCAAATCCTATAACTTTTGTTTATATAGGTATATGTTTTATAGTTATAATTTTTTCTGTTATATTTATGAATTTAAAACAGAATTAATTATGGATTTTAGATTAATTTAATACTATAATTTTGTAAGGTATGATTTATATCATACCTTATTTTTATTTTGGAGATGATTATTTTGAAAATTATAGATGCACATATGCACTTAAATAAAGATATAGAAAGTTTTTATGAATTAGCAAAAGTATCAGAACATGAATATAGCGAAAAAGGTATAAAAGATATGTTTGATAAATATGGTGTTGTAGGTGGAGTTGTTATGGGAAACAGAGATTTAGAACTTGAAAACCATATATATCCAAACTATTTGAATTATCTTGTAGGAGTAGATGGAATTTGTTTTGATAAAAATAAAAAAGAGTATTTTTTGGAGCTTGTAGCAAAACATTTGAAAAGGGATAATTGTAAAGGTATAAAAATTTATGCAGGCTATGTTCCTTTATATGTATATGATGAATGGTATTTCCCTTTTTATGAACTTGCAAAAAAATATAATAAGCCTGTTGCAATACATACAGGTTCAACATCAAAAAGTGATGCATATTTAAAATACAGTCACCCTTTAACATTAGATGATGTTTGTACCCTTTTTCCAGATGTAAATTTTGTTATGTGTCACTTTGGAAACCCTTGGCTTAATGATGCAGCAGCAGTTATTACTAAAAATATGAATTTATATGCTGATATATCAGGAATACTTGTAGGAAAACCAAATATGAATAGTTTTTTTGATGAATATGAAGGATATATTTCAATGCTTAAGACTTGGATTAGCTATACAGGTGCATATGATAGAATAATGTTTGGTACTGATTTTCCACTTGTAAATATGGGTTGTTGTATTGAATTTGCTAAAAAAATAATACCTAAAAAATATTATAACAAGGTTTTTTATGAAAATGCTGTAAAAATATACAATTTAAACTTTTAAATTAGTAAACATTTTTTGACTTTTAATATTCTAAGATTTAAAAATATGTGTTATAATACTGTTTGTGATACAAATACATTTGTATTTGAGAAAAAGTATAAAAAGGCTGGTGCTTATAATGAATGATATAAATGTTGCTATACTTGGAATTGGAACTGTTGGAACAGGAGCTTATAAAATAATAGAAAGTCAAAAAGATGAGTTTCCATATAAAACAGGTTCAAAAATTAATATTTCTAAAGTTCTTGTAAGAAATAAAAATAAAAAAAGAGAAGGAATAAATGAAAATCTTATTACAGATGATTGGTCAGAAATAATAAATGATGATAGTATAAAAATTGTTATTGAAGTTATGGGTGGTATTGAACCTGCAAAAACATATATTTCAGAAGCATTAAAAAAAGGTAAATCTGTTGTTACTGCTAATAAAGACCTTATTGCTTCTTATGGAAGTGAACTTCTTGACCTTGCAAAAGAAAATAAATGCGATATTCTTTTTGAAGCAGCTGTTGCAGGTGGGATTCCTATTATAAGACCTTTAAAACAATGTCTTGCAGCAAATAAAATAGAAGAAGTTATGGGTATTGTAAATGGTACTACAAACTTTATATTAAGTAATATGACAGATGAAGGAATGGAATTTGATGATGCATTAAAACTTGCTCAAGAACTTGGATATGCAGAAGCAGACCCAACTGCTGATGTTGAAGGTTATGATGCTGCAAGAAAAGTTGCAATAATGGCGTCTATTGCATTTAATTCAAGAGTTACTTTTGATGATGTATATACAGAAGGTATTTCTAAAATATCAGCAAAAGATATAAAATATGCTAAAGAACTTGGTTGCGATATAAAACTTCTTGGTGTTGCTGCAAATACTGATGAAGGTATAGAGGTAAGAGTACACCCTATGCTTATTCCAAGTGAACACCCTCTTGCAGGAGTAAAAGATTCTTTTAATGCTGTATTTGTAAAGGGAGATGCTGTTGGTGATACAATGTTTTATGGAAAAGGTGCCGGAGAACTTCCTACTGCAAGTGCAATAATGGGCGATGTTGTTGATGTTGCAAGAAATATAAATTTCGATTGTTGTGGAAGAATAGGTTGTACATGTTATAAACAACTTCCTATAAAGAAAATGGACGATATATGTTCAAAATATTTTATAAGAATGCAGCTTCTTGATAAACCAGGAACTCTTGCAAGTGTTTTAAGTATTCTTGGAAATAATGGTGTAAGTATTTATCAGATGATGCAGAAAAAGAGAAGAAATAATAGTAATGCTGAAATAGTAATAATTACAGATTCTGTTAAAGAAAAAAATCTTAAAGATTCAATGACAATACTTGAAGGAATGTCTATTGTAAATAAGGTTTCAAGTATTATAAGAGTATATTAAAATATAAAAAGACTGTTTTTTTAAACAGTCTTTATTTTTTTACAAGCTCAATAGCCTCTTTACCTGTTATGTTTTCTATTTCTATCTCTATACAGCATAAAGCGTTTTGAAATCTTTTAATTTCTTTTTCTATAAATTCTATATTGTCTATATACTTAAGTCCTAATATTTTTGCTGCTGATAATATATCATTTTCGTTTTTAAGTATTTTTGCTTTACCAAAAACAATAACACTTCTAAAATATGTTGTAAGTTCATCAGGAACAACATCATCTTTTTCTATAACACAAAAAGATACTTTGTCATAGTTATTTAATGCATCAATTTTATGTCCTTCTTTTGCTGAATGTAAATAAATTTTATTATTGCTATAAACATAATTTAAAGGTATTGTGTAAGGGTATCCGTTATCACCTAACACAGCAAGTATACCTGTTTTACATTTTTCTAATATTTCAATAGATTTATTAATATCTAATTGTTGTTTTTTTCTTCTCATTTCTCTAAACATATTAATTACCTCCTAAAAAATAAAGGTGGTAATAAATACCGCCATTGTTTATATTATTCTTCACAAGCCTTAAGAAGAAGTTCCCAACGTCTGTCAACTTCTGCTTGAAATTCTTCAATAAGATGTTCATTTCCTTTTTTGAAAAGATGTTTAAATCTTCCTTGTGGTTTTAAGAAGTCTTCAATAGGAAGTTTTGTTTTTGGTTTGTAGTTAAGTGTCCATTTTCCTTTTTCAACTTCAAATAATGGCCAGTAGCAAGTTTCAACAGCAAGTTTACATATATCAATAATATCTTCTGTGTTATATCTCCAGCCCCTTGGACA
Source organism: uncultured Clostridia bacterium (assembly GCA_944379995.1). Lineage (GTDB taxonomy): Bacteria > Bacillota > Clostridia > Lachnospirales > Anaerotignaceae > Fimicola. The sequence continues at coordinate 6,026 of CALWGF010000020.1, forward strand.
TGGTGCCATAATATTAAGGAATGCTGCACCTTTAGTATATATAGCTTTTTCTGCTTTTATATGAAGGTCTTTAAAATTCTGTACAAATGTTGTCTGTCCAACATAAGGAATATCATGATTTGCCATTATTGCAGAAAGGTCTTTTCTGTTTTGTGTTTTACCGTTTGACTCTTTTCCAACAGGTGTTGTTGTTGTATCTGCATACATAGGTGTAGCTGATGAACGCTGTATACCTGTATTCATATATGCACCATTATCATAACATACATAAACCATATCATGATTTCTTTCCATAGCACCTGAAAGTGACTGGAAACCTATATCATATGTACCACCGTCACCACCAAATGTTATAAATTTAAAGTTATTTTTAACTTTTCCTTTGGCTTTAAGCACATTATAAGCTGCTTCAACACCAGAACAAGTTGCACCTGCATTTTCAAATGCATTATGTATATAAGAGTCTTTCCAAGCTGTATATGGATACATAAATGTTGAAACTTCAAGACAGCCTGTTGCATTTGTTATAACTGCTCTATCTTCGTCATGAAGTGCACGAAGTACATTTCTTACTGCTATTGTACCGCCGCAGCCTGCACACATTCTGTGACCAGGAGCTAAACGTTCTTCTTTATTCATTAATTCTTTAAAATTATATGCCATTTGTTTTTCACTCCTTAATCTCTTAATGATAAATAATGGTATCTTTCACCAACATCACCTGTTTTTTCAATTTCCATAAGTGCTTCATAAACTGATTTAAGGCTTTCAACTGTTACATCACGACCACCGATACCATATACATAGTTTATTACTTCACAGTCAGCTTTTGCATTATATAAAGCTGTTCTTACATCATTACCAATAGGACCACTATGACCATTAAAACTTTCTGTTCTGTCCATACAAGCAATATATTTAACATGTTTTATTGCATTTGCAATTTCTTCAGAAGGGAATGGTCTGAAAAGTCTTATTTTAAGAAGTCCTACTTTTTTACCTTCTGCTCTTAATTCATCAACAGCTTCTTTTCCTGTTCCTGCTGCTGAACCCATAATAATCATTATATAATCAGCATCTTCGGTTTTATATGTTTCAAAAAGACCATATTTTCTGCCTGATATTTTTTCAAATTCTTCTGCAACCTCAAGAGCAACTTTTTTTGCATTTTTTAATGCTTCAAGCTGAGCTCTTTTTGTTTCCATATAATATGCTGGTATTGCATAAGGTCCTACTGCCATTGTACCATTATCATTAAGAAGATAGTTTTCAGGGCAATATTCGCCAACAAATGCTTTTACTTTGTCATCTTCAATAAGTTCTATATTTTCAACAGCATGGCTTGTAATAAAACCATCTTGACATATCATAATAGGAAGTCTTACATCTTTGTGTTCAGCAATTCTGTATGCCTGTACAAAATTGTCATATGCTTCCTGATTACTTTCTGAAAAAATCTGTATCCAGCCAGCATCTCTTGCACCCATAGCGTCTGAATGGTCACAGTTAATGTTTATAGGACCGGATAAGGCTCTATTTACAAGAGCAAGTGCTATTGGAAGTCTGTCTGATGCTGCAACATAAAGTTCTTCCCACATAAGAGCAAGACCACATGATGATGTTGCTGTAAGTGTTCTTGCACCGGCAGCCTCTGCACCAATAGCAGCACTCATTGCACTGTGTTCACTTTCAACAGGGACAAAAGCAGTGTCAACTTGTCCATTTGCAACAAAAGCTGAAAAATATTGAGGTATTTCTGTTGATGGTGTAATAGGGAAGGCAGGCATAACATCAGGATTAATTTGTCTCATAGCTACTGCAACTGCCTCATTTCCTGATAATCTTTCTCTGATTGACATTTTAGTTTTCCCCCTTTTTCATTTCTATTGCTCCGAAAGGACAGACTTTTACACATATTCCGCAACCTTTACAATGGTCATAGTCAAAATCAAGTCTTTTCATATCTTTTACAGGTATTGAACTATCTGGACAGACTGGAATACAAAGTAAACATTGTTTGCATTTTTCTTCTATAAATATAGGTGTATCAACTCTCCATTCACCTGTATTAAAATATTTAGATGTTGCACCTTCATATATATTACAGCCTTCTGTTAATTCTTTCCAAGTGTTTGTTTCTTTAATATCTTTAAATGATTTTGACATTTATTTCACCTCCTGTAAAGCTAATCTTAAAGCCTTCATATTTCCTTCAATAACTTCTGGTTTTGAAGCAAATTTATGTTTAAATGAACCTTCCATTTCATTTAAGAAAGTTTCTTCGTCCATAATTCCTGTTACTTTTACAATAGATGCAAGCATAGGGGAGTTAGGGAAATATTTTCCAAGTGCTTCCATAGAAACTTTTCTTGCATCAATAGTAAATACTTTTCCTTCGTATCCATTAAGTTTTTTAATTATATCTTCTTTAGGTTGTGATGTGTTAATGACTATTGCACCTTCTTTTTTAAGACCCTTTGTTACATCAACAGAGTCAAGAAGTGTTTCGTCAACAACAACAACAAAATCTGGTTCATAAATATTAGAATGAACCCTTATTTTTTCATCACTTATTCTGTTGTATGCCGTAATTGGTGCACCCATTCTTTCAGGGCCATATTCTGGAAATCCCTGAACAAATTTACCTGTATTAAAAGCAACATCTGCTAAAAGAAGAGATGCTGTTTTTGCACCTTGTCCACCACGGCCGTGCCATCTTATTTCTACTGCATTAGCCATTAAAATAACCTCCTTGTATAAAAATAATATTCTTTATCAATATATATTAGCAAATTATATGCTATAATGGAATAAATAAAATAATTTTTATATGTTTTTGTAAAAATATTGATATTAATATAAAAAAATTAGTATAAATTTTAAGTTGATAATAAATTTTTATGTTATTAATACAATACTTATGTAATTTATTTATGTAAAAAAATGTTAATATAACGTTATATATATTAATAAAAATAAAAAAGAGAGAATTTATAAATTCTCTCTTTTTTATTATAATTTTGACATTAGTCTTAATATATGAGGTCTATATACGGAAACAGCTTCTTTTGGGCATAATTCTTGACAACAATAACAACGTATACATTTTGATGTGTCTATAATAGGCTTATGATTTTTCATTTCTATTGTTTTTGCAGGGCAGTTTCTTGCACAATCGCCACAGCCTATACATTTTTTATAATCAATATTAGGTCTTGGTTGAACATGTCTATCAACAAAACCTTCTAAAAATTTAGGTGGTTTTCCGCCTAAGAAATGCATACTTTTTGTTTTTGGTATTTCATAATCTTCTATTATAAAATCTTTATAGTCATAACCTATTGTTTGTATATCTTCAATATTTTCAGGACAAAGACATCTTTTTATTGAATTTTTTAAAATAGGTATATCATCAACAGATGCATTTATTATTTTTGATGCTATATAGTCCATATGAAAAGGATTTTCTGATGCTAATATAGCACCTATTTTTCTTGGTTTTCCTGCTGTTGGACCTTCTCCTTCCATTCCTATTATTGCGTCCATAAATGAAAGTATAGGTTTTGCGTTTAAACATATATCTATAAGACAGTTTGCAAAATTATCAACATCAGGACAGTAAAAATGATATTCTGCTTTTGTTGTTCCTGGAATTGTACCAAACATATTTTTTACAGCACCTGTCATTTTAGTCATACAATGAGTTTTAAGACGACAGACAGATATTATTTTGTCACAATCTTTTATATATGCTCCAACAGTAATTTTTTTAAGTATTTTTCCGTCTGGAAATTGGCAAATAGTATGTTCTGTATTATAATTAAGTTCTGCATTTCCAAGTTTAGCTGCTTTATCCATTTCACATACACTATATATTGATTTTAAAAGCATAGGAGAAAAAGGTCCTCCGGGACTGTCACCAATTATAACTTTTGCTCCATATTCAGATAAAACAGAAGCTATTGCACCTGTAAATATAGGGTCACTTGTTGCTGCTGACTCTGGTGGCTTTTTCATTACCAAGTTCACTTTTAAAAGTACTTTTTCACCTTTATTTATATATTTTTCTATTCCACCTAAGTTATCAAATGAGTCACGTATATATTTTTTTATTAGCTCAAAATCATATTTATCACATTTAATAATAGAAACCAATTTATCATCTCCTTTTGTTAAATTATATTGTTAAAATATTTAATATGCAATAATTATATTAATCATGGAATAATAAGTAAAATATTTAAACTTATATAAAAATTTTTCGTAAATATAAATATAAATATATTTATAAATATAAAAAATTATAATTTAAGGGGGAATTATATATGAAAAAAATAGCTGCATTTTGTTTAAGTGTTGTATTAAGTTTTAGTGCAATTTATGGCGGAAATGTTTTTGGTTCAGATAATAATTCAAATAGTTATTTTTATGAACTTATTGGAAAATGATAGCATATTATAAATATATAAAATATAGAGTACTTATGAAAAATATTATTAAAATATATAATTATATATTTTAATAATATTTTTCTTTACCATTTTTAATGTTAATGGTATAATGCATAAGTATAAAATTCAAAATAATGAATTTTTATAAAATCCTTCTGCACAGAGAAAATAATAGGAGGTAAAAAAATATATTTATTTTAAGCGCCAGAACCGTAGTGCAGATATCGGTTGACGAGGTGGAAGTTATCGAAGTTTTCGGCGGATGCTTCCCGCCCTTTAGCACAGGGACGCAGGTCTTTAACAAAGAGTATGAGAAATTGTACTTACAAAATAAAGATAACGTGCTAATAAAATATTCGGAGGTAAAATTAAATATGTGTGGAATAGTTGGATATGTTGGAGGAAATCAGGCTGCACCTGTCCTTATTAAAGGTCTTGAGAAATTAGAGTACAGAGGATATGACTCTGCTGGTATTGCTGTATTCAACAACGGTATTAATGTTGTTAAGACAAAAGGAAGACTTGCTGAACTTGCAGAAAAAGTTAAAAGTCTTGGTGGTGTAGAAGGTACAATGGGTATTGGTCATACAAGATGGGCAACTCATGGTGCTCCAAGCGATATTAATTCTCACCCTCATACAAGTATGAGCGGCAAAATTACAGTCGTTCATAATGGTATTATTGAAAATTATATTCAGCTTAAAGCTGAATTGGAAAATAATGGTTATAAATTTGTATCTGAAACAGATACAGAGGTTGTAGCTCAGCTTTTTGATTTCTACTATGACGGAGATATGGTAGATACTCTTATAAAAGTTATAAAAAAAGTAAGAGGTTCATATGCTCTTGCTATTATGTGTACAGAAAAACCTGATGAAATAGTTGCTGTAAGAAAAGACAGTCCTATGCTTATAGGTCTTGGAGAAGGTGAAAACTATATTGCATCAGATATTCCGGCTGTACTTGAGTATACAAAAAATTACTATCTTTTAAATGATAATGAAATTGTTATTCTTAAAAAAGATAGTGTAACTATTCTTGATATGGATAAAAATGAAATTAAAAAAGATATTTATAATGTTACTTGGGATATTTCAGCAGCAGAAAAAGGTGGATATGACTACTTTATGCTCAAAGAAATAATGGAACAGCCTAAGGCTATAAGAGATACAATACACCCAAGAATTGCGGAGGGAATAGTTAAACTTGATAATGATATTAACTATACAGATGAAGATATTAAAAATATAAATAGAATTCATATAGTTGCTTGTGGTAGTGCTTATCATGCAGCAATAGTAGGAAAATATGTAATTGAAGATTTTGCAAGAATACCTGTTGAAGTTGACCTTGCATCTGAATTTAGATACAGAAATCCTATTTTAAGTAAAAATGATGTATGTATAATAATAAGTCAGTCTGGAGAAACAGCAGATACACTTGCTGCTTTAAGAGAAGCAAAAAGACAGGGTATAAGAATACTTTCTATTGTAAATGTTGTTGGAAGTTCAATAGCTAGAGAAAGTGATGATGTTATATATACATGGGCAGGACCAGAAATTGCTGTTGCAACAACAAAAGGATATTCAACACAGCTTGCTGTAATGTATCTTTTAGGTATAAAATTTGGTAGAGTAAGAGGCTATTTAAGCGAAAGTGAAGAAAAAGACCTTGTTGCTGACCTTGATAAAATACCAGATTATATAACACAACTTTTAAAACTTGAAGATGATATGAAAGCTCTTGCAAAAGAACACCATGACTTAAATGATGCATTTAATATTGGTAGAGGTATTGATTATGCGATAGCTCTTGAAGGTGCATTAAAACTTAAAGAAATTTCATACATTCATACAGAAGCTTATGCTGCTGGGGAACTTAAACATGGAACAATTTCTCTTATTGAAGAAGGAACTCTTGTTACAGCAATAGCTACACAAGATAATTTATATGAAAAACTTGTAAGTAATGTTAAAGAGGTTAAAGCAAGAGGTGCATATGTTATTGCAGTAGCAAAAGAAGGCAATACAGAAATTGCTGAAGTTGCAGATAAAGTTATATATATACCTCGTATTAATGATAAATTTACATCATCTCTTGTAATAATACCATTACAGTTATTCTCATATTATGTTGCTATTGAAAGAGGCTGTGATGTTGATAAACCAAGAAATCTTGCTAAATCAGTTACAGTTGAATAATAAAATAATAAAAATATAAACGCTGTCATATGACAGCGTTTTTTTATTATTTATTTATATAGTTTCATATGCTATATTTCCAGAATAATATATTGAAATTATTATTTCTTTAAGTTTATTTTTATTAGGTAAATATAAGTAGCCACAATAACTTACTTGATTATATCCATATATTTCATCTATAATTTCAAATCTAAATTTTTTATATTTTTTTATAAAATTAGTTAATGACATTTTTTTACCTTTAAAATTTCCGTATTTACCACTACTACTTAAAATATAAACCTTTGAAAAATCTAAATCTACTTTTTCTATTAATATATTACCAACAACTTGTTTATAAGGTGATTTTAATTCTATAAATCCATTTTTAAAATATAGTTTTATATTATCATCAGTAATTTTTATTTTATTTGTAATCATATCATGCAAACTATAAGGTATTGAAGATATATATTTATATGTATTATTCAAAAAATCAACTCCTTTATGTTTTGGTACTTAATATATTTTATTTTTTGATATTTAAAGTTTCAATAATATATATTTAATTTGAAGTATAAAATATAATTCAAAAATTGGTATATGTGATAATATTTAAAAAAATAAATAGTCATGTTTTATAAAAATACTATTTCTAATTATATATATAGTGCCTAAATTTTTCGATATATATTAATTTAATAAAAAGGTTTTCAAAAATGTCACTAATGCTTTAGGACAAAAGTGACATATCATTTTGTTGTAACCTTATTTTATAAAGAATATAATAAACATATCGAAAGGTTGGTTTTTAAAAATGTCACTAGTGAAAAAAAGTGAGAATGAAAAATTAAATTTAACCTCACGCCAAAAAGCAATCATTGAGATTTTAACAAAATTTACGGCTGCAAATCCTGTAACTATTTCTGCAATATCAGAGAAGCTTAAATTAAGCTCAAGAACAATATTGCGTGAAATGCCTAAAATTGAAAAATGGCTTTCTGATAATAATTTTAAATTTATAAGAAAACCAGGAGTAGGTTTGGTTCTTGATGAAAGTCTTGAAAATCAAAAACGTATATTAGAACTTCTTGAATTTGAAAATATTGAAAAAGAATATTCAAAAGACGAAAGAAGAAAATATATACTTGTTGAACTTCTTTCAGCAAAAGAACCTTTAAAATCATTTTACTTTACTTCTAAATTTAAAATATCCGAAGGTACTTTAAGTAATGACTTAGATTTTCTTACAGAATGGCTTAAAAATTATAATGTTTCTATTATAAGAAAACAAGGTCTTGGTATTTATGTTGAAGGAAGTGAAGATGGTTATAGACAGGCTATTGCAAATGCTGTATATGAATTTATGACAGAAGAGGATATTTTAGGACTTCTTAATAATAAAAAACAAAAAAAAGATAGTTCTAAAATAGAAGTACATACACAAAGCAGACTTTTTAATTTTATTGACAATGAAACTATGAAAATAGTTGAAGAAATACTTGTCAATACAGAAAAGAAAATGCACATAAAGTATACAGATAGTGCTTATATGGGTCTTATAGTCCATATATCTCTTGCAGTAAAGAGAATTCAGAATTTTGAAAAAATTGAAATGGAAAAAGAAAAACTTTCAAAGCTTGAAATGATGCCAGAATTTTCTGTTGCAGAAGAAATAGGCAAGGCTATTGAAAGAAAACTAAAAATATCAATTCCAAAAGATGAAATAGGTTTTATAACAATGCATCTTGTAAGTGCAAAAATATGGATTACAAAAATAGATGGTAAGCTTAATTCAAATAATATAAATATAAGACAGCTTGTACTTACTATTATTATGTTTGTTGAAAAAGAGCTTGGTATTTATTTAAGAGATAATGAGATGCTTGTTGAGGACTTATGTAATCACATAGCACCTGTTTTAAGTAGGCTTTCAATGAATGTAAAAATTAAAAATTCCCAACTTAAAACTATAAAAGAAAATTATAGTGACATTTATAAAGCGACGGAAAAAAGTTGTGAAATTTTAAAAGATGCCGCAGGAGTAAATAAAATACCTGAAAATGAAATTGCTTTTATAGCTATGCATTTTTGTGTTGCTGTTGAAAAAATTCATTCAGCAGAAAATATATTTTCAGTTGTTGTTGTTTGTCCTACAGGTATTGGTACATCAAAGATGCTTGCTGTAAATATTACTAAATATTTTCATAATATTGAAATAAAAGATATTGTATCAGCTATACATATTGATATAGATAAACTTATTTCTGATGGTATAGACCTTATTATATCAACAATACAACTTGATATTGATTTTCCTAATTTATGTGTTAATCCTATACTTTTAGAACAGGATAAAATACTTATAAAAAATAAACTTAGTAGTTTAGGTAAAAAGAAATCATTAACAAAAAAATCTTATAATAAAAAAACTGATAAAGAAGAAATTGTATACATTACAAAACTGGGAGAGGAGATTTTAAATCTTATATCTTCTGTAAAACTTTTAGTTTTATCTAATGTAAAATCAATTTATGAAATTATAGATAAATCTTCTGAAATATTTGCAAAGAATACAGAAGAAAAATTAAAAATAAAGGAAAGTCTTGAAAAAAGAGAGAAAATATCAGGTACATATATACAAGATTTTAAAATGATGCTTATGCATTGTAAAACATCTGCTGTAAATAAATGTTGTTTTGGATATATAAGACTTAAATACCCTTTAAAGGATAATGATAATTATATACGTGGTGCAATATTGATGCTTGTTCCTGAATTTGATAATAAGGTACATATAGATATTATGAGTGAAGTTAGCGGTGCATTAATTGAAAATCAAGCCTTTTTTGAAGCTATAAGCTATAAAGGCGAAAAAGAAATATCAGAAGAATTGGAAAAAAGTCTTTTAAAATTTTACAGAAAGACAGTATTAAAAAGAATGGAGTGTTAATTTATGAAAAATAAGCTTCAGAAATTTGGTAAATTCTTAAGTTCAATGGTTATGCCAAATATTGGTGCATTTATTGCATGGGGTTTTATAACAGCTTTATTTATTGAAAAAGGTTGGTTCCCTAATGCAGAACTTGCAGGTATACAACCACCTATGCTTACATATCTTCTTCCTATACTTATTGCTTATCAAGGTGGTAAGATGATGGGGGGAGAACGTGGCGGTGTTATGGGTGCCATAGCTACAGTCGGAGTTATTTGTGGTGCTGAACAGACAATGCTTATTGGTGGTATGTTTATGGGACCTATTGCCGGTTTATTACTTAAAAAATTTGATGAAGCAGTTGAAGGTAAAATACCAGCTGGATTTGAAATGCTTGTAAATAACTTTTCAGTAGGTATTTTTGGTATGGTTCTTGCAATAATAGGTTATTATGTAATTGGACCTGTTATGGCAGCTATTCTTGCATTCCTTACAGCAGGAGTTGCAGTTCTTGTACAGAATAAACTTCTTCCTTTTGTTGCTATATTTGTTGAACCAGCAAAAGTTCTTTTCTTAAATAATGCTATAAACCATGGTATATTTACACCTATTGGAGCAGAACAGGCAGCAGAAGCTGGAAAATCAATTATGTATATGCTTGAAGCAAACCCTGGTCCTGGTCTTGGTGTTCTTCTTGCATATTGGGCATTTGCTAAAGATAAAACAACAAAAAGCTCTGCTCCTGGTGCAGTAATTATACATTTCTTTGGTGGTATTCATGAAATATATTTCCCATATATACTTATGAACCCTGTAATTATTATAGCACCTATTGTAGCTTCAATAGTAACAATATTCTTCTATTCAATAGTAGGTGCTGGACTTGTAGGTCCTGCTTCTCCAGGTTCAATTATAGCATTCCTTGCTGTTGCACCAAAAGGAGAAACTCTTATAGTTCTTGCTGGTGTATTAATAGCAACAGTTATATCTTTCCTTGTAGCTTCTCCAATAGTAAAAATGTCAGGTGATAAAAACCTTAATGAAGCAACAGAAAAAATGCATGATATGAAAGCTGCTGCTAAAGGAACACAGATTAAAGCTAATGGAGAAATCAAAAAAATAGTATTTGCTTGTGATGCTGGTATGGGTTCAAGTGCTATGGGTGCTACAAAATTTAGAAACAGAATTGCACCTTTAAATCTTGGAATAACAGTTATAAATACATCAGTTGACAATGTTCCAGCAGATGCAGATGTAGTTGTATGTCAAACAGTTTTACAAGATAGAGCGAAAAAAAGTGCTCCACAGGCACAGCTTGTAACAATAGGCAATTTCCTTGCAGATGTAAATCTTGATGCATTATATGCAACACTTGAAAGTAAATCAACAGGAAAAACAGCAACAAATAATACAGTTGTAGAAGAAGTTAAAGAAAAAACAAATAATAAAAATGTAATGGTTAAAGAAGGTATTAAAACAGGTCTTAGAGCAGTTTCAAAAGAAGAAGCCATAAAAGCAGCAGGAGAACTTCTTAATAGACTTGGATATGTAAATGAAAATTATATATCTGCAATGCTTGAAAGAGAAAAAACAGTTTCAACATATATGGGATTTGGCGTTGCTATACCACATGGAACAGCAAGTGCTAAAAATGAAGTTAAGAAAACAGGTATTGTACTTCTTCAGTATCCAGAAGGTGTTGACTTTGGTGATGAAAAAGCTTATCTTGTATTCGGTATTGCAGGAATAGGTGATGAACACCTTGACCTTCTTGCTAAAATAGGTACAATTATAGAAGACGAAAATAATATTGAAAAACTTAAAAATGCTAAAACAGCAGAAGAAATACTTGATATGTTTAATTAAGACATTATTTTAGCCATTGCTTACGGGCGATTGCATAAGTACTCTTAGAGCGTGCCCATAAAAAGGTACGCTCTTTTGAACTATAAATAGTTTATTTTTAGAGGAGGAATTTAAAATGAAAAAAGCTATACAGTTTGGAGCAGGTAATATTGGTAGAGGGTTTATTGGAGCATTACTTTCAGAAGCGGGATACCATGTTGTTTTTGCTGATGTAAATGAAGCTGTTATTAATAAAATAAATGAAGATAAAAGTTATACAGTTCATGTAATGGACGTTGAATGTAGTGAAGAAAAAATAACAAATATTAGTGGTGTTAACTCAACTACTCCTAAAGTTGTTGAAGAAATGAAAGATGCAGAAATTATTACAACAGCAGTTGGTCTTGTTGTATTACCAAGAATTGCTCCTGCTATTGCACAAGGAATTACACTTCGTATGGAAAGCGGTATTGATAAATGCCTTAATATTATAGCTTGTGAAAATGCTATAAAAGCAAGTTCACAGCTTAAAGAAGCTGTTTATAATATTCTCGATGAAAAAGGAAAAGAATATGCTGATAAATATGTAGGTTTCCCAGATTGTTCAGTAGATAGAATTGTACCTCCTGTAAAGAGTGAAAATTTCATTGATGTTGTAGTTGAAAAATATTATGAATGGAATGTTGAAGAAGCTGCTTTTAAAGGTGAAATTCCAGAAATAAAAGGTATGAACCTTGCAGGAAACTTAATGGCTTATATTGAAAGAAAACTTTTCACTCTTAATACAGGACATGCTATTACATCATATCTTGGATTTTTAAAAGGATATTCAACAGTTGATGAAAGTATTAAAGATGAAAAAATATATAATATTGTAAAATCAGCTATGACTGAAAGCGGAAATGGTCTTATTGAAAAATATGGTTTTGATAAAGAAGCTCATTTAAAATATATTGATAAAATTATTGGACGTTTTAAAAATCAATATCTTAAAGATGATGTTGCACGTGTTGGTAGAGAACCTTTAAGAAAACTTAGTCCAAATGATAGACTTGTAAAACCTCTTATGACAGCTATGGAATATGGTTTTAGTGTTGATAATATTATAATTGGTATTGGTGCAGCTCTTAATTATAATAATCCAGAAGATGCTCAAAGTGTTGAACTTCAAAATAAAATAAAAGAAATGGGAGTTGCAAAGGCTTTCTCTGAAATTTCAGGCGTTAAAGATGAAAATATTATTAAAAATATTGAAAATGCCTATTCAGAAGTAAAAAATTTAATATAATATATTTAAAAAAGTTTAATTTAGGTGTATAATATTTATTGTACACCTGAATTTTTTTATTCAGTGTTATTTTAGGTTGAGGAAAATATAAGAAAGAGGGGAAAGTTATGGTATCAAAGAAAGTAATAGTAAATAATAAAACTGGTCTTCATGCTCGTCCAGCATCAAGCCTTGTTTCTTTTGTTAAAAAGTTTAAAGGCTGTACTGTTACTATTATAAATGGTGACAAAAAAGCTAATGCAGCAAGTATTATAAATGTACTTACACTTGGTGCAAAAAAGGGTGCAGAACTTGAAGTTATAGTTGAAGGCGAAAATGAAGCAATAGCTTTAGACGAAATTGTAAAATTCATTGAAAATATTGAAGAATAATTTTAATGAGTAAAAATAGAGTAAAAGACGTTAGAGAGAGGTATTATTTATTATGAAAAAATTTACTGTATCAAAAGCAGCATCTAAAGGCATTGTTATGGGCAAAGCGTTTATTGCTGTTCAAGAAAAACTTGAGGCTGACACAAGAATAATCAAAGATTCTGAAAAAGATATTGAACTTGCTAAATTTAAAAAAGCTGTAAAAGATTCTGTTGCTGAAATTAAAGTTCTTGCAGAAGATTCTGAAATTTTTGCTGCACATCTTGATGTTGCAGAAGATGCTGTTTTAGCTGATTCTGTTGAAACAAAAATTAATGATGAAAATAAAAATGCACAGCTTGCTCTTGAAGAAGCAGTAGCTGAAATAGTAACAATGTTTGAAAGTCTTGATGATGAATATTTAAGAGAAAGAGCTGCTGACATAAAAGACGTTGGTAAGAGAATGATGTGTAAGCTTAAAGGTGTAAAGAGCAATCCTTTTGAAGGAATTGAGGAAGAAGTTATTGTTATAGCTGAAGACCTTGCTCCATCAGATACAGCAAATATGGACTTTAAATTTATAAAAGGATTTATTACAGAAGCTGGCGGTGTAACAAGCCACGTTGCTATTATGGCAAGAAGTATGGAAATCCCAGCATTTGTTGGTGTAGCTGATTTTAGAAGCAATATTACAAATGAAGACTATATTATTCTTGATGCAATAGGAAATGAAATTATTGTAAATCCTAATGAAGATACAAAAGCTGAATATCTTAAAAAAGCAGAAGACTACAAAAAAATGAAAGCAGAACTTGAAAGTATGAATGACCTTCCAGCAACAACACTTGATGGAAGAACAGTAGAACTTTTTGCAAATGTAGGAAGTATTGCTGATGTTGAAAATGCTGTTTCAAGAGGTGCTGAAGGTATTGGTCTTTTCAGAAGTGAATTCCTTTACATGGAAAACACAAAATTCCCAACAGAACAAGAACAGTTTGATACTTACAAAAAAGCTATCGAAACAATTAAACACCCAATGATTATAAGAACACTTGACATTGGTGGTGACAAAGAGCTTTCATATTATGAATTTGATAAAGAAGAAAATCCATTCCTTGGTTGGAGAGCCATAAGAATATCACTTGACCTTAAAGATGTATTTAAAACACAGCTTCGTGCTATATTAAGAGCAAGTGCTTATGGTGATGTTAGAATTATGTATCCTATGATTATATCTGTTGAAGAATTTAGAGCTGCAAATGAAGTTCTTCAGGAATGTAAAGAAGAGCTTAGAAAAGATAATATTCCATTCAATGATAGTATTCAGACAGGTATTATGATTGAAACTCCAGCAGGTGTTATTTGTGCTGAAGACCTTGCTAAAGAAGTTGACTTCTTCAGTATTGGTACAAATGACCTTACACAATATCTTCTTGCAGTAGATAGAGGAAATCAGAAAATTGCAAAAATGTACAACTCTTTCCACCCAGCTGTACTTCGTGCAATCAGCAAAGTTATTGAAGCTGGTCACAAATATGGTAAAATGGTTGGTATGTGTGGTGAATTCGCAAGTGATGAAAAAGCACTTCCAATACTTCTTGGTATGGGACTTGATGAATTCAGCATGGCTGCAACAGAAATTGCTGCTTCAAGATATAAAGTAAGAAATCTTAAATATGAAGATTGTAAAGAGCTTGCTAAGGCTGTATGCTCAAAGAGTACAATAGCTGAAATAAAAGCACTTATTGACTAATATATAATAAAAAGACGGATTTTTTATCCGTCTTTTTTTATTGTATATATATTTGTATACTATTATTTGAAAAAATATATTATAAATAGTAAAATAATATTATATAAATTATAATACGGGGTGATTATGTGGAAATATATAACTTAAAAGAAATGCTTTTTCCTTATGAACAAGCCGTAAGAGAGCTCACATTAAAATTTGAAAGCATTAAAAATGAATATAGACTTATGGGAATGTATTCTCCTATTGAAACTGTAACAGGTAGAGTAAAAAAAATACCAAGTATACTTGAAAAGGCTTCAAGAAAGAAAATCCCGCCAGAAGAAATAAAAGAAAAAATAGAAGATATTGCAGGTATAAGAATACTTTGTCAGTTTGTTGAGGATATACAAAAAGTTATAGACCTTGTTCGTGAAAGAGATGGAAGGGACCTTTTTATAGAGGAAGAAAGAGATTATATTACAAATACAAAACCAAGTGGTTATAGAAGCTATCATATTATTATAAAATATCCTCTTAATACAGCTATGGGTTATATTGAAGTACCTGCCGAAATACAAATAAGAACACTTTCTATGAATTTTTGGGCTGTTGCAGAACATTCTCTTAAATATAAATATAGTGGTAATATACCTATGGATTTGCAACAAAGGCTTATAAATTGTGCAGAGGCTGCCTTTAAACTTGATGAAGAAATGGGAACTATCCGTGAAGAAATAATGCATGTTCAAAAACTTAATGAAATAAAAAGTAATCTTGTTAATGGTATAATGGAAAATATACACAATTTATATTTTAAAGCAAAACTTGAGGAAATGGACGAAATAAACAGAAAATTCTCTGATATATGGGAAGAAGGAGATATTGATAAATTAAAAGAATTTAATCAGCAATTAAACATTATGGCTGAAATGTATAGGGTTTAGAGGTGAGATATGAGTTTATATGCATTATCTGATTTGCATTTAAGTATGTTTAGAAATAAGCCTATGGATAAGTTTGGAGATAATTGGAAAAATCATCATGAAAAAATTAAATTTAATTGGCAAAAAAGAGTAAATGAAAATGATACAGTAATTATAGCTGGTGATGTTTCTTGGGCTATGAATATAGAAGAAGTTACACCTGACTTTGAATTTATAAAAGGCTTAAATGGAAATAAAATTATATTTCAAGGAAATCATGACTACTGGTGGAATTCAAATTCAAAAGTAAGAAAAGTATTTCCAGAATTTACATTTGTAAAAAATGATTTTGCTATATATGAAAATTATGCCATATGTGGTTCAAGAGGTTGGGTATGTCCTAATGATACAATGTTTAGTGAAAGTGATGAGAAATTATATAAACGAGAAATTATAAGAGTTGGTTTATCAATAGAAAGTGCAATAAAAAAAGGTTATAAAGATAATATTATACTTGTATTACATTATCCACCTGTAAATGATAAAAAAGAATATTCAGAATTTATTAAACTAATTGAATATTATAATATAAAAAATGTTATTTATGGTCATCTTCATGGTGAAAATAGTTTTAAAAATATATTGAATGGAAAATATAATGATGTTAATTATTTTCTTACTTCATCAGATTTTGTTGATTTTTCACCTGTTAAAATACTTTAAATTAAAATCGGACTTTTGTCCGATTTTTTTTATTATTATATTTATAAATAATTTTGTGAATATTTGAAGTAGATTGATTTATCAAGTCGTATTATAAATATAACAAAAATTAATATAAAGCCGGCTTAAAAGGGGGTGAGCACAGGTTGTGAAGGAGAGGGAGTTTAGAAGTATAATAGAAAAATATGAAAAATTAATTTTTACAATATGTTTTCAGTTTGTAAAAGATTATCAAGAAGCACAAAATCTTACACAAGAAACTTTTATTTCTGCATATACCCATATTGATAGTTGTAATATTGAAACAATAAAGCCATGGCTTTCAAGAATAGCAACCAATAAAGCAAAAGATTATCTTAAGAGTGCTTATAATAGGCGTGTAGTACTTGGAAATGATGATAGTGAAGAAGTTTCGGCAGTAAGTATTCTGCCTTTGCCAGAAACACTTGTATTAGCTAAAGAAGGTGTTGAAAATATAAAAGAATATATACTTAATATGAAAGAACCATATTATAAAGTTTCTGTTATGTATTTTTTAGAAGAAAAAAGTATTGATGAAATTTCTACTATACTTAAAAGACCTAAAAAAACTGTTCAAACGCAGATTTTTAGAGCTAAAAATATATTAAAGGAATATATAGACAAGGAGGGATAATATGGATTTATTTAATAGTGAAGGACATCTTACAGACTATGCATTTGATTTGATTATAAATGAAAAAGCAAATGAAATGGAAAGACTTGAAATATCAGAACATCTTTCATTTTGTGATGAATGTCTTCTTGCCTATACAGAAAGGTTATCAGACGATATTCTTATAGATATTGAAGAAAGTGTATCAGATAGTGTTATATCAAAAATAAAAATGAGAATTAAAAGAATATTTGTAAATAAATATGGAACAGTGGCAGTAGCTGCTTGTTTTGCCTTAATATTTTGGACAACAGGAACATTTTCATACTTTAATAATAAAGTTGAAAATTTTACAAAAAATGCAGTTGTTGAAAATGCAGATAGGTTTTATTACAAAAATACAAATTTTATAGAAAGAATATCAGATAGTGTTAGACGTATATTTGTATTTGATAAGATTGGAGATGAATATTAATGGAAAAAAGTAGATTTTTAGTTTTAATTTTTTCTTTTATACCAGGAGCAGGAGAAATGTATCTTAATATGATGAAAAAAGGTGCTGCTATAATGGGGCTTTTTTGGGGAATAAGTTTTATTTCAGGTAGTATAAATTCAAGTATATTACTTTTTGCATTACCTGTAATATGGTTTTACTCATTTTTTGAAACTCATAATATGAAACATTTTTCATTTGATTATAGAAAAGAATGTGATGATAAATTTATATATAGTATTGATAGTATATTTGATAATGGAGGTTTTTTTGCAAATTT
The DNA here is from genome assembly GCA_944379995.1 of uncultured Clostridia bacterium. GTDB lineage: Bacteria > Bacillota > Clostridia > Lachnospirales > Anaerotignaceae > Fimicola. Next base: position 23,866 of record CALWGF010000020.1, read on the forward strand.
AGGTAATAGAAATAAAGTTATAGGTATTATACTTATAATTTTTGGATTTGTTGCTATATTTAAAACTATTGAATATCCTTTTTATAGACTTATGGGTAGTATAAATCCTGTTATTGCTGGTTTTATACAATATATATTAAGAACTATTCCAGATGTTTTAATATCAATATTTATAATATTATTGGGAATAAGACTTATTAAAGGTAAAAATAATAATGATGATAAAGACTATATAGAATATACAGGAAAAGATGATGATAAATTATAAGAGGTGATATATTATGGCAGGTATAAGGAGAGTAGGAAGTGTTACAATGGGTATATGCCTTATTGTTTGTGGTATATATATGCTTGCTGTTACATTTTTTCCACAGTATAATATATGGCATGTTATGAAGTTTTCGCCTATGTTTTTAATAATTTTAGGAATAGAGGTTTTATATAATAGTTATTTTCACAAAAGTGAAGATATAAAATTTGATTTTTTAAGTATTGTTATGTGTTTTATAATAGTTACAACATCATTAGGAATGTGGGTTTTTACTTATATAATGCTTAACTTTGCAGAATTTTATATAAAATAAAAGAGGGTGTATACCATCTGAGTGTGTCGACTTTTTCGACACACTCTCGTCAAAATCATGATTTTGACGAATTTACTGTAGGTATAAACAGACGAGTTCCATCGTCATAAATTCCTTGAAACCCGCTGTTTTCCTC
>CALWGF010000021.1 GCA_944379995.1 uncultured Clostridia bacterium
CTAATCCTCCTTGAATAATTAATATTAATATATCATATTATTCGAACAATGTGTTGCAATTTTAGTATACCAGTACAAAATTAATATTTGAATATATGGAAATAAAAAGCCTTACTGTACCTGATGATATAAAAATTATATTTACTATTAACCTTCCTGAAAATGTTCTTGAAACAGCTCAAACAGTAAATCAATTAAGAAACCTTGTTTCTGATGAAACATTACTAAGTCAAATTCCTTTTGTTTCAGATGTAGACAAGGAAGTTTTAAGGGTAAAAGAAGCAAACAGTATTGATATATACGGTGGTTTAAATGACTAATAAAGAGTATTGGGAAAAGCGTTTAGGCGGTAATACATATAACAGTCAATCTAAAAAGGCAAAAAAAGAACTCTTAAAGCTATATAAAGAACAGGCAGAACTTATTAAAAAAGATATTGTAAATCTTTATTACAATATGATTTCAGATGACGGAATAAGCACTACAAACCTTTATAGATATGGAAGATTTAAAGAGCTTTTAAAAAGTATAGAAAATATTACAGGTCAAAGAGAAAGTAAGGAAATAGCACTTATAACAAAAATACTTGAAGATACTTATATTTCAGTACTTGGAAAGCCTTCAAATATGGAAGGTGCTGTTGTTTGGAATTTAACCAATGATGAAAAAATGCTTGAAGTTATAAATGCAAATTTTAAAGGTGCAAATTTTAAAACACGTATACAAAGAAATAGAAGAAAATTTATAAATACACTTCAAAGAGAAATTTCATCAGCTGTGGCAGGCAGAACCACAATGGACAGAGTTATAGCAACTCTTATGGCAAGACACGGTGTAGCATACAATGAAGCCGACAGACTGGCAAGAACTGAAATTATGAGAACTATAAATCAAGGGCGAATTAATCAAGGTAAAGAAAAAGGCTATAAACTAGGCTACTATGCTTATATAGATGATGACAAACATTGTGCTTTGTGTGCAAGACTGGCAGAGGAAACAAAGAAAAATCCTATCCCCCTTGATGAACTTGAACCTATACATCACCCACGTTGCAGATGTGGAATAAGAATATTAACAAAACTTGAGATGAAGAAAAGAGGTATTGAAAATGGATAATGAAGAAGAAAAAGACACACAGGAAGAACAGCAGGAGGAACAGCAAGAAGAACAAAGTCAAGGTCTTACTAAAGAAGAAGTTACAAAACTTATAGCGGAAGCCTTAAAAGGTATTGAAAAAGATAAAAAGAAAAAAGGACTTGAAGGACTTGACGCAGAGCAGAGAGAAAAAGCCGAAACAAGTCAAGCTATTAAAGACTTACAAGAGGAACTTTCAAAATATAAATTAGCTAATACAAAGGCTGAAATAAGCAAGGTTTTAAATTCAAGAGGACTTGACGCAGGTTTTGCAGATTTTATTGTAACAAGTGATGACGAGGAAGAATGTCTTGACAAAATAAACAGCCTTGAAAAACTCTTTAAAAAAGCAGTTAAAAGTGAAGTTGATAAAAGATTAAAAAATATTGGTGGGAAAATAAAAGGTTCTGAGGGTAGCACAGACTATGGAACTATTACAAAAGAACAGTTTAAAAGAATGTCTGTATCAGAGCAGAATGAAATTTTTAAAAATAATAAAGAATTATATATGGAACTTATAAAAAAATGAGGTGAATTTTTAAATGGCAATAACAGGATATGACAATATTGTAATTGAAAATAAAATGACTGATTTGGTCAATACAAAACTTGATGTTAGAAGCCTTTTTACTACTGATTATAGCCTTGCAGAAACAGCAGGTATGAAAAAGGTTATAAATAAGTATACATACACAGGTAAAGTTGAAAAACTTGCTAAAGGTGCAAAAAATACACAAAAAGGCGAAGCAACATTCGAAGCGGAAGAATATCCAGTAAACAGATACCAGCAGACTTTTGTTTATAACGATATGGATATTATGCAAGACCCTTACCTTTTAGATGTTCTTACAAATGGTGCATCAACATTAATGGCAAATGAAATTAGAACTGAATATATGGAGGAAGTAGCTAAAATATCAAAAAACTATCAGTATACAACTTTTGGCTATTCAGCAGTTGTTGACGCTTTGGCAGACCTTAACAAAGAAGTTGAAGAAGATATGTTTGTTATTATGGGTAATGATTTAAGAGCCTTAATAAGAAAAGATACTGATTTTATAGCAAGTAAACAAGGAGAAATTCTTTATACTGGGCAGTTTGGCACAATATGTGGTTTACCTGTATTATTCAGTAAACTTGTACCAGCAGAAACAGCATATATAACAAAAAAGGACGCTGTAAGACTTTTTGTAAAAAAAGAAGGCTCTGTTGAGCAGGATAGAGATGTTGAAACCAAAGATAATACGGTTGTTTATGACCGTTATGGAGTTATGGCTCTTGTTGATGATACATATTCAGTTAAACTTACAAAAAACGCAGGATAATAACTATTTAGGAGGGCTGATTAATGGAAATATTAGAACAGATAAAATTATTATCAAGTAATACAAATGAGGCTTTAATCAGCCTTATTATTGATAAAACAAAAATTGAAATATCTGATTATACAAATATTGTTTTTGATGAAAACAATCAAAGTATGATGAATGTTCTTGTTGATATGGCAGTTGTAAAACTCAATAGATTTGGTACAGAGGGGCTTTCTTCGCAAAGTTATAGTGGAGTGTCTGAAAGTTATATTGATGAATACCCACACTATATATTAAAACAGCTTAATTCTATTAAATACAGCAAAAATAAAAAGTGGGGGATATTGTGATAAATAGACAGATGAAAAAATTTGAACTATACGAAAAGAATTTTGAAAAAGACCAGTTTGGAATAAAAAATGAAAGTTGGATTTATTTAAAAGATATTGATGTTGCAATAAATTATAAAAGTATAACAGGGGTAAACGGTGATATTGCTTATTTTCAGCATATATACACAGGACTTACAAATTATAAAGATTTTGAAAATAAAAAACAATATAAATTAATATGTGACGATGAATTTTTAATAAAGAGCATAAATCAATTAACACGATACACCCAACTTGAATTGGAGATGATAGTGTGACAAATAATAGTATCACAGTAAATATTGATAATTTAATTGAAAATATACTTCCTGAAAGAATTATGGCAGGTCTTGATGAAGTGTGTACATTCTTAGTTAATGAAGCACAGGAAAGATGTCCAGAAGGCACAGGAAACGGAGGGAGTGTTCATATAAAGGAAAGCATTGACCATACAGTTACATATGAAAACGGTGTTTTTACAGGTCGTGTAGGCTCAAATAATGAAATTGCTATTTATGTACATGAAGGTACTGGACTTTATGCCATAGAAGGAAATGGGCGAAAAGATGTACCTTGGTATTTCCCTGTAAAAGACGGTGGCGAGTTAAATCAAAAATATGGAATGCCTATAAGAAAATTTAATGGGAAAGAATTTTATATGACATCGGGGCAAAAGCCCAACCAATTTTTAAGGGAAGCTATAGAAGAAAACAGAGATTTTATACTTGAAAATTTTGAAGGGATTTTGACTGATGATTAAAAAAGTAACAGAGGATATTTCAAAAATATTAAATAGTACAGGCTATTCAGTAAATTATTATGGTGCTTGTATTGATGATTTAGACACTATTGTATATACCATAATTCCACAAAGGGCAGATACCGTAAAAGAAGAATATAGGCTTGAAATTACAGCTATATCAAATGACTTTGTAAAGGCTATGAATATACTTGATGATGTAAAAAAAGCAATACTTACAAGTGGTGATAAGCCTTTGACTGATAATATTTTATCGGTAGTTCAAACAGGTGGAGGAAATATATATAACTATGAAACAGAAACACATCATTTTAAAGGATATTTTATATTAAATGTTAAAAATAAAGAGGTGAATTTTTAATGGGTGAAAGAATTGTATTAGGTAGTGGCAAATTGTACATTGATGAATTTACAGAAACAATTCCTGAAAATACAACTATTGAAACAGAAGAAAAACTTTTAGGACTTATACAGGGTGGAGCAACTCTTACGTATACACCAACATTCTATGAAGCTAAAGATGATTTAGGCATTGTTTCAAAGAAACTTATAACAGCAGAAGAAGCAGTACTTAAAAGTGGTGTTATGACTTGGAACGGTGATACATTAAATAAGTTATGTAGTACAGCAAGAGTGTCAAAAGACACAGAAAAGCACACACGCACAGTAAAAATAGGTGGTGCAGGTAATTATAACGGTAAAAAATATATAGTTCATTTTGTACATGAAGATAAAGTTGACGGAGATATAAGAGTTACTATTGTAGGCTCTAATGAAGCAGGTTTTGAGCTTGCTTTTGCAAAAGATAAAGAAACTGTTATAAATGCAGAGTTTAAAGCACAGCCCCACGATGATGAAGGAACTTTAATTATATATAACGAGGTTGACAGCTCAATAACAGCATAAGGAGTGTTATATTTGATAGATTTAGGAAAACTTAAAAATAAGCATTATAATATAAAACTTAAAAACGGTAAGATTTTAAGTATTAAACCGCCTACAAGAGCTATGATGATAAAGTTAATGGAAATGACAAAGGCAGATACAAAAACAGACAATGAAGCCTTTGAAGAACTTTACAGCCTACTTACTGATATATTCAATAGAAATATAAATAAAATACGTTTTTCAAAAACAAAAATTGAAAATATGATTGAAGAACCTACAACAGCCCTTTATATATTACAAGACTATTTGGAACACAGTTTTAAAATTATGGGGGAGTGATTTTCCCCCATATTCCACAAAATGAACCAACAGAAGAACAATATTTTTATGCTGAAACAGATGAATTAAAGTATATATCAGACTATACAGGACTTAATTTTAATGAAGTTTTAGAACTGGATTGTTATACATATAAAGTGCTTTTACGTGACGCTTATATATATAAAATGTCACAGACAAAAGAGGGCAGAGAGTACCTTCAAGAGTGTTATATATTACAGCAGAAAGAGCCTGACAGAAAAGCTCTTAGGGAAAAGTTTGGAGGTGGTAGTTTATAGGTGGTGCAGTAAATTTAGGTGCATTGGCTATGGATATTGTAGTCAATGGAGCAAATGGTGTAAGAGATTTAAGAAATTTCGCACAAGAAGCAGGAAGTGCAGAGAGGTCATCGGGAAGTCTTAAAGAAAGTCTTGTTAAATTGGCAAAAGGCTTTGCTATTGGTGCAACTATAAAGAAAACAGTTGATACTATTGCAAGTTGTGTAAAAAAAGCTGATGAACTTAAACAGTCTTATAATACACTTCAAACTCAAACAGGGGCAACAGATGAAGAAATGAAAAGCCTTGAACAGAGCCTTAAAAATATATATGCTAATAACTTTGGTGAGAGTTTTGAAGATATTGCACAGGCTATGGCAGAAGTTAAAAATCAAACAGGATTGACAGGTGAAGAACTTGAAAAAACCACTCAAAATGCTATTGCTTTAAGAGATACATTCGGCTTTGAAGTGCAAGAAAGCACACGAACAGCCGATATGATGATGAAACAATTCGGATTGACTAGCGAGGAAGCCTTCAACCTTATAGCACAGGGCAGTCAAGCGGGCTTGGACAAAAATGGAAACTTGCTTGATAGTATAAATGAATATTCTGTACATTTTAGTCAGTTAGGATTTAGTGCCGAAGATATGTTTAATATGATTAAAAATGGTGCTGAAAGTGGTGTATTTGATATTGATAAACTTGGTGACGCTGTAAAGGAATTTGGAATAAAAGCCAAAGACGGAAGCGAAACAACAGTACAAGCATTTGAAAGTCTTGGGTTTAATGCTGATGAAATGCAAGTTAAGTTTGCCGAAGGTGGCGAAAGTGCAAATGAAGCTTTTAGGCAAGTAGCAGAAGCATTAAATAACTGTGATGATGAAGTTGTAAAAAATACAGCAGGTGTAAACCTTTTCGGAACTATGTGGGAAGATATGGGGCAAAGTGCTGTAAATGCCCTTACAAACACAAATGGCGAGTTTGACCGCACAAAAGCCACTATGGAAGAAATAAACAATATTAAATACGATAGCTTGGAAAGTGCATTTACAGGCATAGGCAGACAAATAGAAACAGGTGTAATGATACCTTTAGGAGAAAGACTACTTCCTAAACTTAATGAGTTTGCAAACTGGGTAAATGAAAATATGCCCACAATACAAACTGTTACTAATGATGTATTTAATAATATTGGAAATGCTGTAAATTTTGTTACTAATAATCTTAATATTATAATTCCTGTACTTAGTGGAACTGTGGCAGGTTTTGTTGCTTTTCAAATAATAAGTACAATAGTACCTTTGTTTATTGCTTTTAAAACAGCTTTAACAGGAGTAACAACAGCACAGGGAGCTTTAAATGCAGTTTTTAATCTAAGTCCATTTGGAACAATAGCAACACTTATAGGGCTTCTTGTTTCAGCAGGTGTTGCCCTGTATATGAATTGGGATACTGTAAAGGCTAAAGCTCAAGAGTTGTTTACAAAACTTTCAGAGGTTTGGAATAATATAAAAACAACAGTTTTAACTAAAGTTGAAGAAATAAAAACAGGTATATCAAATACATTCAGCAATATAAAAGAAACTATGCTTAATATAGGAAAAAACATAGTAGAAGGTTTGTGGAATGGTATTACAGGAGGTAAAGACTGGCTACTTGAAAAAGTTGGGGGACTAGGAGAAAGTGTAATTTCTAAAATAAAAGAAGTATTTGATATTCGTTCTCCGTCACATAGAATGGAGAATGAAGTTGGTATTATGCTTCCACAAGGTATAGCCAAAGGTGTTGAAAAAGGAAAGGGATATGCTTTAAAAGCTATTGAAAATCTTGGTAATCTTATAACAGAAAAAACAAAGATACTTAATAGTAAAATAGCTGAAATTGAGGAAAATGCTCAAAAGCGAGAAGCTGAAAAAACAGCTAAAGAACGTGAAAAACAAATACAAGATTTATATAAACAGTTAGCTGAGGCAGAAGCAGAGGAAAAAGAAAATATACTTGAACAAATTTCTGACTTAGAGGAACAATGGAATGAAGAACGTATTAAGGAACAAGAGGAAGCAGAAAAAGAGATACTTCAAAGTCAAATTGAGAGTTTAGAAAACTTTAAACAAGAATATGAAAATACTATTGATGACATTAAACAGGAATATGAAGACGCTGTTGATGATATTGTTGATAAACAAGAAAAAATGTCTGAAAAACTTTCTGATTTTGAATTGTTTGATACAGAGGAAGATGAAGAAGGCAATATACAATATAAAATAGAAAATCTTGAAGACTATATATCAAAATTAGATGAATATTCTGAAATAATGGAGAAATTAAAAAACAAAAATATTTCAGAAGATTTAATGGCTGAAATAGCAAATATGGATATTGATGACGCTATTGGATATGCTGATAAACTTTTGAAAATGTCTGATGAAGATTTTGAAAATTATATAGCTTTATGGGAAGAAAAACAGAAAAAAAGCAAAGAAATAGCAGAGCAATTTTATAAAGAAGAATTGGAAACATTATCAGTAGAATTTAATAAAAAATTAGATAATGAATTAAGTGTAATAAAAGAAACTACTTTTGAAGTTGGAGCTGATAGTATAACTGCTATGATAGAAGGTCTTGAAGCAAATGAAGATAGTTTATATTCTAAAGCACAAGCAATAGCAGACAGAATAAAAAGTATAATACAGTCGGCTTATGGTTCTTCAAGTGATGACAGCGAAAGTGACGGAAGCAACAGAACAGGACTTCGTGAAGTTCCTTTTGACGGTTACAGAGCCATTTTACATAAAGGTGAAAGAGTTTTAACACAGCCTGAAGCTGACCGTTATAATTCTAAAACAGAAAATGTTAAACAAGGTGATATTAATATTTATATTGATAAAGTAGAAAACAGTAACGACAGAAGTATAAAAGATTTTCTTAGAGAGGTTGAATTTATAAGAAAATCTAAAGATAAAGCCACAGGAGGTGCATAATGCAGTATCAATATTTTGTTTTTAATGGTGTAAATTCACTTGATATGGGTGTTGTAATGCTTAAAGCACCACCTGTAATAAAACCTGAAAAACGTGTAAATTTAATTGAAATTGCAGGGCGAAACGGTGTACTACACGAGGACACAGAAGTTTATTCTAACTATACAAAAGAAATTGAATGTATATTGCTTGATAATAGTCGTATATATGATGTTTGTGCTTGGCTTAATGGCTATGGTGAAGTTATTTTCTCAAGTGAAAAAGATTTTGTATATAGAGCATTTATTAAAAATCAAATACCTATAAACAATATTCTTTTAAATATAAATGATTTTCTAATACAGTTTGATGTATACCCTTTGAAATATAGTGTAAATAAAACAGATGACTTTTTAGTAATTACAGAAAATACTGAAATATATAATAAAGGCACAGAAAAAAGCGAGCCTATTATAACTGTTTATGGTAGTGGTGACATTACACTTGTTATAAATGATATTGAGTATGTTTTGGAAAGTGTAGAGGACTATATAACAATAGATAGTTCAAATATGGAAGTATACAAAGATAGTATGGAATTAAACAGCCAAAATGATAAATATAAAAGTAGGGATTTTCCTATATTTAATATAGGTTTTAACAGTATTTCATTTAGTGGAAATGTTTCAAAAATTGAAATAGAGCCTGAATGGAGGTGGGTGTGATTGTATGAAAGAAAAACAGTTGAAAAAATGCTTGAAAACTGGGGAAATGCAGTAGAATTATATGAAATTAAAAAGTTGGAAGTTCAGAAACTTAAAAGACTTAATGGAAATAGTGAAATTTCTAATTATATTAATACTCTTGTTGAGTATATGGAAAAAATTATCATAGATAAAATCAATATGGAAAAATATATAAGAAAATTACCATATGACCAACAGAAATTTTTATATTTAAGATATACAAAAAAATATCAATTTGAAAAAATAAAAACAATTATGTTTGTCAGTCGCTCACAGATTTTCAGAATAAAGAATATGTCTATTGATAACTTAATTACATTAATGAGTTGTGAAAATGGAAAGAGGGTGGCATAACTGCAAGTATATAATAAATTAACTATTGATGTTAAAAGGAAATTCAACGATATTATAACAGCAAAACAAAATGATACTAAAAGTAGATACCTTGATGTTATTCTTGTTGATAATGGTGTGATTTTAGACCTTACAGGACACGAAGTAAGAATATATGGAAGAAAGGCAGACGGTAAAGAGTTTTATAATGAGGGAGTTATAACAGACCATAAAAAAGGCAGATGTCAATTTGAACTTACAACACAGGCTCTTGCTGTTGCACAAGATTTATCTGTTGAAATAGTTATTTTTAAAGATAATACAGAAATTCTTTCGACTTTGCCTTTTACAATACACGTTGTTAAAAGTCTTATGAGTGATAGTTCTATTGAAAGTAGTAACGAATATGGTGCTTTGGTTGTTCTTTATCAAAATTTATATGAAGCATATGCACTTATGACAGAAATGGTTGAAAAAATAGGCACACCCGAAGAAAAAGCACAGGAATTAAACTTAAATACTATGTTTGAGGTATGGGACTATCTTATAAGCTATTTGGAGGAAAATTCAACAGCAAGTGTTGTAAGTACTGTAAATAGTATTAATAGTAAAATTGGAACAAGTGGAACAACAGGAAGTACAACATTATTTGGCTTGCTAGGTAGAGGAATGGTTAAAAAAATTCAAAATGGTATTATATCAAGCGAGGAATTAACCGAATATGAAAGTGATTTTGGAAATCAAAGATATAAAGATTATACTGTGGATAGTGTGAAACCGGAAAAAAGTTTACTGTTTGTCAGTTCTTCTCATATAATACCATATTCAATGAATACATATTTCTCAGCTGGAAGAATTTTAAATGCTACAACTATCAGAATTTATCATAATACCAAAGATTTTAAAATATCTCAAGTAATTTGGCAATTAATCGAATTTTATTAAGGTGGTGAAATTATGTACAGATATGCAATTATTAATATAGAAACAGGCATTGTTGAGGGTATAAGCAATTTAACAGGTGAAGTAAATAAGCCTGATATGATACTAATTACTGAGGATTTTGACATTACAAATAAAAAATATATAAATGGTGAGTGGGTAGAATATACACCTGAACCACTTCCACCACCAAAACCAACACAACTTGATGAAATTCAAGAACAGCAAATTATTATTATGACTGCACAGGCTGACCAGTATGAGCAGAACTTAGAAAACCGTTTAAATGATATGGAAGTACAAGCAACCCTTTATGAAGCTATATTGGAATTAGGAGGTAATGTTTAATGATTGAGTTATATTTTAATCTTGTTATAAATAAAAAAAGAACTTGTGACGATACAAACAGAGATATTAAACTTGTTCCTGTTACATATATAAATGAAGTTATAAGCCTTCTTACTGAAAGAGGTTTTGATAAAAATGGTAATAAGATTTAAAAATATCATAGAAATTATATTTGATTTGATAAAGGGGGAAATACAAATGGTAGATTTATATATTGCTTTAGTTATTGCAGGAAGAAGAACTTGTAATACAGAAAATAATGAAGTAACTCAAGTTCCTACAAGATACAGAGATGTAGTTATTAAAGAATTACAAGTTTTGGGACTTGATACAGACGGTAATCCATTAGGGGCTTAATATAGCCCCTTTTTTAAAAGTTTAAAAAGGTGATATTATGATAACTTTACACTCTATGAATGAAACTAAATTTGACAATATAGGTATTGGAGTTCTTATGCCTTCAAGTTGTACTGTAACAGAAGAATTAAATGGAGAATATGAACTTGAAATGGTTCATCATCGTGACAAGTTTGGAAAATGGAAAAGAATACAGAATGATTTAATAATATGTGCAGATACACCACGAGGAAAACAAGCCTTTAGAATTTACAGAATAAAACCTGATATGGAAAGTATAACTGTAAATGCAAGACATATATTTTATGACTTGCTTGGAAATTTTATTGAAAGTGCAGAAATTGTAAACAGTACAGCAACAGGAGCTTTAAGTCGTATTAATTCAAGTTGTGCTGTTGATATGGGTTTTACTTATTTTACTGATATATCAAATACAGGTAGTTTGTCTTTAAATTGTGTAAATACTGTTACAGCTCTTGCCGATGATAAAGAAAACAGTTTTTTAACTGTTTTTGGCGGTGAGATGTTAAGAGATAATAAAAACATAAGTATATTAAATGCTATTGGAGAGGATAGGGGTTTTTCAATAAGATACGGTAAAAACCTTGCAGGGCTTGAAGTAACAGAGGATATAGAAGAAGTATATACAAGGGTTTATGGAAAAGGTAAAGACGGCTTGACATTACCTGAAAAGTATATTGATAGCCCTTATATAAATAATTACCCATACCCTAAAATATACCTTTATGAAGATAATAACATTGAAACAGTATCAGACCTTAGAAAAGCTATAAATAGCCTTTTTGACAATGGTATTGATATTCCTAGTGTGAATATTAAAGTTGACTTTCAGACATTAAAACATACAGCAGAATATAAAAATTATTCTATTTTGGAAAATATACAACTTGGTGATATTGTAACAGTTATTAATAATAATATGAACTTTAATAAAAAAGCTAAAGTTATAGCCTATGAATATGATTGTATTTTAAATAAATATACATCTGTTGAGCTTGGTGACTTTATAGCAGATATAACAGCAAGTATCACAAAAGGTGAAAAAACATTTTCAACAGCATTAACAGCAAGTAATGACGCAAGAAAGGCTGTTAGTATGATTTCGGGGGGAATTACTGTTTCTGATAATGCTTTATATGTCTGTATTGATAATTTTGACTATACCCAGTCAAAAAGGCTCTTTAAATTTGGCTCTATGGGACTTCAATTTACAAATGAAGGTATAAATGGTCAATGGCAAACAATTATTGATACAGAGGGAAATATAACACAAATTTGAGAGGTGGTCTTTTTTGGAAAAGTTTTTTAATGAAATTAATATAATTTATGGCTGTTTAACAGCTCTTTTTACATATATGTTTGGTGAATTATGGTTTTTGTTTGTAGGATTTCTTATTTTAAATATTACTGATTGGTTTACAGGTTGGGGAGCGTCAAGAAAAGAAAATACAGAAAGTTCAGCTGTTGGAGCAAAAGGAATTATAAAAAAGGTTTGCTATTGGGTTGTTATTGCAGTTGCTTTTTATATTGGAGTTGCCCTTTCAAAAATGGGTGCTGTTATAGGTGCAGATTTAAGATTTTTACAAGCTGTTGGGTGGTTTGTACTTGCAAATTATATTATAAATGAAATAAGGAGTATACTTGAAAATTGTGTAAGAATAGGAATTGAAGTTCCTGAAATACTTGTAAAAGGTCTTGATGTTACTTCAAATTTGGTTGATAAGATAGGTGGAGAGAGTGTTGAACATGATGAAGATGAAAGTATATTGAAGTAATATTTTGTGTTGCATTTTATGTTGCATTGTGTTGCAAACTATTCAATAAATTAATAAAATACAATAAAAATTTATAATATATAATAATTATATATACCTTTTAAATATTGTAAAATCAATAAAATATGAATATATGGGGTTTTTATAGAATTTATAAATATTCAATTACAAGGAGTTCGATTCTCCTCATCTCCATTCTAATTTATAAAAAAGCCTTGAATTTTCAAGGCTTTTTTTATATTCTAATATTATATTTTAATAATAAGCAGAAATAATAAAACACATCATATACTTTTTAGGAGTGGATTTTTATGATAACAAGAAAAGAATTTTATTTTAAATCTTCAAATGGTTATTCTGATATATATTCTGCAATATGGCTTGATGAAAATAAAAAACAATATAAAGGTATAATACAGCTTGTTCATGGAATGTCAGAGCATATTTTAAAATATGAAAATTTTGCTTGTTTTATGGCATCAAATGGTTTTATAGTATGTGGAAATGACCATATAGGTCATGGAAGAAGTGTTAAAAATAAAGATGAGTTTGGATATTTTGGTGAGGGCAAATATAACTATGTAAAATTAGTTAAAGATATTCGTAGATTAAATTTAAAAATAAAAAAAATGTATCCATATCTTTCAATAACTTTAATAGGTCATAGTATGGGTTCTTTTCTTGCAAGAGATTATACTTATAGGTATCCTAATAGTATAGACTGCTCTATTTTTATAGGTACAAGTGGTAAAAATCCATTGCTTTTAGGTGGACTTAAAATGTGTGATTTTAAAATAAAAACGGGAAAAGGAAAAGAAAGAGGATATTTTGTAAATAAACTTGCTTTTGGTTCATATAATTCAAAATATGAAAATGTAAAAACAGAATTTGATTGGATTTGTTCTGATGAAAATGTTGTTAAAAAATCTATGGAAGATGATAAATTTGGTTTTATATTCACATATGCAGGATATTATGACCTTTTTAGAGTTTTAAAAACTGTTTCATCAAATAAGTGGTATAAAGGTTTAGACAAAAGAATACCTATACTTTTAATGGCAGGAAAAGATGACCCTGTTGGAAATTATGGAAAAGGTGTTACAGAAGTTTATAAAAAACTTATAAAACAAAATATTGATACAGAAATAATACTTTATAATGGAATGCGTCATGAAATATTAAATGAAAAAAATAAAATTAAAGTTTATAATGATATATTAAACTGGATATATAAAAAATATAAATAAACATATGTTTTTTTAGTATGGACAACAATTTTTGATGTATTTGCAGTAAAATTCCTTGATATTATAAGGTTTTATGTATAAAAAATGTATTGATTTTAGTAAAATTTATTATTATAATAAAAACAAATATAATAAGTAGATTTAATGCTTTAATTGTATTTTATAAATTTTATTTATATTTGGGGGAATTATATTGCAAAAGGGAGAACACTTAAATCTGGATATATCACTGGATTTATACAAAATTTATTGTGCTGTTGTACGTACAGGAAATATGTCAGCAGCAGCTAAAGAACTTTATATATCACAGCCTGCTGTTAGTATGTCCGTAAGACAGCTTGAGGATAGAATGGGGAGTCATTTGCTTGTGAGAACAACAAAAGGTGTAAGAACAACACCAGAAGGTAGTATGCTTTATGAATATCTTGAACAAGCTTTAAGTCTTATAAAAACTGCTGAAAAGAAATATTTTGAAATGGTTAATCTTGAAGCTGGAGAAATAAGAATTGGTGCTAGTGATACTGTAATAGCAAATTATCTTATGCCTTATCTTGAAAAGTTTAACAGTATGTATCCTAATATTAATATAAAGGTAACTAATAAGACAACTTATGAATCACTTAAATTACTTAAAAATGGAAGTGTTGATGTATGCTTTATAAATCTTCCAATAGAAAACACAGGTGATTTTGATGTTATAGAATGTCTTGAAATACATGACAGTCTTGTTTGTGGTTCAAAATATAAAGAACTTGCAAAGAAAGGTTTAAATCTTGAAGACCTTGAAAAATATCCTTTACTTTTACTTGAAGATTTAAGTAATACAAGAAGATATATTGATAAATTTACACTTGAAAATGGTATAAAACTTAATCCTATAATAGAGTTGGGAAGCAGTGATATATTACTTGATTTTGTTAAAATAAATCTTGGTCTTACATTTACAATAAAAGAATTTACAAAAGAAATAGATAATGAAAATATATTTGAGATACCTCTTAATCCACCTATACCACCAAGAAGTATAGGGCTTGTAAAACTTAAAGGCGTTGCACTTTCAAATTCTGCAAAAGGTTTTTGTGACGTTATGGATATAAAGGTAAAATAAAAAATTATTAAAGCATCGGTTTTACCGGTGCTTATTTTTAAATGGGGGTGTGTTTATGAAAATATTGCATACATCAGATTGGCATTTAGGAAAAAATCTTGAGGGTGAAACAAGACTTTATGAGCAAAAACAATTTATAGATGAACTTTATAATATATGTGAAAATGAAAACATTGATATTATACTTATGTCTGGAGATGTTTATGATACAGTAAATCCTTCATCATCGGCAGAAGAACTTTTTTATAAAAGTGTAAAAAAACTTGCTAAAAATGGTAAAAGACCTATTATTATTATTGCCGGAAACCATGATAATCCTGAAAGACTTGAAGCAGCAGATATACTTGCTTATGAACATGGTATTATAATACTTGGTTTTCCAAAAAGTATTGCAAAAAAAGGAGATTATGAAAATTATTCAATAATTGATAGTTGTGAAGGCTTTTTCAGACTAAAAAAAGATAATGAAACAGTTGGAATAATTACAATGCCTTATCCAAGTGAAAAACGTCTTGGAGAAATTTTAAATGAAAACATATATGACGAAGAAGAAAATGGAACAACATATTCTCAAGAAGTTGAAAAAATATTTAAAATACTTGAACAAAAATATAATGATGATGAAATAAATATTGCTATGGGACACTTTTTTGTTGCTGGAGGAGAAGAGTCAGGTTCAGAAAGACCAATACAGCTTGGAGGAGCATTAGCAGTAGAACCTTCTGCATTACCACAAAAAGCACAATATATAGCTTTAGGACATTTACATAAACCTCAAACAGTTTCAGGAACAAATAAAAAAGCTTTTTATAGCGGTTCACCAATAGAGTATAACAGAAGGGAAATAAAATATTCTAAAAGTGTTAATATAATAGATATTCAACCTAAAAGTGAACCACAAATTAAAAAAGTAAATCTTACAAATTATAAACCAATAGAGGAATGGAAAGTTAATAGTATAGAAGAAGCATTGGAAATGTGCAGAAATAAATCAGAAGAAAATTCTTGGGTATATCTTACAATAAATAGTAATAGAGTACTTCTTCAAAGTGAAATAAAAGAAATTAAAAAGCTTAAAAAAGACATAATAGAAATATCTGTTATTTCACCTAATATGAGTATGGAAAAACAGGAAATTTATAAAGAGGATAAAAATATAATAGAACAATTCAAAGATTTTTATGTGAAAGAAGAAAGTGTTGAGCCGTCTGATGATGTTCTAAAGCTATTTATGGAGCTTATGGAGGAGGAATGTTAAATGAAACCTTTACTTTTAAAAATATCAGGTTTAAATAGTTTTTTAGAAGAGCAAACAATAGATTTTGAAAAACTAACTAAAAGAGGTATATTTGGTATATTTGGACCTACGGGAAGTGGAAAATCCTCTGTACTTGATGCACTTACATTAGCTTTATATGGAAAAATTGTAAGAGGAACAAAAGAATTTATAAATGAGGATTGTGATAAGGCTTATATATATTTTAAATTTGCTATAAAATCAGGTCAAAATGAAAAAATATATGTTGTTGAACGTCTTTATAAAAAAAATGATGATAAAACAGCAAATGCTTCAAAAGTTCGTTTATATTTAATTGAAAATAATGAAAATATACCTGTTGCAGAAAAAGTTAATACAGTTAATAAAACAATAGAAGATATAATAGGTTTAAGTTTTGATAATTTTACACGTTCTGTAATACTTCCGCAAGGTAAATTTAGTGAATTTCTTAAACTTAAAGGTAAAGAAAGAAGGGAAATGTTTGAAAAAATATTTCACCTTGAAAAATACGGAAAAGATATGGAAGAGCGTTTAAGTATTAAGAATAAAGATAATATAAATAAACTTTCTGATATTGAAAGCAAAATAAGTGTTTATGGTGATGTTTCAAATGATAAACTTGAAGAATTAATTGAAAATATAAAAAATCTTGAAGAACGTAAAAATATTGTTTCAGAATATCATAATAAATTAATTAAAAAATATGATGAAAGCAAAATACTTTTTGATAATATTACAGAATTAAATAAATATAACAATGAAATAGAAATTCTTGAAAATAAAAAATCTGATATTAATTTAAAAAGAAAAGAAGTAGTTAAAATGCAAAAAGCATTGGAAATAAAACCATATATTGATGCATTTAAAAAATCGGAATTAAATTTGAAAAATATAAATGATGATTTTTATAACACAGAACAAAAATATAATAAAGCTAAAATTGAATATGAAAATATAAAAACTGAATATGAAAATATAAAAACTGAATATGATATTAAAATGCCAAAATTAATATCTAAAAAAGCAGTTATAGAACAAATGGTAAATATTTATTTATCTGTTCAATCTGATGAAAAAGACAGAGAAAAACTTAGAGAAGATTATAAACAAAAAAATAGTAATTTAGAATTACAAAAAAATAATTTAGAAGAAAATAAAAAATTAAAAGAAATAGAAGAAAATAATATTTTAAAATATAAAGAAATAGTAAATAAAAGTACAGTTTCATCTGATTATAGAGAAAAAATATTAAAAATATATAATCTTTTTCAAGATATTATTAATATTGAAAAAGAAAATAATGACTTAAATTTAAAATATAATAGTTATAAAAGTGAAAAAGAAAATAAACAAAAATTATATTTAGAATTAAAAGAAAATCTCAATAAAAAAGAAGAAGAATATAAAAATATAATTTTATCTATTTCAGAAAATGAAAAAAATAAAGTTTCTGAAAGAGATATATCAAATATTGAAAATTGTATAAAATTAAAAGAAACAAGAGAAAAACTTTTATCAGAAAATAAAAAATTAAAAGAAAAAAAAGAGGAACTTTTATTAAGTAAGGAAAATTCAGAAAAAGTAAAAAAAGAACTTGAAAAAGAAATAAAAAATTGGGAAATAAGTAATATGGCATATATACTTTCTCAGGTTCTCAATGAAGGTGAAATGTGTCCTGTATGTGGTTCTAAAAATCACCCTAAAAAAGCAGAAGCTATAAATCAAAAAATAATTGATGTTGCAAAAGAAAAACTTATAATTTCTGAAAAACAATTTAATGATATAAATAATGAATATGAAAGAGTAAAAATATTATTAAAACGAAATTCAGAAGATATAGAAAATAATTATAATGAAATAATTTCAATAAATAAAGAGTATTTGGAAGAAGATATAAACAATATAAAAATAAAATTAAATGATATTTTAGAAAAATATAATACATATAACGAAAATAATATAAAACTTCCTAAAGCTGAGAAAAAATTATCATCTGAATTATCTGAAATAAAAACAAATATGGCAGAATTAAAAAAAGACATTGACCATTATAATGATAGAATTTCAGAATATGATAATGTTATAGAAAACAATAAAAATAAAAAAGATATTATTAAAAATCAACTTTCTGATATAAATGATAAATTTAATAATATTGAAGAAGTTGAAAATGAAAAAGAATATATTTTAAAATTAGATTTTGAAAGAGAACAAGCAAACAATAATAGAGAAAAATCAGAAATAAAATTAAAAGATATTTCAGAAATATGTGATATAACAGAAAAAAATATATCAATAATAAATAATGAAATAACAGAAATACTTACTGAAGGTAAAGAAAAGAAACGTATTATTGATGAAAATAAAAAACGTATAGAAGAAGTATGTGGAAATGAAATTCCTGAAAATATACTTAAAGAAACTAATAGTATTATTAAATATATGAATGATACTGAATTAAATAAAAAATCATTAAAAGATAAAGCAGAAAATAATGAAAGAATTATTAAAGATGAGCTTATAAAAATAGAAAGTGTAAAAAAACAGCTTGAAAAAGAAGTTCCAGAATATAAACAAAAAGCAGAAAATAAAGTAATTGAAAATAATTTTGATAGTATTGATGATGCTTTACATTGGTATCGCACAAAAGAGTTTATTGATAATATCAATTATGAAATAAATTCATTTGATAATTCTTTATTACAACTTAAAACTAAAACAGATGTATTAAATGAAAAAATACAAGGAAGAAATATAACATTTGAAGAATTACAGAATATAAAAAATAGTAAAGAAAACTATGAAAATGAAGAAAAAGAAATTGAAAAAAATATTGCTGTAAGTAAATCAAATGCAGAAAATATGAAAGAACAAATAAAATCTGTTGAAAGTTTAAGATTAGAAGAAAGTAAACTTAAAAAAGAAAAAGATACAATAACAAGTCTTATGAAAGTTATGAAAGGTAAGAAATTCGTTGAATATATAGCAACATATCAGCTTTCATATATAACAGAAGAAGCATCACAAAGACTTTCACAAATAACATCAGGTAGGTATTCTCTTGAACTTTCAGATAGCGAATTTGTAATAAAAGATAACTTTAATGGAGGAAGTATTAGAGATACAAATACACTTTCAGGAGGAGAAGTATTTCTTACATCATTTTCACTTGCACTTGCATTATCATCAAAAATACAAATGGCAAATAATGCACCATTAGAATTTTTCTTCCTTGATGAAGGCTTTGGAACTTTGGATAGTTCTCTTATTGATATTGTTATGTCATCACTTGAAAGACTTCATGAAGAACATCTTAATGTTGGTATAATAACACATGTTGAAGAATTAAAAGAAAGAATGCCTATAAAACTTGTTGTTACACCTGCACAACCTCAAATTTGTGGAACGAAAGTAAAACTTGAAATAATGTAAGAAAGAAAGTGATTAAATGAAAAAAATAGGAATTGTACTTGAAGGCGGTGGAATGAGAGGAATATATACTGCTGGTGTATTAGATTTTTTTATAAATAAAAATATATATTTTCCATATGTTATAGGGGTATCAGCAGGAGCTTGTCATGCACTTAATTATTTATCAGGTCAAAAGGGTAGAGATAAAGACATAGCATTAAAATTTTTAGGCGATAAAAGATATTTAAGTTTCAGAAACCTTATAAGAACAGGAGAAATTTTTGGATTTGATTTTATATTTGGAGAACTTTCTGAAAAATTATTACCTTTTGACTATGAGACTTTTGAGAAATCAAAACAAGAACTTGTTGTTGGTGTTACTAACTGTGTTACTGGTCAGTGTGAATATTTTTATAAAAGTAAAACTTCTACTGATGAGATTTTAAAAGTAGTAAGAGCATCAAGTTCATTGCCTTTTATTTCAAAAGAAGTAATTATAAATGGTAAAGCATATATGGACGGAGGTATATCATCATCAATACCTTTAAAAAAAGCTATTGATGATGGTTGTGAATATAATATAGTTGTTCTTACAAGGAATAAAGGATATAGAAAGAAACCTTCTAAATTAACAAGAAAACTTTCAAAATTAAAATATAGAAACTTTAGAGGACTTTCAAAAGCTGTTGGTGAAAGATATAAAAAATATAATTCTGAATTAGAATTTGTTGAAAATATGGAAAAAGAGGGAAAAGTATTTGTAATTCGACCTCAAAAACATATAAATGTAAGTAGAGTTGAAAAAGATAAAAATAAGATATTTCAACTTTATAAACAAGGATATATTGAAACAGCTCAAATATATAAAGATTTAAAAAAATGGATTAATTCTATTGACAATTAAATATAAATATATTACTATAAACTTAAGATAAATGAATAATTGTTCATATGAAAGTAGGAGATGTTATGGCTAAAAATAAAAAAAATAAAAAGAACAAAGAAATAGATGCTGTAAAACAAGAATTAGAAATTATCGAAGAGAAAACTATAATTGAAAAAGATGAAGAATTTATATATGATGTTGCAGATTTTTTCAAAGTATTTGGTGACTCTACAAGACTTAAATTACTTCGTCTTTTACTTGAAAATGATATGTGTGTAGGAGATATAGCAGAAAAGCTTTCTATGACACAATCAGCGGTTTCACATCAGCTTAGAGTTTTAAGACAAAGTGACCTTGTTAAATTCAGAAAAGAAGGAAAAGCAGTTATATATTCTCTTGATGATTATCATGTTAAAGATGTTCTTCAAGCAGGTATAAGCCATATAGGTCATAAAAAAGGTTATATAAAATAAATTTAAGGGCAGTATTACTGCTCTATAAAAATAACATATATATGAATAAATGTTCATATAAAAATAAAAAAGAGGTGAATTTATGGAAAGTGTAAAAATAAAAGTTGAAGGACTTACATGTGCAAATTGTGGAGCAAAAATAGAAAATGAAGCAAAAAATATTTTTGGTTCTGATAATGTATTTTTAAATATGATAAGTCAAGAAATGGAAATCAAATCATCTGATAGTAATATATTAAATAAAATAGAAGAAATAGTTCATAAATATGAACCACATGTAAAAGTTTATAAAATAGAAAATAATACTCCTTTTATAATAACAATGAAAGGTCTTGACTGTGCACATTGTGCTTCAAAAATAGAGTCAGAGTCATCGAAATTACAACATGTAAAAGAAGCAAACTTAAATTTTATAAATAAAGAAATGACTGTTGTTATAGAAAATAGTGGAAATACTTTACAAATATATAATGATATAAAAAATATTGTAAATAAACTTGAACCACATGTTGAAGTTAAAATAAAATCAAATGAATGTAATAATGAAAGTTGTCATTGTCATGAACATAACCATTCACATGATGAAAAGTCAAATGGTTTTGTATTTGATATAAAAATAAGATTTACAGTAGGAGTAATTCTTTTTATAGTAGCTTCTATAATAGGTAAGGAACAAACTATTGGTATAACATTTTATATGCTATCTTATGTAATATTTGGATATGATGTAATAATAACTGCAATAAAAAATATATTTAAAGGAAATGTTTTTGATGAAAACTTTCTTATGTCAGTATCAACAATAGGTGCAATATTTTTAGGTGAACTTGCCGAAGCTGTATTTGTAATGCTTTTTTATCAAATTGGGGAGACATTTCAACATATGGCAGTTGAAAAATCAAGAAAATCAATTAAAAGTCTTATAGATTTAAGACCAGATAAAGTAAATGCATATATAAATGGAGAAATTATAAGTGTAGCACCTGAAAATATATCTGTTGGTGATATTATAATAGTTAAAGCTGGTGAAAGAGTAGCTATTGATGGTGTAGTTGTAGAAGGTGAAAGTCGCATTGATACATCAGCTATAACAGGAGAGTCTGTTCCAAGAGGTGTTAGTGTTAATGATGAAGTTTTAAGCGGAAGTATAAATGTAAATGGTATTTTAAAAATAAAAGCTACAAAAACATTTGGTAACTCAACAGTTGTAAAAATACTTGAAATGGTTGAAAATGCATCTGCAAAAAAATCAAAAACAGAACAGTTTATAACAAAATTTGCAAGAGTTTACACACCTTTTGTAGTATTATCAGCAGTAGCACTTGCTATAATTCCTCCTGTTGTAACAGGGCAGTATAATTTTTCTGTTTGGGTTATGAGAGCATTAACATTCCTTGTAATATCTTGCCCTTGTGCATTAGTACTTTCTGTTCCTTTAGGATTTTTCTCTGGAATAGGTGAAGCATCAAAAAATGGTGTTCTTGTAAAAGGAAGTAGCTATATAAGTACACTTGCAAATGTTGATACAGTTGTTTTTGATAAAACAGGAACAATAACAGAAGGTGTTTTTAAAGTAACGAATATAGATTTTGAATATGATGAAAATGATATTCTTTTAAAGGCAGCAACAGCAGAAAGTATGTCAAATCACCCAATAGCAGTTTCAATAATGGAATACTGTAAAAATAAAAATATAGAGCCTTTAAAATGTGATAAATATGAAGAAATAAGTGGTATGGGTATAAAAGCAGAGTGTGAAGGAAAAATTATACTTGCAGGTAATGAAAAACTTATGAATAAATATAACATACCATATAAACAAAATAAAAATATAGGAAGTGTTGTATATATTGCTTGTGATGGTATATTTATTGGAAGTATAAATGTATCTGATATAATAAAAGAAGATAGCTTTAAGGCGATAAATAAGCTTAAAAATGTAGGTGTAAAAAATATAGTAATGCTTACAGGAGATACAGAAGAAAATGCAAAATTTGTATGTAATACATTAGGTATAGACAAATATTATGCAGAACTTCTTCCACAAGATAAAGTTTCAAAACTTGAAGAAATACTTGAAAATAAAACAGCAAAAACTTTATTTGTAGGTGATGGAGTAAATGATGCACCAGTACTTGCAAGAGCAGACATTGGTGTTGCTATGGGTGGAATAGGTTCTGATGCAGCAATAGAAGCCGCCGACGTTGTAATAATGAATGACTGTGTATCTAAAATAGCTGATGGTATAACAATATCAAAAAATACAATAAAAATTGTAAATATGAATATAGTGTTTGCAATAGGTATAAAATTTATTGTTCTTATTCTTGGAGCAATAGGAGTTGCAGGAATGTGGGCAGCAGTATTTGCTGATGTTGGAGTTGCAGTACTTGCTGTTTTAAATTCTATGAGAAGAAAAATATAAAATTATAGTGTAAATATATGTTAGTGTAAAAATATTGAAAAACAATATTTTCATATATATAATAAAAGCTGATAGTTAAAAATCAGCTTTTATTTTTTTGGAGAAATATTATGAATAAAAATACTTTTATTGAAATTAATGTTTTAAAAACTAAATATAAAATAGAAAATTTATTTGAATATTTAAAAAATAATAGTGATAAAAAAATAGCTGTAATTTTTAGAAACACTGAAAGTGCTGAATTTATATATAAAAGAATAATAGATGATGATTTTGTGTTTTCAAAAAATAAAATTACATTTTGTGATTATATATGTTTTAAATTATATAAGTTAAAATTCGATATAGTAATTGATTATAATATACCTGAAAGTATGGATATAATATTAGAACATATTAAAAAAATAAAAAGTAAAGGAAAATATTTTATACTTTATAGTAATAGGGATATTGTAAAAATAAGACATTATAATTATGAAAATTATGAAAAGAGTGTTTATAGAAATAATATGGAAAAATTAGGTGAAGTTTTGTGGTTTATATATAATGGAGAATGTTTACTTCATCAAATTAAAAAGTATATAAATATAGAAGGTTCTACTAAATGTTTAAAATGTTCATCTTGTAAAGTACAATAAATATTGTACTTTATTTTTTATAATAAAAAAACAGCCGCAATAACGACTGTTTAAAGTGAGTCATCCGGGGCTCGAACCCGGGACACCTGGATTAAAAGTCCAGTGCTCTACCAACTGAGCTAATGACCC
>CALWGF010000022.1 GCA_944379995.1 uncultured Clostridia bacterium
TGTAATGGAAATATAGAAAATATGAATGGAAAAATACCATTTGATGCTGCAAAAATTTATGATGAAACAGCTATGAATGTAATTGATAAATACACAGATTATTTAGCAGAAGGTATTATAAATATGATTAATATATTTAGACCGGAAGCAATAATACTTTCTGGAGGAATAAGCAAACAAGGAAATTACCTTACAAATATATTAAAAGAAAAAGTTATACCAAATGTTTTTGGAGGAGCAGAGTCATATATACCAGAAATTGAATGTGCAGTTCTTCAAAATGATGCTGGAATTGCTGGTGCTGCAAATCTTGGAAAATAAAATAAAAATTTATAAATAATTAATTAGCTTGTAAATCTAAAATATGATTTACAAGCTTTTTTATTATATATAATTTTACATAAATAAAAAACCCTAAAAACTTAATAACTATTTTATAAAATAATTAAAAGCATTTTAGGGTTATATATTCAAAATATATTTTTAAATATTTTGAATTATCATACAAAAGTACTTAAATTAAAATAAATTTTAATAATTAATATTCAAATAAGTTGAGTACGTTGATTTTATGAATATTTATTATATAAATATTAAAAATTTAATTTCCAAGCTACTTTTGTTAATATTTTTAATGTTGTTACACTAATATAATTTATTCAGAAATTTAGCAATAACTTAAATATTACTGAGCTGCTTTTGCTACTTCTTCAGCAAAGTTTTCTTCTTTTTTAGCTAAACCTTCGCCAGTTTCAAAACGAACATAACGAGAAATTGTTATAGGAGCTCCTACAACTTTAGCAACAGAATCAATGTACTGTTTAACTGACATATCACCATCTTTTACATATGGCTGTTCAACAAGACAGATTTCTTTCATTTCTTTCTGTAATCTACCTGTAATCATTTTTTCAATGATATTATCTGGTTTAGAAGCATTTTTAGGGTCATTTTTAGCCTGCTGTGTAAGAATTTCTTTTTCTTTTTCAATAAAATCTGCTGGTACATTATCAACAGCAATAAATTTTGGATTTAAAGCTGCAATCTGCATAGCAACATTTTTTCCTAATTCTTCTAATTCAGCAGCTTCTTTTTCACAAGCAAGTTCAATAAGAACACCAATTCTACCGCCACCATGAACATATGATACTAAAGAACCAGATGTTTCTCTAACGAATTTTTCAAAACGTCTGATATTTAAGTTTTCTCCGATTACAGCTACCTGCTGGCTAAGAGCTTCTTTAACTGTGAAAGCTTCATCAAGGCTCCATTTTTCTTCAAAGAACTCGTCCATATTAGCAGCTGATGATGATGCAGCCTGTTTTGCAACATTAGCAACATAATCTTTGAATGTCTGGTTTTTAGCAACGAAGTCTGTTTCTGAGTTAACTTCTACGATAGCAGCTGTTTTTTTGTCATCTGATACATAAATATCAACAAGACCTTCAGAAGCGATACGACCAGCTTTTTTAGCTGAAGCAGCTAATCCTTTTTCTCTTAAATATTCAACTGCTTTTTCCATATCTCCATCAGTTTCTGCTAATGCTTTTTTACATTCAAGCATACCAACGCCTGTCATTTCTCTAAGTTCTTTTACCATACTTGCTGTTATAGCCATTTTAAATACCTCCATATTTAAGTTTATATTTCGTACTTTAAATTAAAAAACCTCAGCCCATTTATTTTATGGCTGAGGTCTGGGCATACTCTTTTAAAATTATTCAGCTGTTGCTTCTTCTACTTCTTCTTCAGCAGCAGTTGTCTGTTCACCCTGTTTTGATTCGATAACTGCATCTGCAATCTTAGCTGCAATAAGTTTTACTGCACGGATAGCATCATCGTTACCTGGGATTACATAATCTACTTCTTCAGGGTCACAGTTTGTATCTACAATAGCAACGATTGGAATACCAAGTGTATGAGCTTCCTGAATTGCTATTCTTTCTTTTCTTGGGTCTACAACGAACATAACGTCTGGAATTCTTTTCATTTCTTTAATTCCGCCAAGGTTTTTGTCTAATTTTTCTTTTTCATGAAGTAAAGCTGCAACTTCTTTCTTTGGAAGTACTTCGAAAGTACCGTCAGCCTGCATTTCTTCAAGTTCTTTTAATCTTGCAATTCTTGTTTTTATTGTTTCGAAGTTTGTAAGCATACCACCTAACCATCTCTGGTTTACGTAGTACATACCACATCTTTCAGCTTCTTCTTTGATTGAATCCTGAGCCTGTTTTTTTGTTCCTACAAAAAGGATTTCGCCACCATCTTTGATAGCATCAGCAACTGCAAAGTAAGCTTCGTCAACTTTCTTTACTGTTTTCTGAAGGTCGATGATGTAAATTCCATTTCTTTCTGCGAAGATGTATTTAGCCATTTTAGGGTTCCATCTTCTTGTCTGATGTCCAAAATGAACACCTGCTTCTAATAACTGTTTCATTGATATAACGCTCATTTTTATCCTCCTCTGGTTAAATCCTCCCCATCTCAATTCGCAGACAAAAACCATTTATAAAAAGGCACCAGTTCTGCTTTGAGATAAGTGTGTTTTATTAGTTACGGGTGGTATTATACCACAGCTAAAACCACATTACAAGCATTTTATTTTTAAATTTGTAAATTTTTATTTAAAAACCCCTGCTTAAAGAGCAGAGGTAATGTATGAAATAATATAAAAAATTAATGCACCTATAATAGAAAATATAGTACTACTAATCAAACACTTCTTTCTAGCTTCGCCACCATCAATAAAATTTTCTATGTCAAGTACAAATCCCATTAAGAAAAGCACAAATATATTTAATATAAAATTGGAATGAAGTTTACCAAAAATAAAAACTATTATTACACAACAAATAGACTGTAATATCTTAATTTTATATTTAGAAATCATAATCATTCCCCCTTATTATACACTTATCAACAGATAAACTATAAGGCTTAAACCAAATATATTTTATTTAATTAAATATATAAAATACTTATGTAATTAAAGTATCATAATTTAACTACTATATCAATATAATAGTTGTTATTAATCTTTATAAAAACAATAAGTAATTTATACTTTACTTTCTTCTATATAACCACATTGTACATTTGAACATACAATTTTAGGATTTTTAGTACCTTTCTCAACCATATAACTTCCACATTTAGGACATAATTCTCCTGTTGGTTTATTCCAAGACATAAAATCACATTCTGGATTATTTTCACAACCAAAATATTTTCTTCCTTTTTTAGTCTTTTTAATCTGAACTTTACCACCACATTTTGGGCAATTTACATCTGCATCTTCAAAGAAAGGTTTTGCATTTTGACAATCTGGAAATCCCGGACAAGCAAGGAATTTTCCATATCTTCCATACTTAACAACCATATTTCTACCACATTTATCACAAATAACATCTGTAACTTCATCTTTTATTTCTATTTTGCTAAGTTTTTCTTGTGCAGACTCAACAGCCTTTATAAAATCAGGATAAAAATCTCTTATAATCTGTTTCCACTCCTGTTTTCCCTCTTCAACTTTATCAAGGTCATCTTCCATATTTGCAGTAAAGTCTATATTAACTATATCCGGGAAATATGTTTTCATAATATCATTTATAACTTCTCCAAGCTCTGTTGGATAAAGCATTTTAGACTCTTTTACAACATAATTTCTTGCTTGTATAGTTGTAAGTGTTGGAGCATAAGTACTTGGTCGTCCTACACCTATTTCTTCCAATGTTTTTACAAGAGAAGCATCTGTAAAACGTGGTGGTGGCTGTGTAAAATGCTGTGTTGGTATTATATCGTTCATATTAAGTTTATTTCCAATTTCAACTTCTGGGATTTTTCCTTCAGCATCATCAGTATTTTTATCATACACTTCAAGAAATCCTTTAAATTTCAAAACAGAACCAGATGCTCTAAAAATGTAGTTATTAGCTTGTATTTTTAACGATTGTGTTTCATATACAGCCGGAGCCATTTGACTTGCAATAAATCTTTCCCATATAAGTTTATAAAGTTTATATTGGTCATTTGAAAGTGATTCTTTAATACTTTCTGGAGTTCTTTGTGCACTTGTAGGACGTATTGCCTCGTGAGCATCTTGTGTTTTTCCTTTAGATTTATAAATAACTCTTTCAGGATTAATATGTTCATTATCAAAAGTATTAATTATAAAACTTTTTGCATCTTCATATGCTTCATCAGATATTCTTACAGAGTCAGTTCTAATATATGAAACAAGACCTACTGTTCCTTCACCTTTTATATCAACACCCTCATATAATTGTTGAGCAATCATCATTGTTTTTTGTGTTGCCATATTAAGATGTTTACTTGCTTCTTGCTGAAGTGTACTTGTTGTAAAAGGAGCAACAGGTTTTTTAACTCTTGTACCTTTTTTATTATCTATAACAACAAAATCAGCTTTTTCAATTTCTTTTAATATACTTTCAACTTGTTCATTGTTTTTAAGCTCTATTTTGCCCTCTGTATCTCCCCAAAATTTAGCATTAATCTTTTTATTCTTATCTTTTAAAACCGCTTCTATTGTCCAATATTCTTCAGGTATAAAACTATTTATTTCATCTTCTCTATCACAAATTATTCTTAAAGCAACAGACTGTACACGTCCAGCACTAAGACCTTTTTTTACTTTTTGCCAAAGAAGTGGACTTATTGTATATCCAACAACTCTATCAAGAACACGTCTTGCCTGCTGTGCATCAACAAGGCTCATATCAATATCTCTAGCTTCTTTTATTGATTTTTTTACAGCATTTTTAGTTATTTCATTAAATGTAATTCTACTTATGTCTTTATTTTCCAAATTTAATGCTGTAACAAGATGCCAACTTATAGCTTCTCCTTCACGGTCAGGGTCAGTTGCAAGATATACTTTATCAGCGTTTTTTGCTTCTTTTCTTAATTTGCTTAAAAGTTCACCTTTTCCTCTTATAGTTATATATTTAGGTTCAAAGTCGTTTTCTATATCTATACCCATCTGACTTTTAGGTAAATCTCTTACATGTCCCATTGATGCTTCTATTTTATATGATGTCCCAAGAAATTTTTTTATAGTTTTAGCCTTTGCTGGTGATTCAACTATAACAAGATTTTTCTTTGTTTTTTTCTCTTTTTTATTTGTAGCAGCCATCATTACACCTCTTTAAATATTCTTCCTTATATATTTCATAGAAGGAAGCTTTTCTATGTATCCTGATATTTCAAGTGTGAATAATATATATTGTATTTCTGTTATATCTTTTTTAAGTTTATTTACAATATAATCTACACTTACAGGCTCAGAAGAAAGACAATCAAAAACTTGTTTTTCTTCAATAGAAATATTATCAGGAATATTATTTATATATTTTTCTGTTTCTTCTTCTTCATAAGACATACCAAGTTCAAAAAGAATATCCTCAAAATTAGTTATAGGAGGACAACCTTGTTTAATAAGACTATTTGTTCCTGCACTATACTTGCTTGTTATATTACCTGGTACAGCAAAAACATCTCTTCCATTTTCCAAAGCACTTTCAACTGTTGAAAATGTTCCACTATGTTCTGATGCCTCAACAACAATTATTGCTTTAGAAAGACCACTTATTATTCTATTTCTTAAAGGAAAATTATATGATGCTGGAGAAGTTTTTGGCGGAAACTCTGATATAACACAACCATTATCAATTATTTTTTCCATTATATATTTATTTTCAGAAGGATAACAAATATCAAGACCACAACCAAAAACTGCTATTGTTTTTCCTTTGCCTGCAATAGCACCTTTATGTGCGGCTGTGTCAATACCTCTTGCCATTCCACTTACAATAACTATATTTCTTTCTCCAAGGTCATTGGCAAGATTAAATGCTACACTTTTTCCATAATCAGTACATTTTCTCGCCCCTATAATACCTATTTTTTCAAGAGAATCATCAGGTATTGTTCCTTTAATATAAAATCCAAAAGGTGGGTCATATATGTTTTTAAGTAACTTAGGATATTCTTTATCAAAATATGTTATAAAATCTATATTATGCTTATCCATTAATTCCATTAAGTTATAAACATAATCTTTATTTTTTGATTTTATTATTTTTAATGCAGTTTCATTTTTTATACCTTCAATACTCATAAATTCATTTATATCTGCATTCCAAATATTTTCAGGGGTATTAAAATAATCAAGTAAATAAAATATCTTTTTTCTGCCTATACCTTGAATATTAGAAAGCCATAGACTGTAAAATTTTTTATCCAAAAACTATTCACTCCCCTTTTTTGTCATTATGCAAACTATAATATATTCTTTTTAAAATAAATTCAACAAATTTTTTTCAACATAATACTATTAATTTTTTAAATTATATATTTTTTCCTTTTATATCAAGGTTTTTATAATACAAAAAAATTTTTATTTTTAAATAAATATATAGCTAAATAATTTATAAATTGGTATTATTTATATATATAAATTAATGAAAAGAGGTTTTTAATATGTTTTCAAAAATAACAAGTTGTGCTCTTTTCGGTCTTGATGGTAATAAAATAGATGTGGAAACAGATATAAGTAATGGTATGCCTGCTTTTGATATAGTTGGACTACCTGATTCTGCTGTAAAAGAGTCAAAAGAACGTGTAAAAACTGCCATTAAGAACTCTGGAATAATATTTCCTATAAAAAGAATAACAATAAATCTTGCACCTGCTGATATAAAAAAAGAAGGTCCTTCATTTGACCTTCCAATAGCTGTTGGTATACTTGTTTGTGCTGGCATAATAGATAATAAAAATACAGATGGATTTATGATAACAGGAGAACTTTCACTTGATGGAACTATAAAACCTATTAATGGTATACTGCCAATGGTTTCATATTTATATGATAAAGGTATTAAAAACTTTATTGTACCTTTTGATAACAGAAATGAAGCTGCTCTTGTAAAAAACGCAAATATATTTCCTATTAAAAACTTAACTGAACTAATAGATTTTTTTAAAAATACATCAAAAGCATCTCCCTATATTTGTAATTCATCTATATATGATATTGAAAATACATATCCTGATTTTTGTGATGTAAAAGGTCAAGAGAATGTAAAAAGAGCTGCTGAGGTTGCTGCTGCTGGTTATCATAATATACTTATGTCTGGACCTCCCGGTTCTGGGAAAACAATGATTGCAAAAAGGATACCTTCAATTATGCCAAAACTTTCATTTGACGAAAGTATAAAAATAACAAAAATATATAGTATTGCAGGATTACTAAAAAATAAAGATTATCTTATAAAAGAAAGACCATTCAGAGCTCCTCATCATACAATATCATCAACAGCCCTTGCTGGTGGTGGAAGAATACCTAAACCGGGAGAAGTATCTCTTGCAACAGGAGGTATACTTTTTCTTGATGAACTTCCTGAATTTCAAAGAAATTCATTAGAAGTATTAAGACAACCTTTAGAAGACAAAAAAGTAACTATATCAAGAGCACAAGGAACTTTAACATATCCTGCTGATTTTATGCTTGTAGCAGCAATGAACCCTTGTCCTTGTGGGTATTATGGGGAAAATAATAGGTGTAGATGTACAACAAATGAAATTGTAAAATATCATAATAAAATAAGTGGACCTTTACTTGATAGAATTGATATACAAGTTGATGTTTCTCCAGTAAATTATTATGATTTAGATAGTAATATAAAAAGCGAGTCATCAGAAGAAATAAGAAAAAGAGTTATAAATGCTCATATAATACAACAAGAAAGATTTAAAAATGATAATATAACATTTAATTCACAAATGACACCTTCACAAATTGATAAATACTGTATATTAGGAGAAAAAGAAAAAATCATAATGAAAAAAGCATTTGACAATTTAAATCTAAGTGCTAGAGGTTATCATAAAATATTAAAATTAGCTAGAACAATAGCTGACCTTGATAATAGTGAAAATATAAATGTAAAACATATTGCAGAGGCTATACAATATAGAAATTTAGATAGAAATTATTTTCAAATATAAACCATAATATATTTTATATAAAAAGGAACATATTATATATGTTCCTTTTTATTAAAAATGTGATATTTTAAGTTCTATATTTTAAAAATTATAATTCTTTAAAAGCCCACATAAGAGATATTATCCAACCTATAATAGTCCAACCTGCTAAAACATTAAGTATAAAAATAAATTTAATATTCATACTTTTTTCTTTAAAAGCAATTATTGAAGGCATAAAATAAATTGTAATACTTACACATATTAATAAACTAAAAAATATAAATCCAAATATAGAACCTAAAAAATCCCCCATAATTATTCTCCTTATTAGTATATAAATACAATTTATAACCACTATATAAATATAGCATATTACAATATATTTTACAATAATATTTACAATAATATTTGCAATAATATATTTCATTAAATTTGAAATATAAATAAAAGTATATATTAAATTAAATTATTGATGTATTATTAACATAACTTTAATTTTTGACAGGAGGTATTATAATGTTTTATGTTAAAAAACAAGAAATGGTAACAAAAACATTTCGTCTGCCTGAAAATTTATTAAAAGATTTAGAATTAGTAGCAGAAAAAAATAAAGTTTCTGTAAATAATCTTGTAATTCAGTGTTGCGAATATGCTCTTAAAAATCTTGTTGACAATAAAGAAAAAAATTTTGATAACTAAAAGATTTTATAAAAAGACTGATATATAATCATATCGGTCTTTTGTTTATTTATTAATTATTTATTTATGAATATAAAAAAAAAGAGTACAGATTAATCTGTACTCTTTTATTAATTCAATATTAATTATTTAGCATCTACTGAAGCCATGTGAAGGATAAGGTCACAAACTTTGTTTGAGTAACCCCATTCATTGTCATACCAAGATACTAATTTAACGAAGTTGTCGTTAAGAGAGATACCAGCTTTAGCATCAAAGATTGATGTATGTGGGTCGCCTAAGAAATCGCTTGATACAACTTCATCTTCTGTGTAATCAAGAATTCCGTTTAATGCACCAGCAGCAGCTTCTTTAACAGCAGCTTTGATTTCTTCATAAGTAGCTGGTTTTTCAAGACGGCATGTAAGGTCAACAACTGATACGTCAATTGTAGGAACACGGAATGACATACCTGTTAATTTACCATTTAATTCAGGAATAACTTTACCTACTGCTTTAGCAGCACCTGTTGATGAAGGAATGATGTTTGCAGAAGCAGCACGTCCACCTCTCCAGTCTTTCTTTGAAGGACCATCAACTGTTTTCTGTGTAGCTGTTGTTGAATGAACTGTTGTCATTAAACCTTCAACGATACCAAATTTGTCGTTGATAACTTTTGCTAAAGGTGCAAGACAGTTTGTTGTACAAGAAGCGTTTGATACAACTTTAAGGTCTTTTGTATATTTATCGTTGTTAACACCCATAACGAACATTGGAGCGTCTGCAGATGGAGCAGAGATAACAACTTTTTTAGCACCACCATTGAAGTGAGCTGAAGCTTTTTCAGTTGTTGTGAATACACCTGTTGATTCTACAACGTATTCAGCACCAGCTGTTGCCCAAGGAATGTCTTTAGGGTCCATGCAGTTGAATACTGTGATTTCGTTTCCGTTAACTACGAGTTTATCACCTTTAACTTCAACTTGTCCATCAAAACGTCCGTGAGCTGAATCATATTTAAGCATGTATACCATGTAATCAAGATCGATGAATGGGTCATTGATAGCAACAACCTGTGCACCTTCTTTATTTAATGAAGCACGGAATACAAGTCTACCGATACGTCCAAATCCATTAATACCAATTTTAACCATTTAAAAATTCCTCCTCTTATTAAAACTTTTAAAAAGCCTTAGGTTTTTAACCTATATAAATTATACCACAACAGCGGTATATTTTAAACATTTTTTATAAAATAATATTTAAGTATGACTTTGGAAATTAAAGTCAATGAATAATTTTTTTATATATTTACGACATAATTTTCAAAGTCTATACATTTTTTTTATGCATATTAACATCTATAAGTGTAATAATGATGAAATTATGCTACATTATAATATTGTTTGTTAAAAAATTATTTTAACAAATTTATGCATTTTGTAATTTAAAATTAATAATCTCTTTTCAAAATATTAATTATTGAAAGAGTTAATAAAGCTGATGAAACAACAAATGAAACAGCACTTAATACTAAATTTGTTATTTTCATTCAAACAACCTCCCATTTGTTATTTAAAATATTTAACACCTGACTCAAATATTTTTTGGTCTTTATTACCAGAAACATTTTTATAAAGACCTTTTCCAATTCTTTCAGAGTGTCCCATTTTACCAAGAATACGTCCATCTGGGCTTGTAATACCTTCAATAGCCATCATTGAACCATTTGGATTATATCTTATATCATAAGTTGCATTACCTGAATTATCTACATACTGTGTTGCAACCTGTCCATTTGCAATAAGATTTTCAATTACATATTTAGGAGCAACAAATCTACCTTCACCATGTGATACAGGTATAGTATGAATATCATCAGGTTCTACACCCCAAAGCCATGGTGATTTGTTTGATACAATTTTTGTATCTACAAGACAAGATACATGACGACCTATATTATTAAATGTAAGAGTTGGGCTATTTTCGTCAATATCTCTTATTTCACCATATGGTACAAGCCCAAGTTTAATAAGTGCTTGGAAACCATTACAAATACCAAGCATAAGACCATCTCTGTTATTTAAAAGGTCCATAACAGCTTCTTTTATTCTTGGATTTCTAAATGTAGCAGCAATAAATTTACCAGAACCATCAGGTTCATCACCAGCACTAAATCCACCAGGGAACATAACAATCTGTGATTGTTTAATAGCATTTTCCATTTTTATTATTGTTTCTTCAAGAGCTTGTACAGAAAGATTATTTACAACAATAGTCTGAACATCTGCACCAGCTTTTATAAATGCTTTTGCAGAGTCATACTCACAGTTTGTACCTGGGAATACAGGTATAAATACTTTAGGTTTTCCAATACCAATAGAAGGGAATTTCTTTTCTGGTAAAACAAAAGTATTTATTATTGGTGACTCTTCAAATTCTGTTTTTGTTTTTGTTGGGAACACTTTTTCAAGAGGTTTCTGCCATGCATTAACCATATCTTTGATTGATATTTCAACATCATTTACTTTTATAACTGGTTCAGGTATAGTTTCACCAAGAATTACAGCATCTATTCCCATAAAATCAATAACTTTTGCATTATTAAGTTCAAGAACAAAAGAACCATATTCAGGTTTAAAAAGTTCTTCTGTTTCAATTTCATTTCTTAAATTGATACCAATATAGTTACCAAAACTCATTTTTGAAAGAGCTTCAGCAATACCACCTATTCTTACTGTATGAGCAGAAATACATATACCTTTTTTAATAAGACTAGACACAAGTTTAAACATTTCTTTTATATAATCATAGTCTGGAAGGTCATATTTATCTCTTTTAACAGGAAGGTATACAACTTTATTACCTGCTTTTTTAAATTCAGGAGATATAATATTATCAACTTCTGAAACATCAACAGCAAAAGAAACAAGTGTAGGAGGTACTGTAAGGTCCATAAATGTTCCAGACATACTATCTTTACCACCAATAGCTGCTGTTCCCATACGCATTTGAGCTTGGAATGCACCTATAAGAGCAGCAAAAGGTTTACCCCATTTTGATGAATCTGTTCCAAGTTTTTCAAAATATTCTTGGAATGTAAGTCTTACACTTTCATAGTTACCACCTGTTGCAACAACTTTTGCAAGAGATTCAATTACAGCATATACTGCACCATGGAAAGGACTCCATTTTGATATTTCCGGATTATATCCATAACTCATAATTGTTGCAGTATTTGTATCAGCTGTAAGCATAGGAACTTTTGCAACCATAGCTTCTGGAGGAGTAAGCTGATTTTTTCCTCCATATGGCATAAGAACTGTATTAGCACCTATTGTTGAGTCAAATCTTTCAACAAGTCCTTTCTGACTTGCAACATTAAGTTTTTTAAGATTTTCAACCCATGCTGTTTTTATATCATTACCAATAAGTATTTTTTCAACTGATGTATTTTCAAAATATCCACCTTTTACAGGCATTTTTACATTTACATCTGTTATCTGTGTTGCACCGTTAGTATCAAGGAAATCTCTTGATATATTTACTATATCTTTTCCTCTCCATTTCATAACAAGTCTTCTGTCATCAGTTACAACAGCAACAGGTGTAGCCTCAAGGTTTTCTTCATTTGCAAATTTTATAAATTTATCAACATTTTCTTTTTCAACTACAACTGCCATTCTTTCCTGTGATTCTGAAATAGCAAGTTCTGTTCCGTCAAGACCTTCATATTTTTTAGGAACAGCATCAAGATTTATAACAAGACCGTCTGCAAGCTCACCAATAGCAACAGAAACACCACCAGCACCAAAGTCATTACAACGTTTAATCATTTTGCTTACTTCTGGGTTTCTGTAAAGTCTTTGAAGTTTTCTTTCAGTAGGTGCATTACCTTTCTGAACTTCTGCTCCACAAGTTTCAATAGACTCTATTGTATGCTCTTTTGATGAACCAGTAGCACCACCACAACCATCACGACCTGTTCTTCCACCAACAAGTATTATAATATCATCTTTTGCTGGAACTTCTCTTACTACATTTTCTTTTTTAGCAGCAGCAATAACAGCACCTATTTCCATTCTTTTTGCAACAAATCCAGGGTCATAAACTTCTGCAACTTGTCCTGTTGCAAGACCGATTTGATTTCCATATGAGCTGTATCCTTTAGCAGCTTCTGTAACAATTTTTCTTTGTGGAAGTTTTCCTGCAATAGTTTCTGATACAGGAACAGTAGGGTCAGCAGCACCTGTTACACGCATAGCTTGATATACATATGCACGTCCTGAAAGTGGGTCACGAATAGCACCACCAAGACAGGTTGCAGCACCACCAAAAGGTTCAATTTCTGTTGGGTGATTGTGAGTTTCGTTTTTGAACATTATAAGCCACTCTTCAGTTACTCCATCAACATCAACAGGAACAACTATTGAGCAAGCATTAATTTCTTCTGACTGGTCAAGATTATCAAGAATACCTTTTTTACGAAGTGTTTTCATACCAAGAACAGCAATATCCATAAGATTAATATCTCTTGTTTCTGCTTTTTCTCCGTAAACATATTCTCTTTCTTCAAGATATTCATTATATGCTTTTTCGAATGTATCTTTATAAAAACCATCTTCAAAAGATACATTATCTATTTTAGTTTGGAAAGTTGTATGGCGACAGTGGTCAGACCAATATGTGTCTATAACTCTTATTTCTGTTACAGTAGGATTTCTTTTTTCTGTATCTCTAAAATATTTCTGGCAGAATATAAGGTCTTCATTACTCATAGCTGTTTCAAGTTCATTTCTTAAAGCAACTATTTCTTCTTCTGATTTATCTATAAATCCTTCAAAACTCTTAATATCTTCTGGATAACTCATTTCCATTTTAAGACTTTCTGGTTTTTCAAGAGAAGCCTCTCTACTATCTACTGGATTTATACAATAGTTTTTAATTTTTGCTACTTCTTCATCTGAAAGTTGACCTTTTAAAACAAAAACTTTAGCTACTGAAATAACAGGTTTTTCTGCTTGAGAAATAAGCTGTACACATTGCATAGCAGAGTCTGCTCTTTGGTCATACTGTCCCGGAAGATACTCTGTTGCAAATACAACTTCATCAGAATTAAACTCCACATTTTCTTCATATATATAATCTACTGGAGCCTCTGCAAAAATAGTTGTTTTTGCACTTTCATAGTCTTTTTCTGAAATACCTTCAATATCATATCTGTTAAGTATTCTAAGACCTAAAAGTCCTGAAATATTAAGATTTTCTCTTATGTCTTCTAAAAGATGAGTTGCTTCAATATCGCACCCCTTTTTCTTTTCAACATAAAGGCGTTTTATACTATCCATATATACATCCCTTCCATATAAGCTATCGTTTATTAAATAACATAATTTATATAACTTTTTATTGTAATATGTACTTTTTTATTCTATCATGTTAATTAAAATATGTAAAACCTATATAATACTATTTTAATAAAAAATTAATTATTGACCTTATTTATTAATTTTAAAAATTATATATTTTTTAAAAAATAAATTGTTAAAATATTACGGAGGATTATATTTTATGTTTTTTATATTTGGTATTTCCAACGGATTTAAGGATTTGGATTTCACAAAAATGGTAATTTGTAAAAATTGCGGAAGATATGGACGTTTAGAATTTTTTATGACATACACATATATAAGTTTATTTTTTATACCTGTTTTCAAATGGGGTAAAAAATATTATGCTAAATCTACTTGTTGTAATTCTATATTTTCTGTTTCAGACTCTCTTATAAAAAAAATACTTAATAATGAAAACCCTGAAATTAATAATGATGATTTAACATATGAATACTCTGAATATTCTAACCAATATTATTCAAATAATAAATGCCCTAATTGTGGTTACAGTATAAATTATGAATTTGAATATTGTCCGAAATGTGGTACAAAAATAAAATAAATCTCCTATATAGGAGATTTATTTTATTTATAAAAATTCTTTCTTATATTTTCAACTACTTTCTTTTCTATTCTTGATACTTGCACCTGAGATATTCCCAAAATTTTAGATATTTCTGTTTGTGTTTTATCTTCAAAATATCTCATAAATATTATACTTCTCTCTTTAGGCTCAAGTTTCCCCAATATTTCTTTTATTGTAATTATATCAGTAAACTTTTCACTTTCATTATTTTCAGAAAGCTTGTCTATTAAAAAAACAGGATTTCCGTCATTTTGATATACTGTTGAAAATATTGACTCAACATCTCTTGAAGATTCTAAAGCCATAATAACATCGTCTTCTGTAATACCAAGTTTTTCTGATATTTCAGAAATTTGAGGTTCTCTACCATACTTTCTTATAAATTCATCTGTTTCATATTTTATTTTAATAGCTGTTTCTTTAATAGGTCTACTTATTTTTATTATGCCATCATCACGTAAAAATCTTTTTATTTCACCTAATATCATAGGTACGGCATAAGTAGAAAATTTTACATCAAATGATACATCAAATTTATCAATACATTTTAAAAGCCCTATTGCTCCAATTTGATAAAGGTCTTCCATGTCACAACCTCTAGACTTAAATCTTCTTACAATACTCCATATAAGCCCAGAATTTTCTTTAACTAAAATTTCCTTTGCTTCACTATCACCACTTTGGGCAAGTTTTATAAGTTCATATGTTCTATCCATAAAACTCACCTCACTTTAATGAGGTAGCATTTATTTTTTTAGTCATAATAATTTTTGTTCCACAGCCTTTTTTGCTTTCAACTTTAACAGTATCCATAAACGTTTCCATAACAGTAAATCCCATACCAGAACGTTCCTCATCTATTTTAGTTGTATATAATGGCATCATAGCTTTTTCTATATTTTCAATCCCTTTACCCTTATCAATTATTTCTATGTAAATAACATCATTTTCATATCCACAAAAAAGCTCAACAATACCTTCTCCATTTTCATATCCATGTATAATAGCATTTGTAACAGCTTCTGAAACTGATGTCTTTATATCTGAAATATCACTTAATGTAGGGTCTGTTTGCATTATAAAAGCTGCAACTGATATTCTTGCAAATGCTTCATTTCTGGAGTCGGATTTAAAATATATTCTCATGCTGTTATCATAATTCATTTTTCCACCCCCAAAACAGCTTTTACAGCTTCTTCACGATTTTTATAACACTTTATTATTTTATATAACCCTGATATTTTAAATATTCTATCAAAAGTATTATTTACATTACATACAACAACATTACCGCCAAAGTTCTTTACATATTTATATCTTCCTATAATCATTCCTATTCCTGAACTATCCATAAATGTTACATTTGAAAAGTCAAAAATCATATTTTTCACATTAGCATTATAAAATTTCCTTTCTATATCATTTCTTATTTCTTCTGCTGTATGATGGTCAATTTCGCCATTTATAGAAACAATAAGTATATTATTATCTATATCAAAATTCAGTTTCATGTTTATTCCTCCTTTTAATATAAATAATTATACAATATTTTCCAATTATTACATGTATAATCGTATTCTTTTTATCGACATATTTTTTAACAACAATAAATATCCACCGGCCTAGCCGGTGGTTTTTCATATGCGGGCATAGCCCTACTCCTAAAGCTATGTCTGAAG
>CALWGF010000023.1 GCA_944379995.1 uncultured Clostridia bacterium
AGGCACTTTTAAGAGCAAAAAAGAAATAATGCACGGGGGTAGCCGTAGGCTAAGGAAATGTCTTCAGACATAGCTCTAGGAGTAGGGCTATGCCCGCATATGAAAAACCACCGGCTAGGCCGGTGGATATTTATTTTTAGATTTCTATTTTTGCACCAAGAAGTTTTACAAATTCTGCACAAATTTTTGTATCGCCAGGCCAAGCAGGTGATGTTACAAGATTTTTGTCAACAACTGCTTCTGTTGCTGCAACTTCAACATATTCTCCGCCAGCAAGTGTTATGTCAGGTCCTACTGCTGGATATGCTGTTGCTTTATATCCTTTTAATACATTAGCTGCTGTAAGAACCTGTGGTCCATGACAAATAGCAGCAACAGGTTTATTATCTTTGAAAAATTCCTGTACTATTTCAATTACTCTTTTATTAAGTCTTATGTATTCTGGAGAACGACCACCAGTAATAAATAATCCTACATAGTCAGCAGTATTTACAGCGTCAAAATCAGCTGTTAATGCAAAGTTATGTCCTCGTTTCTCTGAATATGTTTGTTCGCCTTCAAAATCATGAATAGCTGTTCTTATAATATCACCAGCTTTTTTGTCAGGACACACAGCATCAACTTGATATCCTAACATTTCAAGAGCCTGAAAAGGAACCATTGTTTCATAATCTTCTGTAAAGTCACCTGTAAGCATTAATATTTTTTTCGCCATAAAAACTCCTCCTTTAATATCTAACATAGGATAATAATTTTAGTTTTTAACAATATATTTTGAATGTTTTTACTAAAATAATATATTTTATCCAATTAAAATTATACGCTTTGTTTATTTATATTGCAATGGTTTTGTACATATACTTTTTAAAATTTATATTTTATAATATAATTTTAATAAGGAGGTGCTTTTGTGAAAAAGAAATATAGAATTCAACCTAGTAAAGGTTCTGCTTTTATTGGTATGATAGCAGGAGGTATTTTTTGTTTTATAGGTTTATTTTTAGTTATACCTATATTTGGATTTTTTGGTGTTGTTTGGACCATTTTTGCTGTTATTATAACTTTTTCTAATGGATATACATATTTTAAAGGTAAAAATATAATGGGGCAGCATATTATAGTTTATGATGAATATGAAAATAGTTCTGAGAACAGATTAAATGAGATTAAAAAACTTTATGATGAAGGTCTTATAACAAAATATGAATATGATAAAAAACGTAAAGAAATTATAGATAAGATTTGAATTTTTAAGATGCTAATATATTTTAGCATCTTATTTTTTTGTAAAAATAAAAGTTGGGACTTTTTTAGACTTTAGTTATTTTATTGTAATGGTACAGGGCCCTAACGAATATTTAAGGAGGTTATTTAATGGCAATATTTACAGATAATTATAATTTAAAAAAGCCTGAAGATACTGATTTTTTTGATATTGCTGATATGAATGGTAATTCAGATATTATTGATACTGTTCTTGCAGAT
Organism: uncultured Clostridia bacterium; assembly: GCA_944379995.1. GTDB lineage: Bacteria > Bacillota > Clostridia > Lachnospirales > Anaerotignaceae > Fimicola. Next base: position 1,486 of record CALWGF010000023.1, read on the forward strand.
TTTGAAAAAAGACTTTCAGATAATGCATCAAATGAAGCTATTGAAGCAATAGATAAAAATGTAGCAATACATAGGCTTGGTATTATGGGAGAAAAAAGTGGTGTATATAAAGATGTAAATATGCTTAAATCATTGGCTGATAATGTTAATACATATGAAGATTTTTATGGATTATATTATATTCTTGATGGTCTTATAGAGTCAGGAGAACATATTGGTAAGTTTTTAAAAAATATTTCTCAAAGTGGTGATACATCTTTTGATACACTTTCAACGATTGATAATGTTGTTTCAAATTCTCAAGCTATGGATATTATTATTTCAAAAGATAAAACAAAAAAGCTTTTTTATAGCAGCAAAAAAGCCATGGAGAAGGCTTCTGAAGTTTCAGATGCAACAACAAAAATATTAGCAGATACATATTTTTTTGAAAGACTTAAAGAAGATGAAAGGCTTATGGATATTGTTTATAACAGTAATGTTATGGCTGGAAAAATAATTTCAAATAATAATTTTTTAAATTATATATTTGGAGATTTTGATATTTTTATGAATGTAATTAAAAATTATAAGTTTTTTGAAAAACTATTTACATCTAGTACATTTATACAAAGACTTATATCTAAAGAGGAATATTACAAATATATATTACAAAATAATGTATTAACTAAATATTTGTGTGAAAACAATACAGCATGTGCTTCATTTTTTGGTAATACAACAATAGTAAATGCAGTTAAAAAAAATATAAATATTATTGTAAATGCTCTTAAATATGAAAACTGTACCAAAGCTTTTAAGGACAATAATGAAATATTAGAACTTATAAGTAATAGTATATCTTGTTTAATAAGCCTAACCGAAAATGGTGATATTAATTTAGATTTTTATAAAAATATTCAAAAATATTATAGTAATATGTATATCAACATTGTAAATAGAAGATTATTTAATCAAATAGATATATCGTATATAAATACAGATTTTGGCAAAAAAAGTAATGGAATAGCTTATATTATGCAATTAGGTCATACTGCTAATACAAAAAATATAAATATATATTGTGACTTTGAGAAAACAAAACTATTGAAAACAATAGCACCACAATCAGATACTCAGTTAATGTTTGATGTTATTTTATTTGGTTCATTTTATATTGAACATCAAAATGTTTCTATACCAGTAAGATTATTTGGTTATACACAGTTTTAAATATAGTGGAGGTGATTAAATTAAAAATGCAGTCGGTTATAAAAAAAATACAAAAAGGCGTACTTACAGAAACACTTTTACAAAGTACATATATTGATGTAAAAATACAACCTGTAAATTTTGATAAATCAGTATTGATTTTTAATTCAGGATTATATAGTACTGGTGGTGGAAATTCCGTCTGTTATGTAACAAATACTGTTGCTTATCTTAAAGATGAAGAAACTATAAGATTTTTTGGAAACCTTGTTAAAATGAACAGTAATAATGCATATATATATTTACCACGTTGTACTTGGCAAGTTATAGAATTTAATTAAGGGGGGATAAAAATGTATTTTGCAAATATAGACTATGAAGGATATTGTATTGGAATTTCTTCATATACAGGAACAAATTTTAAAAATAATCCATATTGTATTCCTATTGACTGTTATGATATGAGTTTTATGGGAAGAAAATATGATTTTGAAGAAAATATATGGAAAGATGAATGGAGAAATAAAGTATTTGACTATGATAATCCTTTAGAGATTATAGGTCAAAAACAAACAGATATTGAACTTGCTCTTTTTGAGGCACAGGAAGAAAGAACTATTATGGCACAACAAATTACAGATATTGAACTTAGTATACTTGAAGGGGTGATATATTAATGAGTGAATTGTTTGAGGTTTTAAAAAGAAGATATATGATGAATTTTGTTAGAGAAGACCAGCTTAGAAGATATGTTGAATTAAATAAAATAACAGAAGAAGAATTTGAAGAAATTACAGGTGTTCCTTTTTCGGAGGTGTAATTAATTCATGAAAGCATTTAGTAAAATTAATATGGTAGGTGGTGCTTTTGTGACAATATTATCTTCTGTTTTTGGACCAGCATGGTTTCTTTTTATAGGTTTAATTTTTATGAATATTATTGATTGGCTTAGTGGTTGGTATTGTGCATATATACATAATGAAGAAAGTTCTAAAATAGGAGCAAAAGGAATTGTTAAAAAAGTATGGTATTGGGTTGTTATTTTAATATCATTTTATATTGGATTTTCATTTGAAAAAATGGGTAATATAATTGGTTTACAACTTTCTTTTATGAATTTTTTAGGTTATTTTGTGCTTTCAAGTTATATAGTAAATGAAATAAGAAGTATACTTGAGAATACTGTAAAAATAGGTATTGAATTACCAGATTTTCTTATAAAAGGTTTGAAAATATGTGATGATATTATTAATGATAGTGCTGAAATTACAATAGGAGGTAGTGATGAATATAAATAAAATGCTTTTAACTATTAATAAGTATAGCAGACCTGCTATTGGTATGAGTAATATAAAAGGTATAGTTATACATTATGTTGGTAATCCTAATACATCTGCTTTGGCAAATAGAAATTATTTTGAAAATCTTAAAAATGGTAATGGTACATATGCATCATCTCATTATATTATAGGTTTAGATGGTGAAATAATAATGTGTATTCCAGAAAATGAAGTTGCTTATCATGCTTCTAATGCTAATTATAACTATATAGGTATAGAATGTTGTCACCCTAATTCAGATGGTAAATTTAATGAAAGTACTATAAATTCCCTTATTTGGCTTTGTAAAGATATAATTTCAAGATATGGTAATATAGATATAATACGACATTATGATGTTACAGGTAAGAAATGCCCTTTATATTATGTTAATAATAAAAATGAATGGGATAAACTTTTAATTAAAATAAAAGAGGATAATAACAATATGACAGTTGATGAAGCAGTAACAATATTAAAAAATAATTTAAGTCTTGAAGATAATACAATAAACTTTCTTTTGTGTTATAAGTTTGGTGATGAGTTAGTTAAAAGAATAGCTAAAAATATAATATAATTACTTAAAAGATACCCATAAAATAATTTTGGGTATCTTTTTATATAAAAAATATAAAAACTATTCATGTATAAAAATTTTTTATACAGATATAGTAAGTATATTATATTATTCTATAATATTTTTAAAATACATTTTTTGTATATTTTGAATAAAATACAAAAAAATAATTGTAAATATGCAAAAATATTCATTTTTCCATTGACTAAATTTATATTTTTATGTAAAGTCTTATACAGTATTTTAAAAATAATTAAAACGATATACTATATAAGGAGGAAATAATGGAGTTTATTAAGAATAAAAACTTTTATAGGTTTTTGATACCGTCTTTGATAGGGATATTTTTATTTGTAACACCTGTAAATAGTGACGGAAATCTTACAATACCTGTTGCTGTTATGGCAAATGGTATTCTTAAATTTATGGGTAATAAATCACTTACAATAATATATATTCTTATTTCATTAAGTGCTATAATAACAATGCTACATAAAATATTTTCGTTTAAAGCTATAAAAATGATAAAACCTTTAGAAAATCTTTTTTCACCTTCACCAGTATGGTTTTTTATACGTATTTTAGGTTTTATTTTTGCAACAATGATATATTTTAATATTGGACCAGAATTTATAATAGGAGAAGCAACAGGTGGTCTTGTAATAAATGACCTTATGCCTATACTTGTATGTGTATTTTTTCTTGCAGGAATACTTTTACCGTTGCTTTTAAATTTTGGTCTTTTGGACTTTTTTGGAGCATTACTTATAAAAGTTATGCGTCCATTATTTAATCTTCCGGGAAGAAGTGCAATAGATTGTGTTGCAAGTTGGCTTGGAGATGGTTCTATTGGAGTATTGCTTACATCAAAGCAATATGAAGATGGATATTATAGTAAAAGAGAAGCTACTGTTATTGCTACAACTTTTTCTGCTGTAAGTATTACATTTAGCCTTGTTGTAATAAGTCAAGTTGGTCTTTCTCATATGTTTATACCATTTTATATTACAGTTGCTTTTGCAGGAATTGTGGCAGCAATAGTTGTTCCTAAACTTCCGCCTTTATCAAAAATACCAGATATATATAATGGTGAACAGGTTTTTGTTGAAGATATACCAGAAGGTTATACACCAGCAAAATGGGGACTTGAAAAAGCTATGGAAAAAGCAAAACATAGTAAAAGTATAAAAGCATTTTTTATTGAAGGTTTTGAAAATGTATTTGATATGTGGTTTGGTACACTTCCTGTTATACTTGCAATGGGTACTGTTGCTCTTATAATAGCAAATTATACACCTATATTTACTTGGATTGGAAAGCCATTTATACCTTTTTATGAATTGCTTAATATACCTAATGCAGCAGAGGCTTCTAAAACAGTTATAGTAGGTTTTGCAGATATGTTTCTTCCTTCTGTAATGGCTAGTACAATTGACTCCGAAATAACAAGATTTGTTGTTGCTGCAACATCTGTTACACAGCTTATATATATGTCTGAAATAGGAAGTATAATTATGGGAAGTAAAATACCTGTTTCTTTAGGAAATTTATTTATAATATTTATTGAAAGAACTATTGTTACACTTCCTATTATTGCAATTATTGCTCATATTCTATTTTAAATAATGAAAATTAATAATTTGTACTTTTTTTATTTTTACTGTTGATAAATATATTAAAATATTGTAAAATCTTCATTTAGATGAACAAAGCAGTTATAATTTATATTATATAGAAAGGAAAGAATATATGTTAACAAGTAAACAGAGAGCATATCTTAGAGGACTTGCAAACCCTATTGATACAATTTTTCACGTAGGAAAAGCAGGTGTTACTCCAGAGCTTACAGAAGCTATTGACAATGCCCTTGAAGCAAGAGAACTTATAAAAGCTAATGTTCTTGACAATAATCTTCTTGGTGCAAGAGAAGTTGCTGAAACAATAGCAGGAAGAACTCATTCAGATGTTGTACAGGTTATAGGAAATAAATTTGTGCTTTTTAGACAATCAAAAACAAAACCTGTTATAGAATTACCTAAGAAATAATTTTTTAAATCGTCGTTTCTTTATTTTGAGAACGGCGTTTTTTAATGATTTTATTTGAATTAATTCTGTTTTAATAGTATACTTTAATCTATAATTATTTTAAAATTTGGCTTTTTATTATCTTGGAGGAATTAAATGTATACCAATCAGGAACAGTTACAAAATTATAAAAGTATAGCTATTATGGGAGGAACTTTTGACCCTATACATTATGGTCATCTTGCTACGGCTGAAGCTGTATTACATCGTTTCAATGTTGATAAAATTATTTTTATGCCAACAGGTCATTCATATATGAAAGAAAATGGTGAGGGCGAAAAAGTAACACCAAATGAACAAAGATTTATGATGACATCACTTGCCACAGTAAGAAATAAAAATTTTCTTACTTCAAGAATAGAGATTGACAGAAAAGGCAGAACATATACAGTTGATACAATAGAGGAAATTAGAAAATTATGTGGACCTGATGTGCATATATATTTTATAACAGGTGCTGATGCAATAGAACAAATAATGACTTGGAAAAATCCTGAAAAGCTTTTCAGTCTTTGTGATTTTATTGCTGTTACACGTCCTGGGTATAATAAAAATAAACTTTATGAAGAAATAGGGGAAATAATGGGTAAATATAAAAGTAGAATATACTATATGCAAGTACCTGCCCTTGAAATATCTTCTTCAGATATAAGAAAAAGAGTTGCTGCTGGACAACCTATAAAATATCTTCTTCCAGAAAGTGTTGAAGAATATATAGAAAAATTTGGTTTATATAAAAAGCCTGTTAAATCAGAGGTGAAATTTATGCTTGATAAAAATGTTATGCAAGAAAAGCTTCAATCTTCACTTTCAGTAAAAAGATATATACATACACTTGGTGTTGTTAAAGAAGCTAAAAAACTTGCAAAAATATATGGTAATGAAGAAACAAAAGATAAAGCAGAAGTTGCTGCACTTCTTCATGATTGTGCTAAGGATTATCCTTTAGAGCTTAAAAAGAGATTATGTAAAGAATATCATATTGAACTTGATGATATAATAAAATCTCAAATGGACCTTGCACACCCTTTACTTGGTGCAGAGGTTGCAAAAAGAGAGTATCTTGTTGATGACGAGGAGATACTTAATGCAATAAAATATCATACAACAGGTAAAAGAAAAATGTCTTTACTTGACAAAATAGTATTTATTGCAGACTATATAGAAGAAAACAGAAAGCCTTTTGAAGGTCTTGAAGAAGCAAGACGACTTGCTTATATTGACCTTGATTTGGCTATGAAATTTATACTTGAACATACTATTGAATATGTAAATGAAAGAAATATGAAGCTTCACCCATTGTCAGTAGAGGCTTTGGAATATTATAAAAACAAATAAGGAGGAAATTTATGATTAATACTTTAGATGCAGCAAAAATAGCAAGAGATGCTCTTGAAGATAAAAAAGGAGAGGATATAAAAGTTCTTGATATAAAAGGACTTTCAAATGTTGCAGACTGTTTTGTTATTGCTAGTGGTAACAATCCTAATCAGCTTAGAGCTATGGCTGATGAGGTTGAAGAAAAACTTTTTAAAGAAGGATATAAACTTCATCATTCAGAAGGATATACAGGTGGTACATGGATATTACTTGATTTTGGTAATCTTCTTGTACATCTTTTCAATAAATCAGAAAGAGAATTTTATAGCCTTGATAGAGTTTGGGGCGATGCAAAAGAAATATAATAATATAATTATGCCGGTTTTTACCGGCATTTTTTAAAATAAGGAGGTAATTATGCAAGTAAGATTACAAAAATACCTTGCTGATGCAGGTGTTGCATCAAGAAGAAAATCAGAAGAACTTATAAAACTTGGAAAAGTTTCTGTAAATGGTGTAGTTGTTACAGAGCTTGGTACAAAAATTGATGATAAAACAGATACTGTAACATATAATGGAAAAGTTGTAAAAGCTGAAACAAAATTTGTTTATATAATGCTTAATAAACCAGAAGGCTTTGTTACAACTGTTAAAGACCAATTTAACAGACCAGCTGTAACAGACCTTGTAAAAGTTAAAGAAAGAGTATTTCCTGTTGGGCGTCTTGATTATGATACATCAGGTCTTCTTATTCTTACAAATGATGGTGATTTAACATATAAACTTACACACCCAAAACATGAAATAGAAAAAACATATATTGCAAAACTTTTTGGAACTCCAGATATAAATGATATAAATAAATTTAAACATGGTGTTCATGTTGATGGAAGAAAAACACTTCCTGCAAAAATAGAAATAATTGAAAAAGAAGAAAAGTATTGTTATGCTAAAATAATAATAAAAGAGGGTAGAAATAGACAAGTAAGAAAAATGTGTGAAGCTATAAAACACCCTGTTGCTATGCTTAAAAGAGTTGCTACTGGAGATTTACAACTTGGTGACCTTCCAAAAGGTAAATACAGATACCTTACAGAAAAAGAAATAAGATATCTTAAAAATTTATAATATTTAATACCGAAGTATATTTACTTCGGTTTTTATATTTTTGTAAGGTTGAATACAGCTACATATTGGATTATAATATTTAGAACATAAATTTATTTAAAGGCGGTTAATTATGAAAACTAAAATATATTTTGTTAGACATGGTGAAACTATATGGAATACAGAAAGAAGGTATCAAGGTTGGACAGATATTGAACTTTCTGATGTTGGAATAAAACAAGCAGAGCTTTTAGGAGAAAGATTTAAAAATATAAATATAGATAAAATATATGTTTCTCCTCTTAAAAGAGCAATACAAACAGCAGAACCTATTTCAAAAGTAACAGGAATTACACCTATTATAACTGAAAATTTCAAAGAAATAAATTTTGGAGAATGGGAAGGTGGAACAGTTTCTGAACTTACAGAAAAATATGGAGAAACATTTACAAAATTTTTTGAAAATCCTCCAGCACACCCATTTCCGGGAGATGGTTCTTTTAAAAATGTAGAAAAAAGAATTATTAAAGGGCTTGAAAAAATATTTAATGAGGATAAAGGAAAAAATGTACTTATAGTATCTCATGGTGGTCTTTTGAAAATTATGTGTCTTTATTTAATGGAACTTTCAGGAGATTTTTATAGAAAAATATGGATTGATAATGCATCTATATCACTTATTGAAGTAAATGATAAAGGAAAAAAACTTTTAAGAACACTTAATGATAGAGCCCATTTAGAAAATGAATAAATTATAGGAAGGTGTAAAATGGGAAAAATAATAGTTGTAGGTGGAGGTGCAGCAGGTCTTATAGCAGCAGGTCGTGCAGGGGAAAATGGACATGAAGTGCATCTTTATGAAAAAAATAATAGACTTGGTAAAAAAATATATATAACAGGAAAAGGCAGATGTAATGTTACAAATGCAGGGGATATTGATGATTTTATGGACAATATTCCGGGTAATCCTTATTTTATGTATAGTGCTTTTTATACACTTGATAGTAAAGCTACAATAGAGTTTTTTGAAAACCTTGGTGTTAAAACAAAAGTTGAAAGAGGAAACAGAGTATTTCCTGTATCTGATAAGGCGGGAGATATTGTTGTGGCTCTTGAAAGATATGTAAAGAAAAATAAAGTTAAACTTCATCTTGAAAGTTGTGTAAAAGATATAATTGCAGAAGATGGTGTTGTAAAAGGAATATGTCTTGCAAATGGCAATGAAATATATGGTGATGCTGTTATAGTTGCAACAGGAGGACTTTCATATCCGGGAACAGGTTCAACAGGTGATGGATACCGTTTTGCTAAAGAAATGGGACATACTGTTACAAAACTTTATCCTTCTTTAGTTCCACTTCGTGCTAAAGAAAATTGGTGTGAAAGACTTATGGGACTTAGTCTTAAAAACATATCAATAGTTATTAAAAATAACAAAGGTAAAACTGTATATAAAGATTTTGGAGAAATGCTTTTTACACATTATGGTGTAAGTGGACCTGTAATATTAAGTGCAAGTAGACATCTTTTAGGAAAACTTGATGAAGGTAATACTCTTTCAATAGATTTAAAACCAGCTCTTGATGAAAAGAAACTTGATGATAGACTTTTAAGAGATTTTGAAAAATATATAAATAAAGATTTTAAAAATGCTCTTGATGATTTGCTTCCACAAAAACTTATACCTGTTATAATAGAACTTTCAAATATTTCACCTGAAAAGAAAGTTCACGATATAACAAAAGAGGAAAGAAAAAATCTTTGTAGACTTATAAAAAATCTTACAGTGACAATAACAGGTACAACAGGATATAATGAAGCTGTTGTTACAAGTGGTGGAGTTAATACAGATGAATTAAATCCTGCTACTATGGAGTCAAAAATAATAAAAAATCTTCACTTTGCTGGTGAAGTTATAGATGTTGATGCATATACAGGAGGTTTTAATCTTCAAATTGCATTTTCAACAGGATATTGTGCAGGTATGTATGCACTTGAATAATAAGGGGGAAATTTTTAATGTCAGTAGTATGTATAAGAGGGGCTATAACAGCCAATGAAAACTCAAAGGAAGAAATACTTAATAAAACAGAAATGCTTTTAAAAGCCATAAATGAGGCTAATAATATAAATGATGAAGATATTGTATCAATAGTTTTTACTATGACAAAAGACCTTAATAAAGTTTATCCTGCTGTTGCTGCAAGAAAAATAGGAATAACACAGGCAGCACTTCTTTGTTATCAGGAACTTGATATTGAAGGTAGTCTTGAAAAATGTATAAGAGTTATGTATACATGTGAAAAAGATTGCTCTCAAAAAGATGTAAAACATATTTATCTTGAAGGAGCTAAGGTTTTAAGACCAGACCTTGCAAAATAATCGAAAGAGGGAAAGTTATATGAAAAATATTGCCGTTGCAGTTGATGGACCTGCTGGAAGTGGAAAAAGTACTGTTGCAAAACTTATTGCTAAAAATATGAATATAGTTTATATAGATACAGGTGCTATGTATCGTACAGTTGGACTTTATTGTATTGAAAATGGTATTGATACAGAAAATGAAAAAGCTGTTGAAAGTGTTCTTGATAATATAAAAATGGATATAAAAGCAAATATTGATGGACAAACAATATTTTTAAACGGTGAAGATGTTACACTTAAAGTAAGAACACAAGAAGCAGGAAAAGCAGCATCACATGTTGCAGCAATACTTGCTGTTAGAGAAAAACTTGTTGAAATACAAAGAAATATGGCAAAAGGTACATCTGTAATTATGGACGGTAGGGATATAGGTACAAATGTACTTCCTAATGCAGAAGTTAAAATATTTCTTAATGCAAGTGTTGAAGAAAGAGCAATAAGACGTGTTGGAGAACTTAAAGCACTTGGTGAAAATCCTGATTTTGATGAGGTAAAAGAAAAGATTAAAAAAAGAGATTATAATGATATAAATCGTGAACATAATCCTTTAAAAAAAGCTGATGACGCTATTGAAATTGATACAACAGGAATGACAATAAATGAGGTTACAGAAAAAATTTCAAATATTATAAAAGAAAAAATTATTTAATATAATGGAGGATAACATGTTTTATAATATAGCAAAATATGCCCTAAGACTTATGTTTCTTATTATGTTTAGAGTTGAAGTTAAAGGATTGGAAAATATACCAAAAGAAGGACCGGTTATAATTTGTGCAAATCATAGTAGCAATTTTGACCCTATTGCAGCTGCTATATATGTTAAACGCCCTGTAAACTTTATGGCAAAAAAAGAACTTTTTAATAATGCTTTTATGAAAAAACTTTTGAAAGGATTGCATGCCTTTCCTGTTGATAGAAATGCTGCTGATATGAAAACATTTAAGACTACCATTGAAATATTAAAAAAAGGTGAAGTTTTAGGTATATTTGCACAGGGTAAACGTGTTAAAGAAGGAGAAGTTAATGACCCTAAAGCAGGAGTGGCACTTTTTGCACTTAAAGGTAATGCTGTTGTAATACCTGCCGGAATTTCAGGAAATTTTAAACTTTTTTCAAAAGTAAGAATAAATTATGGAAAACCTGTTAATCTTGATGAATATAGAGGAAAACGTGTAAGAACTGAAACTCTTGAACAAATAACAGGTGAAATTATGTCTGAGGTTGAAAAACTCAGAACGGAGGAATAATAAATGGAAATTATAGTAGCAAAATCAGCTGGCTTTTGTTTTGGTGTAAACAGAGCAATAGAGTCTTGTTATAATCAAATTGGAAATGGAAAAATATATACATATGGCTCTCTTATACATAATAAAGAGGTTACAAAAGATTTAGAGTCTAAAGGTGTAAAAGTTATAGAAAGTCTTAATGGTATTGATGAAGGAACAGTTGTAATACGTTCTCATGGGGTTGGAAAGTATCTTTATGATGAACTTGAAAAAAAAGGCATAAATTATATAGATGGAACTTGTCCTTTTGTCAAAAAAATACATAATATAGTAAAAGAAAACTTTGATAAAGGTAATAATATTATAATAATAGGAAATTCAAAACACCCTGAAGTTATGGGGATAAATGGTTGGTGTGAAAATTCAGCTACAATAATAGAAGATATTTCAGAAGTTGAAAATATTAATATAAATTTGGAAAAGGATACAACTCTTGTAGTACAAACAACTTTTAGAGGAAGCAAGTTTGAAGAAATAACAAAGGCTGTAAAATCACGTATAGATAATATAAAAATATACAATACTATATGCTCAGCTACTGATGAAAGACAAAGAGAAGCTGTTGAACTTTCACAAAAAGTAGATAAAATGATTGTTATAGGTGACAAGAGTAGCTCTAATACTCAAAAGCTTTATGAAATTTGTAAAAAATATTGTCAGAATACGTATTACATTGAAACTATTTGCGATTTAGTGTTGAATATTTTCCATAGTAATGATAAAATAGGAATAACTGCTGGTGCATCAACCCCATCAGCAATAATTAAGGAGGTAATTAGTAGTATGAGCGAATTAGAAACTCGAAATGTAAATATTGAGGAAGGGGAAGAACTTTCATTTGAAGAATTATTGAATCAGTCTCTTGTAAGTTTACACACTGGCGATATAGTTAAAGGAACTGTTTTAAATGTAGTGAATGAAGAGGTTTCTGTAAACCTTGGATATAAATCAGACGGAATTATCTCAAGAGGCGAATTTAGCAGTGATGCTAATGTTATCCCAAGTGAGGTAGTAAAACCTGGAGATGAAATTGAAGTATTTGTTGTTCGTGTAAATGATGGAGAAGGTAATGTATTACTTTCAAGAAAACGTATTGAAGCACAGAAAGGCTTAGCTGAAATTGAAGCTGCTTATAATGAAAAAGCTGTTGTTACAGGAAAAGTTACAAGCGTTGTTAAAGGCGGTCTTATAGCTGTTGTTAATGGAGTTCGTGTATTTATACCATCTTCACAGGTTTCAAATAAATTTGTTGATGACCTTAGTGTATTTAAAGACCAAGAACTTTCATTCAATATTATTGAACTTGATAGAGCTAAAAACCGTATAATCGGTGGACGTAAAGCTCTTATTGAAAAAGAAGCTAACGAAAAGAAAGCTGCTTTATTTGATTCAATTGAAGCAGGTAAAAAAGTTACAGGTACAGTAAGCAGACTTACAGACTTTGGTGCATTTGTTGACCTTGGTGGAATTGATGGACTTATCCATATTTCAGAAATGTCATGGGGACGTATATCAAACCCTAAAGATGTATTAAAAGAAGGACAGACAGTAGAAGCTATTGTTCTTGAAGTTGATAAAGAAAAAGGAAAAATTTCACTTTCTCTTAAAGATGCTGACAAAAACCCATGGAAAATAGCTGTTGAAAAATATGCTGTTGGAACAGTTGTTGAAGGTAAAGTTGTTCGTATGGTACCATTTGGTGCATTCGTTGAACTTGAACCAGGAGTAGACGGACTTGTTCATATTTCACAGATTGCTGAAAAACATGTTGTTAAACCAGAAGATGAACTTAAAATTGGTGAAGTTATCAAAGTTAAAGTTCTTGAAGTTAACCCAGAACAGAAAAAAATCAGTCTTTCAAAAAAAGCTGCTGAAGCTCCAGCTGTTGAAGAAAAAACAGAAGAAACTCCAGCTGAATAATTTGAATTAATCTAATATATTAAACACCATCTTATTATTAAGATGGTGTTTTTTTGTTTATCAATAAAACCTCCGGCTAGGCCGGTGGTCAGTACAAGCTTTAGCGGAGTGATAATGCAAAAAA
>CALWGF010000024.1 GCA_944379995.1 uncultured Clostridia bacterium
GATTGACCATTTCCGTCAATACCAGCAATACCAAGAATTTGTCCTTCTTTTATTGAGAATGAAACATTATCAACTTTTGTTTTTCCAAAATGGTCTGTATAAGAAATATTTTTAACTGAGAATATAGTTTTTCCAAAATCAGCATCTTCTTTTTCAATATCAAGACTTACATCTCTACCAACCATAAGACGTGATATTTCATTTTCATCAAGGTCTGATATATCGTATGTTCCCATTGTTTTACCATCTCTAAGTATTGTCATACGATTACAAAGAGCTTTTACTTCATTTAATTTATGGGAAATAAATATTATTGTATGACCTTTATCCCTTAAAAGTTTTAACTGTTCAAAAAGTTCTTCTGTTTCTTGTGGAGTAAGTACGGCTGTTGGTTCGTCAAGTATAAGTATATGAGCTCCTCTATAAAGAGCCTTAAGTATCTCAAGTTTTTGACGCATAGCAAGTGAAATATCTTGAACTTTTTCCTCTGCATCAACTTTAAGATTATAGTTTTCAGAAAGTTCTTTTGTAATTTCAACAGCTTTTTTTCTATCAATTTTTATACTTGTACCAGTTTCAGCACCAAGTATAAGATTTTCTGCAACAGTCATTGAAGGTACTTGCATAAAATGTTGGTGAACCATTCCAAGACCTGCTTTTATTGCATCTTTAGAAGAAGAAAAATGCATTTCTTTTCCATCAACAACAATACTTCCTTCTGTTGGGCTTATCATTCCAAAAAGCATTTTCATAAGTGTTGATTTTCCAGCACCGTTTTCACCAACAAGAGCATGTATTTCGCCCTTCATTATTTGAAGGTTTACATTATGATTGGCAACAACGCCACCCGGATATACTTTCGTAACATTGCGTGCTTCCAGTATAAAATGTTGCTCCATATTAGCATTTCCTTTCATAAAAAATTTTTTATTAATCAAATAAAGCTGCCGCATTTATGCAGCAGCTTTAAAATACAAAATTTACTGAACGCTGTTTATTATTCCATCTAATGTAGCTTCGTCCATTCCGTAAGCTGTACTTACTGTAACTTCACCATTTAAGATTTTTTCTTCAGCCGCATCAACATTTGCTCTTATATCTTCTGGTACTGTTGATGTATATATTTCATTTTCTGCAAGACCAACTGCACCTTCTTTAAGTCCAAGCTGTTCATATGTTCCATAAGGAAGTTCGCCTTCAAGGTCTTTTTCGATTGAGTTGTAAAGACTTATTCCAACACCTTTTATAGCTGATGATATAATATAGTTAGCTTCTTCTTTACCCTCATAAGCAAGAGCCTGGTCAGAGTCTACACCAATAACATATTTCTGGCTTTCTGCACCAGCTTCAATAACACCAACAGAAGCAGGACCAGCTGCAACGAATACACAGTCAGCACCGTTTGAATACTGTGTAAGAGCAAGTTCTTTAGCTGTTGCAGAGTCTGTATATGAACCTACATATGATACGAGTACTTTAATATCAGGGTTCATAAACTTAGCACCTTCAATATATCCTACTGCAGAGTCATTAATAACAGCTGCTGTATCTTTTGCACCAATAAAACCAATTTTAGCTTCTTCATTAGCAAATTCCATATCTGATGTTGTAACACCAGCAGCAAGAACACCTGCAAGGAAAGCAGCTTCATTCTGTTTGTAGCTCATTGAATATACATTTTCAAGACCAAGTGAGTAGTCTACATCTGTATCAAATATAATATATTTTTTATCTGGGTACTGTGGTGCAACTGTTTCGAGTATTTCTTTCATATCCCATGTACCAACAATAATTACATCAGCATCTGAATCTGAAGCATCAAGAAGTGAACCTTCAAATTTTGTTTTGTCATTACCCATTTCTATCATTTCAACATCACATTTGTCACTTAACTCAGCTTTGATTTTTTCCATACCTTCTTGAGCTGAATCATTAAATGCTTTGTCACCAAATGAACCTGTAACAAGAAGACTTACTTTTAATTTGTCACCAGTTTCTTCTGTTGTTGCTGCATTATTATTGTTTGTATCAGCACTTTTATCTGTACTACTTCCGCAACCAGCAAGCATTGATACTGTCATTACAGCAATTGCAAAAACACTTAATAATCTTTTTTTCATAAAACTTCATTCTCCTTCTTATAAATAGTTGTTTTATTCAAATCATCTAAAAGTTTTAGATAATTTTCTTTACTCATAACAGGCTTAAATTCTTTTTTAATATTGTAAGCCTTTTTACCACCTTCTGAAAGAAGGTCAATAATTGTATCTGAAAAATAATGTGCAGGAACTTTATATGCCTGTTCATAATCAGCTGTTTTAAAATCTACACCATGCATTGTTCCTACAAAACCAGCAACACCTATTTCAACTGTTGGCCACATCATTGAAATATCTCCCATATCTCCTGAGGCAAAGCCATGTGTACCTTGTGCAACCATATCTTTATCCATATATTTAAGAATATGTTCTTTTACAAGTTCTGTAAGATTTTCGTCTTGAGAAAGAGGGAAATATCCCGGTGTATCTTGAATTTCTAAATCACAACCTATTGCATATGCACCAGCTTTTAATGCTCTTTCAACTTTTCTATTTGTTTCAAATATAGCATCTACTGTTTTTGCTCTTACATACATTTCAATTTGTGTTCTTGAAGGAACAGTATTAACTGTTTGTCCACCTTCAGACATAACAAAATGCACTCTTATAGCATCTTCTTCTTTGAAAGTTTCTCTTAAGAAGTTTATACCAGTCATAGCAAGATTTGCAGCATTAAGAGCATTTATACCACCAGAAGGGTTACTTCCTGCATGAGCCGCTTGACCATGGAAAACTATTCTTTTACCAATAAATCCATTAAGACTTGCACCTATTTCTGCATGATAACGGTTCATATCAAGTCCCATTGCATGACAAGAAAGCACTATATCAACATCATCAAATACACCAAGAGAAATCATTTCTTGTTTACCTGAAGGGTGTGAAATTTTTCCTTCTGCGATAAGTTTTTTTCTATAATCCATATCACAAAATTCTTCTGCTGGAGTAACAACAAGTGTTACTTTACCACAAAGTTCATTAAGTGTTTGAGCTTCTTTTAAAGCTATAAAAACACTAAGCATTACTCCTATTTGTGCATAATGTCCACAAGTATGAGCAGCATTATCTTCTTTATTTGCATAAGGGTGATTAAGTGTAGGTACAGCATCAAGCTCACATATAAGAGCTATATGCGGACCTTTTTTTTCAGAATTGATTTCAGCAATAATCCCTGTATAAGCACAATCATTATATGGTATTTCCATTTCTTTTAAAACTTCAATAACCTTTTCTCGTGTTCTAAACTCTTTATATCCAAGTTCAGGATTTTTATATATATCTTCACAAACATTTATTATTTTATCAATATGCTTGTCTAACATACTATGAATTTCTTTCATATAAACTCTCCTATATAACAATAAAAATAAATCTTATTATATCTATACTTTATCTTAATATTATCCCATATATAGTGTTTTTTTACAAGTTTAATTTAAAATTATATATATATAAACAAAATAAAATTGTAATTATAAATATAATTTTAAAATTTTATACAAATAAAGTTATATTATAGGAATAATTTTTTATTTATTTTTAAGATGTTTTATAGATATATAACTATAACTATTAAATAAAAAAACGGATTATAAAACCCGTTTTTTTTATTTTTAATATTATAATTAATTATCATATTTATATACTATCTGAAGGAAATAATATATTATTTTGTTTTCTTACAGTATCCATAATTTTAAGTGCATTAATTGAATTTTGTATGTATTTATGATGTATTTCTTTTTCTTCTATTAGTCTTTTCCATTCTTTTACTTCATAAATCATATTATTATTACATTCAAGTTTATGAATTACTTCTTTCTCTCCATTTCTATAATTTATAATAACTTCATCTGGGTCAGCAATTTTAGAAATAGTCATTGTACCATTTTCACCTTGTATCTGATTAGGTATATATCCTTGAGATATTTTTGAATAACTTAAAATAGCAATCATATCATTATATTTTGCTGTTATTACACCAGCACCATCAACACCTGTTTCAAGTTTTGTAGAAACAGAACTTATTTCATTAGGTAATCCAAACAAATCAACAAGAGGGTGAACACAATACACACCAATATCTGTTAAAGCACCATTAGAAAGTTCCTGTTTAAAAGCATTTTCAATAATTCCATTTTTATATTTATCATATCTTGAAGAATATTGGCAATATTCAAAAAATACACCTCTTATTTTTCCAAGTTTATGAATATTATTTTTTATACTTTTAAAACCTTCATCAAAAGTAGAACGCATAGCTTCTAAAAGAACTACATTATTTTCATATGCTAAATTTATAATATCTTCAAGTTCATAACTATTTGAAACAATAGTCTTTTCACATAAAACATGTTTTTTATTGGAAAGCATAATTTTTGCTTGTTTATAATGTATACCATTAGGACTTGCTATATAAACAGCATCTACATTTTTATCATTAGCAAGAATATTCAAATCAGTATATATATTTGTAACATTATATTTTTTACCAAATTCTAAACCTTTTTCGTAACTTCTTGAATACACACCATAAAGATTTAAACCATCACACTTATTTACTGCATCTATAAGTTTATCTGTTATAAAATTAGTTCCAATAACAACAAAATTTATCATAAAAACATTTCTCCTTAATACACACCTATTCTAATATCTCAAGTATAATTTCTGGAATAACTTCTAAAACTTCTTTAAGTTGTTGTTCCGACATATTTTCTACATGAAATCCACCTGTACATACAGTAATTGCATGTTTACTTCTACATACAGCTTCCGCAATATATCTACATATTTCTTCATCTTTATGACCGGTAATATTTATTACAGAAGATGTACAACTTATTCTACCAGCAGTTTTCAAAGAATCTCTTGGTATAGATAATACAGTACAACCTATATGTGGCTTATCTCCACCTTCAATAACAACCACTAAATCTTTTCCTACTTTTTGTACCTTTACTATAAGTTTAGTAAATGATAACTCTTTTTTTATAAGTTTTTCTACCATAATAAATACCCCTCCAATACTTAACAACTTAAATTTATATAATAATGTTAATTATAATGTGAATATTTAAACGAATATCATTTTTTAAGTATATCATAAAAATGGTATAATATACATTAATTATATATATTAAATGTATTAATATATATATAAATAATAACCTAACTATTATATATAAATAAAAATTATTATAAAAAACAAAAGGCAAAAACTCTTCAGAAGTTAATGCCTTTTATTTTTATTATGCTTTATTTTTATATAAGTCAACAATTATATTAACACAACAATCAATACCTATTTTTCCACTATCTAAACAAATTTCATAGTTATCAACTACACCCCATTGTGTATCTGTATAAAGCTCATAATATGCTCTTCTTTTATTGTCTTTATCATGTAATCTTTGGGCTGGTGACTCTTCTCTTTGACCATAAACAGATACTATACGTTCGGCTCTTTTTTCATCTGATGCATGAATAAAAACTGTTAAACAATCAGCGGTATTTCTTAAAATATAGTCTGCACAACGACCTACTATTACACAAGGCTCTTTTTTAGCTAAATCTGTAATAACTTTTTTCTGAGCAAGCCATATTTTATCCATAGATGATTGACCGTCACGACCTCTTCCAGTAACTGCATTTTCATATAATTTATCTGAAAGAGCATATTCACCATATTTTTCAATATATTCCTTGGCAAAACCACTTTATATTGAAATTTTTTCAATAAGTTCACTATCATAACATGGTATATTAAGTTTTGCAGCAACTTCTTTACCTATGGTTCTACCACCACTACCAAATTCACGACTTATAGCAATAATACGATTTGATGTATGTTCTAAAACAGGAGTTTTTACATTAAATTCTTTAGAAATAGATTTTTTAAATCTATTATATAAAATCATAGCAATAAAATATGACAAAGTATCTGTAATTGCTTGAACCCACATTAAACCACGTACACCAAATATATAATCAAGAACAAAACAAAGTACTGAGAAAATTATACCAAGACGAAGTATTGCTAAAATCAAAGATGTTTTCCATTTACCAACTGCTTGAAAAATAGAATTATACATATTAAATAAACTCATACCTATTACACACCAAGACCAACAACGCATAAATATGCTACCAGCTTCAATAGTTTGTATATCTGGTGTAAATATTCTTACAATAGTTTCTGGAATTAATTGTACAATTAAAAGAAATAAAACTGAGAAAATCCATAATATAATAAATGATAAACGACATACTTCATGAACACGTTTATGATTTTTTGCACCATAACTATATCCTATTAAAGGCATAACACCTTGTGCAATACCAATACTTATATGTAAAGCAATAGTACCACATTTTGATGTAACACCATATGCCGCAGAAAGTATATTACCACCTTCATGAGTTAATAAAAGTCCATTTAAAAGAGAAATAGAAACAGAAACTAATAATACTGAAATAGCAGCAGGAAAACCAACTGATAATGTTGCCCAATAAACATTTTTATTCATAGAAAAATATTTTGGAGAGAGAGTAAGAATTGTAGTTTTTCTAATATTTAATAATATTATTAAAAAATAAATCATAGAAATAGTATTTGAAATCATAGTTGCAACAGCAGCACCGGCAACGTCCATATTAAAAATAAATATAAATATTGGGTCAAGTATAATATTCATTATACCACCAATAGTTAAACCTATGCCCGCTTCTTTTGTTTTACCAACTGAACGAACTAAATGACCTAATGAAAGTCCTCCAACAGTAGGAATACCACCTATAACAAATACCCAAAATAAATAATCAGCAGTAAATCCTAATGTATATTCATCAGCACCAAAAAAAAGCAATATAGGTTTCATAAAAACAGCAAGTATAATTGCTAAAACAGCTGTTACAACAATACTTCCCCAAAAACAAAATGATGATGCTTTTTTTGCTGTTTCTTCATCATTTTGTCCCATACTTCTTGAAATTACACTATTTGCACCAATACCAAAAAGATTGGCAACAGCAGTTAAAAGTGTATAAATCGGAAAAGTTATTGAAAGAGCAGCAAGCTGATTAGGGTCACCTATCTGACCAATAAAAAATGTATCTGCCAAACTATAAAGAATAACTATAATTTGACTAACAACAGTAGGTATTGCAAGTTTTGCAACTGCTTTACCTACTGGCATAGTTGTAAACAAATCATTATTATTTTTCATTTAATATTTCCCCCAAACTAAATTATAAGAATTATTTTTTATTTATACGTATACGGTTCATATTATCTAATGCTATTTGTAAAAGACGAGCAAATTCTTCTTGTTCTTCTTCACTCATACCTTCAACAAGAAATTGTTGTGTTTCCATAGCAATTTCTTTTAATGGTTCTTCTAAAAGCAAACCTTCTTCTGTTGGCATTAATATAGATTTTCTTGCATCATCTTTATCAGTAATTTTCTCAATAAATCCTTTACTTTCAAGCCTAGCAATTATTCCTGCAACAGTTGATTGTGATAATAAAAGATGTTCTTTTAATTGTGCTGCTGTAATACCTGGATTTCGTAAAGCAGCAATAATAGCATCACTTTGAACTGATGTTAATTCAATATCTTTCATTTTTAAATTTCTATAATATGTTACGGCATTTCCAAGTTTTACAATTAAAGATGCCGTTTTAAATTGTGTAGGTTTAATCATTTTATTTCCTCCCATAAAATATATCGTATACGATATATCGTATACGATATATTTTACTATATAGTAATTAAAAATTCAATAGTTATTTATTAAATTAATAATCATATAAAAAATAACCTACTATTACAAATCTTGTAATAATAGGTTATTAAAAATAAAAATATATTCAAATAAATTTTATTATTAATCACGTGAGAGTAAAACAACAGTTTCAACATGGCTTGAGAGGACAGAATGAATGTCATTTGAGTACGTCCGTTCTCGGAAACATATCCACTTCGCTTTTGGCAC
>CALWGF010000025.1 GCA_944379995.1 uncultured Clostridia bacterium
AGTGTTTTGTCAGCTGTTGTTTGCTGACCACGAATAATTATTATACACACTTTCAAAAATAAGTCAACACTTTTTTTGACTTTTTTTCAAAATATTTTAATAAATGCTATTTTTCGTCATTTACTTGCGTATATGATTACATTATAACATTGTTTCTATAAAAATACAATATATATTTAACTTTATATTAATATTTTTTTATAATTGATATAGTAATATAAAATTTATTTACATTTCATACTTCACTGTAATATTAACATATGAAATATGTTCTTTCATTGCAGATGCAGCATCTCTATAATTCTTTTCTTTTAATGCAGAAAGTATTTTGCCATGAAAATCTATTGTTACATCTATTGCCCTAGGATTTTTTGTCATTGATTTTATTAATGCACCTCTTACAACTTTTTCAAAACAATGTCTTGATGCTTTCATAGTATTTATTATTAAACTATTATGAGATGCCCCACATAATAAAACATGAAACTCTGTATCATAATCAACAAACACATCTATATTATTTTTATTATCAATCATATTTTTATAACAAGTTTCTATTTTTAATATATCATCTTCAGTAGCTCTTTTTGCTGCATAACTAGCTGCCTCACATTCAAGCATAACCCTAAATTCTAAAAGGTCATTTATTTCAGAGTTTTCGACAGTAAGACTAAATGGTGCAATATTTACTATATTATCAATAGAATTAACATATGTCCCCGCTTTAGACCTTTTTATAAATCCTAATACCGCCAAAGCAGTATATGCTTCTCTTAAAGTACTTCTTCCTATTCCAAGCATATTACTTAATACATTCTCATTAGGTAATATACTATTTGGTGGAAGTTTTCCTGATACAATAAGTTCTTTAAACCTTTCAAATAATACCTTAGCTATATCTTTATCCAAATCGTTTTTTAAAAAATCAATATATTTATTAATTGAATTTTCCATAACAATTAGCCCCCTTTAAAAATATAGACTTCATTTTTACATTTTTTAATATGATACTAACAAAATGAATTTTTAAAGTCAATAAAATAATAGTAAATAAAAAAGGTATTCCATTTATATTAAAAAGATAAACGAAATACCCATATAATTATATATTATCTATCTGTCATACTCTTATATTCTCTTCTTGGTGAAACATTCATATATGCAGGTCTTATTATTTTACTTGCATTTATTAATTCTTCTATTCTATGAGCACTCCAACCAGAAATTCTTGAAACTGCAAATATAGGTGTATATAATTCCAAAGGCAAATCAAGCATTGAATACACAAAGCCGCTATAAAAGTCAATATTAGCACTTACTCCTTTATAAATTTTTCTCTTATCTGCAATAACTTTAGGAGCAAGTCTTTCTACCATAGAATATAATTCATATTCTTCTGTTCTTCCTTTTTCCTCAGAAAGTTTTTTTACAAAAGATGCAAATATTTTAGCTCTTGGGTCAGATATAGAATATACAGCATGACCCATACCATATATAAGTCCAGCGTTATCAAATGCACGTTTCTCAAGAAGTGCTTCAAGGTATTCGCAAACCTCTTCTTCATCTTTCCAATTTTTTATTTTCTTTTTCATATCATCAAACATCTGAACAACCTTTATATTTGCCCCACCATGTTTAGGTCCTTTAAGAGAGCCTAATGCTGCTGCAATAGTTGAATATGTATCTGTTCCTGATGATGAAACAACATGTGTTGTAAATGTAGAGTTATTACCACCACCATGCTCTGCATGAAGAACAAGAGCAACATCAAGTATTCTAGCTTCAATATCTGTATATTTACCATCTGGTCGCAACATAGAAAGTATATTTTCAGCAGTTGAAAGCTCTGGTTTAGGTGGGTGTATTATAAGACTTTTGCCATTATAATAATGATTATATGTATTATAGCCATATACACTAAGTATTGGAAACATAGCTATAAGCTGAAGACATTGTCTTAAAACATTTTCTATTGAAATATCATTAGCTTTTTTATCATAAGAATATAAAGTAAGAACACTTCTTGCAAGAGCATTCATCATATCATCACTAGGTGCTTTCATAATGACATCTCTTGTAAATCCTATTGGTAAACTTCTGTATTTAACTAATGTTTTATTAAATTCATCAAGTTGTTCTTTTGATGGCAATTCACCAAAAAGGAGAAGATATGTAGTTTCTTCAAAACCAAATCTTTTTTCTTTTATAAAACCAGAAACAAGCTCCTCTACATCAAAACCTCTAAAATATAATTTACCTTCACAAGGATATTCAACGTCATCAACTACTTTTTTTGATTGTATTTCAGAAATCTCAGTAAGACCTGTAAGAACACCTTTACCATTAAGGTCACGTAATCCTCTATTTACTTTATATTTTATATAAAGTTCTTCGTTTATATAGTCATTACTCTTACAAAGTGAAGCAAGTTTTTTAATATCATCTGTTATTTCAGAATAATCAAACTTTATAGGTATGTTATATTCATTGAAATTACTCATTGTCATATCACTCTCCTCATAACGTATCTAGTTTTAATGATACCACATAGGATAAACATTTGTCTACGCATTATAATATACATTAATAATACAAAATATATTTAGATTATGTAAAAGTTATATTAAAAAAATAAAAACCCCTTTAAAATAAAGGGGTTTTTGACCTGTGTTCTAAAATATCTCTTTTATTTTGATGATTTTACTTTTTTACCTGTTTTAACTATAAGAATAGCATAAACAGCAGTAATAATAGCACCTGCTATATAAGCAATGTTCATAGGAAGGTTAAATCCTATTTTTGCATTTAAAATAAATGATGAAATTATGAAACAATAGAACATTCCTGGAAGGAGTGAACAAATAAAGTTTCTACTATTTTTATAAAGATATACAGTAATCATAGCAAATGCAAATATAGCGATTGTCTGGTTACTCCAAGCGAAGTATCTCCAAAGGATATTAAATCCTTCTGCATTTAATTTAGCAAATACAAGTATTGCTGCAACAAATATAAATATAACAGATGATAATATTATACGATGTGATTTTTCTTTCTGGTCATAGTGAAGATAATCAGCAAGCATAAGTCTTAATGACCTTAAAGCTGTATCTCCTGATGTAATAGGAAGAACAACAACACCAAGAAGTGCTATAAATCCACCTACTGAACCAAGCATATCTTTAGCAACCATACCAACAACAGCTGTTGCACCTGGAAGAACTGAGCCTTCTTCAAGCATTGTATATGTACCCATAGCAGCAGCAGCCCAAATCATAGCAATGAAACCTTCAAGTATCATCATATAATAAAATGTCATTTTACCTTCTCTTTCATCTGTAACAGAACGAGCTATAAGAGTAGCCTGTGTTGAGTGGAAACCTGAAGTGATACCACAAGCAACTGTTACAAAGAATATAGGAATTATTGGACTTGTATTAAGACTCATCCACCATACAGGTTCTTCGCCAATACCTGTAAGAGGATATCCATGTGCAAATATACCGCCAAATATACCTACTGCTGATAAAAGAAGTATTATACCGAAAATAGGATATATTCTACCAATAATTTTGTCGATAGGGAATAATGTAGCAACTAAATAATAAATAAATATGATAGCGTAAACAATCCAAACAACAGGATTTGAAGCTGAACCATCTTGCCCCATAATTTGAGTTACAAGAATATCTCCTGGTGTATAAATGAAAACAGCACCAACAAGAAGCATTAAAAGACATACAAAAATGTTATAAATCTGGAAAGTACCTTTTCCAAGGTATTTACCAATAAGTCCTGGCATCTGAGCACCATTTTCTCTTATTGAAATCATACCACTCATATAATCATGAAGTGCACCACTTAATACACAACCTACAGGAATAAGAATGAATGCAATAGGTCCAAAAAGAATACCTTGAATAGGTCCAAATATAGGTCCTGTACCTGCAATATTAAGAAGCTCAATTAAACTGTTTTTCCATTTGTTCATAGGAACAAAGTCAATACCGTCATTCATTGTTATAGCTGGAGTTGGTCTGTCATCTGGTCCAAAAACTTTTTCACAGAATGCACCATATGCAAAACCACCTACAATAAGAATAACAAGCCCGATTATAAATGTAGTCATACCATACACCCCTTTTTCTGATTTAATACATTTATAAATAAATATAAAACAATCCCAATATCATTATATGTACTTTTAATAAAATAATAATATAAAACACAGGTAATATTTATTCCTCACAGTAAAAATAACTAAACTGATAACGGATTGTTTAATTTAAGTATATGCACCAAAATCATTTTTTTCAAGTAAAATATAATTTTTACACAGTTTTTTGTGCATTTTATATATATATGTTTTAAAAAATAAACAGTATAAATAATCACTTTTAAACTTAAATATATTGTAAATTATAGCAAAACATTATATCATTTATAGAAACATTAAAGGAGGTTATAAATATATGTCAGATATAGATATGAAAAATATACCTAATACGTCAACCGATATACGTATACGATATGCCGAAACTGATGCAATGGGTATTGTGCACCATGCGAATTATTATGTGTATTTTGAAAGAGCAAGAGAAGACCTTATTTGTCTTTATGGAATAAGTTATTTTCAACTTGAACAACAAGGTGTAATGACACCTATTATAGAAACACAATGTCGTTATATAAGTCCTGCAAAATATGGAGATATAATTACAGTAAAATCATTTATGGAAAAGCTTACACCTGTAAAATTTGAAATAAAATATGAAGTATATAGAAAAAATGATAACAAACTTTTAGCAACAGGAAAAACATTAATGGCTTTTTTAAACAAAGAAACATTTACCCCTGTAAATTTAAAAAAATTCCGTCCTGAAATATGGGAAAAATTTAATTCATTAAAATAAAAAAATACAGTCTTAAAAGACTGTATTTTTATTATGGCTATGTCACAACAAACAGTTGATAAATAGCCATTTTTATAGGGGAGTATCAGAACTCCCCTACAAACTGTTAT